>CAYYXS010000032.1:0-58497 GCA_964475635.1 uncultured Rhodocyclaceae bacterium
GCGCCAACCCCCTCAAAATCCCTGCTTCCAGCGGCGGGTTGAGAAAGATGGGCTACAGGCGCCGAGCCGAGGCTCAGGTAGGCGCCGCGATGCGTCGCCAGCGGCCAGGCCTGCGCGCGTGTCGCGATATGTGCAGCCGCGAGCAGCAGCGCCGGCACCACGCCCCAGCCCAGCATGCGCGCCAGGCGGACGTTGGGCAGCCACTGATGCAGCTGCCAGCTCGCTTCCCAGCCGGCGAGGGTGGCCAGCACGCAGAAGCCGAGCGCGTGCCTTGCGTCGAGCCAGAGATTTTCTCCATCCTCCTCCTGGCGCTTGAGCACGATGAAGTGGCCGGCGTAGGCCAGCAGCCAGCTGAGCCAGGCGGCATCGGCGAAGGGATGGCGCTTCATGTCCAGCACCGCCAGCGCGCCGAGCGCCAGCACGAAGGGCAGCAGCACCGCGGCGCGCCGCAACACCCGCCAGTCGAGCCGCCGGCCGGCGAATTCCGCCGCCACCAGCGGCAGGGCGATGAGCGCCAGCGCGGCGGCAAAGCGCCAGGGGCGTTCGACGAAGACGTCGATCTCGCCGAGCCCCGTGCCGTAGAGCCACAGCGCGCTCCAGACCAGCATCGCTGCAGAAAGAAGCTGCGGCGCCGACTTGCGGTCGAGCCGGCTGGCAGCATACGCACCGATCAGTCCGGCGACGGCCACCAGCATGCCGCCGACGAAGACGTCGTTGGCGAGTGCCGTGACGTGCCTGAGCGCGTCGATGTGCAGCAGGAAATAGCCGCCGGCGACGAGCTGCAGCGCCAGGCCGGCGAGCGCCATGCGCGTGCGCCCGCGCTTCGCTCCCATCCAGGCTGCCGCCGCGCCCTCCAGCGCCCACAGCGCCACCGTCGCGCGCGCGCCGAAGGCGAAGGGCACGGCCAGCGTCAGCAGCGCGGCGCCGATCCAGCGCTGGCTTTCCGCCAGCACGCCAAGCTCCTCATGTCCGCGGCGCGCCACGGCGAAGGCGAGCACGAGGTAATACAGCCCCGCCAGACCCGCCGACCAGGCCAGGCCGTATTCGAAGGCCTCGACCAGCGGCACCTGCAGGAAGCCGCACACCACCGGCGTGCCGAAGATCAGCATGGCGTCTACACGATCGACCGGCGCCGTGCCGGGCACCGCGCGCAGCGCAAACACGATGGGGATCAGGCTGTAGATGAGGAACAGCACGACGAGGAAGGGCTCGGTCGTCGGGAAATACTCCGGCCGGTAGAACTTCAACCCCCAGTTCACGCCGATGGCGAAGGTGAGCAGGAAGCCCGCCACGTTGAGCGAGCGCCACGACCTGAACCAGCTCAGGCCGAAGATGAACAGGTTGAGCAGCGTGAAATAGGAGAACAGCACGACATGCTTGCCGGTGTCGCTCGAGGCGAGGATCGGCGCGAGGAAGGCGCCGACGAGACCGAGCACCGCCAGCGAGCGGCCGTCCTGGAACGCCGCCAGCAGCATGCAGCCGACGCCGAGGACGACGAAGAGCGCAAAGGCCGGCACCGTGGTGAGCAATTCATAGCGCGTCAGGGCGAAGTACACGACGAGATAGAGCACCGCCACGCCGCCGCCCTGCAGGGCGAAGCCGAACATCTCGTGGCCGGCGCGCTTGCGCCAGCCGAGCACGCCCAGCGCCACGCCGAACAGCGCCGCGATGCCGAGGCGCACTTCCGCCGGCAGCACGCCGAACTCGGCGGCGAGCTTCAACGCCGAGCCGATGCCGAAGATCAGCAGCACGACGCCGATCTTCGCCAGGATGTTGCCGCCGAAGAGCAGCCTGGAGAGCCAGCCGGGCTCTTTCGCTGCGGGCGCTTCGACGGCCGTGGGCTCGGCCACGGTCTCTTCCGGGAAAGTCAGCCTCCGTGGGGCGGCGATTTCTTCTGCTGCGGGCGCCACGCTTGCCTCCGCCGCGACTTGCACCGTCTCGGCCGGCGGCGCTTCGGTTGCCGGGCGCAACTGCATTTCCTGCAGCCGCTCGTAGAGCCAGCGCGTCTTCGCCTCGAGATCGGCGTAACGCTGCTCCGACTCGCGCCGTGCCTTTCCCAGCCGCCATTCCAGCAGGACGTAGAAAAAAATCAGCGCAAGGAAAAAGCCGAAGACGGTTTCCATCGCTGCTCCTTATTTTTCGTTGCCGCGCAGTCCGGCGACGATTGCCTGCAGTGCCTCGGGCGTGGCGGCGGCCGCCGCCACGCCCGGTGCCACCGCCAGGCCGATCTTCGAGAGCAGGCCGCGGCGGAACGGCCGCGTCATGGCCGCGCCGCCCTTGCGCGAGAAGAAGCTGCCCCACATTCCCTGCAGCGCCATCGGCACCACCGGCACCGGCGTGCGCTCGACGATGCGCCGGATGCCGTTCTTGAACGGATACAGCTCGCCCGTGTCGGTGATGCGGCCCTCGGGGAAAATGCCGACCAGGTCGCCCGCTTCGAGCGCCTTCGCCACTTCGTCGTAGGCTTTTTCCAGCAGCGCCGGGTCCTCCTTCGCCGAGGCGATCGGAATGGCGCGCCCCTCGCGGAAGACGAAGTTGAGCACGGGGATCCTGAAAATATGGTGGTCCATGACGAAGCGGATCGGCCGCGGGCAGGCCGCCGCAATGACCAGCGCGTCGACGAAGCTGACGTGGTTGCAGACGATCACCGCCGGCCCTTCCTCGGGGATGTTGTCGAGCCCCTCCTTCTTCAGGCGGTACACCGAATGGATCAGCAGCCAGACGATGAAGCGCATGAGGAACTCCGGCACCAGCCGGTAGATGTAGAGCGCGACGACGGCGTTCATCAGCGCCGTGGCGAGCAGCAGCTGCGGAATGGTCAGGCCGGCGGCGAAGAGACCGATGGCGATGCCGGCCGCGGCAACCATGAACAGGGCGTTGAGGATGTTGTTGCCGGCGATGATGCGCGAGCGGTGCGAGGGCTCGGAGCGAATCTGGATCAGGGCGTAGAGCGGCACGATGTAGAAGCCGCCGAACAGACCGATGAGGAACAGATCGGCCAGCACGCGCCAGTGGTCCGCATCCTGCAGGAAGGGGAGCAGCGCCATCGGCGGGTGCTGCAGCTCGCTGCCGACATGTCCGGCCAGCGCGAAATAGAGGTCGATGCCGAACAGCGTCAGGCCGATCGAGCCGAAGGGCACCAGGCCGATCTCCACCTTGTGGCCGGAGAGGCGTTCGCACAAGAGCGAGCCGACGCCGATGCCGATCGAGAAGACGATCAAGAGCAGCGTCACCACCGACTCCTGGCCGGCGAGGATGTCCTTCGACAGGTTGGGGAACTGGGTGATGAAGAGCGAGCCGTAGAACCAGAACCAGGAGATGCCCAGCACCGAAAGGAACACCGTGCGGTTGCCGCGCAGGAACTGGAAGTTGCGCCAGGTCTCGCTGATCGGATTCCAGTTGATCCTGAGCGACGGATCGGCCGCCGGGGCGAGCGGTATGAAACGCGAGAGCAGGAAGCCCGTCGCCGAAATCCCCATGGTGACGAAGGCCGCCGCGCCGATCCCCCAGCCTTCCTGCGCCACCAGCCAGCCGCCCAGCATCATGCCGACGAGGATCGCCACCGAGGTGCCCATCTCGACCATGCCGTTGCCGCCGACCAGTTCCGTCTCCTTCAGGTGCTGCGGCAGGATGGCGTACTTCACCGGGCCGAACAGCGCCGACTGGATGCCGCCGAGAAAGAGGGCGGCGAACAGCAGCGGCAGGCTGTGCAGGAAGAAGCCGGCGGCGCCGACTGCCATGCAGCAGAACTCGATCGCCACCGTGATGCTGATCAGGCGCGACTTCTCGTACTTGTCGGCAAGCTGGCCGGCGGTGGCCGAGAAGAGGAAGAAGGGCAGCACGAACAGCCCCTGCGCCAGGTTCTGCAGGATGTCCGTCGACATCGTCGTGTAGCTGGCAGTGGAGTAGGTGAGCAGGATCACCAGCGCCTGCTTGAAGACATTGTCGTTGAGCGCGCCGAGGAACTGCACGCCGAAGAAGGGCGCGAATCTTCTTTCCTTCAGCAGGCCGAATTGGCTGGATGACATCGATTCCTCTCCCTGAAGTTTTTAGTCGAGGCGCAGCAGGATGCGCTTGGCGGCCGGGTCGCGTGCCGCGGCGAAGGCGAACACCGATTCCACCGTCACCGTGTCGATCTTGCCGGCCCAGCGTCGTTCGGAAGGGTGGTCGTCGAAGGCGATGTTGGCGCGGAACATGCGCCCGCCCAGGCGCGTCAGCGCCGGAATGTCGAGCGTCGTCGGCGCATAGCCGTTCGTCTGCAGCCACTGCTGCGCCTCGGCGCGGCCGGCGAACGGGCCGGGGCCGAGGGCATCGGCCAGCGCCTCCAGCGCCCACTGGTTGGAGTTCTGGTAGCGCGTCGAGAACGGGTAGGCGAGCATGTTGTAGTTCGCTTCGTGGAGGCGCACGAAGCGGCCCTCGCGCAGGCCGGCGGCGATCTTCTTCTGCCAGTCCTCGCCCGGCACCACGATCAGCGCCTCCCAGGCGAACAGGTCGTCCAGGAAGAAATTACCCAGGCCCTCGTTGAAGAGATCCGAGCCGGCCGTCCCGCACTGGTTCAGCTCGTGCACCACCAGCCAGCGCCCCTGCGGGTGATCGCGCCAGACGAAGCCGAGGTGAGAATAGCGCAGGCGGTATTTCGACAGATCCTGGCCGACGCGTCCGATCAGGGCCGCTTCGGCGCCCGACGCCTCCAGTGCATCGCGCGCTTTCAGGGCAAGGCGAAGGGCCTTCTGCAGGGTTTCCGCCGTCGGCGGGTTCTCCGAGCAGGTCTGGCCCGCCTCTGCGCGGCCGACGAGGAGGGCCAGGCAGGCCAGGGCCGGCAGCAGCATTCCTCTCATCGTCCCGCCTCAGTGTTTCACGCGGGAATGGTGGATCAGCGACTTGCCGATCTCGTTGGGGATGAAGGCGATCACCCTGCCCGAGGCGACCAAGGCATGGCCGGCGGATTCGGCGACTACGGAAACGGCCGTGCCGACGGCAAGCGCGGCCTTGCCCGACAGGTCGGCCGCCACGCGCACCGAGACGGTGGCCGCATCGGATGCGCCCTTCAGGACGAGAACGACGGACTCGCCCATCCTCTCGACGGCCTGCACGGTCAGCACCGAGCCGGCCGCCAGCACCGAGGCGCTGCCGGCGACCACCACGCCTGCGGCGCGCGAGGCCGCGGCGGAGGCGTTGCCCGAGGCGCGCGAGGCCTCCTGCGCGAAGGCCGGGGCGGAAACCAGCAGCGCACCGGTCAGCAAAACAAGGAATTTCAGTTTCATTTTTGCTCCTTCTTCTCGAAAAATTGCCGTGTCTCGAAGACTGACTTTGCGAAGCGCCTGCCCTTGAAGTCCAGGTGGCGCTTCAGCACGAAGTCGAACAGCAGCGGGTTGTGTTTTCTGATCTCGGTGAGCACCGGCACCGCCGTTTGTGGGATCAGGCCCAGCTGCGCCATGTAAGCCACGGAAAACAGCGGCATCACGCCGGGCAGGGGGTAGTCGGTGCCGTTGAGCAGGCGCGGCTGCCAGTCCTCGCGCGCCAGCATCGTCTCCAGCGCCGGGCCGGCGCGGTTCAGCTGCGTCACCGCCGAGATGTCGCCGTGCAGCTTCGGTCCATACACCGGGTCGTCCATCAGGCGGGCGAAGAGGTCGAAGCTGTCGACGTAGGGCCCGTTTTCTCCCTTGTCGATGTCGCGGTCCTGACCCATCGAGGCGCAGTGGGCCACGACCACGCGCACGCCGTGGTCGAGCGCCCGGCGCAGCCGCAGCGGGTTGCCGAAGTGCTGGGTGTTGCCGCCGTGCACCGCGCGTTCCTCGCCGGCATGGCTGATCAGCGGCAGGCCGAGCCGCGCCAGCGCTGCGAAGAAGCGGTCGCAGAGGGCCGCGGCCGGATCCATGCCCTGTGCCGACGGCAGCCACTTCACGGCGCGCGCCCCTTCGGCGGCGGCACGCTCCAGTGCCTCGACGCCATCCTTGCGGTAGGGGTGGATCGAGGCCACCCACTCGAAATGCTGCGGATGCGCGCGCGCCACCTCGCGCGCGTAATCGTTGGGGACAAAGAACGAGCTGTTGTCGCGATCGGCCGTGCCATCCTCGCGGTGGTTGAAGTCGAAGGCAAACAGCATCAGCTTGGCGCCGGGGCGCAGGCCTTCGAGCAGGTTGCGCATGCGCTCGACATAGCTCCGGTCGGCCTGGCCCGGCGCCTCGTGGGCGCAGCCGGCGTTGAGGAAGAACAGCCGCTGGGCGTATTGCAGCGGATGAATCATCGATTCGAGTGAGGGGTTGAGCCAGACGCCGCTGCCCGAATCCCCGGTGCCGACGAGGTGGGCATGGCAGTCCCAGACCTGAGCCGGATCGAGCCCTTCCCAGGCCGTCCTGACCAATTCATGGCTCGCCACTTCGTCCGGCAGTGCGGCCAGGCAGGGGTTCATCAGCCCGTGCTCGGGCCAGTAGCGCCAGGCAGCGAGGCCGGCCAGTCCCAGGCCCGTCGCACCGGCTGCGATCAGGAAGCGGCGACGGTTCATGCCTCAAGCAGCCTTAAGGAAATATCGTTCCGGATCGATCGCTTTGAGCATGGCCAGGGTAAGTAATTCTTCGGTGATTTCCCCTTCGGCAGAAAACAGCTGCTGGATATGGCCGCTATGCGCCGAGGCGCCGATCCGCTGCAATTTGGGCGTGACAACTTCTCCCATTGCCGAAACCATGCAACTGCTCGGGGCGACATTGAGGAACAGGTCGGTGCCTTGTCTCAAGCAAGTCAGCGCTTCACCGACATAGGGGGCCAGTTCGCCGATAGGGCGCAGCGTGGGCAGGATTTCCTTGGCGGCCAGCATCAGTTCGGGAGCCGGTTTGGGCATCTGAATTCCGGCGGCGCGATAGAGCGGTTTCGCCAGCAGATTGCGCAGCATCCAGCCAAGCAATTTCAGCTTGAAAAGCTTATCCCGGTTCGCACGGAGAACCTCGTCCCGCCGAATGTCGCCGCCTGCGCGCCGCTTGCCCGCTTCGGCCAGTCTGATTGATTCGCGCGCATTTTCCATGGATTCCTCGACCAGATACTCGAGATAACTCCAGACCGGCGCAAGTTCCATATCGAAGCGTCGGAATCCGAGGTTTGCGAGCAGTGTGCGATAGATGGCCTCGCCCTGGGCGATGCGCATATAGACTTCGCCCGAGACGTGGATATGAAGGCGCTTGGCGGTTCCTTGTTGCGATTTCAGCCAACGTGCGGAAAAGCGTTTGATAGGAAGGGCCAGATCAGCGCCGCTCAGGTTGTAGGAGAAGTACTTGACCAGACTGCCCAGGCCGGGGAAGCCGCCGAATGCTCCGACCAGAGAGCGAGCGATGAGCCCCGGTCCCTTGAAGTTCTCAAGGATGCGGTACAACTCGATCTTCAGCTTGCGGTAATCGTCAAGGAACTCGAGGTACTCCTCGTAATCGCCGCAGACGGCTCCGCCGGAAAACAGCAGCTGATGCAGTACACCTTGCAGGATCGCGCCCTGGTAAATCTTCATCAGGGCCCATTCCTCGACGCCGAAATCGTAGCCCTTATCCTCGTTAGCAATCAGGAAACGCAACACTCCACTGCCGTCGAGTTCTCCTGCGGCGTTGACTTCGTCCAGCTGCCGCAGCTTCCGGTACGAAAGAAGTTTGTGGACTTCCGCATATTGGCCCTGTCGGCATGGGCCGGTTCCTTTGTTATTGAAAAACATCAAGCGCGACTTGCCCGCCATCTGCGGATCGGAGTTGCGCCGGCGCGCAGTGAAATCCTCGATGGCACGCTCGAGGTCGCCATAGACGCCCGCAAGCGGCGCGCAAACGGCGTCTCCGGCGCTGCCGCGGCCCTGCTTGATCAGCCGCTGCAAGTCGTGGTCGTCCTGGTAATTGTCGATGCAGGAGAAGCCGGCCGCCCTGAGAACGCTGGTGATGGCACGGTTGTCCGACATGGTCGGGATATAAATAACATCGGTTTCGCGGTTGAGGCGTTCCTGGTTTTCCAGACCTTCGAGAACATGCACCTCGAATGGCTCCCGCCCGCCGATCTCCAGCTTGCCGTGCAGTCCCAGTTCGAGCTGCCTGACATAGGTATTCACCCGGTTTTCCAGGTGCGCCAGTTCCTTGATGACCGCGTCGGACTGAATCAGCAGGAAGGGGCGTGTCTTCATGATCTCCGCCACCAGGTGCGAGGTTACGCTATCCGGTCCGCAGCAAAAAGTGGAAATCTGCACAACAGGCAGCAGTGCGTCGTCCGGCTGCTCTTCTATGCGGCGCAGAACCGCCGCGAGGCGCGGGTGATGCACGCGCCGGTGCAGCATCCTATGCGCCACGGCATTCAGAACCGTGACGATGAAATGCGGGTTACGCCAATAGATACCGGAAAACGATTCATCCAGATCCACGTCCAGCACGTAGGAAGGGATGGCCACCATATGCTTGTCGCGCAGCAAGCGGCG
The DNA here is from genome assembly GCA_964475635.1 of uncultured Rhodocyclaceae bacterium. Classification (GTDB taxonomy): domain Bacteria; phylum Pseudomonadota; class Gammaproteobacteria; order Burkholderiales; family Rhodocyclaceae; genus Desulfobacillus. Next base: position 8,432 of record CAYYXS010000032.1, read on the forward strand.
TACTTGGCTGTCGTAGATGCCCGGATTGAGGATGTACTCCCTGCCGACGACGACGGCGACCTGAAATCCGTCGCGCAGCGCTTCCTCGATCAGTGATGCGGCCAATTCGGCGGACTCGTCCTTGAGCTGCAAATGGTGATCAATCGCCTTGGCGATGGTGCAGGTAAATTCGTCGCGCGTCGGCTTCAGTCCGTAGCGGTCAAACAGCGGCCGGAAGCAGTCGAACAACTGGTCGCAGATGAAGCCGGCGTCGAGGCGTTCCAGGTTCAGATTGAAAACATGGAAACGGGCATTCCCGCCAACAAGATCTGCCAGGTTCTTGGCTACCACGGTACCGCCCTGGTTGAGCGTGCAGGTCCTGCCCAGGCTCTTGCCATCGGTCGGCAATTTCTCGATTTGCGGCACCAGAATCATGCCGTGAGGCTCTCGTGCAAGCCGCCGGTACTGGCCGACGGCTCCCATGTGCGGCGCGCAGCTGTCGATGTTGAAAAACGTCTGAGCATCGGTCAAGTCGCTCTCTCGAACGTTGTCAACATGCACCGGCAGACCAAGGCCGGAAAAGAGGCGCGCCAGAAAGCCGGCCCATTCCGATACGACAAAACTGCGGGCAATGACTATCCGATCCGACAGCTCTGTGCGCGGCAGGCGCTGATCGATGAAATCCCAGATTTGCTTGTACGCATCGTGTGGCGTTTTCTTCTCGGCAACGTCTTTCTTGTTCTTGGCGCGTGCCAGCAACTCGTTGATCGCAGTACAGCCGCCCAGCGTGAAGGAGAATTGTTTGCCCTCTGCGCTACGGCACTTTAGACTGGTGCGGTTGCATACCGCCTGAGCATCGTCGCAAGCCGCCCCCTTGCACTGGATGATGCGCTTCTCGAAACGGGCGGCGACGAAATCACCCAAAGACATCGCGTCGCTCCCGGGCGGCGCCGCCTGGGCCATGCTGCGCACCAGGCCGAAGCAGGCACGATGGCCCGGAAAAGGCGGCACCAGCGCATGGATCGTGCCGCCGCACATCTGCTGCAAGCGCGCGGTGACCGCCAGTGGTAGCGGATCCGACAGCATCGTTTGGCCATGCAACAAAACAACCGCATTGCGCGGCAGCTCGACCTGGTTCCACAGCGTACGCGCCATGTTTTCCACCACTGCCCAGCTTGCCGAAGCAAGGATTTCGTCCTGAGGTATGCCCTGCGCCTGAAGCTTTTGCGCGTTCTCCATGAGGAATACCGCGCAGGTGGCATTGATCGCGAGCCCGCGCTTGGCGGAGAAGGCGATCCGGCTTGCTTCCCTGGCGCCCTCGATGCCGAACAGCGAACTCAGGCTGTCCATCAGGCTGCCGGTGCCCGCCGAGCACTTCACATTCATTGCGTTGTTGAACAACTCAGCCTCGGCAAGAGCGATCGTGGAGATTTTCGTATCCTCTCCTCCGATGTCGACCAGTATGCAGAAATCCTTGTTAAGGTCGGCGACGCCCTGCTCTTTCAGCCAGTTCAAATGCTGACGCGCCTGATCGATCGAACCCCGTGCGTGCGCGTAATTCTCGACCAGTACCGAGATCCGCCCTGTCAAAGTAGGATATATCCGCGAAAGGGCTTCCTGAACCTGGTAGCGTGCCGATCCGGTGATGCCGATGCTGCGTATCTCCAGGCGCCCGATGCCATGGGCGCGGAAATCATCGAAGATGTGTTTGATCGTCTCAACCGTATCGCCGGAATTGCTGTAGGCGTTAAGAAAGAAAATTTGGGCATCGTCATCCGCCACCACGATCTTCGCCATGGTCGAGCCGACATCCAGGCCGATATGCACTGCGCTCTTCGTCAAACCGGTTCGATCAAGGATGTCGGATGACTCCTGCGGACGGCGCAGGTAACGGAATTCCGATTCGAAGGCCTGCTTCAGAACGGAAAAGGAAGGGTAGATGCCTAGCTTCGGTTCTTCGCTCAAAGCCGGATCCGCCATCGCTATTTTCTCGATGCCGACGCGCGCTACCAGGCGGCTGAGCGCATCGAGGGCGTGGGTGTTGTCCGGGTCGTACGTGACCAGTCGGACACCCTGCTCGCGCAGGAAATCCTCGGCGCAATCCCGGGCGAACTGCCAATGGAAAAAACGCCCGATCAGGACCACCTCGTCAAACCCGGGCGGCAGTTTTCGGCATGTTTTCAACACTTCCGACTTGAGCGTTGTGGCGAGCGCAACTGAAAGCGGGATGCCCTGATTCTTGTCGGATATGGTGGCGGAAGAGCTGAATACACCGCAGCGATCGGCTCGGGTCGTGATGCCTGCCCGCTTGGCACTGCCCGAAGCGCCCAGGTAATCAGCCAGCACCTTGTCGACTTCCTCGCGGCGGATGCCGAGCTTTTGCAGGACACGATCCAGATTGATGCCGGTGCCTGCGCCGCAGCGTGGATTGACGACCAGGAGATCGTTCTTCAATTTGCCGTCGCGGCCGACACCAATCAGCGTGTAACCGGAAGCGGAAATCTCGATGCAGGCAAGCGACTGTACAGAAACATCACGGGATGCCATCAGATCGCGCGCCGCCAGCCAGAGCGCCCCGGATGGCAGAAAGGTCTTGCCGCACCCCAGTGCCTTGTGAACGATGGAGGCAAGCTTGCCGGTGATGAAAATCGGGGCCGTTGCATCTTTTCCGAACACCTCCAGCACCCGATATTCGGCAAGCAATTGACGCACGTCACGGTTGCTTGGCGATACGAAATCCGCAACTTCGAAGCCAGTGGCATCGCAGAATCGCATGCGGATATGGCCGACCCCGGCGTCGATGAATAACCTCCTTGTGTTCCCTGTACGGGAAGTATCTGCAATAAAGGCAGCCAAGGATTCGTTTGTTATTCGATCCATATGAATTATTTGAGGCGTCTCGTTTATTTTTTGAATTATCTATGCTTTCCTGCGGGTGAGAAAAGAAAATCTTAATGGCATACTTATAGGATTAACTGTATGTTTATAAGGCAGTAAAAAACTTACGTATTGTTATTTGTGTAGTCGAGCACGTTGGTAAGAATCTCGCGCAAATATCCCTTGTTGATCCAGAAATAAACCTCCTTGCCTTCCTTGCGGCTCTCCAGCACTCCGGCCTCGCGCAGGATCTTCAGGTGGTGCGAAACAGCGGAACGCGAAAGCGTCGAAACTTCGGCGATCTGGCCGACATTCAGCCGTTCTCCGGGCTCGAAAGTCAGCAGGATGCGCTGACGGTGCTCGTCGCCCAGGGCGGTGAATACCTTGGACATGTGCTTCCAGGCGGTTGGTATGGCGCGAGAGTAATCGGGATACATATCGAAATAATTAATCACTTGGATATGTTTTGTCAAGAATACTATTTGCTGCACCGCAGCACCGCGCCCATCAACACGATGTATTTGATAAATGAAGCCTTAATCGGGCCACGAACAAGGATTGGCGCGGTTTTCCCGGTTTGACAGATCTTTTATAAGACTATAAAATCGCCGTCTTTGTAAGCGGCGGACCCCCTCTGCGCTAAGTGCAGTTTTGCAGTGCGCAAATCGGGTCGCCGAGCGTGGTGAAGCCGGCATGCTGATGTTCCGGGCAGTCCTTCTGCAAATCGCTGCAACCTTGGTAGTGGCGATCATCGCGGGGCTGCTGGCGGGACGGCATGGCGCGGTATCGGCGGTGCTCGGAGGGGCCGCCATCGTCCTGCCCAATTCGCTGTTCGCCCTGCGCCTGTTCGCGGAGAGCCGAAAGCCGGGCGGGGCCTCGGCCGCCGCGTTCTTTGTCGGGGAATTCATGAAAGTCGCCGCAACCATTGCGTTGCTGGCGGCGGCCGCAAGCCTGTACCGCGATATGCACTGGCTCGCATTGATCGCCGGTCTGGTGGTGGCCCTTAAAGCGAATCTATTGGCACTTTTGAGTAAAAAGTTCTGAACATGGCTACCGAGCACGCCCCCACCGCATCCGAATACATCGTCCACCACCTGACCTTCCTCACCAACAAGAAACAAGTTGGCCTGGTCGACTGGACGGTCTTCCATCTCGACACCCTGTTCTTCTCCATCGGCCTCGGCCTGCTTGCCGTGTTCATCATGGCCCGCCTCGCCGCCCGAGCCACCTCCGGCGTGCCGGGCCGCTTCCAGGCCGCTGTCGAGATCGTCGTCGAGATGGTCGCCGATCAGGCCAAGGGTATCGTGCATTCGCCGAAATCGCGCGAATTCGTCGCCCCGCTCGCCCTCACCGTGTTCGTCTGGATCTTCCTGATGAACGCCATGGACCTGCTGCCGCTCGACGTGCTGCCGAACCTCTGGTCCGCCATCTACGGCGCCGCCGGCCACGATCCGCACCACGCTTATCTGCGCGTCGTGCCGACCGCCGACCTCAACGCCACGCTCGGCATGTCCGCCGCCGTGCTGCTGCTCTGCCTCTACTACAGCGTCAAGATCAAGGGCCTCGGCCACTGGATCCACGAATTGTTCACGGCGCCCTTCGGCAGCCACCCGGTGCTCTACCCCATCAACTTCGCCATGCAGCTGATCGAGTTCGTCGCCAAGACCGTCTCCCACGGCATGCGTCTGTTCGGCAACATGTACGCCGGCGAACTGATCTTCATGCTGATTGCCTTGATGGGGGCGGCCTGGGCCGGCACCGTCGGTTCCGGCCTGCTCTGGATCGGCGGCGTCGTCGCCGGCACGGTCTGGGCGATTTTCCACATCCTGATCATCACCCTCCAGGCCTTCATCTTCATGATGCTGACCCTGGTCTATGTCGGTCAGGCGCACGAGAGTCATTGATCATCCACCCGTTTTTGTCTTAAACCTCGTAACCAAAGGAGTAGTCATGGAACAAGTTGTTGGCTTCGTTGCTCTGGCCGCTGGCCTGATCATCGGTCTGGGCGCCGCCGGCGCCTGTATCGGCATCGGCATCATGGGCAGCCGCTTCCTCGAGTCGTCGGCCCGCCAGCCCGAGCTGATGAACACCCTGCAAACCAAGATGTTCCTGCTGGTTGGCCTGATCGACGCCGCCTTCATTATCGGCACCGGTATCGCCCTCTGGTACACGACCGCCAACCCCTTCATCAAGTAATCGGCCCCCGTCCATTTAAGGAGCGATTACCGTGAATCTGAACGCAACGCTGTTTGCCCAGCTCGTTGTGTTCTTCATTCTGGCGTGGTTCACGATGAAATTCGTGTGGCCGCCCATCATGAAGGCACTCGACGAGCGCGCGAAGAAGATCGCCGACGGGCTTTCGGCTGCGGACAAGGCAAAGACCGATCTGGCGCTGACCGAGAAGAAGGTCGTCGATGAGCTGAAGAAGGCCCGCGAATCCGCCACCGAGCTGCGTGCCGGTGCCGAGAAGCAGGGCGCCCAGCTGATCGAGGAAGCCCGCCAGGAAGCGGCCCGCATCGTGACGCAAGCCCGCCAGGCCGCCGAGGCCGAGGCCGGTGTCGCCGCCCAGCGCGCCAAGGAGGCCCTGCGCGAGCAGGTCGCCGTTCTGGCCGTTGCCGGTGCCGAACGCATCCTGCGCCGCGAAATCAACGCCCAAGTCCACGCCGATCTGCTCGCCAACCTGAAACAGGAACTCAAGTAAGCCATGGCCGAGAACATCACCCTCGCACGCCCCTACGCCGATGCCGCATTCCAGCTGGCGCGGGCGACCAGTGCGCTGGGCCCATGGCAGCAGGCGCTTGACCGCATGGCGGCCGTCGCCGCCGACGCGCAGATGGTGGAATGCATCGGCAATCCCCGCCTGCTGCCGTCGCAGGTCTCGCAGCTGTTCCTCGACGTCGTCGGATCGGTCTCTGCCGAACAGCAGAACTTCGTCCGCCTTCTCGTCGACAACGAGCGCCTGCAGGTTCTCCCCGAGATCCGCGACCTTTACATCGAACTGAAGAACGGGCAGGAGGGTGTGCAGGAGGCGGAAATCGCCTCGGCCTTCCCGCTCGACGATGCCACGCTGAAGAATCTCGTCGCCGAACTGGAAGCGCGCTTCAAGTGCAAGATCCAGGCGACGGTCAGCCTCGACCCCGAGCTTATCGGCGGGGTGCGGATCGCCGTCGGCGATCAGGTCATCGACGCTTCCGTGCGCGGCAAGCTCGCAGCCATGGCCACGGCGCTACAGAGCTAAGAAACCAGGAGTCAAGACATGCAACTCAATCCCTCCGAAATCAGCGACCTGATCAAGAGCAAGATCCAGAACCTGCAGCTGGCCGCCACCGCCCGCACGGAAGGCACCGTCGTTTCCGTGACCGACGGCATCTGCCGCGTGCACGGCCTGGCCGACGTCATGCAGGGCGAAATGCTGGAATTCCCCGGCAACACCTTCGGCCTCGCCCTCAACCTCGAGCGCGACTCCGTCGGCGCGGTGATTCTCGGCGAATACGAGCACATCACCGAAGGCGACACCGTCAAGTGCACGGGCCGCATCCTCGAAGTGCCGGTCGGCCCCGAAATGCTCGGCCGCGTCGTGAACGCCCTGGGCCAGCCCATCGACGGCAAGGGCCCGATCGCCGCCAAGCTCTCCGAGCCGATCGAAAAGATCGCCCCGGGCGTGATCTGGCGCAAGTCCGTGTCGCAGCCGGTGCAGACCGGCCTCAAGTCCATCGACGCCATGGTGCCCGTCGGCCGCGGCCAGCGCGAGCTGATCATCGGCGACCGCCAGACCGGCAAAACCGCGGTGGCCATCGACACCATCATCAACCAGAAGGGCAAGGACCTGTTCTGCGTCTACGTCGCCATCGGCCAGAAGGCCTCGACGGTCAAGAACGTGATCCGCAAGCTGGAAGAGAACGGCGCGATGGAATACACCATCGTCGTCGCCGCCACCGCCTCCGAGTCCGCCGCGATGCAGTACATCGCCCCGTACTCCGGCTGCACCATGGGCGAATACTTCCGCGACCGCGGCCAGGACGCCCTGATCATTTACGACGACTTGACCAAGCAGGCCTGGGCCTATCGCCAGATCTCGCTGCTGCTGCGCCGTCCGCCCGGCCGCGAAGCCTATCCCGGCGACGTGTTCTACCTGCACTCCCGCCTGCTCGAGCGCGCCGCCCGCGTCAGCGAGGCCTACGTCGAGAAGTACACCAACGGCCAGGTCAAGGGCAAGACCGGCTCGCTCACCGCGCTCCCCGTCATCGAGACGCAGGCCGGCGACGTGACCGCCTTCGTGCCGACCAACGTCATCTCCATCACCGACGGCCAGATCTTCCTGGAAACCGACCTCTTCAACGCCGGCATCCGTCCCGCCATCAACGCCGGCATCTCGGTGTCCCGCGTCGGCGGCGCGGCCCAGACCAAGGTCATCAAGAAGCTGGGCGGCGGCGTGCGCCTGGCGCTCGCCCAGTACCGCGAACTGGCGGCCTTCGCCCAGTTCGCCTCCGACCTGGACGAAGCCACCCGCAAGCAGCTCGAGCGCGGCCGCCTGGTGACCGAACTGATGAAGCAGGCCCAGTACTCGCCGATGCAGGTGGCGGAAATGGCCGTGACGCTGTTCACCATCAACAAGGGCTACTTCGACGACGTCGAGGTGAAGCGCGCCCTCGCCTGCGAGGCCGCCCTGCACCAGTTCGTGCGGGCCAAGTACGCAGACCTGATGAACAAGATCGAAAGCAGCAAGGACCTCGATGCCGATGCGGAAAAGGCCCTCGATGCAGCCGTCCTCGAGTTCAAGAAGACCTGGGCGTAATTACTAGCCGGAGCCAAATTATGAGCCCCCACGCTCACATCCGTTCGCTGCCCCCCGAGGGGGCGCAGGCCTCCCTCGGGGCGGCCCAGCGGGAGGCCTGACATGCCAAGCGGCAAGGAAATACGCACCAAGATCAAGAGCGTGCAAAACACGCGCAAGATCACCAAGGCCATGGAGATGGTCGCGGCCTCGAAGATGCGCAAGGCGCAGGATCGCATGAAGGCCGCCCGTCCCTATGGCGAGAAGATCCGCCGGCTGGCCGCCAACCTGTCGCACGCCAACTCCGAGTACAAGCACCCCTTCCTCAAGAAGGCGGGCGACATCAAGCGTGTCGGCCTGGTCATCATCACCACCGACAAGGGCCTGTGCGGCGGCCTCAACACCAACGTGCTGCGCGTCGCGCTCAACAGCCTGAAGGAATGGGAAGGCAAGGGCGTCACCGACATCCGCGTCACCGCCATAGGCTCGAAGGGCCTCGGCTTCATGCAGCGCCTCGGCGCCAAGGTGGTGTCCAACGTCACGCACCTCGGCGACACGCCGCACCTCGAGAAGATGATCGGCCCGGTGAAAGTCATGCTCGATGCCTTCCAGGCCGGCGAGCTCGATGCCGTCTACATCGCCTACACCCGCTTCCTCAACACCATGAAGCAGGAGCCGGTGCTGGAACAGCTGCTGCCGCTCTCCGGCGAACAGCTGCGACAGACCGAGCACGGCTGGGACTACATCTACGAGCCGGATGCCCGCGCCGTCATCGACGAGCTGCTGGTGCGCTATGTCGAGGCACTGGTGTACCAGTCGGTGGCCGAGAACATGGCCTCCGAGCAGAGCGCGCGGATGGTCGCCATGAAGGCCGCCTCCGACAACGCCGGCAACGTGATCAACGAACTGCAGCTGGTCTACAACAAGACCCGCCAGGCCGCGATCACCAAAGAAATTTCCGAGATCGTCGGCGGAGCCGCTGCGGTTTAACGAATTTATTGTTTGGGGAAATACGATGAGTCAAGGAACGATCGTACAGTGCATCGGTGCCGTGGTGGACGTCCAGTTCAAGCGCGAAGAGATGCCCAAAGTCTATGACGCCCTCAAGATGGACGGCTCCGAGCTGACGCTCGAAGTGCAGCAGCAGTTGGGCGACGGCGTCGTGCGCACCATCGCGCTGGGCTCCTCCGAGGGCCTGCGCCGCGGCATGGTGGTCAGCAACACCAACAAGCCCATCTCGGTGCCAGTCGGCAAGGCGACGCTGGGCCGCATCATGGACGTGCTCGGCGCGCCCATCGACGAGGCCGGCCCGATCGGCACGGAAGAACGCCGCGCCATCCACCAGAAGGCCCCGGCCTTCGACGACCTGGCCCCCAGCCAGGAACTGCTCGAAACCGGCATCAAGGTGATCGATCTGGTCTGTCCGTTCGCCAAGGGCGGCAAGGTCGGCCTGTTCGGCGGCGCCGGCGTGGGCAAGACGGTGAACATGATGGAGCTCATCCGCAACATCGCCATCGAGCACTCCGGCTACTCGGTGTTCGCCGGCGTGGGCGAGCGCACCCGCGAGGGCAACGACTTCTACCACGAGATGAAGGAGTCCAACGTTCTCGACAAGGTCGCCCTGGTGTACGGCCAGATGAACGAGCCCCCCGGCAACCGCCTGCGCGTCGCGCTGACCGGCCTCACCATGGCCGAGCACTTCCGCGACGAAGGCCGCGACGTGCTGCTGTTCGTCGACAACATCTACCGCTTCACCCTGGCCGGCACCGAAGTGTCCGCGCTGCTGGGACGCATGCCTTCTGCCGTGGGCTACCAGCCGACGCTGGCCGAGGAAATGGGCCGCCTGCAGGAGCGCATCACCTCCACCAAGACCGGCTCGATCACCTCGATCCAGGCCGTGTATGTGCCGGCCGACGACCTCACCGACCCGTCGCCGGCCACCACCTTCGGCCACCTCGACGCCACGGTCGTGCTCTCGCGCGACATCGCGGCGCTGGGCATCTACCCCGCCGTCGATCCGCTGGACTCCACCAGCCGCCAGGTCGACCCCAACGTCGTCGGCGAGGAGCACTACTCGACGACCCGCGCCGTGCAGGCCACCCTGCAGCGCTACAAGGAACTGCGCGACATCATCGCCATTCTCGGCATGGACGAACTGGCCCCGGAAGACAAGCTCGTCGTCTCCCGCGCCCGCAAGATCCAGCGCTTCCTCTCGCAGCCCTTCTTCGTCGCCGAAGTGTTCACGGGTTCCGCCGGCAAGTACGTGCCGCTGAAGGAAACCATCCGCGGCTTCAAGATGATCGTCAACGGCGAGTGCGACGCCCTGCCCGAGCAGGCCTTCTACATGGTCGGCACCATCGACGAGGCCTTCGAGAAGGCCAAGACGCTGCAATAACAGTTTGCCCCAACCCCCTCGCCCGCATGCGGGCGGAGGGCGGGGCGAGGGAATATAATCATGGCCATGTCAGTACACGTCGACATCGTCAGCGCGGAAGAATCGATCTTCTCGGGTCTGGCGGAGTTCGTCGTTCTCCCGGGCGAAGCCGGCGAGCTGGGCATTCTGCCCGGCCACACGCCGCTGCTCACCCGCATCAAGCCGGGCGTCGTCCGCGTCAAGCTGCAGGACGGCAGCGAAGAGCTGGTCTTCGTCGCCGGCGGCATGCTCGAAGTGCAGCCGGGCCTCGTCACCGTGCTGGCCGACACCGCCATCCGCGGCAAGGACCTCGACGAAGCCAAGGCCCTCGACGCCAAGAAGAAGGCCGAGGAAGCCCTGCAGAACAAGACCTCGCAACTCGAGTACGCCAAGGCCCAGGCCGAACTGGCCGAAGCCATCGCCCAGCTCGCCGCGATCCAGAAACTGCGCAAGCCGCGGCACTGAGCGACATCACGCAACAAAACAAAAGGGCAGCTCAGGCTGCCCTTCGTTTTTCCCCCTCTCCCCGCGTGCGGGGAGAGGGTTGGGGTGAGGGGTAATCTGCCCTCCTCCCGACTGCCCTCTCATGGCTCGGGCCAGTTGATCTGGTAACGGGTGCTGCGACCGCCGCCGGGGAGCTTGACCAGGCAGCCCTTGGCCACGGCCCGATACTGGGCAGCGCCGATGCCTTCGGCAAAGCCGCCGCGCTCGGGCCGATCGCCATCGAGCAGCCGATTGAGCACCTTGATCTGTTCCGGACTGAGGCTTTGCTGGCGGTGGAGCAGCCAGAAGCGGCTCTTGCCGAGCACGCGGTCGATCTGCGCCAGTGCGTCGGCAATGGCCTGCTGCAAGGTGGCGAGGAACCAGCGCAGCCAGGGCGTCAGGTCCAGGGGCTGCCCGGGCGAGGCCATCTTCTGGGCGCTCTCGAGCTGCCGGTAATAGCCCTTGCGGTCGGCCAGGATGGCGGCCGACATGGCGTAGAAGCGGATGCTTTGCCGCTCCCCCTGGGCCAGCGCGAGATCGGTGAGCGCCCGAGCGATGCGGCCGTTGCCATCGTCGAAGGAATGCAGGGTGACGAACCGGAAGTGGGCGATGGCGGTACGCAGGAGCGGGTCGAGCGCGGCCTCGCTGCGGCTGGCATTGAACCAGGTGACGAATTCGGCGATGCGGCCTTCCAGGCCTTCCCGCGGCGGGGCCCCGAAGTGCACGGTGGGGCGGTCGATGCGGCCCGAGACGATCTGCATGGACTCCGGGCCGCGCCAGGCGCCGATGCGGATCCTGCGGCCGAGGAAACCATCGTCGCCGGCGAACAGCCATTCGTGCCATTGCAGCAGCCGCGCTTCGCTCAGGGGCGCATCGAGGTTGGTGGTGGCATCCCACATGATCCGGGCGAGGCCTTCGCCGCGGGCTTCGGGCGGGACAGTGGTGTCCGCCTGTAGGCCGAGGCGGCGCGCGAGACTGGAACGGACCGATTCGACGTTCAGGCTTTCGCCTTCGATGGCGCTGGAATTGACGATGTTCTGCAGCATCGCGTCGAGGCTGAACCCGGCCTGCAGGGCGGGATCGGCACCGCGCGCCCGACCCAGCAACGCGCCCTGGGCGAGCGTGATCTGGCGCAGCAGCGGGGCAAGCGCCTCCTGCTGCCAGCCGAAGTGCGGCCATTGCGGGTGTTGCCAGATCCAGTGCGGCATCCGGGTTCGGGGTAAAAGAGAGATGAGCCGAGTCCTAGCATTATTCGGCTCATAAAGTGATTCGAATATGGGTTTTCAAGCCCTGGATTCGGCTCGGGCGACCGCCCGCCGCCGAGGCATGCCTTACTCCCTCGCCCCTCCAGAGAGAGGGCTGGGGTGAGGGGCAAAAGCCAAGACACGGGGGCTGGCTTTCACCCGCGCCCGACTCTACCGAGTGCTTGAAGGGCGTGTTTGGCGCGCCTACACTTCGCCCCATGCATATGACGAAAGCAGCTCAAACGGACTTCCGCGAAGCCCCCCTCTATACCGCCACCGAGGCGGCGCATTACCTGCGCGTTCCCGCGTCGACGGTGCGGGCCTGGGCCTTCGGCCAGGGCCAGCGCAAGGATGGCGGACGCAAGTTCAAGCCGGTGATCGCCCTGGCCAGCCGCCAGGGCAGGCAGCTCTCGTTCATCAACTTGGTCGAGCTGTTCGTGCTGACCGCGATCCGCCGCCGCTACGGCGTGGCCCTGCCGCAGGTGCGCAAGGCGCTGGATTACCTGAAAAAGAGCTTTCCCTCGCCGCATCCGCTTGCCGACCACGAATTCCAGACCAATGGCGTCGATCTTTTCGCGAAAAAATTCGGCGAATACCTCAATCTGTCGCGCGACGGCCAGATCGAGATCAAGGAATTGATCGAGGCGCGCCTGCGCTGCGTCATGCGCGACGAGGCGGGCATGCCGCTCAAGCTGTATCTCTCCCCGCGCGCCGACAATGAGCGCGGCATCGTGGTGATCGATCCGCGCCTCGGTTTCGGCCGGCCGGTCATCGAGGGCACCGGCATCCGCACCGAAGTCATCGTCGGCCGCTTCAGCGCCGGCGAGACGATCGATTTGATCGCCGACGACTACGGCCGCTCCCGCGCCGAAATCGAGGAAATCGTCCGCAGCGGATTGCCGCTCGCCGCGTGACGCCGAAGCCCTCCGGCGACCTCGTCTTCTTCATCGACCGCAGTCTCGGCCGCAAGCAGGTGGCGCAGGCCCTGCGCGGGGCCGGCACCACGGTCGAAGTGCACGACGATCATTTTCCCCAGACCACGCCCGATGTCGAATGGCTGGCCGAAGCCGGCCGGCGCGGCTGGATAGTGCTCTCCAAGGACGAGCGCATCCGCCGCAACCGCATCGAGCGCGAAGCACTGGAAGCCGCGCATCCGCGCCTTCTTCCTGACGCAGCAGGACATTACCGGGCAGGAGATGGCGGAGCTTTTCAGCAACGCCCTATCGGGCATGACCAGGCGGGCCGTTTCCGAACCCGCGCCCTTCATCTTCACGATCTCCCGCAGCGGAAAATTCTCGCGGGTCAAATAGCCTTGTGGCAGCTGTCGCCGTGCTGGGCAGACTGACTTTTGTTCACGACATGCGCGAAGAGCTCGTCTTCGTCGCAGGCGGCATGCTCGAAGTGCAGCCGAACCTCGTCACCGTGCTGGCCGACACCGCCATCCGCGGCAAGGACCTCGACGAAGCCAAGCCCAGGCCGAACTGGCCGAAGCCATCGCCCAACTCGCCGCGATCCAGAAACTGCGCAAGCCGCGGCACTAACGATCGTCACGCATCAATCCTGACGTCAGTATTCGTCGGCGATCACGCCCTCCATCCGCCCCCTGTCGAGAATATCCAGCAGCACCAGACTCTGCTTCTCGGTCGGAAGCTTGACAGGAATCTGTATGGCTACCTTGAGAACACCAATTTCCTTGGGTGTGAGCAGACCCTTTGCGAGCAGGGACTGATGAAGGCGAGCCCATTCCGTAGCCGGGACAGCCAGCACCCTTCTCTGTGCCTCGATGCCGTTGTCAATCCTCTGCGTCTGTTTCGCGGTTCGCACGGTTGCAGTCTGATCGTCGAGCGAAACTAGTCGTTCGTAGAACTCCGGTGGGAGGAGATTGGCAATGGCTTCGGTGCGAGCCTGTATCCTCGTCCAGCACGCCTCCTTCTTGCACCATTCGGATATGTTCGAGATGCCGTGCGGCGGCCTGATGATGTCATCGTTTACTTCTCCGGACACGGCAGCGATGGCGCTTTCGAGCACGGGATCGACCTTCTGTGCATTCCAGATACCCAGAAAATCGATGCTTTCCTTCCTGCGCTTCATGATGTCGCCGAGTACCGCCAGTGTGTAGGCTACGATGTTGGCGCGGTATCCGCCGTTGTACCAAGGCTGAATTGAAACGATGCGTTCCGTGGCACGGAAGATCAGCCCGCGGGCGACAGCCCTTTTGAAATAGAATTCGTTGAACGCATCGGATGATTTCTCCCATTCGGCGCCGATGCGCGCGGCGTACCGCGCGAAGTTCTTCTGGGAGCCGAGGTTCACCCATCTGGGGTGGTCATCCCAGACATTCTCGAACTTCGCAAGGTCTGTCTTCGTGAACATCTGCGGCTTGGGGTGCTCGGCCTTGAAGCGTCGCTGTTCGGCGGGCGTAAGTTTGGACTGTGCATCGGCATACTGACCGCGTGCCCGCTCATAGAACCACCGCGTCTCACGCTGGGCTCCCTTCTGCGCTGGCGCCCAGATGCGCCGGGAGAACCCTTCCATCCGCACATGGAACGGATGGTTTGAGAAGAAGTCGGCGGCATTCACCCGATTTTGGGTATTCGCATACTCCGATATCCTTGGGACGACCGTTTCACTCTGCTGGCTGTCGATGACGGAAAGCTTCAACTGGACAAATATCTGCGAAAGATCTGCCTTGTCCCGCTTCCGTGTATGGAACAGTGACGCGGTGGTTTGGCCGCCGTTGACGATCTGGAGATCGACAACCCTCGTGATCGCAAGGCCGGAATCCGTCATCCCGGTTTCGACACTCTGTGCAGTGGCAGTGATCCCGTTGTTGTAGGCAAAGAACATCCCCGGCTCATTCAGGATCGTTGCCCTTATTCCCTGATTCACATTGCCGCGGGCCTGCAAGAATGTTCGAACGTTCTGTTCGAGCAGACGAGCCCCGAATTTCTCGTACAGGATTGCCAGCACTTCGGCGGGCATTACCATGAGATAGGACTGGTAGGCATCCGTCCCAAGGTGCGCGGGAAGGCAGGCAATACCCTTGCCGAACATCTGCTCGAAGTCCAAGTCGAGCGGCTCCTTGTGGCTGCGGGAACTCCGCTGACGATGAAGCCGCGAGATGTCCCAGATCTGGTAAGTGGCTAGAATTCCTGCCACTTCCGAATCGGGGAACCTCTGAATTCGCTCACTGAGAGTCCGCTCGGAGATGAGAACTAGGTTGAGCTGACGAATGGCGTCCCTGCGATCGGAAATTTGTCTGGCAAGGCCGTACTCTGGCGATGTGATTTCCAGTTCACCGGCCAGGCCCTTGTTGATGCTCGCCTCGAAGAAGTTGACGGGGCGTCTGAATGCCGCTTCCACTTCCGTCTTGGTCAGAGATGCCAGTTCGCTGCGGGAATCAAAGTCCGCGATGAAAAGATCCAGAACTCCCTCGTCATTGAACCAGTATCCATCCACGCGCATGCCGCGCTGGGCCCGGAAGTGGCAGAGCTCGAACCCTTCCGAGAAGCCCGTCTCGACAAGTTCGTTCGCGACGGCTTCCATGAACTCGGAAAGCTGAAAGCTGCCATTGGTCTCGGCTCCCGCCAGTAGTTCCTGGCGAAAGTCATGGAAGAACTCCTCGATGGTCTGCCCCATCATCCCTCCCCGAAGACGGCAGCAGCATCGCATTCATAAGATGCAATGGTTTCAAGCCTGATGTCGTAAGCCACGCTCGCTATTCCTGCCGGAAGTTGCGACCGCATGAGGCGCGGGAATCCCTCTCTGACACGATAGCTGCGCACTTCGCTGACGACAAAGCGCGGCTGATCGTAGTCGGGGAGCGGCGCGTAGCCGTTTGCGACCAGCTTTCGGTCGAAGGCCTCTACGGCATCCGCCTCACCAAGTCGCGCCTGAACTGTGGCGACGATCTCATTGAGCGAACAGGTACCTGCCGCATCGGCCAGACTGCTCAGCCGGTATATGCGCAGGAACAGTGCATCGTTCAGTGATTCGAGCTGATCTTCCGATGAAATGCGGACGGTGTACCGCTCCGCGCCCGAGAGCGATTTGATCTCGACGGCTGTGTCGCCAAAGATGAAATCCTGATGTGATTTGTCCGGGCCGAGCCAAGCTTCAACAGCGGAAGTGCTCGGCATCTGCCGGTCGATCAGCTCCAGCAGAAAGGTAATCTCGGCGAAGAGGCCACGGACTCCCTCGGCCGACAGATGCTGACTGCGCCCGGCCAGGAAGGTCTTCCATCGACGGACATGTGCCAGCGAAACTGCGAGCGAACTAGCCGAGTCGGCGGCGTGCTCGAGCGAGGATGCAAGCGTGCGGCAGAGTCCCTCGAAGAGGTCGCGATCGACCTGTCTTTCAAGAGCAAGGACCAAGCGCTGCTGTCCCTGAGCCCCGGCACGAAGATCAATGTCGATGCCGTTCACCGTGACCGCATTCTTCCGGTATTGGGCTGCGTGGTCGCCCTGAAGCTCCACGATGAACAGGCAGGCGCCTCCGGCATCGCGTCCCCAGAAGCAGGGAACGGCCGTCTCCCCCGCAACCTGACGGACATTGAAGTCGGAGCCAGGAACGGCAATGTCATCCCACGGCGAAGAATCAGGCATCGTAATCCTCCTCGTCGTCAGGGTCGTCGGCATAGCCCTGCATCTGCTGGAGCCAAACCTTGTTCACGACAACGTTGATGGTCGTTGAATAGTCTCCGTAGGGAAAACTGACGCCGAAAGCGGCGACCGGCCCTGTTACCGCCGCGCCCTTGGGTTCCAGGCTGTGAATCATAAGGAGCGGCTTGTTCCTGACCATGCGGTAATGTGTGTCAGATACCGCTCCCGTGCCATCTTTACCGCGAGCCAGCGTCTCAGCCTCCCTGCGTTGCGGGTCGCTGAGCCCGAGCTTCTCGTCACCGCGCGAAGCAACCCTGTCCTTGTTCAAGTGCCACGAAGTACCCTCCGGCTGCCCCTTCCCGACGACGCGTACCTGGTCTCTCAGTGTGAATGGGCTTTCGCCGCCTGAGCCGCTCGAAGGAGAAATCAGCAGAACATCGGCCAGTGGATGCTTCGCCGCAATCCGTACGAGATAGCTCTCAACAGCCGACTTCGTGCCCGCAAAGGACGAATGGCATTCGAACCGGGTGAGGAACTCGTCGATTGCCTCGACTGGCACGTCCTTGAAAATGACACCCTTTTCCGTGGGTTCTTCTGGTCGTCCGCCGAAACCACGCCGCCAGCAATCAGCGATCACCTCGAAGTTTCTGGCATTCACTTCGGGATCAGTGGACACAATGTGGCTCTCACGCAGTCGTCCACTGAAACACTGCTCGACCGTGACCTCCTGACCGGATCGCATCTTGTTGGCAGCAGTTATCAACAGACTGTCCGGATGCGAGCGGACGTAAAGACCGAAATCCTTCGGGCTGAGGCCATCGCGCCGCATCCGCTTGACCTGCTGCACAAGCTCTTCGGCGGCATCAGCGATATGGGAATACCAGTTGATGGAGTCTGGCGAGAGGTGGATACGGCAAAGGTCCTCGAAGCCCAGTCGGTAGCCGAACCAGCGACCCATCTGCATGAGGGTGTCGTACATCCTCGTGTTGCGGTACATATAGCTGGCAGTCAGCCCTTCGATGGTCAGACCACGCGAAAGACTCAGGCCACCGACTGCGATCGCGGTCAGCCCGACTCCTTCCTTCTCGTACCGGGGGTAGTCGAGCACCTCATCACTCTTGCTGTTGATGACATAGAGGTGAAGGTGCTCGAAGACCCCATTGAGGACTGTCTTCACCTCTGGCCAAGAGAAGCCGGCATCAGCATACTCGTCCTCGAAGGCCTGCTTCAAACCCTGCATGTATGTGTTTCTTGAGGAAACGTCTTCTGGCATCGCGTAGTTGGCCTGGACAGCTTCCCTGATCCTTTTTTTCCTGAGACTCAGGAAGTCACGCACGGCCTTCTGCACTGGTACAAACCGCGACACATTGACCATCATTGAGCAATGTCTCCCGGTCTGCCCACGCAGGTTTCGGATGGCACGGGCGACGATGAACTCGTCGAGCGCGCGATAGAGGCTGGGCGGCAACTCTTGGACAGGATCGTCGCGTTTGTGTGTGTAGGGGATGATGTCTTCGCAGTCGTTGATCGGCCTCACGATAGATTGACTGGTCTCCTCGTCGAGGAATACCTTCTCGGCACCGAAATATGTCGTTGGTGCATCCAGACAATAGATGAAGTCGCGTGGGAACAGCTCTTCACGCACATCAGCGTCATAGGCGTCTGGGTTGATGAAGATGTTGGCGAACGGGGTCGCCGTGTATCCGACATAACACGATTTCGCGAACAGTCCCAGGATGCGACGGATCATTGCATTCGTCCGGGTCGGATCCAGATCCTCCTTGTTCGTGTTGATGGAAGCGTTGTCGGCCTCGTCGTCGATCAGTAGCATCGGCACATCGGATATCCGGCCGTCTCCCTCGGCGTTCAGCTCCTTTAGCCATTTGTGCAGTGCTGTGAGCGTCGTGACGTTCTTCTTAATGACCAGAATGATCGGTTTGCTGAAGTCGTTGAGCTTCCAACCGCTCTTGGCAGCCGTGTTCTTGTTGAAATCCTCGCTGACGTTGGTGAGCGTTGCCGGATGAGGATATCCTGGCGCGAGGCCTACGCCGATATTTCGTCGGTCCTCGGGATCGCTTGATCGACCGATGAAGGCTTCATCGATGCGTTGCTGCGTCTGCTTGCGCAGATTGTTGTGAATGCCGGCGATGACGATGATGAACTTGTAGCCGGCATCAGCAGCGCGCGCTATCAGACCCGTGTAGTTGGCCGTCTTGCCCGACTGCACATGGCCAATGACGAGGCCACGGCGGCTCCAGGTTGTGCCCTCGCTCAGGGGATCTTGTAGATGGCCGAGAATGCGGGTCGTCACGTCGCTCAGCGATTGGACCATCTGCGGAGGCCAGCCTTCATTGCGAAGAAATTCCTCATAGGAGTTTGCATAGGCCCAATTGATGCCTTCGCGCTTGTGGACCCACTGATCATCATGCTTTGCAGTGACATCAACCAGCGAAACGCCAGCTCCCATGCGCGTGTCTACCGATACCATCGCTTCGGTGACGATATTGCGGAGGTCACCCGTATAGCCAAAAATCGCAGCTATCTGCCGCGCTTTCTCCTCTACCTGCGCCCGCGTTGGCGTTTGGGGCATGTTGGCCAAACCTGAGATGAGCGCATTGGCGATGTTTCGTTCTTCTGTGATGATCGTGACGCTCATAAAAAATTCTCGCTGATGAATTTTTCGGCCAACCCAATCTGGCCATCGAAAAGATGTGTCGAGCGCACGATCTGGAGAAAGGCATCCGGATCGCCCGGCCCATCCCCATAGAGCACCTGCTTGAGGCTCTTCAGGCGCTCCAGAGCTTGGCTATCATCCACCGCCTTTTGGTTGATCTCGCGTGGATGGGTCGAGAAATCGGAATAGATCATCTCTACCGGTAGGGAGGCGGCTATCGAATCGAGCAGGACACGAAGGAGGTCAGCATCCTCGGGCGAGAGTCTTGTGCCCAGTGATGAGATGAGCGGGTGCTGTCCGTTGATGGCGAAACGGATACCGTCGTGATCGGCGTAGCGCTCCCAGAAAGGAGCCTGGATTTCCTGGAACAGTCTCTGCCCACGCCCACGATGCACCGTCACGCTTCGCCCAGTGATCCTGGCAATGATCTGACGCAGGCGCTCTCGCACCGCATGTGGTGGGCGAGCACGCGACTTCTTGATGTCAATGGTCCAGGCTTCGTCCAGACTGTTGGGAAAGTCGATCTGAACCCTCGCCAGCTTGGTGGCCTCACCTTTCGGCACCAGTCTGAACCAATCGCCCCAGGTCATCAGGCGCCCGTTTCGATAGACGTAGCTCCCCTGATTGGAGATGAAATCGCTGCGATCCTGATAGTAGTCGTACTCTGATGCGGACAGGCGACTGTGGTGTGGCAGTACATAAGGCTGCAGGCGCACCTCGGCCTCGCCGATGCGGACGATCTCCTCCGGAAGCACCTGAGTGGCAGGGTTCTTTCGGCAGAAGGGGTCGAACGCCGTGATCGGGTGGCCGTTGATGGTTAGCGATATCCTGGGCTGTCCCTTGATCTCTCCGGAGAGGAATCGATGGAAGACAAGGGACAGATGTCTTCCCACGGCTTCCAGCTTTTCGTTGACGATCTCGTCCCTATGATTCCCCGCCTCATCTTCCATCAATCTGTCGAGCTTCCTCCAGATGATGGCCGTACCTTGGCCGCCGAGTCGATCGATATAGGGCAAACAATGGATGTCCACATCGTCCAATATGGAAAGTATCCAGTCGTCGGCGGCATCGATGCGGTCCAGGTCCCATTCGGCCCCGCAGATGGCCCCGTCTCTTGTGCTCACGACTGTCAGCGAACGACACTGGGAAAACGAGGCCGTCTTCAGGCCAAGTCCAAAGCGCCCAAGATCCTGCGGCGAACGATACTGCCGTGGATTTCCGGTCCCATGGCGCATTGCAGCCAGCAACTCGACCTCTGTCATTCCTTTGCCATTGTCGAAAATGACTACCACGGGATACTCACCAGACACGTCACAGATGGTGTCAATGATGTCTGCACCGGCGGAAATGCTGTTGTCGATCAGATCGGCAATAGCCGTCTCGAGCGAGTACCCGAGATCCCTCATCGATGCTGATAGGCAGGCGGCACTCGGTGGATGCTTGTGTTCGCGTGCCATCAATCACCCCCTCGTGATTTCTCGTGAATCAGCCGCATGCTAAGCTTCCGAACGTTGCCTCGCGCACTGTCTTCATTCACTCGGATTGGTTGGCAGACGCACGGAGCGGCTGTTTTCCGCAGATATTCAGGTGGAATACCTCTAAGACAATGCGCGTCCCGACCACACCGCAGCGCAGCCGCATGATGTCGAGCATTCGCGGAAAACACACTTGGCCGGAACGAACGCTTCGCTCCCTTCTTTTCGCCAGAGGGTTTCGATATCGACTTCATGTACGCAAGTTGCCTGGCTCCCCCGACCTTGTGTTCCCGAAGTACAGGGCGGTGGTGTTCGTCCACGGTTGTTTTTGGCACCGGCATGCAGGTTGTCGCTACACAACTACTCCTAGGACCAACGAGGAGTTCTGGAGGCAGAAATTTCAGGGGAATGTCGATCGCGACAGGCGCCATGTGGAGATGCTCCACTCTCTTGGCTGGCGCGTGGCAGTCATCTGGGAATGCGCGCTGAAGCATTCGGTCGTGGACACTGCGCAAACGGCTGAGAAGTGGCTGCATGGCAATGAGGATGTTTTGGTGGTTGGTCAGGTCACTGGCTGATCCGCTTCGGTAAGCAACGAAGCTTGGGCCTCATCCGGCAGGTTTAGCCACACGTTCCCCGCCAGCTCCGTCTGTACAGAATCGCTAGCCTGGCTCCGCTTCCTCCTGCGCATCTCGTTCAGGAGGCTGCGCACGATCCCAGCCAGCTTGTGGGCAAGCAGTGGGGGTACAGCATTGCCAACTTGGGTGTACTGTTCCGTGCGGTTGCCTGCGAAGAAATAGTTGTCGGGAAATGTCTGGAGTCGTGCAGCCTCTCTGACCGTGAGACTCCTGCACTGGGAGGGGTCGTAATGGATGTAGTAGTGGCCGTCCTTGGCAATGTGTGCCACCACCGTCGTGGCGGGTTCGTTCCTGCATTGCACACGAAAACGATCCTTGAATGGGATGGCTTCGGATTCTTGTTCAACGTGCACGTTGATGTGATCGGGAAGTAGCTTCGGAGGGAATACATCCAGCCGAGGGGGATACCCCCAGAGATGAGCAAAGCTGGCCGAGAAAAGATAGCGGGCAAGGTCGGATGCCATGTGCGAGCGCGCCTCATGCTGGCAGACTCCGCCCAGTCTTCGGTCATGTAGCCATCGCTGAAGTGCCGTTGGTTTCTTGGGCCTTCTGTAGTCCCGTGAAATGAAGGCTCCTCCGGTCGAGGTGATTTTTGCTGCAGCGGCAAAGGCACACATTGTCACGATCATGGTGGCGGACCCGTTTTCTGTCCGCCATCCCTTGACGTAAGAGGGTGCGGCCTGAACAGCCTTTCGCCAGGCCTCGAAAGAGTCGCCCCTCGACAGTCGGCTGCGGATTCGAGGGAGATCGTCAATAGCCTGTCTGACAGAAACGGGCCTGGATACCGGCGTCAGCAACTGATGTTGTGGCATGCCCAAACCCTTCCTCACACCAAGCAGGATCACACGATGCCTGCTCTGTGGTATCCCATAGCACTCGGAATGGATGATGTAGTCGGTGGGCTCCAGCGAACCACTGCCCGCCCTCTTGGTGAAAGAGCGGATTTCATATTCGAGTCCCTCGGCAGGTGCCGACAGATCCGCAATGATCTTCTCGAACATCGGGTTGCCAGAGTGCTTCGAGGAGAGCAATCCCTTGACGTTCTCCATCACAAAGATAGTGGGCTTGTGCACCTGGATGATCCTTAGGTACTCCCTGTAGAGAAAGTGCTTTACGTCCTTGTGAAAGTCCTTGTCGTTGGCACGCCTGGAGCGCCCTGCCAGGGAATATGCTTGGCAGGGAGGGCCACCGATCAGCACCCATGTTTCCTGCTCCTTCAGTGCGGCACGGATTTCTCTGTCGATACTGGCTTCATCGGACTTTCCCAGCTCCAGGCACCGCGCCTCGGTGGCAGCATGCTCAAAAGCGCTGGCTACGGCATCGATTCCGAGGAAAGTGGCCTCGTCGATCTCGCCCCGTATGTAGCTGTAGTAGTGCTTGACGTCCTTGGTGCCGCGCAGACGCCTGAAGACTGCTCTGAGCGTCAGCGTTCGATGTGCAACAGCGTCCTTTTCGATGGAAAGTCCGATCTCGAAAAATGGCTGCTTCCTATGTCCCCTCAGAGAGACAAATCCCTCCCCGAGCCCTCCCGGCCCAGCAAAGAGATCGATTATGGGAACTGGCATACCTAACCTTCCGCAGGAATGCCCAGCCCTTTGTGCAGCTTCCAGGCCATGGCTATGGTCAGCGGGCGCTTGTGGCTGAGTACCTCGTACACCCGATTGGGCTGGCCGATGTAAGGCACCAGGTCCTTGGCGGCGAGATTGCGCTGTTCCATGACGAATTTGATGGCTTCCACCGGATCGGGCAGGTCGAGCGGAAAATGCCTGGCCTCGTAGGCTTCGACCAGCGTGACCAGGATGTCCAGCCGGTCGCCTTCGGGCGTGTTGCGCTTCGCCGTCATCAGTTGCTCGATTTGCCCGAGCACCGCCTCGTAGTCACGCTTCGTCTTGATGGGTTTGATGTCCATTGAATGCCTCGCTTGCCTATATCGTCTGCGCGTCGATCGGTCGTACAGGCGGTGCTTGCAGATGAACCACACGTATTATGGGACATTGGCATGCGGACTGCGGCGCCGTGTTGCGGAGACTGACTTTTCTCTTTACGCTCAGGCGCCTTTTCTCCCGCCGGCCTTGATGTTCTTTGGCCGCGCAAAGCCCGGCCAAAGTTGGTTCTTGTCATCCAGGAACAGCAGTTCCATTTCACGTAGCCGATTCAGGTCGCGAAACCGGGTTTTGTCGTTGAGCTTGAAGTACAGGCTTTGATACCAGGGGCTGTGCCGCACCTCTTCGAGGTCGGTGGGCCCCTTGCCGAGCAGCTGCGCAAGGATGGTGTACTGGCGCGCATTGATTTCCTTGCGATCCAGCGCACGCCGGATTTTGCTTTCGTAGAGCAGTACCCCGACGATCCGGTTGCAGCGCTCATGCAGTCGGTGGATGACGACGCGCATCCCTTCCAGGTGGAAGCGGACGAAGGGCTGGTTGGGCGCTGCCTCGTGCTTCACGGCGTTCTTCCGGCAGGTGTTGAACAGCGTAAAGTATTCGTCGATGTGGTCGAGGTAATAGTACGCCATCGCGAACGGCGCGTAGCGGTATCCCGCCGCCTGCAGCAGCGTCGCTTCGATCACGCGGCCGACGCGGCCGTTGCCGTCCCAGAAGGGGTGGATGGTTTCGTAGTAGAGATGGATCAGCGGCGCGCGGATCAGTGCGGGCACCTCGTGCTCGAGCAGGCAGTCGTGCCATTCGATCAGCTTACCCATGAGCAGCTTCACATCGCCGCCGTACTGGGGCGGCTTGTAGCGGCCGCCATGGGCCTCGTCACCGACGTAGGTTGTCTTACCCTTGGGGTTGTCGCGGAACATGCCCGGGACCATGTCCGGATCGGGCAGGTCGCGCGTGATGTGGGCGTGGACCGTGCGGATGAAGTCGAGGTCCAGGCGCCAGCCGGCGGACTTTGCGGCACCCTGCGCGAAATCGTAGGCCGCCTTGATGTTCACGGCGCGGCGCTGCTCGGTTTCCTTGACCTCTTTGGGATCGAGTTGCAGCACCCGCGCAGTTTCCGCTTCGCTCAGCGTGCCGCCTTCGATGGTGTTGGTGCCGAACACGCTGCTGACGACGACCTCTTTTTCGAGCTGGCTGGCCACTTGGTTGAGCGGCGTCTTGATGAAGAGATCGTGCGCGTCCTCCACCCGCTGCAGGGGCACGACGAGGTCCTCTAGGTCGACGCCGATCTGGAAGGTGAAGGGGCCCAAGCGGTCTGTTTCGACCCTGAGCCGGCAGTCGGGCAGGGGTTTCATTGCCTTAAATGTCCTTGAAAATGTCCTTCGTACAGATTTTGTATTTCGTTTATTTACATAATATTATCTAACTACTTTGGTATTTTATTGGCTAATGAATGTCCGTGCCATTGATGCATTCTAGGCAATTTTCTCCGAATGGCAACATTCGCTATTTGCAAATGGCGAATAGGAATCGGAGTTAATTGACAAGGTGTTGACTTGTTGTTACTTTCGCTTTTCGCGAAATGCGAAATCGAGAAAGCAGCCATGCGCCGACCCGTCAATCGCCAGCCTGCACTGAAGCCGCAGGATTTCTATCTCCTTCTGGCGCTTGTAGCTGTGAAGGGAGAGGGCCTGACCTATCCCGAGCTGGCCTCCTTGACCGGGCTGTCCATGTCCGAGGTTCATGGCGCCCTCAAGCGCGCCGAGCAGGCCCGGCTGCTGGCGTTCATCGACAAGCGGCCATCCATCATCACGCTATCGTTCAAGGAGTTTCTGCTGCATGGCGCGCGCTATGCCTTTCCGGCCGCGCGGGGCGCGATGGTGGGCGGCGTGCCCACGTCCCATGCCGCGCCACCGCTCGACAAGCTGATCGTGCCGTCAAGCGATCCGCCGCCCGTGTGGCCGCATGAAGAGGGCAATGCGCGGGGCATTGCGCTGTTTCCCCTGTATCCGAGTGCGCCGGCCTCCGCGCTGCGCAACCCCGCGCTTTACGAGAACCTGGCGCTGTTCGATGCCCTGCGCATGGGCAACGCGCGTGAGCGGAATCTGGCCGCGCAACTCTTCGAGGAGCGGCTGTCGGCCCGGCAATGAATCCGAACGATCCGAACCTGCAAAGGGTCGAGCTGGTCGCCGGGGCGCTGGGCGAGTTGTGCGATGAGCTGGTATTGGTCGGCGGTTGCGCGACCGGGCTGCTGTTCACCTCGATGCAGGCGCCGCCGCCGCGGGCCACGTTCGACGTCGACCTCGTCGCGCAGGTGACGGCCCTTGCCGGCTACCATGCCCTGGAAGCGCGCTTCGCCGAACGCGGCTTCATGCGCGACATGTCGCAGGACGCGCCGATTTGCCGCTGGCGCTTCGGCGGCGTGGCGGTGGACCTGATGCCGACCGACGAGCGCGTCCTCGGCTTTTCGAATCGCTGGTATCCGCTGGCAACTGCCACTGCGGTGGCGACGACGTTGCCCAGCGGCAGGCGGATCCAACTGATTTCAGCGCCCGCTTTCCTGGCGACGAAATTCGAGGCGTTTTCACAACGCGGCGGCAGGGACATCATGGCCAGCCACGATTTCGAGGACATCATCAACGTGTTGGACGGCCGTCCGGAAGCCGGGGCGGAGATTGCGGCGAGCGACGAAGAACTGGCCCGCTATCTGGCTGCGCGTTTCCGCGAGGTGCTGCAGCACCCGGATTTCGAGAACACCCTGCCCGGCCTGGTCGTCTATGACGAACTGTACGGACAACGCATCGAATCCGTGCGTCGGCGCATTACCGACATTGCGAATATCAATTTGAGATGAACCCGGCGATAGAGAGCCATCTTCCCCCGCCCAACACCCCCTTCGGCCACCCCCTGCGCAGCCTGTGGTCGCTCGACCCGGGCATCCGTTTCCTCAACCACGGTTCCTTCGGCGCGGCGCCCTTGCATGTGCTCGCGGCGCAGTCGCGCTGGCGCGAGGCGATGGAGCGCGAGCCGGTGCGCTTCATGGTGGATGAGCTGCCGGGAGCGCTGCTGGCGGCGCGCGGGCGGTTGGCTGAGTTCGTCGGCGCCGTATCGCAGCGACTGACTTTTGTGGACAACGCCACGGCCGGCGCCAATGCGGTGCTGCGCTCGCTGCGCTGGCGCGCGGGGGAGCGCATCGTCATCGCCGACCACGCCTATCCGGGCGTGAAGAACGCGGCGCGCTTCGTCGCCGAGCGCCATGGACTGACTTTGACGGAGGCGCGCGTGCCCTGGCCGTTGCCGGGGCCGGAGGCGGTGGCGGCGGCCTACGCGCAGGCGCTCTCGGGCGGCGCGCGCCTGGCGATCGTCGATCACGTTTTCGCGCCGCTGGCGGCGGTGTCGCCCGTCGAGGAGATCGTGCGCCTGTGCCGCGCGCGCGGCGTGCCGGTGCTGGTGGATGGCGCGCACGCGCCGGGCATGCTGCCGCTCGGGCTGGATGCGCTGGCGGCGCAGGGCATGGACTGGTACGCCGGCAACTGCCACAAGTGGCTGTGCGCGCCGAAGGGCTGCGGCTTCCTGTATGCGACGCCGGAGGGGCAGCGCGACCTGCATCCGACGGTGGTTTCGAACTTCTACGGCGAGGGCTACGAGCAGGAATTCGCCTGGCCCGGCACGCACGACCCGAGCGCGCGGCTGGCGGTGATGGCGGCGCTGGAGTTCATCGAGGCACTCGGCGTCGACTGCTACCAGTCCGAACTGGTCGGCCAGGCGCGGGCGGCGGCGGAGCTGGTCGCCGATGCGTGGGGCGTTGCGCCGGGCGCGCCGCTCGGCATGTGCGCGGCGATGGTGTCGCTGCCGCTGCCGGTGGAGGATGCCGGCAGCGAGGAAGCGGCGCGGCGCTGGCGCAAGCGGCTGCTCGACGAGCACCGCATCGAGGTGCCGGTGTTCCCCATCGCCGGCCGCCTCTGGGCGCGCCTCTCGGCGCAGGTGTACAACGAGCTGTCGGACTACGAGGCGCTGGCGCGGGTGTTCGGGTAAATAAAAAGCAGGTTATAGACGGCAATATTATTGACATATGCCGGCTATAGCCAGCACAATACGCTCGTTAGGCAGGTTATAGCCTGCCTTAGGAGCGTCTGATGATTGATTCAAATAAGAAACTAAAGCGAATGCAGCTTTCCGATGCGCTGCAGGCTTACCCCAGCCCGGAAGCGGCCATGCCGCCGCGTGGCGGATGGGTGCGTGCGATCCGTGAAGCGCTGGGCATGACGCAAGCGCAACTGGGTGCGCGCGCCGGCATCAGCCGGCAATCGGTGCAGGATTTCGAGCGGGTCGAGGCCGATCGCCGCATCACGCTGGAGAGCCTGGATCGCCTGGCGCGGGCGATGGGTTGCCGCATGGTCTATGCGTTGGTGCCGGAGCACGGCACGCTCGACGACCTGCGCGAGCGCCGCGCCGACGCGCTTGCCGAGGCCTTGCTGCAGCCGACCGATCATTCCATGAAGCTGGAGGCGCAAAGCGTGTCTGCGGCGGAACGCGAGCGTCAGCGCAAGTTGCTGGCGGAGTCACTGCTGAGGGGAAGTGCGCGCAAGCTATGGCAATGAATCTCGACTATCCGCCCGGCGCCACGCCGCTCGATCCCGACGAGGCGGCCGGGCTGATTCCCTCGCACATCGCCAACCACGGCCAGTTGAACGAGTGGGAGATGGTGAACATCATCGATGGGGAGCGATGGGCTTTCGGACGGCGGCACAAGAATCTGCTCGGCAACGAGTTCGTCTGCGCCTTGCACAAGCGCATGTTCGGCACCACCTGGCGCTGGGCGGGAAAATTCCGCACCACCGAAAAGAACATTGGCGTGGACCCGCTGCGCATCCAGCCGGCCTTGCATGACCTATGCGAGGACGTGAACACGCAGTTTGAATTCAAGAGCTACCCGCTCGACGAAATCGCGGCGCGGTTCAGTCACCGGCTGGTGGCGATCCATCCCTTTGCGAACGGCAATGGCCGGCTGTCGCGGACCATGGCGGATTTGCTGCTGGTGCAGCACGGCGCGCCGCGTTTCTCCTGGGGAGCGGGGAACCTGGTTGCCGACGGCGAAGTGCGGCAGCGCTATCTTGCGGCCCTGCGCGCTGCCGACGGCAAGGATTACGGCCCGCTGCTGGCGTTTGTGCGTTCGTGACGGATAGGCAGACAGATAATGCACAGACCTTACCCTAAGGAGTCCCAGATGAAACCAGCCCTGATCGGCATATCCCTGATCGTCGTCGCCCTGTTCCAGCCGGCGCCCGCCGCTGCACAGGACACGGCCGCCATGCAGAAGTGGGCCAAGGCCGAGATCGTGCATTACGAGGTGGTGGGGGAGTTTTTTCAGAAGCATGTGCAGATTCCGCCCACGGATGCGGATCTCTATGCGGATGTGGCCGAGCGCGTGACGCTGTCCTTCGATTGGAACAGGAAGAAGGGCGTGATCGTGGGCACGCCGACCATCCGGAACGAGGCGGCGAAGGTTTCCAACCTCATGGGGATGGAGAAGAAGTGTCCGACCGGGAAGCTGAACGGCCCCTACGAGCACTTCGATGTGGTGGAGATCCGGCAATCCAAACCCAAGGAGGCGTTGGAACTGGTCGGCAAGCGCATCCATCCGGATACGATGGTGGCGGATTCCTGCAGCAGCAAGCTGCGCCTGTTCAAGGGGGCGACCGTGGCGGCCCGGGAATACATCGGTCCGCCCGATCCGCAGGCGCTGGCCATGGCCGGCATGATTCCCAAGGACGGCCCCATCACGGTGACGCCGGACGGCAAGTCCATCGTGATGAAGGCGCTCAACAACAACTGGGTGTGGACCTACACGCCGACGGCGAAGTAAGGGGCTGCCGGACTACGAGGCGCTGGCGTGGGTGTTCGGGTAGGGGTGCCCAATATGGGCACGATCATGCCCAGTCTGGGCATGCGGTGTGAGTGACGACCCTAAGCGGCCTGCTTGATCAGGGACTCCGCAGGAATACCCAGTCCCTTGTGCAGCTTCCAGGCCATGGCCATGGTCAGCGGTCGCTTGTGATTCAGCACTTCATACACCCGGTTGGGTTGGCCGATATAAGGGACCAGGTCCTTGACGGCGAGATTGCGTTGTTCCATGACGAACTTGATGGCTTCCACCGGATCCGGGAGGTCAAGCGGAAAATGCTTCGCCTCGTAGGCTTCGACCAGCGTGACCAGGATGTCCAGCCGGTCGCCTTCCGGCGTGTTGCGCCTGGCCGTCATCAGGCGCTCGATATCCCCGAGCGCTGCCTCGTAGTCGCGTTTGTTGCGGATGGGTTTGATATCCATTGAATGCCTCGCTTGCCTATATCGTCTGCGCGTCGATCGCGTCGTACTGGCGGTGCGTGCCGATGAACCGCACGTAAACAACCCGGTAAGGGTAGTTGATCCAGACCACGATCCGATACTTGTTGCCGCCGATGTTGAACACTGCGCGGCCGTCCTTCAAGATGCTCGCGCTGCCGATTTCGCGTTTCACTTCGGCCGGCGACGCCCAGTCTGCTCCGAGCACTTGCCGGTACCACGCCAGCGCCGGCTCGCGTGCGTCGTCGTGCTTCCCGATGAACTGCTTGATCGTGCGCAGGGCGATGACACGCATAAAATGCAGCATAGTCCCATTTCGGGACTATGGCAAGGGTTGCGCCGCCGTGTTGCGGGGACTGACTTCTGGGAGGGCGCCCGCGGCCGGACGGCCGCGGCGGGATTTACGTGGTGCTCAGGCGAACAGCCAGGGCTGCGCGGCCTTGTGCTTCGTTTCGAAGGCCTTGATCTCGTCGGCGTGCTGCAGCGTCAGGCCGATCTCGTCGAGGCCGTTCAGCAGGCAGTGCTTGCGGTGCGGCGTGATGTCGAACTGGAACCACTCGCCGGCGGGGTTGCGCACGGTCTGCGTCTCGAGGTCGACGCGCAGCCGGTAGCCCTTCTGCGCGGCGCATTCGCGGAAGAGCTGGTCGACGATGGCGTGTGAGGCGACGATCGGCAGGATGCCGTTCTTGTAGCAGTTGCCGAAGAAGATGTCGGCGAAGGACGGCGCGATGACGACCTGGAAGCCGTAGTCCTCGATGGCCCAGGGCGCGTGCTCGCGGCTGGAGCCGCAGCCGAAGTTGTCGCGGGCGAGCAGCACCTGCGCGCCCTTGTAGCGCGGCTGGTTCAGCACGAAATCCTTCTTCAGCGGGCGCTTGCTGCAGTCCATGTCCGGCTCGCCGACGTCGGCATAGCGCCACTCGTCGAAGAGGTAGGGGCCGAAGCCCGAGCGCTTGATCGACTTGAGGAACTGCTTGGGGATGATGGCGTCGGTGTCGACGTTGGCGCGGTCTAGCGGGCAGACCAGGCCGTCGAGGGATTTGAAGGCTTTCATGGCGGTTCCTCAGATTTTGCGGATGTCGACGAAGTGGCCGGCGATGGCGGCGGCGGCGGCCATCTCGGGGCTGACGAGGTGGGTGCGTCCGCCGGCGCCCTGGCGCCCTTCGAAGTTGCGGTTGGAGGTGGAGGCGCAGCGCTCGCCCGGGGCGAGGCGGTCGGCGTTCATGGCCAGGCACATCGAGCAGCCCGGCTCGCGCCATTCGAAGCCGGCCGCGGTGAAGATCCTGTCGAGACCCTCGGCCTCGGCCTGGCGCTTGACCTGGCCGGAGCCCGGCACCACCAGCACGAGCTTCACGTTCGCCGCCTTCTTCCTGCCTTTGGTGTACTGGGCGGCGGCGCGCAGGTCCTCGATGCGCGAATTGGTGCACGAGCCGATGAAGACCTTGTCGACCTGGATGTCCTGGATCGGCGTGTCGGCCTTCAGGCCCATGTAGGCGAGCGCGCGCTCGATGCCGGCGCGCTTCTGCGCATCGCTTTCCTTGGCCGGGTTGGGCACGCGGCCGCCGACCGGCAGCACCTGCTCGGGCGAGGTGCCCCAGGTGACCTGCGGCTCGATCTTCGCGGCGTCGAGCTCGACGACGGCGTCGAACTTCGCGTTGGCGTCGGACTGCAGCGTCTTCCAGTAGGCGACGGCCTTGTCCCAGTCGGCGCCGCTTTTGTCATTCTTGGGCGCGAACTGGCGGCCCTTGAGGTATTCGAAGGTCTTCTCGTCGGGGGCGACGAGGCCGGCGCGGGCGCCGCCCTCGATGGCCATGTTGCAGAGGGTCATGCGGCCTTCCATGGAGAGGGCGCGGATGGCCGAGCCGCCGAACTCGACGGCGTAGCCGGTGCCGCCGGCGGTGCCGATTTTTCCAATGATCGCCAGCGCGATGTCCTTCGCCGTCACACCGGGACTGACTTTTCCGTCGACCTTGATAAGCATGCGCTTCGAGCGCTTGGCGACCAGCGTCTGCGTGGCGAGCACGTGCTCGACTTCCGAGGTGCCGATGCCGTGCGCCAGCGCGCCGAAGGCGCCGTGCGTCGAGGTGTGGCTGTCGCCGCACACCACGGTCATGCCGGGGAGCGTCGTGCCGTTCTCCGGGCCGATGACGTGGATGATGCCTTGGTTGGCGTGCTTGAAGGGGAAGTACACCAGCGCGCCGAAATCGCGGATGTTGGCGTCCAGCGTCTCCACCTGCAGGCGCGAGATCGGGTCCTTGATGCCCTCGTCCCAGCGGTCGGTCGGCGTGTTGTGGTCGGGGTTGGCGACCACGCTGGTGGCGCGCCAGGCCTTGCGGCCGGCCAGGCGCAGGCCCTCGAAGGCCTGCGGGCTGGTCACCTCGTGCATGAGGTGGCGGTCGATGTAGAGGAGACAGGTGCCGTCGGATTCCTCGCGGACGACGTGCGATTCCCAGAGTTTGTCGTAAAGCGTCTTGCCGGCCATGGTGGCTCCTTGCTGCGTGAAGTCGGGTGGGGAGGGCTATTGGAAGCCCGTTTCGGAAGAAATGCTAGCCAAGCTTTGATACCCTGACAAGACAGGCAGTTATACTAGTACTGGCAATACCAGCCAAGGGGAAGAACATGGACAGTCGTCGCAAGGAACTCGGCGAGTTCCTGCAGGTGCTGCGCGGTCGCCAGGCGCCGGAGGCGTTCGGCTTTCCCGCCGGCCGCCGCCGCACGCAGGGCCTGCGCCGCGAAGAGGTGGCGCAGCTGGCCGGCATCAGCCCGACCTGGTACACCTGGATCGAGCAGGGGCGCGAGGTCAGCGTCTCGGCCGACGTGCTGAGCCGGCTGGCGCAGACGCTGCGCCTGACGCGCGGCGAGCGCGCCTATATCTTCGAGCTGGCCGGGCGGCGCGATCCGCTCGGCGCGGCGCCGGAGGAGGATGCCGCCTCGGAACTGCTGACCGCCATGCTCGGCGACATCGGCATTCCCGCCTACATCATGGGCCGCACATGGGACATGCTGGCCTGGAACCAGGCGGCGGCGGCGCTGTTCGCCGGCTGGCTGGACAAGCCGGCCAAGTCACACAAATCGGCGCACGAGCCGCCGCGCAACCTGCTGCGCTTCGTCTTCCTCGATGCGAAGGCGAGGAAGTTCATCACCGACTGGGAAACGCGGGCGCGCCGCCTGACCGCGGAGTTCCGCGCCGATTGCCGCACGCGGCTGGACGAACCGGCGCTGCAGCAGCTGATCGAGGAACTGAAAAAGGGCAGCCCGGAGTTTTCGCGCTACTGGAAGCAGCACGACGTGCTGGAGCGCCAGGGCGGCCAGCGCGCCTTCAACCATCCGAAGTGGGGGCTGGTGAGCTACCAGCAGGTGACGCTGCATCCGGTGGAGCAGGAGCAGCTCAAGCTGGTGCTGCTGAAGCCGGATCGGGGAAATTCTGTTCCCTCTCCCCGCTTGCGGGGAGAGGGCTAGGGAGAGGGGCAAGCGGCCGGCCCTCTCCCCCGGCCCCTCTCCCGCACGCGGGAGAGGGGAGAGTGTCAGCCCTTCCTTTCCTGCTCACGCACCAGCTTGTACTCGATCGAATCCACCAGGGCATGCCAGGAGGCGTCGATGATGTCGGTCGATACGCCGATGGTGGTCCAGTGCTCGCGGTGGTCGGTCGATTCGATGAGCACGCGCACCTTGGCGGCCGAGGCCTGGTCGGAATCGAGCACGCGCACCTTGTAGTCGGTCAGGCGGATCTCGCCGATGGCCGGGTAGAAGCGCTCGAGCGCCTTGCGCACGGCCTTGTCGAGGGCGTTCACCGGGCCGTCGCCCTCGGCGGCGGTGATCTCGGTCTCGTTGCCGACGCGGATCTTGATCATCGCCGAGGAGTTCATGGCATTCACCGAGGGTTCGTTCACCATCACCTTGAACTCGATGAGCTCGAAGAAGGGCTGGTATTTGCCGAGCATCTTGCGCACGACCAGCTCGAAGGACTGCTCGGCGGCCTCGAAGTGGTAGCCCTCGTGCTCGAGCTGCTTGAGGCGGTCGATGATCTTCTTCGTCTCGGGCGAGTCCTTGCCGATCGACGGGTCGACGGCCTGGATGCGCGCAAGCAGGGTGCTGCGGCCGGCGACTTCGGACATCAGCGTGCGGCGGCTGTTGCCGACCAGGTCGGGGTCGATGTGCTCGTAGGAGACGGGGTTCTTCACCACGGCGTCGACGTGCATGCCGCCCTTGTGGGCGAAGGCGTCGGCGCCGACGTAGGCGGCCTTCTCGTTGTGCGGCATGTTGGCGATGTCGGACACTGCGCGCGCCACCGTGGTGAGCGTGGCCATGTTCTGCGGCGGGATGCACTCGAAGCCGAGCTTCAATTGCAGGTCGGGGATGATCGCGCACAGGTTGGCGTTGCCGCAGCGCTCGCCGATGCCGTTGATGGTGCCCTGCACCTGCGTCGCGCCGGCCTGCACGGCCATCACCGAGTTGGCCACCGCCATCTCGCAGTCGTTGTGGCAGTGGATGCCGATCGGCGTCTTGAACTGCGCGACGATCTTCTGCGTGATGGCAAAAATGTCGCTCGGGAAGGTGCCGCCGTTGGTGTCGCACAGGCACAGGCTGTCGGCGCCGGCGTCGGCGGCGGCCTTCAGGGTGGCGAGCGCGTAGTCCGGGTTGGCCTTGTAGCCGTCGAAGAAATGCTCGGCGTCGTACACCACTTCCTTGCCCTGCTGCTTGAGGTAGCGGATGGTGTCGCCGATCATGCGCAGGTTCTCGTCGAGCTGGGTGCGCAGGACCTCGGTGACCTGGTAGTCCCAGCTCTTGCCGAAAATGGCCACCGCGTCCGTGCCGGCGGCGAGGATCGAGCGCACGTTGCCGTCGTCCTCGGCCTTGATGCCGATCTTGCGCGTGGCGCCGAAGGCGATGAGTTTGGCGTTCTTCAGCTGCATGCCGCGCACGCGCTCGAAGAATTCCAGATCCTTCGGGTTGGAGCCGGGGTTGCCGGCCTCGATGTAATGCACGCCGAGCGCATCGAGGCGCTCGACGATCTTGATCTTGTCGTCCACCGAATAGGAGATGCCCTGCGCCTGGGCGCCGTCGCGCAGGGTGGAGTCGTAAATTGCAATTCGTTTCATCCCTGAATTTTACAGGGAGAAGGCGGACTTTAGGCTTTCCCGGGCATCTCCGTCGCCATCTCGCCGAGCCGCCGCACGCCCGCCTCGATGGCCGGCGTCCACGGGTTGCCGCAGTTCAGGCGCAGGCAGTTGCGGTAAAGGCCGCTGGCGGAGAAGAGATCGCCGGGGACGAAGGCGATATTCTCCTCGGCGGCACGTTCGAACAGGGCATTCGTGTCTACCTTTCCGGGCAACTCCAGCCAGAGCACCAGGCCGCCCTGAGGACGGGTGATGCGCGTGCCTTCGGGAAAATGGCGCGAGACGGCATCGGCCATGCGCTCGACCTGCTGGCGGTAGGCCTGGCGCAGCTTGCGCACGTTGCGGTCGTAGGCGCCGGTCTCGAGGTAACGCGCCAGGACGTTCTGGGTGATCGGATTGGTGGCTCCGCTCACCAAGGTCTTCTGCCGCATCAATTCGGCGCGATGGCGGCCGGCGGCGACGAAGCCGCAGCGCAGGGCCGGCGTGATGGACTTGGAGAACGAGGCGCAGAGCATGACGTTGCCGCCGCGGTCGAAGGCTTTCACCGGCCACGGACGCCGCTCGCCGAAGTGCAGGTCGCCGTAGATGTCGTCCTCGATCAGCGGCACGCCGCGCGATTCGAGCAGCCGGGCGAGGCGCTTCTTGTCGGCGTCGGAGAGGATGGTGCCGAGCGGGTTGCCGGCGTTGGCGACGAGCAGGCAGGTCTTGACCTTGCCGTCGCGCGTGGCAAGATCGAGCGCATCGACGGAAATGCCGCGGCGCGGATCGGTGGGGATTTCCAGCGCTTTCAAACCGAGCGATTCGAGGAGTTGCAGCATCAGGTAGTAGCCCGGCGACTCGACGGCGACGGTGTCGCCGGGCTTGGTCACGGCGCGCAGGCAGAGGTACATCGCCTCGGTGCAGGAATTGGTGACGACGAGCTCTTCGGCCTCCAGCGGCCCGCCCCAGCTTACCGAGCGGCGCACCAGCTGGCGCACCAGCGCCGGCTCGTTCATGTCGGTGTGGCTGCCGCTGCGCAGCAGGCCCGGCTGGCGGGCGACGCTCGCGTAGAGGCGCTGGATCGCCGCCACCGGGAGCAGCGAGGTGTCCGGCAGCGCCGCGCCGAGCGGCACGATGCCGGAGCGGGCGTTCAACTGCAGCACGTTGACGATGCGCTGGGAGATGCCGACCTTCACCGGCCGCGCCGGCGTGCGGCGCGCCTCCGGCTCGGCGCGGGCGAGCGGGCGGCGGCGCACGAAGAAGCCGGACTGCGGGCGCGCCTCGACCAGGCCGCGGTCCTCCAGGGTGCGCAGCGCCTGCAGAACGGTGGACACCGAGAGGCGCTTCTCCTGCGAGAGCCGGCGCACCGAGGGCAGGCGGTCGCCAGGGCCGAGCACGCGCCGGTCGATGAGGCCGGCGAATTCGTCGGCCAGGGTTTCGTAGCGCAGGCCGCGCGTGTCCGTATCCATGAGGATTCTCCGAATGACTCCGCCATTCTGGGCAGGGCGGGCTGGGGCGAACAGATACAGTTGCACCCCGATGCGACCAGCACAGTTTGCCAATACGCGAAACTGTATTGGTAACAATTATGCATGGTTGTATCTGTATCGGTAAAGGACTGAAACCTAGACTGTCCTCAACGCTTCCCGCGGGGACATCATGCCGAACAGCCATTACTGTCTGCAGCTTCGACCCATTGCGCTTGCCAACGGCGAGACCATCGTGCTGGAGGATGCAGCGGGCGTCGTCATCGACGCCACCAGCGGCCTGCTCTGGGTGACGGTGACGGGCGAGCCGGGCGACATCTTCCTCTCGCCCGGCCAGAGCTACTGCGTGATGGGCCGCGGCCGCGTCGTCATCGAGGGCGCGACGCCGTCCCTGAACGAGCTGCGTGTGCATTGCCCGACGGCCTTCCTGGCGGCACGGGCGCGGCCCTTCCTCGACCGAGAGCGGCTCTGCAAGCTGACGACGGCGCTGCGCTGGGGAAGGACTACGGCCTGACGACTACCGGTGTGCCGTCGATCACCAGGTTCCAGATCTCTTCGATGTCCTCGTTGCTGACGGCGATGCCGCCGGTGGTCCAGTCGCTGCCCTTGAGGGCGGCGGCGAGCGGGCCGAGCCAGTCTGGTGTGCCGTGGATTTGCAGGCCAAAGCGCCCGGAAACGTCGGCGGCCTGACAGGCAAGGCGCAGGGCGAGGTGGTTGGGGCTCTTCGGGTTGCGTCCGGCAATCACATAGCGTCCGGCCGGCGCGCTGCCCTCGCCGCCGAGCGAGACGCGGTAGCTGCGCACGACGCGTTGACGGCACATCAGGGCGAGACGGCGGCGCGCCTTGTCGACGACGAGTTTGTCCACCCGCGGCACGAGAATGGGCCGCGGACAGCCCGAGTTGTCGTCGAAGGCGCGCGTGTTGGCGAGGGCGACGGAGAAGCAGAGGGCGGAAGAAGTTTTCATGCGGCGGCTCCTATCGGTTGTCATCCCCGCGGAAGCGGGGATCCAGGGTTTTCGGTGCGTGTGGATTCCCGCTTTCGCGGGAATGACGGGTGCTCATATCGCTTTCGCGGTGACGACGTAGCGCAGCGGCCCGCCGGCGCGCAGGGCGTCGAAGGGGTAGCAGGTAACGAGCGTGAGCAGCGTCTCGCCGGGCGGCTGCGCCAGCACGCGCGTCTCGCGCTTGTCGACGATCTCGCTGCGCTCGACGCGATATCGCCGTATTCCGGAGACTGACTTTTCAACCACGATCTCTTCACCCGGCTGCAGCACGCGCAGGAAGGCGAAGTGGGTGTCGCGGTGGGCGCCGACGACGCTGTTGCCGGCCTCGCCCGGCAGCGGCGTGCCGAAGACGTGGCCGGGGCCGAAGGCGATGCTGCGGCCGTTGGCGCCGGCCAGCACGAAGCGCTCGATGTCTCGGCCGGGCACGCTGATACGCGCCACCGGCCAGGTGTCGGCCCAGGGCCAGGGTTTGGCGTGTTGTTCGCCTTCCAGCGTGCGCGCCCAGGCCTGCTTGATGAGCACCTGCGCCAGCCAGGCTTTCGCCTGGATGTAGCCGCCCTGGCCGAGCTGCCAGAGGCTGAGGGCGAAGGCGGCGGCGGCGAGCCAGAGCTGCCAGCGGTGCCGTAGCGTAGGTCGGCCTTCATGCCGATGACCGGAGGAAATCCCCGTGGGACGCGTCGGGCTGAAGCCCGACCTACAAGGCTTTGCGAGGGCGATGCGCTGGGTAGCGGGCCAGGCGCATTCGACGCCGAGCGGCCAGTCATGCTGCTGTTGTTGTGGGAGCGGCCTACCTGCCGCGAATAAGCGCATTTTCATCTCAGCCCCTCCTCAGGACGACCGGGTTGCGGCGCGCAGTGACATACAACCCGATCGCCAGCAGCAGGGTGAGGAAGCCGGCCAGCAGGTTCCACAGCGAATCGGTGGCACCCTGCGGCAGCTCGCCGAAGACTTTCTCGAACTCCCAGCCTTCCGGCAGGTTGGTCGGGATGGCGCCGGACTGGAGCGCGTCCTCGCTCGGCCGCGCCGGCGTCTTGTCCACCGCGACGAGGCTGGTGTATTTGCTCACCAGGTGGTGGGCGATGGCGACCTCGACGACCGCGTCGCGCACCTCTTCCTCCTTGCCGCCGTCGCGCAGGCCGTCGATGTGGGACTGGATCTTCTCGCGCGCCCACAGCACGCCCATGCCCTTGCCCGTGCGCGCGTCGGCCAGCGGCAGCGTCGCCTGCCAGGGCGCGTCGCCGCGCAGGCCGGTGAGGCGAATCTCGCCGTCGGCCTTGTCGAGCCGGGCGGAGACGACGATCGGTTCGCCGAGATACAGGTCGGGCACGCGTTTCGGCCAGGCTTCGACCGTGCCCGGCCAGGCGATGTCGATGCCCTTCAGCACCGGCGATTCGAGCTTGGCGAAGAGGCCGCCCATCTTCTCCTTCACTTCCTCGATCTTGCCGATGTAGGTGAAGGTGCCGCGGCCGGCCTGCGCGGCCTTGCCCATGAAGTGGCCGTTGGGCGCCGAGCCGATGCCGACGGTGAACAGGCGCGAGTCGCCGAGCTTGTCCTTGATCAGCTTGAAGAGGCCGTCCTCGTTGCCGACGGCGCCGTCGGTGAGGAAAATCACCTGGCGCACGCGGCCGGGGTTCTCGCGGCCGTTGAGGGCCAGGTTGAGCGCCAGCGCCATTTCGGTGCCGCCCTGCGCCTGCAGTCGGCGCACCCAGCGCACGGCGTTGTCGCGGTTGGCGGCGCTGGCCGGGCGGGCGTCGGGGTAGAGCGCTTTCGCGTACGAGTTGAATTCGATGACGTTGAAACTGTCCTGCCCGGCGAGGCGCGAGACGGCGAGTTCCAGCGCTTCTTTGGCCTGGGCGATGGAGCTGCCCGACATGGAGCCGGAGGTATCGATGACGAAGATCACTTCGCGCGGCAGGCGCGCGGCGGCGACCTCCTTCGCCGGCGGCATGACCATGAGCAGCGCGTACTGCCTGTCACCGCTTTTCTCGGTGAACAACGCTGCCTGGGGGGCATGGCCCGCCGCCGGCGTCCACTTGAGTTCGAAATCCTTGTTGGCCGGCACGCTGCCTTCGGCCAGCTCGACGATGCGGCCGCCGCCTTCCGTCTCGCGCTGCACGATCGGGTGGTAGGGGCTGTCGACGCGGGCCAGCGGCACGCCGGCCTCCAGCACGATCTTCAGGCGCACCGGGTTGGTCGGCGCGTGATGGGCGGGATTCAGCACTGGCGGCGTGATGCGTGAAGCATCACTCACTTGATCGGTGTTCGGCGACCAGCCGTGGCCCCGGCTTTCGGCAGGTGTGCCGGGGATGTAGCGCGGGCCGACCACCATGGGGAAGCGCAGGCTGAAGCTGCCCGAGTCGTACTTCAATGTCTGCTGGTATTCGATCTCCACGACGATCTCGCCGCGCGGCGGGATGTTGGCCACACTCGTCGTGAAGAGGTTGGGCCGCTCCTGCTCGACCAGCGCCGCGCGCTGGCCCGACGACTTGGCCTGCTCGTACTGGGCGCGGGCGGCCTGGCGCTCCTGGATGTCGCCCTCGATGATGCGGTCGCCGACCTTCATGCGCAGGTGGTCCACCGCAGCGTTCTCCGGCAGCGGAAAGACGTAGATGCCCTCGAACCAGGCGTCGTAGGGGTTGCGGTAGATCTGTTTGACGACGGCGCGGACGACGATGCCGGAGACCTTGATCTCGGCCTCCGTCGCCACCGCCGGCACGGCGACCGTGGCGCCGTCGGTCTTCAGCAGCAGCGCGCCCTGCTGCGCCTGCGAAGGCTTCATCGGCACGAGGTCGGCGGCCTGAGCGTCGTGGGCCAGCAGCAGGACGACGCCGGCCAGCGCGATGGAGGCGGCCAGCCCGATGGCGAAGGCCAGCACGATCTTGGCGACGAGTTCGACGACGAGGAGTTTGCTGCGGTTCGTCATCCCCGCGGAAGCGGGGATCCAGTGGTGGTTCCCGACGACGCCTGGATTCCTGCTTTCGCGGGCATGACAAGTGGTGGTGTTCATTGTTTTTCTCCTTCCTGTATGACGACGCTTGCATTGAAGCCGGGAAGACGGGCGGAAGGCGGGAGGGAAAAGGGCGGGGCGGCGAAGAATTGTGGCAAAAATAGGGCAATTGCCTTTCGGGCGCTCCGCACAGAGCGGATTTCGGTATAGTCCGCGCATGCCGAAACGCATCGCCATCGTCGAGGACGAAGCCGCCATCCGCGCCAACTACGCGGAGGCGCTGGCGCGCCAGGGCTACGAGGTGGCCGCCTACGCCGGCCGGCCGGAAGCGCTGGCGGCGTTCCGCACGCGGCTGCCCGATCTGGCGGTGATCGACATCGGCCTCGGCGACGAGCCGGAGGGCGGCTTCGAACTGTGCCGCGAGCTGCGCGCGCTCAGCCCGCGCCTGCCGATCATTTTCCTGTCGGCGCGCGACTCGGACTTCGACATCGTCTCGGGCCTGCGCCTCGGCGCCGACGATTACCTGACCAAGGACATCAGTCTGCCGCATCTGCTGGCGCGCATCGCCGCGCTGTTCCGCCGCGTCGATGTGCTGGGCGAGCCGCAGGGCGAGGAGGAGGTGCTGGAGCGCGGGCCGCTCCGGCTCGACGCCAAGCGCCTCAGCGCGAGCTGGAACGCCGTGCCGGTGGAACTGACTTTGACCGAGTTCTGGATGGTGCACACCCTGGCGAAGTTTCCCGGCCACGTGAAGGACCGCGACCAGCTCATGCACGACGCCAAACTGGTGGTGGACGAGGGCACCATCACTTCCCACATCAAGCGCATCCGCCGCAAGTTCCAGTCCGCCGACCCGGCGTTCGACCGGATCGACACGGTGTACGGCATGGGCTACCGGTGGAAGACATGAAGCGAGTCCCGTCATTCCCGCGCAAGCGGGAATCCAGCCCCGGCGGTGAATCCCTGGGCCCCGGCCCCGGATTCAAGCACTCCGGGGTGACGTTCTTTCGCCGGGGCGACGGCGGCTTGTCGCTCAGGCGCACATGAATGCGCAATCGCCGTTCCGCTTCAGTCTCCGCCTCAAGCTGGCGCTCGTCGCGCTGACGCTGTTCGCCCTGCCCTGGGTCGGCTACCGCTACGTGCAGGAGATGGAGCGTTTCCTGCTGGAGGCGCAGCAGCAGGCGCTGCTCGCCACGGCGCGCGCCGTGGCCACCGCCCTGCACGAGCGGCCGCAGCTGATGCGCTTGAAGCCGCCGGAAAACAGCGCGGCGCGGCAGGCGGCAGAGGAGAGCCTGCGCCAGGCAGCGGAGCGTGCCGAGAAATCCGGCCAACCGGTAGTGGTCGAGGAGATCGGCCGCGAGTCGGTGATGACGGAACAGCAGTCGGTGGCGGAGATCGGCGCCATCCTGCGCGGGCTGGAACGCTCGACCTCGCGCATCTGGGTGGTGAACCGCGAACTCAAGCTGCTGGCGCTCGCCGGCAGCCTGAAGCCGCAGGCGACGCCGGATGCCGGCGAGGGTGCCGCGCGCCTGTGGCGCGCCATCCTGTCGCGCATCGTCTCGCGGCCGGACGAGGATTTCGACGAGGCGCTCGACGAGGACGTGCTCGGCACCGGCCGCGAGATCGCCCACGCCCTGCTCGGTGCGCCGGCGGCGCGGCTGCGCGCCAGCGCCGATGGCCGCGCCGTGATCGTTTCGGCGGCGCATCCGATCTGGAGCCGCGACGACGTCGTCGGTGCCGTCGTCGTCGAGGAGACCACGCATTCGATCCTCGCCGTGCGCAGCCAGGCGCTGGAGCGCCTGCTGCTCACCACCATCGTGGTGTTCGCCTTGGCCGCGGCCGTGCTGCTCGGCTTCGCCACGCGCCTGTCGAACCGCATCCGCCGCCTGCGCGACGAGGCGGAAAGCGCGGTGGACGCGCGCGGCCGGCTGAAGCGCCTGACGTCCGGCTCGCAGGCGGGCGACGAGATCGGCGACCTGTCGCGCAGCTTCTCCGCCGTGCTGGAAAAGCTCGCGCAGCACCACGGCTACCTGGAGAGCCTGGCCGGGCGCCTGTCGCACGAGCTGCGCACGCCGATCGCCGTGGTGCGCTCCTCGCTGGAAAACCTGCGCCTGGAGCAGGACCCGGCGCAGAAACAGGTTTACCTCGAACGGGCCGAGGAAGGGCTGTCGCGGCTGTCGAAGATCCTCACGCGCATGAGCGAGGCGACGCGACTGGAACAGAGCCTGCACTCGGAAGCGCGCGAACGCTTCGATCTTGCGGCGGTGGTGACGGAATGCGTGAATGGCTACCGCACGGCCTATCCGCAGCAGTCTTTCGAACTGAAGGCGCCGGCGCAGCCGCTCGATGTCGAGGGTTCGCCCGATCTCTTCGCGCAATTGCTCGACAAGCTGGTGGCGAATGCCGTCGACTTCGCCCGCGCCGGCTCGCCGGTGCGCATCGAGCTGGCGCGGGCGGGCAACGCCGCCCAGCTCGCCGTGACCAACGCCGGCCCGCTCATTCCGGATGCGGTGCTCGGGCGGCTGTTCGAATCGATGATCTCGGCGCGGCCCGAGCGAGGTGGCGAGCCGCACCTCGGCCTCGGCCTCTACATCGCGCGCCTGATCGCCGAATTCCACGGCGGCAGCATCGCCGCCGCCAATCTGCCCGACGGCAGCGGCGTGTCGGTGAGGCTGACGCTTCCGCTTGCCCAGGGGTAATATGCGGGGGTGATGGCAAGTTCCGATATCCCGTTCGACCTGC
Source organism: uncultured Rhodocyclaceae bacterium (assembly GCA_964475635.1). Lineage (GTDB taxonomy): Bacteria > Pseudomonadota > Gammaproteobacteria > Burkholderiales > Rhodocyclaceae > Desulfobacillus. The sequence goes on from CAYYXS010000032.1 coordinate 51,082, forward strand.
TCATCGTCGGCGCCGGCATCAACGGCGCCGGGCTGGCGCGCGACGCCGCCGGCCGCGGCCTCAAGGTGCTGCTGATCGATCAGGGCGACATCGCAGCTTCGACCTCCTCCGCCTCGACCAAGCTGATTCACGGCGGCCTGCGCTACCTGGAGCACTACGAATTCGGCCTGGTGCGGGAATCGCTGGCCGAGCGGGAGATCCTGCTCGCCATCGCGCCGCACCTGGCGCACGAGCAGCGCTTCGTCATTCCCCACACGCCGGCGCAGCGTCCGCGCTGGATGATCCGCCTCGGCCTGGCGCTCTACGACGGCCTGGCGCGGGGTTCCAGCCTGAAGCGGGCCGAGGCGCTGAAGCTCGGCGCAACGCCTTACGGCGCACCGCTGCGGCCGGAATTCACGCACGGCTTCGCCTACTCCGATCTAGCCACCGACGATGCGCGCCTGACCCTGCTCAACGCGATCTCCGCCGCGCAGCTCGGCGCGAAGGTGATGACGCGCACCGGGCTGGTCAGCGCGCGGCGCGAGAACAGGAAATGGAAAGCCGTGCTGCAGGGCGCGGACGGCGCGCAGCAGGAATGCGCCGCGCGCATCCTGGTGAATGCGGCAGGGCCGTGGACCGTCGAAGTGCGCCAGGCCATCGCCGGCGCCGCTGCCGGCCCCGAATCGCTGCGCCTGGTGAAGGGCAGCCACCTGGTGGTGCCGAAACTCTACGCGGGCGAACAGGCCTACCTGTTGCAGAACGACGACGGACGCATCGCCTTCGTGATTCCTTTCGAGGACGAATTCAGCCTGGTCGGCACCACGGAGGTGCCGCTGGCCGCGCCGCTGGCCGCGCCGGGCATGGATGCCGCAGAGGCCGCCTACCTGTGCGCACTGGTGAACCGCTTCTTCGCGACGCCGCTGCAGCCGGCGCAGGCGGTATGGTCCTTCGCCGGCATCCGCGCACTGTACGACGATGGCAGGGGCAATGCCTCCGCGGTGAGCAGGGAGTACCGGCTGACGGTGGACGGCAAGGAAGGCGAGGCGCCGCTGCTGTCGATCTTCGGCGGCAAGCTCACCACCTACCGACACCTCGCCGAACGGGTGCTGGACAAGCTGCGCCCCTGGCTGCCGGGCTTGCGTCCGTCCTGGAGCGCCGGCGTGCATCTGCCCGGCGGCGGGCTGGGCAAGGGCGGTCTGCCCGGCCTGCTTCTGGAATTGTCGAGGCGCTACCCGAAACTGCAGCCCGAGCTGCTGCAGGCGCTGGCGCGGCGCCACGGCACGCTCGCCGCCCGCGTGCTGGGCGCGGCGCAGACCGAAGTCGAGCTGGGCCGGCATTTCGGCGCCGATTTGTATGCCGCCGAAGTCGATTACATGATCGGCCACGAATGGGCGCGCAAGGCCGAGGACATCCTCTGGCGCCGGACCAAGTGCGGCCTGCGGCTCGACCGCGCGGCGCGCGAACAGCTACAGAGCCATATCGCAGAATGTCTTGAATATCACCATGGAGATAGCAGATCAGTCTGATCGCATTGATTGAAACCGTGCTTTAATGCCACCCATTCATCATTAAGACCGGCCCAAGCCCGTGCAGCGCGCCTGGCACGAGGCGGGAAGGGAGCGCTGAGGGGGCGCCCGATCAGAGGAGGCTGACTGCGGCGGATTTGATGGAACGGGCGCGCTTGCAGAGTTTTTCGTCGAAGGTGACGAAGCGGTCCGCCACGATGCCGGAAGCAAGATGCAGCGCATCGGCGAAATCGAGCCCGGCTTCGTAGTAGCTCAGGGCGGCGGCCACCCGTGCGCTGTCTTCGGCTGTGACGTTCGGCAATCCGAGCACGCCCAGCAGCGCCTTGAGGATGGTCGCGCGATCGATCCTGTAGGCGCCACGCAACACCCACTCCAGTTCCAGCAGAACGGTCTTGGCGACGAAGATGTCTTCGCGTTTCAGCAGCATCGCGGCGCGCTTTCCCTGTTCCGGGTTGTCGTTGACGATCAGGCGCGCCAGGACGTTGGTGTCGACCGATATCATTTATGTTTCCGGGCCTCGCCGAGGATCGCCCGCTCCATGTCCTCGATGGATTTGCGCGCCCCCCTGTAGCCGGCACAGCCGGTGACGTCCTCGATGCGCGTCATCGGAAACGGCTTGAGCGGCCGCAGCAATACGCCCTCGGCCACTTCCTCGACGGCAAACTCGACCCCGGCTTGCCAGTTGTGGGCGACCCGCACCGATTTCGGCAGGATCACCTGGCCCTTGGAGGAGAGTTTCGTGGTTTCCATGTCTGCGCCAGGGTAAGAAAATAGTAAGACATACTAGCAGCAGAGCCGATTCCGATGCAATCGCCGCAGTCGCCGACAACCGGCCCTCATCTGACCCGCATCAGATATGCCCCTGCCAGCCGCCGGCACGGGGAGCCGGTTTCCCCTTCGCCGTAAAGCGGAACGCAAATATGCGGCAGTCGAAAACGAATATAACTACAGTCATAATCAATTTTCTTAACGCGTTAAAAATAAAAAGAAATTCAAATATCCATCTTTTTCTTCAAGTTTAACGGATCGAAATAAAGCGGATTTGTTTCTATTTTCATTGATTGAAACCGTGCTTTAATGCCACCCGTTCATCATTTAGACCGGCCCAAGCCGGCGGACGGGGAGGTCAGGGGTGGCGGCTCGCTTGGAGGGCGGGGATTTGCTGTGGCTGCTGGGCAGCCTGTGCCAGATCGGCCGTGTTCCCTTCGACCCGGACCTCATTGCCCAGGAATTCCCCCCGCCGCATTCCACCGCCACCCTGCATGAAGCCGCCCGCGCGCTGGGCTTCAGGACCGGCGAACGCCGCATTGCCGCCGCCGACCTCCCCGGGCTGGCTTTTGGTTCCGGCATAACGCCCGCTTCGCGGGCATCAGCCTTCACTGAAACGCTTGCGCGTTTTCCCTGCATTGCCTTTCTACATGCGGCGCCTGCCGCAGAGCCCGCGCCCCCCGCGCCGATGCAGCTTCACGTCGTGCGCGAAGGCGAGGCAGACGAAACACCGGCCGCGCTTCCCGCCGAACCGCCGCTTCGCCCGGCCCTGCTCATCAGCGCCGACGAACGCCAACTGCTCTTTTTCCGCGCCGGTTCCCAGCAACCGGAGACCCTGCCGCTCGCGGAGTTCGACCTCTATTTTGAACCCAACCTTATCCTCCTCGCCCGTGACGCCTCCCTCTCCCCCGCGGGGAGAAAGACAGAGGGCGAAGGGGAAAGCGCCGCCGCGAAATTCGGCTTCCGCTGGTTCCTGCCCGAACTGCTGCGGCACAAGCGCATCTGGCGCGAGGTTCTGGCCGCCTCGCTGGCCCTGCAGCTGGTCGGGCTGGCGACCCCGGTATGCACCCAGATCGTCATCGACAAGGTGGTGGTGCACCAGACCCGCTCCACCCTCCTCGTCGTTGCCGTGGCGCTGGCGCTGTTCATGCTGTTCTCCGCCGTCATGGGCTGGTTGCGCCAGTACCTGGTGCTGCACACCGGCAACCGCATCGATGCCGTGCTGGGCAGCCAGGTGTTTCGCCACCTGCTCAGGCTGCCGCTGCCCTTTTTCGAAGCGCGCACCACCGGCGTGCTGGTGGCGCGGCTCAACGGCGTCGAGACCATCCGCGAATTCGTCTCGGGCGCGGCGGTGAGCCTGGTTCTCGACCTGCCCTTCCTGCTCGTTTTCCTGGCGGTGATGTTCTGCTACTCATGGCAGCTCACGCTGATCGCCGCGGCGCTGCTCGGCGCCATCGCCACGCTCAGCTTCCTCGTCGCGCCGCTGTTCCGCGAGCGGCTCAACGGCCAGTTTCTCGCCGGCGCGGCAACCCAGAGCTTCCTCACCGAATACCTTGCCGGCATTGCCACCGTCAAGGCCCTGCAGATGGAGCCGCAGCTCGAGCGCAAATACGACGGCTGCCTGGCCGACTACCTTGCCGCCGGCTTTGCCACGCGCCAGGTCTCCAACACCTACCACGCCCTGGCCAACGGCCTGGAACAACTCATGACGCTCGCCATCCTTGTCGCCGGCGCGCTGCTCGTCATGCAAAACGACGGCTTCACCATTGGCATGCTGGTGGCCTTCCAGATGTTTGCCGGCCGCCTGAGCCAGCCGCTGCTGCGCATCGTCGGCCTGTGGCAGGAATTCCAGCAGGCGACGATCGCGCTGAGGCGCCTGGGCGACGTGATGGACGCGCCGGCCGAGCCGCACGCGCTGCTCCCCCATCGCGCGACGGGCGGGGCCGGGCGCCTCGACATCGACGGGCTGGGCTTTCGCCATTCCGCGCTGCACCCCTGGCTCTACCGCAACCTCGATCTCACGCTGCGCCCCGGCCGCCTCACCGTGCTGACAGGCCCCTCCGGCTGCGGCAAGAGCACGCTGGCCAAGCTGCTGCAGGGCTTCTACCTGCCCGTCGAGGGGCGCATCCTGCTCGACGGCACGGACATCCGCCACCTGGCGGCCAACGCGCTGCGCCGCACCTACGGCGTGGTGCCGCAGGAGACCGTGCTGTTTGCCGGCACGATCCACGACAACCTTGCCATGGCCCACCCGCAGGCGAGCTTCGAGGAGGTCATCGAAGCCTGCCGGCTGGCCGAGATCCACGGCGTCATCGAGCGGCTGCCGCAAGGCTACCAGAGCGCGATCGGCGAGCGCGGCGTCGGCCTCTCCGGCGGCCAGCGCCAGCGCCTGGCCATCGCGCGGGCGCTCCTGAAGCGCCCGAAGATCCTCATCTTCGACGAGGCCGTCGCCGGACTCGACCCGGCCACCGCCGAGCACCTCGGCCAGACCATCAACCGGCTGAAGGGCCGCGTCACCATCCTCTTCATCACCCACCACATCCCGAGAGGCCTGCAGGCCGACGAGGTGTTCAGCTTCGGCGGAAGGGACGCGGCCCAGGCAGGGAATGCAGGGACGGAAGGGGAGTGAGATGAGAACGGCATGAATGCGAGGGAGAGAACAGGAGGCGCGTTCCGGCAAGGCATCTGGATAGCAGTGGCGGCGATGCTGTCGGCCGTTGTCCCCGTGCCGGGCAAGACGGTCGGCGAGATCTTCCGCAAGGTGATGGCCGAAGGCGATTCCCTGGAGCAGGTGGTGCAGAGTTTGCACAAGCTTGTATTGAGCACAAGCGCCAATCTTTCCTATGACAATAGCGGAGGGGGGTTCGCAAATCTCACCTACAGGAATCAACTCCATTCTGCGCTCGGCGCGATCGGCGCAGCGATAGGAAAACAACCCACGGGCTACCGTCCCGCCAGCCTGGCGAACGTATCGGCGGGCGGCATGGTCTCGGCGGCCGGACAGAACGACGCCGAAGGACTGGCCTGGCGCTACGCCCTGCTGGAGTGCAATGCCTTCGCGTTCGCCGGCGACGAGGCCCCCTATGAATCGAAACATGCGCTTCGTTGTTCGGTCATGGCAAATGAATTTAGCCGGAGGGCTGTTACATGAAACTCTACATCTCCGATCTTTCCATCGGCATGCTCGTCGTGTTGTATCTGCCATTGGCGCTGTGGTTGCTGTGGAAGGTTGCACGCAGCAAGAGCGTTTCGAAGGCGGCCAAAGGGTTTGTTATTCCACTGGTGCTTATCCTCGCCTATGCCATCCCGCTGGGTGATGTGACGGCGCATTCGATCGCCATGGGCAAGGTCTGCCCCAAGGCCGGGTTGAACATCTACAAGAAGGTGCGGGTGGAGGGGTACTTCGACACCGGATCAGGTCCCAGGGAGATCGAGCAATACGGCTATCGCTACATCGAGACCCAGAAGCCGGGAGGCAAGGTCGCCCGTTATGAGCGTCAGGCCGACGGCAGCATCAAGCGGTCCGAGCTCGATCAGCCCACCGCCGAATACGAGGTGGTGTATGAGAACCGGTCCCCGGTGCCGGAACTGGGCGTGCGCAGCATGCAACGCTGGCATGTGCGCCACCGGCTGACCGGCGAAGTGGTTGGCGAGTGGCTCGCCTTCAGCCCGATGCACGGCTGGGTTGACCGGTTTCTGCTGAACCGCTGGTTTGGGGCGGGGTTGCCGGGGTGCGATGGAAACGTGCTTGCGAAGTATGACAATTGGCGGCGGGAATTGCTTCCGCCGCAGTGAACAAACGCCGAAACCGAGTGAAGGGAGACTGACATGACTGTTCTTGAAACGTACTACACCTACGCCAGGCTGGCGATGGCGGCTTATATCGATCTCAGCAAGGTAGCAGCGCCAACAAGCCCGAGTGCTATCGCAGACGCAGGCGCCGACGACACCCAGCAAAGAATACCGAAACTCCTGGGCGACCAGTTGTTCGGAGCGGGCGACTATGTCGGCAATCCGGACGCCTGGACCATGCTCTCCCCTTACTACCGCACATCAGCCGCCACCGGGCACAGCGATCCGGCCAGCGGATTTGCCGGCATGGTGCTCTCGCATCCCACTTACGGCAAAGTCCTGGCCATCACGGGAACCGAGCCGGGGCAGCCGGGACAGACCGGCGCCGATCTGTTCGATGCCGACATTGTCCAGATCGGCTTCCTCGGCGCCGCCCTGAGCCAGGTCGTCTCGCTCTTCAACTACGTGCAGGAGCTGCGGGCACCGGCCAATGCTGCGGGTGTCCTGCGTCTGGAGCTGATGAGCCGTCCGCTGCTGCCGCCGCTCGACGGAACCCCCTATGTCACGCAGCTGTCGGCGGGCTTCCCGCCGGTGCCGACGTTCTATTGGCTGGAAGCCCATTACGACGGCGTAGGGCAGGGTGTTCTTGCCGCCGGTGAACGGCTGACCGTTACCGGCCACAGTCTGGGTGGGCACCTGGCCGCAATGAGCGTGGCCCTGTTCCCGGATGTCTTTACGACTGCCTACACCTTCAATGCTCCCGGCTACAACCCGCCATCGAGCCTGCTCACGCAGCCTTTCGGCGCCGATGGCCTGCTCAATCTGTTTATCCGTTTCGGCGCATCGCCGGTGCCGGTCGTCTCCGTTACCGGACGCATCGTCACCTTGGAGAGCGAGGACGCCATACCGGGCGACGATGGCGACGGTGTGGCAGGCAACATCACGGGGATGCCGTTCAGCCCTGAACGTTACATCGCCACCGAAAGAGTCACGCACGACATCGGCCACATGATGGACGGACTTGCCCTGCAGGCGCTGATATCGCGCATGAACGCCGGCCTGACACCGGACCAAGCGGGCGCAATGATTGCCGCCGCCTCTGCATTGCCTGGCGAGGCATACGAACAACTTCTGGAACGGCTGTACAAAGCGATCAAGGGTACGGCGATCAATCTGGAGCGAACCGAGCCGTCCTGGACGAGGATCGACGCAGGAGATTTCCGCGTTCGGACTGATTTCTATCGGCGCTTGCTCGAACTTGAAACGGCTGTAGCGGAGAACTCATCATTGCAATTGGTTCCCCTCACCACCCTAACTGCTGCCGAACTGCAGACGATGGCGAGCAACCCTG
>CAYYXS010000033.1:0-53044 GCA_964475635.1 uncultured Rhodocyclaceae bacterium
CTTACGGCAGGACTTTCACCTGCAAGAGTGCGCCCGTGCCGGGCGCACGGAAAAAGCCACCCCGCGGGGTGGCTTTTTTTCGCCTGTAAAATAGCGGCTGAAAGGAGTTCCGATGAAACACCCTCTTTTGATCGCACTGACGCTTACCCTCGGCGCCGTGCTTCCGGTCTGTGCCGAAACCATCGCCTGCCCCGATCTCGCCAAGGCCGTCCAGGTCGCCACCTGCCCCTCCGAGGAAGATCTGAAGTACACCTACAACGGCTTCTGCAGCGACGACAAGCGCCTATATGCCAAGGATTACGATACCTGCGCCAGCTACGCGAACTACCGCAAGCTGAAGAACGTCGCGCTGTGGGAATCCGCCGACGGCGCCTTCCAGGCCTACCTCTCCTGCGACCGGCCGGCCGGCGCGCTGAAAAACCTCAAGCCCGTCTCGATCGCCGTCAGCAAGCAAGGCAAGCTCACCCGCCTCGCCTGCAGCTATCCGCAAGAGGTCGTGTTCACCCATCGCACCAAGGCGCAATGCAAGGTGCAGGGGGAGGGCAACTGCGCCGCCGACCCGGCCGCCTGCAAGGCCAGTTGCGACTGACGCAGCACTGAACCAGGCCGGGCTTGACACCCCGGCCTATGTACATATACTGTCCATGTCCATCGTTACCGTTTGGAGCACCCATGGCAGCCGCCGTCGAACGCATCGTGGTCCAGGCCACGCCCCAGGACAAGAAAGCCATCGCCGCCAAGGCGAAGAAACTCGACCTCCCCATCTCCGAGTTGATGCGGCGAGGCGCCTTCGCCTACCGCTCCGACGAGACCGACAAGGAAATGGCCGCCTTGGCCGATGCCGCGAATAAAGCGGCCGAACGCGCCGGCGCGGCCATCGACGACGCCCTGGATTTCATCGCCGCCAGCAACAAGCGCATCGCCGTTCTCGAAGCCAGGGCCGCCCGGACGCCCGCGCGGAAAACCGCCAAATGAGCGTCACCGACAAGATCTGGGGCGCGCTGACTTCCATGATCAAGCTGGAAGACAAGGTGAACCGCCAAGCGGAAGCCATGAAATCGCAGCAGCAAAAGATCGAAGACCTGACCGGGCGCGTCATCCGGCTGGAAGCGCAACTCGAACTGCTCACCGGCGCGGCCATGGTGAAGAAACTCAAGGGGCCATAGACAACCCCCGTTCGCCCTGAGTAGCCTGCGCAGCAGGCGTATCGAAGGGCCATTCCCTCAGCACAGCGCCATGCCGATCACCCCCTTCCATTTCGGCCCCGGCGCTCTCATCAAGGCCGCGGCGCCGCGACACGTGAGCTGGACGGCCTTCGCCCTCGCCAACGGCCTCATCGACCTCGAACCCATCCTGCTCTTCTTCCTCACCGGCGAGCCGGCGCATCGCTTCTTCCACACCCTGCCCGGCGCCACCCTGGCCGCCCTCGCCGCCGCCTGGCCGGGACGCATCGCCTGCGAAGCCTGGCTGCGCTTCTGGAACCGGCAACTCAGCCCGGCGCAGGCAAACTGGCTCGGCTGCCCGGCGACGATCTCAGCGAAACAGGCTTTCATCGGCGCTATGCTCGGCGCCTGGAGCCACCTCATCCTCGACATGGCAATGCACGTCGACGTGCGCCCGTTCTGGCCCGTCATCGAAACCAATCCCTGGCACGGCTGGATGTCGGTCGATGGCCTGCATGTGCTGTGCGTCGCCAGTGCCCTGGCGGCGCTGGCGGTCTGGAGCGCGATAAAGGCTGTCAGGCGAAGGTGAAGGCAGGCATCGGCAGGGAAAGTCAGTCTCTGTGATACGGCGATGCATCAAGATCAACAAGTTGCTCGATGCAAAAGGCTTACGTGTCCTTGAACCGGTTCGCGCCCTGAACATGCATGACATGCCGGGGCGCTTCCTGGCACACAGATTGGCGTGATACACTTATTTGTGTGTTAGCTCCATGGAGTCAGGAAATGGCGAGCACCGTCAATTTCACCGGCGCGGTTGATCGCGACCTGCTCAAGCGCGCCAAAATCATTGCCGCCAAGACCGACACCTCGGTCAATGCGCTGTTCAACGCCGAGCTTCGCCATCTGGTCGAAACTTTCGAGGCGGCCGAAGCGACAGGCAACCAGAATTTCCGGCGGCTGCTCGACTTTTCGCTGGGGCGGCTCGCGGGCGACGAAGCCATGCGCGCGCTGGGAATCGATAGCGAGGAAGACCTCTTCCTGTTGATGGCGCAAGCCCACCTGCCGATGCCGCGATTGCCGGAGGCCGACACGCGCGACATGGTCGATCAACTGAAATCGCTGGCCGGCTGAGCCGCTCGCGATGGCCGCGAACGTCGCGATGCTGCCCGACGCCGGGCCGCTGATCACGCTGGCCTATGCCGATGCGCTCGACCTGCTGTTCAAACCCGGCTGGCCGATTGTGCTGGTCGATATGGTGCTGCACGAAGTGACGCGCAACCAGACGCCGACCAGCGAGAAACTGGCGCAGTGGGCCGCCTCCGACCAGGTATCGGTGCGCGCGACCCGCACTTTCCGGCATTACCAGCAAAGGCTGGCCGCAGACCCTGCCGCCGCGCGCACCGCCAATCTCGGCGAACTGGCGATCCAGGAAACCATGAACGACTTCGCGCTGGACCAGCCGCGACAAACCGGCGTGTTCCTGTTCGAGGACCACAAAATCGCCCGCGCCAGCTTTTTGCTGCCGGACAACTGCCGCAAGATCAGCACGCGCGCCTACCTGTTGTTTCTGGAGCAGCAAGGCTGGCTTGAGTCGGCGGCGGATATCGAGCGGCGAGCCATCCAGGCCGGGCGCAGCTTTTCGAAGCTGCGCTTCCCGCCCGAATAATCCGTTTCAGGAATCCCCGTGCTCGACACCGACACCAAACGCCGCATCGACACCGCCCGCGACATCTTCAAGAACGCCTACCTGCACGGCTTCACCATTCCGTACATCTACGAGTCAGTCCCTGTGATACGGCGATGCATCAAGGCTGGGCGTGTGCTTCGGCCCAGGAGCGGGCATCACATTGAAGGATGTCATCAAGGAAGGCTACACTCCCGTTACCATGCTCTATTACGCCACCAAGGTCATCATCTCCGCGTTGCTCATTGTTGCCATCTCGGAAATCGCCAAGCGTTCCACGGGCTTTGCAGCCCTGATCGCATCGCTTCCGCTCACATCGTTGCTGGCCTTTATCTGGCTTCAGATCGAGGGCTCGCAGCCCGAGAAGATTGCAGAGCTGTCCGGCCAGATATTCTGGCTTGTCATTCCCTCGCTGCTCCTCTTTCTGTTGCTCCCCGTGCTGTTGAGGAATGGCGTGGGCTTTTGGGTAAGTCTTGGGGTGTCGGCGGCAACAACGGCAGGTTGCTACCTTGCACTGCTGCCACTGCTGCGCCGGATGGGTGTCGGTTTGTAAGTGTTCCCGACGGGCTTGGTGCCCTCTCCCCCGGCCCCTCCTCCTGGAGGAAGCCAGCGATGAGCGGGTTGACCACTTCCGGATGCGTGAGCGGCGCCATGTGGCCGCCATCGGCGATCCTCACGACCGACCAGTTCGGACATTGCTCCTCGAACAGCTGCGCGATCTCGCGGCTGGCGCGCCTCGCGCCTGGCGAGTAGGCCATCATTGCCCTGGCCGGCATCCTGCCGTATTCCTCAATCGTGGTGCGGTAGCTGTCCACGCAGTCCCATTCATGGTAGTTCGGGTGCAGCAGTTGCATGTACGCAAGCCGCCGCTCATGGGGCATGGCGTCCCATTCTCCGTGGCCGATCCAGTAGTCGACGAAGCGTTCGGCGACCGTTTCCCAATGATTGTTCCCGCCATGACGCCTGACGAAGTCGCGCAATGCCATGGCTTCGGCGTAAGCCTCCTGCCGGCCGTTTTGCTCGAGCAGATGGAACAGGGTCGGCTCGAACAGGAACAGATGGGAGGTTCGCTGCCCCAGCACCTCGGCCGCCTTGCAGGCGACCGAACCACCGAAAGAATGGCCCACGATACGAACCTTGCCGGGAATGCCCTCGACCAGCCTGAGCACCAGGTCGGCCTGGTCGGCGATGGTCTGGCGGGCCTCCCCGTGCCAAGCCGAGGTTTCGCCGTAGCCAAACAAGTTGACCGCGATGACCCTGTAATGCGGTTGCAGGTCCTGCGCCAGGCGTTTCCATTGGCGATTGCCGCTCACCGAGCTGTGCACCAGCACGACCGGATCGCCCGTGCCCGCGTCGCTGAAATCAATCCGCAGCTTTCCTCTTTCCAGTATCGGCATATCGGCCTCCGTGAAAGTCTCCGTACTTGACGGCACGGTGCCAGTGTGCGGGGAACGAATACCGAAAGTCAGTCGGGGAATTACTGCATGCGCCACCCGGGGCTACGGTAGGGGACTACCGTAGCCGAACTGGCTAGGCCATCAGCTTGAGTTCCGTTGCGCGCCGCACCGCCTCGGCGCGGGTGCGGCATTTCAATGCCAGGAGAGCGTTCGCGACGTGCATTTCGACCGTTCGCGGACTGAGGGAAAGCTTGCGCGCGATCTGCTTGTCGGTCTGGCCCATGCCGACTTCGCGCAAAATCTCGATTTGTCGCGGCGTCAGCGGCGGCTTGTTTTTCGGGCCGGCGCTCGCTTCATGCACTGGATATCCCGTTCCGGATGTGGGCAGAAACGCGCGCAGTTCGGCAAGAAACAGCGGCCATGCGGCATCGGTTTCGAACGGGAGATGGTTCTTGCTCGGCAGCGGGACGAGACGGGCGTCCGGAATCAGCGACGCGAGCAGGCGACCCTCCTCGAACGGAAAGCAGGGATCGTCTTTGGCATGGAATACCAGCGTCGGGCATTGCACCTTCGGCGCCACGTCGCGCATATCGATTTCGAAGACTTCCCTCATGAAGCGCACGGCGTTGGCACCGGAGATGGTGAGGCGCTGGGCTTCGTCAACTGCGCGCTGCTGTTCCGCCGTTGCGTCATGCAGCAACTGTGAAATGAAGACCTGCCGGAAAGACGAACTGTCCGCGCCCCATCCCAGCTCGGCGGCCTTGAGCATCGCCGCAGCCGCATCGACGATCTTCGGCGGCGGATTGCGTTTCAACAGGCCGCGCGCACAGCCGCCATACAGGACCAGGTGACTGACCCTGTCCGGATGACGTGCCGCATAGCCGATGGCGATGGCCGCTCCCTGAGAATTGCCGAGCAGGGGAAACCGGTCGATGTCGAGGGTCGAGACCACGGCTTCGAGATCCTCGATCCAGGCTTCCATTGAAATGCGCTCGACCTCCCGATCGGACAAACCGCAACCGCGAGAGTCGTAGCGGGTCAGTGTGTTCTCGCGGCTCAATTCCGCCACCCAGTGGCGGGTGAACAGATTGTCCGGATCCTTCTCGACGTGGGTAAGCCAGGTGGCTGCCTTGACTAACGGCGGACCACTGCCAACCGTGGCGACTGCAAGTCGCGTACCGTCGGCACTGGTACAGAATCGAATCTGCTGCTGATCTCGGCTCATCGTGCCACTCTCCGATCAATCCGAACCGTCGGGGAAAGGAAGAATCACGGGCAGACCTGAAATCTGGAAGGCGAGAACTCAGGAAGGCCTGATGCTGCGGCAGGTGTAATGATCCGTAAGCCGATCGACAGCACGCCCTCGGACAGAACCAGCAGGTCGTCGTCGCCGGTCACCAGCCATGGCGCTTCCGCGGCCAGCGCGGCATGAATGAACTTGTCGTCCGTGGAATCTCGGCAGAATTGTTTCTCCGCGATCTGCGGCGGCACGTCGATCCAGAGCGCAATCGACTCGATATCGCTCAGGAGCGCCTTGCGCAGTTCGAGAGTGACGTAACGGTCGAACTTGGGGCGCCATAGGCGATCCTTGAGTTCCGCAAACGTTTCTGCGGAAAGAACCGGGATGCCTTCCCGCACGACCTTGCGCACCAGTTGCGCCGGATGGCCCGCCTTCGTCAGCAACCCGCCGATCCAGACATTCGTGTCGATGACGACACGGAGGCCGGGAGGATTCACCGCCGATTCAGCTCTCGTCGGCCAGCAATTCGGCGAGTGCCTCCGGCGTCAGGCCGGATCGCGCAGCGGCAACTGCGGTGGCATCCGCAGTTTTCAGGAGACGGTCGGCGTAGAACCTGCGCATGGCTTCGTAATCCTCGGCGCTGACCATCACACCCACCACGCGATCGTGCCGCATGACGCGGACGGGTTCTCGCTGCACGCGATCGAGGAACTCGCCGAAACGGGTCTTGGCTTCGTTGGCGGAATAAGTCTGCATGGTTCGAACCCGATGAATAGTTGGTGAAAATATAGGCGAATCGTTCGATTTGGTCAATTTAAGCGATTTTCAAGTAGCGGCTCAATTTAAATATTCATTAAATTTCATCGCACTAGATCCTCCACTGCGTCGATCACCATGCCGGTGCCGACGGCGATGAGGAGGATGTCGGCGGCGACGCGCACATAGCGATGGCCGACGGGCGGCGGCGGCAGCAGGATCACCAGATCGTGCGGCAGGCTGTAGTAGCGCAGATCGCCGGGCAGGGGCTGGCCCACGCCCCACTTCTTCGCCTGGCCGGGCGGCAGGCAGCCGGTGTTCTTTTTGGCAAGGCCGGGCGGGCATTTGCGGCCGGGCGGCATCGGGCCGCCGTAGTACTCAGCGATGATCTGGCGATGCCGGTCGGTGAACTGCGCGGCGGCTGCGCCGCGTTGTTCGTGCTTCTTGCCGGGCTTGCCGCCGCCGGCCCAGTCGGGTTTGTCGGCAAGGGCCGGGGTGGCGGCGAGGAGGACGGGAACGGCGAAGGTGCAGAAGCGGTAAATGCGGCTGGGTTTCATATTGGCTTGCCTTTCTGGATGCCGGCTTTCGCCGGCATGACGGGGTGGGGTTCTACAGAAAACGATCGAGCAGTTTGCGGCTGGGTTTGTCGAGGGCATCGAGGTCGCGCACGAGGAAATGGATGCCGTGGCTGTCCTCGATGAGCAGGCCGGACTTGCCGAGGCGGCGGATGAATTCCTCGCCCCAGAGGACGAATTCTGTTTGGCCGCGGTCGGTGTCCACCGTCCAGGTGCTCGGCGTGGCGAAGCTGGAGACGCTGCGGATGCGGCGGATCTCCGGCATGAATTCGCGCCGGCCGAGTTCCTCTTCGAGCATCTGCCGCTGCGCCTCGGACAGCGCGTCGAGGCGCGCGATCCAGGCGACTTCGTGGCCGTCGGGACCGACCAGGGAGATGCCCTCGCCGGGCGCGGCGATGGGGAAGGCGCGCACCGGCACGACGCCTTGGTGCGCCTCGCCGCCGGCGGTGGTCAGCACCAGGCGGCCGAAGGCGTTGCGGGTGAGCTCGAAGTTCGTCTCCATCACTGTCCTTTCGGCTTGTGCTCGACGCGCGGCGCCTCTTCGGCAGCCTCGTCGAGATCGACGTCGACGTTGCGCGCCTGGGCCTGGTAGAGACGCCAGTAGGCGCCCTCGCGCGCCATCAGCTGGTCGTGGTTGCCGACTTCGACGATACGGCCGTGGTCCATCACCACCAGGCGGTCGGCCTTGCGCAGGGTGGACAGGCGGTGGGCGATGGCGATGGTGGTGCGGCCGCGCACCAGGTTGTCGAGGGCCTTCTGGATTTCCTTCTCGGTCTCGGTATCCACCGAGGAGGTGGCTTCGTCGAGGATCAGGATGCGCGGATCGATGAGCAGCGCGCGGGCGATGGAGATGCGCTGGCGCTCGCCGCCGGAGAGACCCTGGCCGCGCTCGCCGACGAGAGAATCGTAGCCCTGCGGCAAGCGCAGGATGAAGTCGTGGGCATGGGCGGCGCGGGCGGCAGCGACGATTTCCTCCCGCGTCGCGCCCGGCCTGCCGTAGGCGATGTTGTCGGCGACGGTGCCGAAGAAGAGGAAGGGCTCCTGCAGCACCAGGCCGATGTTGCGGCGGTAGTCGGCCACCGCCAGCTGGCGGATGTCGACGCCATCGAGACGGATCGCCCCTTCGGTGACATCGTAGAAGCGGCACATCAGGTTCACCAGCGTGGTCTTGCCCGAGCCGCTGTGGCCGACCAGGCCGATCATCTCGCCCGGCTCGATGGCCAGGTCGACGCCGCGCAGCACCGAGCGATTGCCATAGCGGAAGGCGACGTCGTTCAGCTCGATGCGGCCCTGCACTTCCGGCAGCTTCACCGGCCGGGCCGGCTCGGGCACGCTGGAGACATGGTCGAGGATGTCGAACAGGCGCTTGGCGCTGGAGGCCGCGCGCTGGGTGGTCGAGACGATGCGGCTCATCGAATCGAGCCGCGTGTAGAAGCGCGAGATGTAGGCGAGGAAGGCGGTGAGCACGCCCACCGTGATCTGGTCCTTCGCCACCAGCCAGATGCCGAAGGCCCACACCACCAGCAGGCCGATCTCGGTGAGCAGGGTCACGGTCGGCGAGAACAGCGACCAGACGCGGTTGACGCGGTCGTTCACCGCCAGGTTGATGGCGTTGGCGGCGCGGAAGCGCTGGGTTTCGCGGCTCTCCTGGGCGAAGGCCTTCACCACACGGATGCCGGGTATGGTATCGGCCAGCACGTTGGCGATCTCCGACCAGATTCGGTCGGCCTTCTCGAAGCCGGTGCGCAGGCGATCGCGCACCAGCTGGATCAGCCAGGCGATGATCGGCAGCGGCAGCAGGGTCGCCAGCGCCAGCCAGGGGTTGATGGAGAACAGGATCGCCGCCGTCATGCCGATCATCAGCACGTCGGTGGCGAAGTCGAGCACGTGGATGGAAAGGAACTGGCAGATGCGGTCGGATTCCGAGCCGATGCGCGCCATCAGGTCGCCAGTGCGTTTCCCGCCGTAGTACTCGAGCGAGAGCTGCATCAGGTGGTCGAAGGTGACGGTGCGCAGGTCGGAACCGATGTGCTCGGCCACCAGCGAGAGGATGTAGGTCCTGGCCCAGCCCAAACCCCAGGCCAGCAGGCCGGCGCCGAGCAAGCCGGCCAGCAGCAGGGTGACGAGGTCGACGTCGATGGGCTGCCCGTTCTGGTAGGGAATCAGCACATCGTCCATCAGCGGCATGGTGAGGTAGGGCGGCACCAGCGCCGCGGCGGTCGAGGCCAGCGTCAGTGAAAAGCCCCAGAACAGCGGCCAGCGGTAGGGTCGGGCGAAGCGCGTGAGGCGCAGCAGGGTGCGCGTCGAGGGCGGCGCGTG
The DNA here is from genome assembly GCA_964475635.1 of uncultured Rhodocyclaceae bacterium. Classification (GTDB taxonomy): domain Bacteria; phylum Pseudomonadota; class Gammaproteobacteria; order Burkholderiales; family Rhodocyclaceae; genus Desulfobacillus. Next base: position 9,135 of record CAYYXS010000033.1, read on the forward strand.
GATGGCGCGGGCGCAGATCGGGCACTCGCCTTCGCTGTCGAGGGGCGTGCCGCACTTCGGGCAGACATCCTCTTCCGGCCGCTCGGCGGGAAGCCCGCTGAGGTGGCTTTCCAGATGCTGCTCGAAGACGTTAGCCAGACGCAGGGCCGCCGGGTTGTGGCCGATGGTGTAGCGCCAGACGGCCAGGCAGGCATGCTCGTCATGCAGCTCCAGGCTGCCGACGCCGGCATGGTCGTGGTGCACCAGCCGCAGGCCCGCCCGGTATGGCCAGTCGCGCCATTCGACCTGCCCCGGCGAACGGGCCAGCAGGCGCCGGTCGGTGAGGGCCAGCACGCCGTCGGCGAAACGCAGTTCCGCGTCGAGGTCCAGCTCCAGCCCGGCTTCCAGGCTTTCGCCGCCGGCCAGACGGGGCAATGCTTCGGCGCGCCAGGGCTCGACTGCAAGGGGTTCCGAAAACTCCTTCAAATCACTTGAATTCATTATGTTTTTAATTGTGCGCTGATGGCTGAAAAGAGTTGCTGCGGCGCAACAATTGCCGTGCTTGAGGAATTATATTCAGTAACGCAGAACTACCCCTTTCGGGATACAGGCTGGCGGCCGGTTTTTTTATCGGAACGGGTAAACCTAATCTGGCAACCCTCGTTATTCCCCAAAACATGACACAAACCCTGCGGGGCTGAACAGCCGACGGCAGGGAACAACGTGAAATTCAAAGATATCGAAATCCTACGCATCACACCCATCCGCGGCCCTGGCATCTGGACCTACCGCCCGATCATCGAGGCCTGGGTGGACATCGGCGAACTCGAAGAGGCGCCGTCCAACAAGATCCCCGGCCTGTACGAACGCCTTTCCGCCTGGCTGCCCTCGCTGATCGAGCATCGCTGCTCCGAGGGCGAGCGCGGCGGCTTCCTGCAGCGCCTGCGCGAAGGCACCTGGGCCGCCCACATCCTCGAACACGTCACCCTCGAACTGCAGAACCTCGCCGGCCAGCGCACCGGCTTCGGCAAGGCACGCCAGACCTCGCAGCATGGCGTCTATAAAGTGGTGATCCGCTCGCGCCAGGAACAGGTGACGCGCGCCTGCCTGTTGGCCGCCCGCGAACTGCTGATGGCCGCCATCAACGACAGCCACTACGACGTGCCGGGCACGATCGAGAAACTGCGCGAGCTGGCCGACCGGCTCTGCCTCGGCCCGAGCACCAGCAGCATCGTCGACGCCGCCATTGAACGCGGCATCCCCTTCATCCGCCTCAACGAAGGCAACCTGGTGCAGCTGGGCTACGGCAACCGCCAGCGCCGCATCTGGACCGCCGAGACCGACTCCACTTCCGCCATCGCCGAGAGCATCTCGCGCGACAAGGACCTCACCAAAACCCTGCTCGCCTCCTGCGGCGTGCCGATCCCCGAGGGCCGCATCGTCACCGGCCCGGAAGACGCCTGGGAGGCGGCCGAGGACATCGGCCTGCCGGTGGCGGTCAAGCCGACCGACGCCAACCATGCCCGCGGCGTGTCGCTGGAACTGACTTCCCGCGAGCAGGTCGAGGCTGCCTACCACGTGGCCCTGGCAGAAGGCAGCGAGGTGATGGTCGAGCGCTACGTCCCCGGCGTCGAGCACCGCCTGCTGGTGGTCGGCAACCGCCTCGTCGCCGCCACGCGCGGCGAGATCGCCTCGGTCGTCGGCGACGGCAAATCGACCATCGTCGAACTGATCGAGAGCCAGATCAATTCCGATCCGCGTTGCGGCGAGGACGAGTCCTTTCCCATCGAGCCGGTATACGTGGAGCGCGAGCCCGCCGTGCAGCTGGAACTGCAGCGCCAGGGCTTCGCCCCCGATTCGACCCCGCCGGCCGGCAAGAAGGTCCTCATCATCCGCTACGGCAACATGGCAGACGACGTCACCGACGAGGTGCACCCGGAGGTGGCCGAGGCCGTCACCCTGGCCGCGCGCGTCGTCGGCCTCGACATCGCCGGCATCGACATCGTCGCCGAGGACATCTCGCGCCCGCTGGAGGAACAGCGCGGCGCCATCGTCGAGGTGAACGCCGGCCCCGGCCTGCTGATGCACCTCAAGCCGGCCCGCGGCAAGCCGCGGCCGGTCGGCCAGGCCATCGTGGACAACCTCTTCCCTGCCGGCGACAAGGGCCGCCTGCCCATCGTCGGCATCGCCGGCTCGAAGGGCACGACGCTCATCGCGCGCCTGGTGTCCTGGCTGCTGCAGATCACCGGCCGCCACGTCGGCCTCGCCTGCCGCGACGGCCTCTTCCTCGACAAGCGCCAGGTGGAGAAGAAGGACAGCGCCAGCTGGGCCGCCGGCCAGCGCCTGCTCATCAACCGCTCGGTGGAAGCCGCCGTGTTCGAAAACGGTGCGGCGACGATTCTCGGCGAGGGCATCGCCTATGACCGCTGCCAGGTCGGCATCGTCACCGACTGCGAGGGCCTGGAGGGATTGCAGGAATTCGACATCCATACGGCGGACCAGCTCTACCACGTGCTGCGCACCCAGGTGGACATCGTCCTGCCCGAAGGCACGGCGGTGCTGAATGCCGCCGACCCGCTGGTGGCGCGCATGGCCGAACTGTGCGACGGCGAGGTGATCTTCTACGGCCTGACGCCCGATCTGCCGGTCATCCAGGCGCACCGCGCCCGGGGCGGCCAGGCGCTGTTCATCCGCGAGCAGCGCATCATGCTGGCGACCGGCGCGGTCGAGGGCCCCTTCCTCGAACTGCCCGTGCTGGCCGGCAAGGACGAAGTCGACGCCGAACATGCCGCCTGTCTGCTGGCGGCAGTCGGCGCCGCCGTGGCCTCGGACATTCCGGTCGAGAAGATCCGCGTCGGCATCGAAACCTTCGAGCAGGCGCGCAAGCGCCCGCTCCGCAGCCGCCCGCGCCGGGTAGCCAATCAGTAAAAACATCTCTCTCAGGAAATCCATCATGGAAGTCACCCGTATTCGAGCCCTGCGCGGCCCCAACCTGTGGAGCCGCCATACCGCCATCGAGGCGGTGGTGCGCAGCGAAGGCGACGAGTGCACCGTCGGCACCCTGCCCGGCTTCGAGGAACGCCTGCGCGCGCGCTTCCCGAACATCGGCCCGATGCGGCCGATCGGCCACGAGGGCGACATCTCGGTCGCCCACGCCCTCGCCTTCGCCGCCCTCGGCCTGCAGGCCCAGGCCGGCTGCCCGGTCACGTTCAGCCGCGTCACGCAGACCATCGAGCGCTGCGTCTTCCAGGTCGTCGTCGAATATTCCGAGGAGGAAGTCGGCCGGCTGGCCATGGCGCTGGCCGAGCAGCTCTGCCGCGCCGCGCTCGACGACGCGCCCTTCGACCTCGCCGACGCGCTTGAGCGCCTGCGCGAACTCGACGAGGACGTGCGCCTCGGCCCGAGCACCGGCGCCATCGTGCATGCCGCCGCCGCGCGCGGCATTCCCTGCCGACGCCTGACGCAGGGCAGCCTGGTGCAGTTCGGCTGGGGTTCGCAGCAGCGCCGCATCCAGGCCGCCGAGGTCGACCGCACCGGCGCCATCGCCGAGACCATCGCCCAGGACAAGCAGCTCACCAAGCATCTGCTGGAAGCCGCCGGTGTGCCGGTGCCGCAGGGCCGCCCGGTGCTCGACGTCGAGGACGCCTGGGCCGCCATGCAGGAGATCGGCAGCGCCGTGGTGGTCAAGCCGCAGGACGGCAACCAGGGCAAGGGCGTCACGGTGAACATCGCCACGCGCGAGCAGCTCGCCGCCGCCTTCGCCAACGCCGCCGCCTACGGCTCGACGGTGATGCTCGAGCGCTTCGTGCCCGGCCACGATTTCCGCCTGCTGGTGGTCGGCCACAAGCTGGTCGCCGCCGCCCGCCGCGATCCGCCGCATGTCATCGGCAACGGCACGCACACCGTGCGCCAGCTGGTCGACAAGGTGAACAGCGACCCGCGCCGCGGCGACGGCCACGCCACCACGCTGACGAAGATCCGCTTCGACGACATCGCGCTGCGCCGCCTGGCGCTGCAGGGGCTGACCGCCGAGTCCATCCCGGCGCAGGGTACCCGCGTCGTGCTGCGCAACAACGCCAACCTGTCCACCGGCGGCACCGCCACCGACGTCACCGACGAGGTGCATCCCGACGTGGCGGCGCGCGCCATCGCTGCGGCGCAGATGATCGGACTGGACATCGCCGGCGTCGACGTCGTCTGCGAGACCGTGCAGAAACCGCTCGAGGAACAGGGCGGCGCCGTCGTCGAAGTCAACGCCGCGCCCGGCCTGCGCATGCACCTCGCCCCCTCCTTCGGCAAGGGCCGCGCCGTCGGCGAGGCGGTCATCGCCGACATGTTCCCGGACGGCTGCGACGGCCGCATCCCGGTGGTGGCGGTGACCGGCACCAACGGCAAGACCACCACGGTGCGCCTGATCGCACATCTGCTGGCCGGCACGGGGCTGCGCACCGGCATGACCTGCACCGACGGTGTCTACGTCAATGATCGCCGCCTCGACAGCGGCGACTGCGCCGGCCCGAAGAGCGCCCGCAACGTGCTGATGCACCCCGACGTGGATGCCGCGGTGTTCGAGACGGCGCGCGGCGGCCTGCTGCGCGAGGGCCTCGCCTTCGACCGCTGCAAGGTGGCGGTGGTGACCAACATCGGCGAGGGCGACCACCTCGGCCTCAACTACATCACCACGGTGGAAGACCTCGCCGTGCTGAAGCGCGTCATCGTGCAGAACGTGGCGCCGGACGGCATGGCGGTGCTCAATGCCGCCGATCCGATCGTGGCCAAGATGGCGGAAAACTGCCCCGGCGCCGTGACCTTCTTCGCCGCCGACCGCCACCATCCGGTGATGGCCACGCACAACGCCCAGGGCAAGCGCGTGGTCTACATCGACGGCAACGCCATCGTCTGCGCCGAGCTGGGCTCGGTGGTGCAGCGCATCCCGCTCAACGATGTGCCGCTGACGCGCAAGGGCACCATCCGCTTCCAGGTGGACAACGCCATGGCCTCCGTCGCCGCCGCCTGGGCGCTCAACCTCGACTGGGCCGCCGTGCGCGCCGCACTGAAGACCTTCGCCAGCGATGCCGGCACGGCGCCGGGCCGCTTCAACGTCTTCAGCTACCGCGGCGCCACCCTGATCGCCGACTACGGCCACAACCCCGACGCCATCCTGGCGCTGGTGCGCGCCGTCGAGGCGATGCCGGCCGAGCGGCGCATGATGGTCATCAGCGGCGCCGGCGACCGCCGCGACGAGGACATCCGCAAGCAGAGCGAGATCCTCGGCGACGCCTTCGACGAAGTCATCCTCTACCAGGACCAGTGCCAGCGCGGCCGCGCCGACGGCGAGGTGCTGGCGCTGCTGCGCGAGGGTCTCAAGCAGGCCAAGCGCGCCAAGGCAGTCGAGGAGATCCGCGGCGAGTTCCTCGCCATCGACACGGCGCTGGCGCGCCTCCAGCCGGGCGAGCTGTGCCTGATCCTCATCGACCAGGTCGAGGAGGCGCTGGCGCACATCGCCGGCCGCCTCGCCGAAGTGCCGATCGAACGCAACGCCAAGGGCGCGTCGCATACCGGTGCGCCGCTGCGGGAGAAGGCTGCGACGGCCTGATCGGGCATATCTTTTCCGCAAGCGCTCAATCGGAGGGTCCCCTCCTTTGAAAAAGGGGGGGAATGGCCAACATCCTGCGGTAAGATCGGGCGATGAACGCACGCAGCCTCGTCGCCCTTATTGTTTGCGCCCTCGCCGCCGGCGCAGCGGCCGCGCGCGAAGGCGTCGACGTCGGCCAGCCCTCGGCCATGAGGAAGCTGGTACCGGCCGAAGGGCTGGAGCGCCAGGCGGCGCAGGAGTTTTCCCAGCTCAAGCAGCAGGCGGCGGCGAAGAAGGCCCTCGCCCCGGCCGACCACCCGCAGACGCAGCGCCTGCGCGAAATCGCCAGCCGCCTCACCCCCCACGCCGAGCGCTTCAACCCGCGCGCGCGGCAGTGGCAGTGGGAAGTGGTCCTCATCGGCTCGCAGCAGATCAACGCCTTCTGCATGCCCGGCGGCAAGATCGCGGTGTTTTCAGGATTGCTGCTCGGCCTGCAGCTCAGCGACGACGAGGCGGCGGTGGTGATGGGCCACGAGATCGCCCACGCCCTGCGCGAGCACGCCCGCGAGCGCATCGCCAAGACGGAGCTGACGCGCCTCGGCGCCAACCTGCTCGGCGAGTTCGTCGGCCGCGGCAAATACACCGGCCTGTTCGACATGGGCGGCCAGCTGATGACCCTGAAGTTCTCGCGCGACGACGAGACCGAGGCCGACACCGTCGGCCTGGAACTCGCCGCCCGCGCCGGCTACGATCCGCGCGCCGGCATCACCCTGTGGCAGAAGATGATGGCCGCCAACAAGGGCGCCCCGCCGCAGTGGCTGTCCACCCACCCTTCGGGCAGCAACCGCATCCACGAAATCGAGCGCCACCTGCCCGAGGTCATGCCGCTATACGAAAAGGCGCGGCAGACATCGGTTCAGTAAGCATCACCCGGCAAAGCCGGGCTCTTTTGGTAGGCAAGTTCGTCAACTTCAATACCGGTATGGTCGGGGCGCCCCCGGTGTCGTTTTTTCGCCAAGGCGCATCAAGCCTGGATTGTCTATATATAAAGCATCGTCGCATCCGGCGGGAATTGCCGATGATCCTGGCTTGTTGCAAGACTCACTTGGAGGAGGTGACTATGGCCCTAGTATGTGAAGTGACATTCGATCGCGAGAAACTGAAGAGCGAAATCCGTGAGACCTACGCGCGGGTCGCCGAGCAGCCTGACGGCGACTTCCATTTCCACCGCGGACCGGACTACGCGGCCTCGATGCTCGGCTACGACCGGGACGAACTGGCCCAGCTGCCCGATTTCGTGACCGCCCCGTTCGCCGGCGTCGGCAATCCGCTGCGCGTACGCGCGCTGCCGGCCGGCGCAACGGTGATCGACCTCGGCTCGGGCGGCGGCATGGACTGCCTGCTCGCCGGCCGCCGTGTCGGTGCGCAGGGCGCGGTGATCGGCTTCGATATGACCGACGCCATGCTCGACAAGGCGCGGGCGGGTGCGGCGACGATGGGCATGCGGCAGGTGCGCTTCGAGAAGGCCGACATCGGGCGGCTGCCCATGGACAGCGGTTCGGTGGACGTGGCGATCTCCAACGGCGTGATCAATCTCAGTCCGGAAAAACGGCAGGTATTCGCCGAGCTGTATCGCGTGCTGCGTCCGGGCGGCCGGGTGCAGTTTTCCGACATCATCATCGAGACCGATCTGTCGGAGAAAGCGCTCAACGACATCGAGTTGTGGGTTGGCTGAATCGCGGGTGCTCTGCAGTCTGCAGGCTATCTCGCGCTGCTCGCCGAAGCAGGATTCAAGCGCGGCGAAGTGGTCGAGTTCTTCGACACCTTTGCCGGAACCAGCAAGGAGAAGACTGCGCGCAAGTACGGCGTGCGCGGCGCCAATTTCGTCGCTTTCAAGGAATGAGGGATGGGGGCAGGTTATTTCCCTCAATGAACCCCGCCCCAATAAGCCTCGTTGCCATAGTGATGCTTCAGATGGTCGATGAGGAGGCGCACCCGCAGCGGCAGGTATTTGCGCTGCGGGAAGACGGCGTAGATGCCGGTCGGCGGCGCGGCGAATTCGTCCAGCACTGACACCAGCGCGCCGCGCTGCAGGTCCTCGCCGACTTCCCACAGCGAACGCCAGGCGAGACCGCGCCCGGCCAGCGCCCATTCGTGCAGCACCGCGCCGTCGTTGCATTCGAGCAGGCCGTTCACCTTGATGCTGAGCGTGTCCTCGCCGACACGGAACAGCCAGCCGCGCTGCTGGCCGAGCGAGAGGCAGTTGTGGCGGGCCAGGTCTTCCAGCGTGCGCGGCGTACCGTGGCGCGACAAATAATCGGGGCTGGCGACCACCGCGCGGCGGTTCTCCGCCAGCTTGATGCTGACCAGGCTGGAGTCGCTCAGCTCGCCGACGCGGATGGCGCAGTCGACGCCCTCATTCACCAGGTCGACCAGCCGGTCGGAGAGGTCGAGGCTGACCGTCACTTCCGGATGGGCATCGAGGAACTGCATGATCAGCGGCGCGACGTGCTTGCGGCCGAAGCCGGCCGGCGCCGAGAGCCGCAGATGGCCGCGCGCCTTGACGCCGCCCAGGCTGACCGAGGCCTCGGCCTCGCCCAGCTCGCGCAGGATGCGCTGGCAGTCTTCCAGGTAGGCGCTGCCCTCGAAGGTGAGCGTGACGCGCCGCGTCGTGCGAAGAAGCAGTTTCACCCCGAGGCGCGCTTCCAGCGCGTCCAGCCGCCGGCTCACCACCCCCGGCGCGACGCCCTCGGCAGCGGCGGCGGCGGTCAGGCTGCCGCGGCTGGCCACCGAGACAAAGGTTTCGATCTGCTTCAGGCGGCTCATGTCGGTTTTGCTATTTTTGCAACAATGAATTGATTTTACCGGTATTTTATTAACCGGCAAGCCGGGGTATCTTGGCCACCATGCCAAGATTCGCCGCCAACCTGTCGCTGTTGTTCACCGAGGCGCCTCTGCTAGATCGCTTCGAGCGGGCCGTGCGCGCCGGATTCACGGCGGTGGAAATCCAGTTTCCCTACGACACGCCCGCCGAGCAGTTGCAGCAGGCGCTGTTCCGCAACCAGCTCTCGCTCGTGCTCATCAACCTGCCGGCCGGCGACTGGGCGGCCGGCGAGCGCGGCATCGCCTGCCATCCGGACCGTATCGACGAATTCAGGCAGGGCATCGACACCGCGCTGGCCTATGCCGCCACCTTGGGCGTGCCGCAGCTGAACTGCCTCGCCGGCATCCTTCCGCCACGGGTGCCGTCCGACACCGCACGCCATGTCCTGGCGGACAACCTGCGCTACGCCGCCCTGCGGCTGAAGGCGCACGGCCTGAAGCTGCTGATCGAGCCGATCAACACCTTCGACCTCCCCGGCTTCTTCCTGCACGGCACGCGGCAGGCACTCGATCTCATAGAGGATGTCGACGCCGACAACCTGTTCCTGCAATACGACGTCTATCACATGCAGCGCATGGAGGGCGAACTGGCCAACACGCTCGCCGCGAACATCAAAAAAATCGCGCACATCCAGATCGCCGACACGCCGGGCCGCAACGAGCCGGGCACGGGCGAGATCAATTACGGTTTCCTCTTCGCCCACCTCGACCGCATCGGCTATAAAGGATGGGTGGGCTGCGAGTACAAGCCCACCACCGCCACGGAGGCCAGCCTCGGCTGGATGAAGCACTTCTGAGATTTCCGAAATTGGATGCCATGCGCCGACACTTGACCCGTCATATTCCCGCGTCCCACAGGGACTTCCTTCGGGCGCGACCCGGAATGACGGGGGCCCAACCTCGTCGCCCCGGCGGACGCCGGGGCCCAGGATTGACCCCCGCTCTGGATTCCGGCGCCTGCCCCGTACCACGATACGGGGTTCGCCGGAATGACGGCATTTCCGTTACCGGTTTGGGTTGTTTTCAAAATCCATGACCATCCGCGCCATCGCCTTCGACGCCTACGGCACGCTGTTCGACGTGTATTCCGTCGGCGCGCTCGCCGAGCAGCTTTTTCCCGGCAAGGGGGCGGAACTGGCCGCGCTGTGGCGCGACACACAGGTCGGCTACACGCGCCTGCGAACCCTCTCCGACCGCTATGCAAATTTCTGGCAGGTGACGGAGGACGCGCTGGTCTTTTCGGCACGCCGGCTCGGGCTCGATCTCGGCGCGGACGACCTCAAGCGGCTGATGAGCCAGTACGCCTGCCTCTCCGCATTTCCGGAGAACCTCGGCGCGCTGAAGGAACTGAAGCTCATGGGCCTGCCGCTGGCCATCCTCTCCAACGGCACCCCCGAGATGCTCGACATCGCCGTCAAGAGTGCCGGCATGAACGGCCTCTTCGACCACATCCTTTCGGTCGACACCGTGCACAAGTACAAGACCGCGCCCGAGGCCTACCGGCTCGGGCCGGACGCCTTCAAGCTCCCCACGAGGGAGATTCTCTTCGTCTCGTCGAACTGCTGGGACGCCCTCGGCGCCACCTGGTTCGGCTACACGACCTTCTGGATCAACCGCAGCGGCCAGCCACTGGAGGAACTGGGCGTGCAACCCGCCGCCCAGGGCCGCCTGCTGACCGATGTGCTTGCGTTCGTGCAACATTCAATCAAGGAGTCGACATGAGCCTCAACCTCCCCGCCGGCGTGCAGATCAACGCGCCGATCCATCCCCGCTTCGACGAGATCCTCACGCATGACGCGCTGGCCTTCGTCGCCAAGCTGCATCGCGCCTTCGCGGCGCGCCGCCAGGAACTGCTGAAGAAGCGTATCGAGCGCCAGGCACGCATCGATGCCGGCGAGATGCCGGACTTCCTGCCCGAGACGAAGCACATCCGCGAGGGCGACTGGAAGGTGGCGCCGCTGCCCAAGGCGCTGGAGTGCCGCCGCGTCGAGATCACCGGCCCGGTGGAAGCCAAGATGATCATCAACGCCTTCAACTCGGGGGCGGACTCCTACATGACCGACTTCGAGGATTCCAACAGCCCGAACTGGTTCAACCAGGTGCAGGGCCAGGTCAACCTCTACGACGCCGTCCGCCGCAGACTGACTTTCACCAACGAGGCCGGCAAGGTCTACAAGCTCAACGACAAGATCGCCGTCATGCAGATCCGCCCGCGCGGCTGGCACCTCGACGAGAAGCACATGCTGGTCGATGGCCAGCGCGTCTCCGGCGGCATCTTCGATTTCGGACTGGTGTTCTTCCACAACGCGAAAGAGCAAATTGCACGCGGCGCCGGCCCCTTCTATTACCTGCCGAAGATGGAATCTCACCTCGAGGCGCGGCTGTGGAACGACATCTTCTGCATGGCGCAGGACGAGATCGGCCTGCCGCGCGGCAGCATCAAGGCCACCGTGCTGGTCGAGACCATCCTCGCCACCTTCGAGCTGGAAGAGATCCTCTACGAACTGCGCGAGCACTCCGCCGGGCTCAACGCCGGGCGCTGGGACTACATCTTCTCCTGCATCAAGAAATTCAAGAAGAACAAGGATTTTTGTCTCGCCAACCGCGGCGCCATTACCATGGAAGTGCCCTTCATGCGCAGCTACGCGCTGGCGCTGGTGAAGGCCTGCCACAAGCGCGGCGCGCCGGCCATCGGCGGCATGAGCGCGCTGATCCCGATCAAGAACGATCCGGCCGCCAACGAAAAGGCGCTCGCCGGCATCCGCCACGACAAGACGCGCGACGCCAACGACGGCTACGACGGCGGCTGGGTGGCCCATCCGGGCCTCGTCTCCATCGCCATGGAGGAGTTCGTCAAGGTGCTGGGCGACCGCCCCAACCAGTGGGACAAGCAGCGCAGCGACACCTACGGCCCGAAGAACTGGCTCGACTTCCAGCCCGAGCAGCCGATCACCGAAACCGGCGTGCGCAACAACATCAACGTCGGCATCCACTACCTCGGCTCCTGGCTGGCCGGCAACGGCTGCGTGCCCATCCACAACCTGATGGAGGACGCCGCCACCGCCGAGATCTCGCGCTCGCAAGTGTGGCAGTGGGTGGTCAGCCCGAAGGGCAAGCTCGACGACGGCCGCAAGGTCACCGCCGAGATGGTGCGGGCGATGATTCCGGAGGAGCTCGCCAAGGTCAAGGCCGAGGTCAGCGCCGCCGGCGAGAAGACCGAGACCTACGACCAGGCCGCCGGCATCTTCGAGAAGATGAGCCTGTCGCCGGATTACCCAGAGTTCCTCACCCTGCCGCTGTACGAGGCGATGGAGTAAAAGTCAGTCGCTGCAGCACGGCGACAGGCACGCCGTCCTCCTTGCGCGGAGGGCGGCGTGCGCTCAGTCCCTGAACGGGTTGGCAATGGTCAGCGCGCCGTCGATGACCTGGCCGCGCTGGAGATCTTTCGAATAAAGCGTGTCGCAGCCGGCTTCGCGCGCCGCGCCGACGATGAGCGCATCGTAGATCGCAAAACCATAGCGCTCCGCCAGCTGCATCGCCCGATCGTGGATTTCCAGCGTCAGCGGAACGACCGCGCATACGGCGCGCAGCGACGCCAGGATCTCGCGAATTTCCGCCTGGCTCATGCCGAGCTTGCGCGCGGCGACCGAGGCGAATTCGTTCAACACCTGCACGCTGATCACGCCGCCCGCAGCCACCAGGTCTTCCGCCCGGTCGGCCTTGGCCGCATCGGCGGAGAGCAGGTAGAGCAGGACGTTGGTGTCGAAGAAAGACTTAGCGCTCGCTGGCATCGAGGCGGTCGAACTTGAAATCGGCAGGCAGGCGGCCGCGATACCGCCTCAGGCGGGCGAGCATTTCGCGTGCGCCGGGTTTCTTGCGGATGCCGAAGCGGCGGGCATCCGCCACTTCGATTTCGATGTCGTCGCCTTCCTTGATTTCCAGCGCTTCGACCACGGCGGCGGGCAGCCGCACCGCCAGACTGTTTCCCCACTTCGCCACCTGCATGACGGCCTCCGGTTGGATATACACAAGCCTAAATGTATATCTTTTCCGGTTCGGTTTCAACCCGGCGGCGCAGCACCTGCTGCGTCACTGCCGAGACGGATGGAGGGGATAGGTGGAAAAGGTCAGTCACCACAACACGGCGATAACATGGGTACGTCAGGAATGATTGGATGCCGGCGCCTGCTCGCCGGTCAGCACGCGGTAGAGCGGCAGGTTGATGTAGTAGTTGCTCCGCCCCACCTTGCGCTTGTGCAGGAAGCCACCGGCCACCAGGGCTTCCAGATACTTGGTCGCCGTCAGCCGCGAGACCTTCAGGTCGCGCTCGATGAACTCGATCCTGGTATAGGGATAGGAAAACAGGTTGTTGATCAGATCCTGGCTGTAGAAGCGGTAAGCGGCGCGAATGCGGTGCTTGTAATCCATCAGCAGCGGCTTGATGGCCTGGATGGTGGCGATGCCGTCGGCGGCGGTCCGCTCCACGGCGGTGAGCATGTAGAGCACCCAATCCTCCCAACTGTCCCGTTCGCGGGTTTCCTGCAGCAGGCGGTAGTAGTCGGCCTTGGTGCGCACGATGTGGCGGGACATGTAGAGCACGGGGCTGTCGAGCAGGCCCTGCTTGACGAGGTAGAGCACGTTGACGATGCGCCCGGTGCGGCCGTTGCCGTCGTAGAAGGGGTGGATGCTCTCGAACTGGTGATGGATGAGCGCCATCTTCACCAGGGGATCGGCATCGAACAGGCTGTCGTCGTTGATGAAGCGCTCCAGGTCGCCCATCAGCGCCAGAATCTCTTCCGGGTTCTGCGGCGGAGTGTAGACGGTGCGTCCCCCGTCCCTCTTGAGCGCCGTGCCCGGCAGCTTGCGGAAGCCGGCGCGGTTGCGCTCCAGCTCGGCCTGAATTCGCAGGATGTCGTTGTTGGTCAGCAAGCCGGTCTGCGCACGGCGTCGAAGCCGACGCGCAGGGCCTGGCCGTAATAGGCCACCTCCTTGGCTGCCGCGCTGCCGGCCGTACCGGGAACACGGCTTCGCGGAACAACTCGTCGTGGGTGGTGACGATGTTCTCGATCTCGGAACTGTCCTTGGCCTCCTGCAAGCCCAAGGTGCCGATCAGGATGCCCTGGTTCGGCATGGCGGCGGCCACCCCCTTCAACTCGGCCAGCTTGCGGCTGGCGGCATTGAGTTGCTTGAGGATGTCCGGTCGGTCGAAGCGCTCGGGGCGCAAAGATGTCAGTGGAAGAATTTCAGTCATTTCTATACATTTCGCCATCAATGCGTATAGCAATGCGCGTATTTATATACATATCCGGCACGACATACAAAGAGTTTCATGATTAGCAATGAACGTCAGCTTGTCATTCCGGCGAAAGCCGGAATCCAGAACGGGCGGCGGAAAATCTCCTGGATTCCGGCTTTCGCCGGAATGACGAACCGAAGATGGCGCGCCTCTTTTGGGTGTGGCTGACGTTCATTGCTAATCAGCTTCCCAACCCCGTGCCGGGCAGACGTTCGTGGAAAAACAAAGAGATGGCATTTTTGTTGCTCAAGAGGAAGAGTTTTTTGCCAAATGCATCGAAAAACCGGTGCTGGCGAGACGACGAAAATAGGAATGGCCACGGCCATCCACAACGCAAAATCAACGGTCCGGCGGGGGAGAACGCCGAACGATTCGCTGTAGCGCCGAACAAAAGTCAGCCACCGCAGGACGGCGAATAAACGCAGGCCGGCGCCTTCTCCGGCCTGGCGAGGGCCTCAACACCCTGATGACGGTGCCGCTGCTGCTACCCTTGCTGCAACACTGGATTCATTAAGACCATGGCCCTCAAATCCACCATCTTCAAGGCCGAGTTGCAGGTCGCCGACCTCGACCGGCATTACTACGCCACGCACGCACTGACCCTGGCGCGGCATCCGTCCGAGACCGACGAGCGCATGATGGTGCGCCTGCTGGCCTTCGCCCTGTTCGCCGAGGAACGGCTGGAGTTCGGCCGCGGCCTGTCCGCCGAGGACGAGCCGGCGCTGTGGCTGAAGGACCTTACCGGCGCCATCGAGCTGTGGATCGAGGTCGGCCTGCCCGACGAGCGCGAGATCCGCAAGGCCTGCGGCAAGGCGAATCGTGTCGTGGTGCTGTGCTACGGCGGGCGCGGCGCCGATCTGTGGTGGGCGCAGCGCCGGGAAAAGCTGGAACGGCTGCGCAACCTCGACGTGTTCAACCTGCCGCCGCCGGCCACGCAGGCGCTTGCCGGACTGGCCAGCCGCAGCATGAGCCTGCAATGCACGATCCAGGACGGGCAACTCTGGCTGACGGGAGGCGATCGCACGGTTCACATCGAGCCGGCCGCATTGCGAACTATTCGTTAAAATCGCTCCATGGCCAACCATGTCAGGCAATTCAACGTCACCTTCATCGCCGCCGAAGACCGCATCCTGCTTCGGCTCAACACCACCTTGCAGGAGGAATTCCGTATCTGGCTGACCCGGCGCATCGTGCGCAAGATCGCCCTCGAACTGGGCCGGAGCGAGCGCAGGCTGCTCGGCCTGGAAAACCCGGAAAGCGGCTACGTCGCGCCAGGGGCACGCGCCATCCAGGAGTTCCGTCGCGAGGCAAGCACCGCCAATATCGATTTCGGCGAACGGTTCGAGGACGGCACGGCAGGTTTTCCCTTCGGCACCGACCCCGTCCTGGCGGTGGATTGCGAGATTCGCCTGCAGGGGAAAGTCGCCGCGGTAACTCTGGTGCTGGGCAACAGGCAAAATCTGAATTTCGTCCTGGATGCCCAAGGCGTACACGGCATCCTGGCGATGCTGCAGAAGGCGGTCGCCCATAGCGATTGGGACCTGGGCCAGGAGCTGGACAGTCCTTCCGCCGGGCCGGCCAGTCAGGCCGGCCTGCATTGACAGGCTTCGCGCCGCACAGCCCCGGGGGAAGCCTGCGCCCCCTTGAAGGCCGTTGGCTCAGACGCAGCCGGTCGGCTTCGGCATGCCGGCGTAGCGCGCGCCCTGTTTCGCCGGGCCGTAGGGGAAGAGGTCGAAGAGACGCTTCTTGTCCGACCACTCTTCGCCCAGCTCTTCCTTGAGCAGCTTTTGCATCACGCGCAGGTTGGGCGCCGTGCCGTTCTCCTGATAGTAGGAACGGATCCAGTTGAGCAGCTTCCAGTGTTCATCCGTCAATTGCAGGTTGTCCTGCTGTGCCAACTGGATGGCGATATCTTCCGACCAATCGTCCAACTGCGCCAGATAGCCTTCCGCATCGGTTTCGATCTGCCTGCCGTTGATCACGATCATGGTGACGTCTCTCTGTCGGGGTTGGGGTGTTTTTATACTTGACATTATTTGTCGTGAATTATTCAATGTCAAAGCAATTCAGCCTATCCGATCATGGAAGGATTGCATCATGGACAAGCCGGAAATCCCCCAGCGCGCACCCTACCCCGTCGAAGTCGAGGCCGGGAAAACCTACTGGTGGTGCGCCTGCGGCAGAAGCGCAAACCAGCCGTTTTGCGACGGCTCGCACAAGGGCAGCGCCTTCACGCCGGTTCCCTTCACGGCAACGCGCTCGGAGAAGCGGTGGTTTTGCGGCTGCAAACATACCGCCAGCCAGCCTTTCTGCGACGGCACCCACCAGAAAATCTGACCCCCGCTGGGGGGCAAAGAGGTAAAGGGGCAAAAACTGGCCCCAGTCCCCGCGCATCGGTTCGATCCTCCGTTTTGCCTGCGCCTGCCGAACCGTCGGAAAGGCAAGGCATGCACAATAATTCAGGCTAACTGCCTGAAAAATAGCTCAAGTTCATTCTTCACCGGCCGATAAGGAAAACCAAGAGAGGGATAACGTTTTTTTTCGGATCTTTTAGGAGAAGAAAGTGATCGCCATGAAGAAACTCGTCCTGATGTTCATCCTCCAGTTCCTCGCAGTCGGCATGGTTTCGGCCCAAGAACGCGGAACCGCGGAACAGGCCAAGGCTATGGTCGAAAAAGGTCTGGCCCATATCAAGACGGTGGGCATAGACAAGGCAGCGGAGGACTTCTCCACCAAGGACGGCAAGTGGCATGAAAAGGATTTGTACGTATTCCTTCAGAAATTCGACGGCAACACGATTGCGCACGGCGGCAACAAGGGGCTCGTCGGCAAGAACATGATCGACCTGAAGGACGCCAACGGCCAGGCCTTCATCCGCTCGATGATCGACACCGCCAAATCCAAGGGCAGCGGCTGGGTCGACTACATGTGGACCAATCCGCAATCGAAGAAGGTCGAGCCGAAATCCACGTATGTCGTGAAGGTTCCCGATTTCGATGGCCTGATCGGCGTCGGCATCTACAAGTGACCCGTTTCCGGCATTGCGGCGCACTGGCGCCGCAATGGGCAATGACCCGGCCGCCGTGCCAACGCGGCCAAATTTCTGGGAGGCCAAGATGAACGCTCTCGCAAGGCTCAGCATCGGCGCCAAGCTGATGCTCGCTCCGATTCTGGTGCTGGCGCTACTGCTGGTGGTGGCCGTCACTTCCTACGTGGGGCTGCAACAGCAACAGGCAGCGCTGGACAACATCTTTCAGGTGCGTTTCCAGAACTTCAGGCTGGTGGCCGAGGCCTCCGACGACGCGCAGGGCGTGTATGGCGGCACATTCCAGCTGATTTCCTCGGCTTCCTCCAACTTCCCCAAGCCGCGCCTCGAGGCGATGATCAGGGAATTGAACGCGCGGCTGAAAAGAATCGACGAGCGCCTGTCGGAAGTCGAGAAGAGCCCCGGCCTCGTCGAATTCGAGAAGGCCGCCCTGGCCAAGGTTGCCAAATCGTTTGCCGGCTACCGCAAGTCCACGACGGACGTGCTCGACATTGCCGTCGAGGATTACGTCAGCGCCACCAGCGTGATGAGCATCGCGTCCACCGAGTTCGAGAACCTGGGCCAGCAGTTCAAGGATCTGATCCAGATCGAGCAGAATCTCAGCAGCGAGGCTTACGAGCAAGCCGCGCGGACCTCCGGACTTGTCGTCAAGACTCTCGCCGTCGCCGTGCTTCTGTCCATCGCGGTCGCCCTGCTGGTCAGCTTCCTCGTGCGCAAGAGCATCGTCACGGCGGTGGAACGCATCAAGTCGGCCGCCATGGAACTGAAGACGGGCGACCTGACGCGGCGCGTCGATTGCAGCGGCGCCGACGAAATCGCCCAGACGGCCTCCGCTTTCAACGAACTGATCCAGAGCTTCCAGAACACCGTGCGCCAGGTCCACGCCAGCGCGCAGGCGGTTTCGCAATCCTCCAAGGAGCTGAGCGCCTCCACCCGTGTCGTGTCGGACGGTTCGACCCGGCAGGCCGATGCCGCCTCGGCCGTGGCCGCCACCATGGAGGAGATGACCGTCAGCATCTCCTCGATCTCCGCCAATGCGGAAAGCGTGAAGAACACTTCGCGGCAAAGCCTGGAGAACACCCGGGAGGGCGGGGAGCATCTGGCGCGGCTGCTGGGCGAGATTTCCCAGGTGCGCAAGGCATTCGACGCCATCACTTCCTCGGTCGGCGAATTCGTCCGCAGCACGGCCTCGATCACCGACATGACGAAGCAGGTCAAGGACCTGGCCGACCAGACCAATCTGCTGGCGCTGAACGCCGCCATCGAGGCGGCCCGCGCCGGCGAGCAGGGCCGCGGCTTTGCGGTGGTGGCCGACGAAGTGCGCAAGCTGGCGGAACGCTCCTCCGAGGCGGCCAATCACATCGAGGAGGTCACGCACACCCTGGGCAGCCAGTCCGCCGTCGTCGAGCAATCGCTGAACGCCGGCACGCAGTCGCTCGGCAGCAGCCAGTCCTACCTGGATGAGCTGGAAAGGGTGATTCTGTCGGCCAAGGAATCGGTCGGCAACGCCAACCACGGCATGGACGAGATCGCCTCAGCCGTTCGCGAGCAGAGCGCCGGCAGCAACGATATTGCGCGGAACATCGATGAAATCGCCCGCATGGTCGAAGACAACAGCGGTGCGACGCGCAGGACCATGCAGGCCGTCGAGCAGCTCGAACAGCTTTCGCATCAATTGGAAGTCGCCGTCGGCAGCTTCCGCGTCTGACAAAACCTGTTTAGTGCCCGCCGCGCTTTGCGCGGGCCGGCCTAGTCCAGTTCCGGCAGCAGGTGCGCCTGCCAGAGCGAATGCTCGAATGCCGGCCTGAAGAAACCGAAATGCCCGATGCGCCTGGCGCCGACCTCGTTCGGCGCCAGGCGCTTCAGGGTGCAGCGGGCGTTGACGTACTGGGCGTGGATCGACTCGGTATTGCGCAGCGACATGAACTCGTCGTCGGTAAACGAAAGCGAGACGATCGGCGTCTCGACGGCGGCATAAAGGGCGCGCGCCGCCTCGCCTTCGACCCCGACGGCGTATTCCGGATTCAGGCACCAGCGCCGCCACTGCTCCATGACGCCGCGCGGCAGATCGCCGATCTTGCGCAGCCGCCTGCCGGGGAAATAGCCGAACAGGCGCACCGATAGCGGCGCCGCGACGAACCACAGCCACCACGACATGCGCCGCAGCGAGGCGGTGTTCTCCCGCCAATATCCGCTGCCCGTGGCGACCGTAATGACGCGCGACACCCTGTCGCGATTCGGCACGAAGGGCAGAATCTGTCCGCCCAGGCTGTGGCCGATCCAGTACAGCGGCCTGGCGCCGGCATGCCGCGCGACGGCATCGATCATCGCCGCGCAGTCCTGCCGCGCCCAGTCGAGCACATCCACCTTCAGGCATCTCAGGCTGCCGTGCCGCGACTGGCCTATGCCGCGGTAATCGAAGGTCGCCACGAGATAGCCCCGGGCGGCAAGCCATTCGGCAAACGGCGCGTAATAGGCCTGGGTGACCCCCATGGCCGGCACCACCAGCACCGCCCCCTTCGGCTCGGCCGGCGGCGCAAAGAAGCGCGCGACGACATGCTGACGAGCGCCGACGGAAATGTTCTCGCGCGAAAAGGCGCTCAAGGCAATTTCCCCGAAATCGCGCGCAGGAACTCCGCGCGCAACTGATCCGAGGTCTCGAAGCTGCCGGTGAAGGCTTGCGTCACCACCCGTTCGTCGCCGCGCCGGTCCTCGCCCAGAAGCAGGCAGAGCTGTTCGGCCTCGATCACGCAGGCGCCGCCGGCGGCCTTGCCATGCGCCACCAGCGCCTCGGCAATGTCGCGCGTCATCCATTCCTGGTAGGTGAAGCGGTGGCCGATGGCATCCACCATGCGGGCGATGCGGCCGAAGCCGTGCAGCCGGCCGCCCGGCAGGTAAGCCACGTGCGCCACGCCGCGGAAGGGCACCAGATGATGCGGGCAGACGCCATGCACGGCGATGCCGCGCACCACCACCATGTCGCGGCGGTCGTCCTCGAACCCCTCGCCCAGCGCCTCGGCCGGGTCCATGTCGTAGCCGCCCAGCAGCCGCTTTTGCCACAGCGCGCGCACGCGCTCCGCCGTGCGGCCCATGTGCTTCATGTCCGGGGCGATGCCGCAGGCGGCCAGCAGGTCGGTGACGGCCCGCTCGAAGGCGACGGGGTCGAAGGCGTTCTGGCGCTGAATGCCGATGCCGGCAGGCAGGCGCGAAGTGGAATCTGAACAGTCGGACATGGCGGCTTCACTCCTGGCGTGGTGCAGGAATCATACACGCCACAGAAGACGGTGTTTGAGATGGCAAACACTTTATCTTATGACAATAGTCAATCATTCCGTGCCGACCGTGACAAATTGCCGCGCCCACCCTTCCTCCGCCCGCAATAATGCCGGCAAGAACAACAAGAAGGTCGATAACAATGAACAGCGCTATGCACACCGATGACGGCATCCACACCGAAGAACCATGTCAGGATCGGCTCGGCCATCCTCAACCGCGAATATCTATGGTCGGTCGAATGCGACAAATGCAGGCAATCACCGGAAGTCTTCTACCGGCCTGACGAAGCCAGCCCGAGACTGCCCTTGAAGCCGCGCCGGGCAGCGGGCACGGGCAGCCATGTGTTCGATCTGCTCAACCCGGGCCTCTACTGCCTGAAGAACTTCTGCGGCGGCGGCTTCCGCTTCGACGCCAGGGTCAGCGTCACCGAGGACGCCATTGCCATCCTGCACCTGGAGGGCGCGGCGGAAACGTGAACCAGGGGCGGCGCGCGGCGTATAGTGTCCTGCATCCTGGACGATCCGCCGCATCATGCCCAGACGGTCCCACCTTCATGCCGCCGACCTGCACGGCTTCAGCCGGCTGGCCGTCGACGCCGTCGCCGGACTGACCGACTTGGTGGAGGCGATGCACCGCAACATCGCCAACGCGCCGGCGCTGCCGGACAAGCCGCCGGCCGGCCCGCATGGCATCGCCGGCCTCGTCTACCACAGCATCCGCGGCGTGACGCGGCTGGTGGGCGGCGGGCTCGATGCGGTGCTGGGGCGGCTGGTACCGCTGTTCGGCGAGCAGCAGTCCTCGCCCGAACGCGAAGCCGTGCTGGCCGTGCTCAACGGCGTCCTCGGCGACTATCTCGAAGCCAGCGGCAACCCGCTGGCCATCGGCATGCGCCTGCGCAGCGGCGGGCGCCCGCTGCGACTGGACCAGGCCGCCCTCGCCGCCGCCTTCCCGAGCCCTGCCGGCAGACTGCTGGTGCTCGCCCACGGCCTGTGCATGAACGACCTGCAATGGCTGCGCCGGGGCCACGACCACGGCGCGGCACTGGCGCGCGACCTCGGCTACACGCCCGTGTATCTGCACTACAACAGCGGCCGCCACATTTCCACCAACGGACGCGAATTCGCCGACCGGCTCGAAGCCCTGCTCGCCAACTGGCCGGTTCCGGCGGCAGAGCTGGCGATCCTCGGCCACAGCATGGGCGGGCTGCTGGCGCGCAGCGCCTGGCATTACGGCACGGCGGCGGGCCACATCTGGCCGCAGCGACTGAAGCGGATCGTATTCCTCGGCACGCCGCACCATGGCGCCCCCTTGGAGCGCGGCGGCCACTGGATCGACATCGTCCTCGGCGCCAGCCCGTATACCGCCCCGTTGTCCCGTCTCGGCAAAATCCGCAGCTCAGGCATCACGGATCTGCGCCACGCCTGCCTGCAGGACGAGGACTGGCAGGGCCGCGACCGCTTCGCACATTCGGCCGACGATCACGCGGCGCTGCCGTTGCCGGAAGGCGTGCGATGCTTCGCGGTCGCCGCGACCACCGGCAAACAGGCGGGCGACCTGAGGGATCGCCTGATCGGCGACGGGCTGGTGCCGCTGGCGAGCGCGCTGGGTTGCCATGCGGAACGGGATCGACATCTGATGTTCCCGCCCGATCGGCAATGGATCGCCTGCGGGACGGGCCATCTCGATCTGCTCTGCCGGGCCGGGGTATACGCGCGCATCCGGCAGTGGCTGCAAGCAGACGGCTGAGCCGTTCCGCCGGGCGTGCCGTGAAACCATGCAGGCCGGCCGCGACGCCCCTGCCTGCAGCGTGGTTGATTGTTTTCGATAACGATGCTTAGATGAAAAACAGGGTCGATGACCAGCGCAGGGCGGGATCATGCTCGACAACACCAACCCCGAATCCAGCTTTGGCGAACGGCGTGAATGGTTTCGCGGCGGGATCTTTCACAGGCTGCCGCTGGCAATGATCGTGGTGAATCGGGACGGACGGATCGAGGCGGCCAACGCCATGGTGCTCGGTCTGCTCGGTTATGGGGAGGGGGAACTGATCGGCCAGTCCGTGGACAAGCTGGTGCCGATGCCCTCGCGCGAGACGCACACGGCCCTGCGCGCGCACTACCACGCCGACCCGGACGTCCGCCCGATGGGAACCGGGCGGGATTTGCGGGCCCTGCGGCGGGACGGCAGCACGGTGGCCGTCGAGATCGCCCTGCATCCCCTGCAAACCGGGCAGGGCAGCATGGTGCTCGCCACGATTGTCGACATCACCGAGCGCCGGCGTCGCGACGAACAGCTCCGCGCCATGCTGGAGGAAAAGCAGCTGCTGCTGCGCGAACTGCACCACCGCGTCAAGAACAACCTGCAGATGGTCGACAGCCTGCTCGACCTGCAGGCGGACCGGGTTCATGACGCGCAGGCTGCCGCACTGCTGCGCGACAGCCAGCACCGCATTCGCGCCATGTCCCTGGTGCATCGGCAACTGTACATGTCGGATAATTTCGCGCGGGTGGATTTCCAGGAGTTTCTCAACGCCCTGCTGCCCGCACTGGCCGAAGCCTATGCGCCGAATCCTGACCGCATCGCCTTCGCGACGGATACCCACCGCATCGGGCTGCCGATCGGCGCCGCCATACCCTGCGGCCTGATCGTCAATGAGCTGGTCAGCAATGCCTTGAAACACGGTTTCCCGGCCGGGCAGGGCGGCGGCATTTGGATCGAACTTGCGCAGGCATCGCCTGCCGGAGCGGTACTGACCGTCGCCAACGACGGCCGGCCGATACCGCCGGAACTGGACCTGGACCGTACCGGCACCCTCGGCATGCGGCTCGTCGCCCTCCTCACGAGCCAGTTGCATGGCCGCCTGGATATAGACCGCGCCGCCCGGCCATGTTTCCGTATCGTCTTTCCACTCGACGGTGACTAGCCATGCACGAGAGAATCCTGATCGTCGAGAACGAGCGCATCGTCGCTTTCAACCTGCAGCAGCGCCTGACGCGGCTCGGCTACGAAGTGCCGTCGGTCGCCGCCTCCGGCTCGGATGCGCTGCGCATCGCCGGGGAAACCTCGCCGGACCTGGTGCTCATGGATATCCGCATCGATGGGGAAATCGACGGCATCGAAACGGCAAATCGGCTCAACAGCAGCCAGGCGGTGCCGATTGTCTTTCTCACCGGGCATGCCGACGACTCCACGCTGGAGCGCGCCCGCGCGACCCGTCCTTCCGGCTATCTGCTGAAGCCGTTCTCGGAGCGCGAAATGCACGCCACCATACAGATGGCGCTCGAACGCGCCCGCATCGAGAACGCCCTGCAGCAGCGCGAGGAGCAATTGCGCGCCGCGCTGGATGCGGCCGAGATGGGCATCGTCGAAATCGACCCGGACAGCGGCGATATCCAGCTCGCCGGCCACGCCGCAGAGATTCTCGGACTTGCGCCGGATCGCGTCCGGGCGAACTGCAGCGATCTCCTGCCCTCCGCTGAGGAGGCAGAGAGGCAAAACTTCTGCGAGGGGCTTCGCGGCGCCATGCACGAACGGGCGCGGTTCCAGGTGGAATTCCCGTGCACCGTCCCCCCCGGCTCCCAGCACTGGATACAGGCTCAGGGGTCGCGCTATACGCGCCGAGCACATGCCAGGCACAGCGTGATCGGCATCGTTCAGGACGTGACCGAACGCAGGCGCAACGAGGAAGCCGTCCGGCAGCTCAACCACAGCCTCGAGCAGCAGGTGGCGACGCGCACCGCCGAGCTGAGAGCCAGCATCGCGGCATTGAACGCTTTCAGCTATTCGGTCGCGCATGACCTGCGCGCGCCGGTGCGCGCCATGGTCGGTTTCAGCCAGATCGTCCTGACGGATGCCGGCTCCGTCCTCTCCGACGAATGCCGGCACCACCTCGAGCGCATCCACGCGGCCGGCCTCCACCTCGCCGCGATGATCGACGCCCTGCTCGATCTGTCGCGCATCACCCGCGCCGGCCTGGTGCGCCGGCCGGTCGATCTCGGCGCCATTGCGGCGGAAATCGCACAGGAGCTGCGCGAGGCCGAGCCGGAGCGCGCCGTCGAGTTCGTCATTGCCGGCAACGCCGTGGCGAACGCCGATCCGGACATGATCCGGATCGTGCTCGACAACCTGCTGCGCAATGCCTGGAAGTTCACCTCCAGGCACGACCGTGCCCGCATCGAGTTCGGCATCGCGGCAGGGAGCGGGGACGCCCCGGAATATTTCGTGCGCGACGACGGCGCCGGCTTCGACATGGCCAATGCCGACAAGCTGTTCGGCGCCTTCCAGCGGCTGCATCTGCCGGAACAGTTCGACGGCACCGGCATCGGACTGGCTACCGTCCAGCGCATCATCGATCGCCACGGCGGCACCCTGCGGGCGGAAGCCGCCGTGGAAGTCGGCGCGACTTTCTATTTCACCCTGCCCGACCCGGCCTGAGCATCGTCATCTGGACAAGTTTTCGCGCTCAATTGCCGAAGAGGCCCTTGACTGCCCTGCCGACACCCTCGACGGCGCCGCCGGCGGCTTCCAGCCCCTTCTGGCCCACCGTGCCGGCACCCTTGGCCAGGCTTTCGAGACTGACGCCCAGCACGTCGCCCAGCGCGGAAGCAACGCGGGTGGAAAAACCCTCGTTCAGCCGGAACTCCGGATCGTCGAGCCGGCCGTCGAGCACGAACTTGATGACGATCCTGTCGTTCTTGTCCTTCATCAGGCCGATCACGGCGGCGCGCGGCATGCCCATGAAGGTGCCGCCGGACTCAAACTCCAGCCCGTTCAGGGCTAGGGTTCCCGGCGCGCGCAGGTGGCTGGTCTTGACGGTGGCCTGCAGGTCGAGATCGAGCGTGCCCTTCCTGACGCCGCCCTCGCCGGCCTTGAGCAGGTAGGGCTGCAGAGCGACGAGTTCCACACCGCGCAGCGTGTGGCGGATCTCCGAATCCTTGCTGGCGAAAACCATCCAGCCGTCGATGAGGATCCTGCCGTCGCTGCGCACGCCCTTCAGCACCCCGTCCAGATGCAGGCTGGAGCGGGCCTGCGGCTCGGGCAGCCTGAGGTCGGTGACCCTGGCCTGCAATTGTTCCAGGCGGATCCTATGGGCGGGCTTCCTCACCGTGGCATCGAAGAACTCGATCGCTCCGTCCTTCAGTTCGATGGCGCCGATCGCGACTGCCGGCCCGTCGTCGGAGTCCTTCCTGTCCGGTTTCTTCTCCAGCAGGCTGGGCACCACCCGCAGCCTGCCGTCGGCGCTGCGCAAGGCCGAGACGTAGCCGCCTTCGACGACGATGCTGGAAATGCCCGTTTTCGCGGAAAGCAGCGCAAGCAGATCGGGGGCGATGCGGATGCGCTCGGCGCGCAGGGTGTCCTGCGCCGGCCAGCCGGCAGGCGCCTTCAGGCGCAGCTTGACCACCTCTACGGCAGTCAGGCCCAGCCTGATCTCGCCAATTTCGGCCTCCGGCCCGAGCGCCTGCTCCACCCGGTCCTTGAGCGCCTTGGCGCCGAAATACAGGCCGCCGGCAACCAGCACTGCGACGAGGCCGATGACGGCCATTCCGATTGCCGCCCAGCGCCGTGCTTTCGGAGAAGCCATGCCTCCTCCTTCGGATGATTGTGGATGGGGATTGTAATCCTCAGGGGGCGCCGATGCAGACCGCCAGCATGCTGAGCGAACCCCTGTCGATGCCCTCCACGGGAAAGCTCACCGACTCGCCGTCCTGCTGCGTGCCAATGCAGTAGAGCAGCGGCAGGAAATGCTCCGGCGTCGGCACGGCCAGCAACGACTGGGCATCGAGTTTTTCCCAGTCGATCAGCGCCGCGTGCTCGCGCCGCAAGAGGCGGAACTTGACGGCCTGCTCGAAGCGTAAAGCCCAGCCGTAGGCGGCATCCGGCGCATCCCAGCGCAACAGCCCGAGGTTGTGCACGACGTTGCCGCTGCCGAGGATCAGCACGCCTTCGTCGCGCAGGGCCGCGAGGCGCGCGCCCAATTCGTAGTGAAAAGGCGCCGTCCTGGTGCGATCGATGCTCAACTGCACGACCGGCACGTCCGCCGCCGGGAACAGGTGCGCGAGCACCGACCAGGCGCCGTGGTCGATGCCCCAGGAATCATCTGCCGCCACATCGAGAGGCCGCAGGCACTCCCGCACGCGTGCCGCCAGGGCCGGGCTGCCAGGCGCGGAATAGCGGAATTCGAAGAGTTCCTGCGGGAAGCCGGAAAAATCGTGGATTGTCTTGGGCGATTCCATCGCCGTGACGGCGGTGCCGGGCACGTACCAGTGCGCCGACACGACCAGGACGGCGGCGGGTCGCGGCAGTACCTGGCCGAGGCGCCGCCAGGCCGCGGAATACCGGTTGCTCTCCAGTGCGTTCATCGGGCTGCCATGCCCGATGAACAGCGCCGGCTGGCGCCCTGCGGTCATGGCCGGCGCGGCGGCTGGCGCAAAGCGCCTTCCTGCGCCAGCGCCTCGATCCGCTCGGCAACCTGCCTCGCCGGCGTGGCATAGGCGAAGCGAGCCGCGACACGTCCGTCAGGGCCGGTCAGAACCATGCCGGCGGAATGGTCGATGGTGTAGCTGCCTGATGGCGCGGCTGGGTCCCGCACCTTCTCGTAGCGCATGCGGAACTCGGCGGCGGCGCGGCGCGTCAGCTCCTCCGGGCCGCGCAGGCCGAGAATCCGCGGGTCGAAGGCAGCGGTGTATTCGCGCAGCACCTGGGCGCTGTCGCGCTCGGGGTCGACCGTGATGAAGATCGGCTGCAGCTGGGCGGCTCGGTCGCCGAGATGCTTCAGCACTTCCTTCATCTCCAGCAGGGTGGTCGGGCAGACGTCAGGGCAGGAGGTGTAGCCGAAGGCGATCAGCTGGAAACGGCCTACGAAATCCTCAGTGGTCACCGCGCGTCCATTCGGATCCTGCAGCAGGTAGCGCGGCACGACGGCGTTCGGCACCGTTTCGCCGGCGTTGTGCCCCGGCGGTACCTGGCCGGGCGCCGGCAGCGCGGCCTTCAGGCGCTGCGCGACCTCGTCGAGCCGGCGCGTCAGTTCGGCCGGCGCCGGGCAGGCCGCGCCGCGGTTGTGGGCGACGAAGGCTTCCTGCGTGCCCTCCTCGTAGGCCTCGCCGTAGGCGCGCGTCTTCGGCGCGTGGTTGAGCATCAGCACGCGCACCCAGGCGGCGGCATCCTTGCGACCGCAGGCCAGCATCTGGCCATTGAGGCGGCCCAGTTCGCGCACGACGGCGAGGCCGGCGGCGGCTTCTTCGCTCGCGGGCGCCGGCAGGGCGAGCGCCAGCAGCGGGAGCAGCAGGACAAGGCGTTTCAGGACGGAAACCTCCGGAAAGAAGTGCGGGAAAAAGTCAGGCTGCGCGGCACGGCGGATCACGCTTTCGGCACGGAAGACTGCGCGGCGATGAAGTCCGCCATCTCGCAGTCCGATTCGAGGATGTGGTGGGTCCACCAGAAGTCGAGGAAATGCGGCAGCGAGGCGGTCATCTCGGCGTTCCCCTCCTCCGTGCCCCGCTTGTGCTTCAGCAGCTTCTTGAGCAGCGAGGCATGCTCGGCGCGGTGCTCGTCGGCCTTCGGATAGCGGTGCGTGGCCATCAGGCGCTCTTCCATCGCGAAGTGCGCTTTGGTGTGGCGCAGGATCTCGTCGAGGATGGCGCAGTAAGTGAACTTGCCTTTGCCCGCCGCCATTCCCTCGCCGAGCCGGTTGATCAGATCGACCATTTTCCGGTGATCGCGGGCCATCTCCGGATGCCGGGTGGCCAGCCGCTCGTCCCATTTCATGGCGTGCATCTTGTCGCGCTCCCCGTCAGGACTTGAGCGGCTTGTAGCGCAGGCGCTTCGGCTTGGCGCCCTCTTCGCCCAGGCGCTTCACCTTGTCGGCCTCGTACTCATGGTAGTTGCCGTTGAAGAACACCCACTGCGACTCGCCCTCGCAGGCCAGGATGTGGGTGGCGATGCGGTCGAGGAACCAGCGGTCGTGCGAAATCACCAGCACGCAGCCGGCGAATTCGAGCAGGGCGTCTTCGAGGGCGCGCAGGGTTTCCACGTCGAGGTCGTTCGAGGGCTCGTCGAGCAGCAGCACGTTGCCGCCTTCGATCAGCGTCTTGGCCAGGTGCAGGCGGCCGCGCTCGCCGCCGGAGAGGTTGCCGACGAGCTTCTGCTGGTCGGCGCCCTTGAAGTTGAAGCGGCCGATATAGGCGCGCGAGGGCGTCTCGAACTTGCCGACGGTGAGGATGTCGGCTCCGCCGGAGATGGCCTCCCACACGCTTTTGTCGTTGGGCAGCGCCTCGCGCGACTGCTCGACCGAGACGAGTTTCACGGTCGGGCCGGTGACGATCTCGCCGGCGTCCGGCTGCTCCTTGCCGCTGAGCATGCGGAACAGGGTCGACTTGCCGGCGCCGTTGGGACCGATGATGCCGACGATGGCACCGGGCGGGATCTGGAAGCTCAGGTTGTCGATCAGCAGGCGCTCGCCGTAGCCCTTGGAGACGCCCTTGAACTCGATCACCTTGTCGCCGAGGCGCTCGGCCACCGGGATGAAGATCTCCTGCGTCTCGTTGCGCTTCTGGTATTCCTGGCTGGCGAGCTCGTCGAAGCGCGCCAGGCGCGCCTTGCTCTTCGCCTGCCGCCCCTTCGGGTTCTGCCGCACCCACTCGAGTTCCTTCTTGATGGCCTTCTGGCGCGCCGACTCGGAGGCCTCTTCCTGCTGGAGGCGTTCCTCCTTCTGCTCCAGCCAGGAGGAGTAGTTGCCCTTCCAGGGGATGCCCTGGCCGCGGTCGAGCTCGAGGATCCACTCGGCGGCGTTGTCGAGGAAGTAGCGGTCATGGGTCACCGCCACCACCGTGCCGGGGAAGCGCGTGAGGAACTGCTCCAGCCAGTCCACCGACTCGGCGTCGAGGTGGTTGGTCGGCTCGTCGAGCAGCAGCATGTCGGGCTTGGAGAGCAGCAGGCGGCAGAGTGCCACACGGCGCTTCTCGCCGCCGGACAGGTTGGCGATCTTCGCCTCCCAGGGCGGCAGGCGCAGGGCATCGGCGGCGACTTCCAGCTGCTGCTCGGCGGTATGGCCGTCGGCGGCGGCCAGAATCGCCTCCAGGCGCGCCTGCTCGGCGGCCAGCGCATCGAAATCGGCGTCCGGCTCGGCGTAGGCGGCGTACACGGCGTCCAGCTTCTGCTGCGCCTCGAACACTTCGCCGAGGCCCTCCTCGACGGACTGGCGCACGCTCTTTTCCGGATCGAGCTGCGGCTCCTGCGGCAGGTAGCCGATGGACAGGTTGGGCATCGGCGTCGCCTCGCCCTCGATGTCCTTGTCCACGCCGGCCATGATCTTCAGCAGGGTGGACTTGCCCGAGCCGTTGAGGCCCAGCACGCCGATCTTGGCGCCGGGAAAGAAGGACAGGGAGATGTCCTTGAGGATGTGGCGCTTGGGCGGGACGATCTTGCCCACGCGGTTCATGGTGAAAACGTATTGGGCCATGCGCTCTTGCTCTTGGAAAAGGGGGTATTTTAACGGAGAGTCAGGCCGGCTCGATGGTCAGGACGATCTGGCCCTCCGCCACGGGATCGCCCTCGGCGACGAAAACCTCGATCACCCGGCCGGCCCGCGGGCTGGGAATGTCGAGCGCCACCTTGCCGGTTTCCAGGACGAAAAGCGTGTCGTCGGCCGCGATGACGTCCTCAGGCCTGACCAGCAGCGTCTGGACGACCACCTCCCCGCTGGCGCAATTGCCGCAAGTCTCCCAGCATTCGGGGTATTTGGGCATGCGGATTTCGATCAGGTCTTTCATTTTTCCGTCACGCCATGCATCCCTCCCCGGCGCCGGGCAGCGATAGCGAAAGCTTCAAACATGTTATGTGATTGGCGCAGCAAGAAAATCTATAAACACTACTTAAGTTATCCATTAGATTCCGTCTGCCTGGGCACAGCGGGGCATGCAAAAAAAACAGGCCCGAGCAGGCAGGTCAAGGAGGAACCGTGGCAGTAAGACATTGTATCGCCAGACTTTGCATTTTCGGCCTCTTGCTGATACTGGCCCGACAGCCGGCCATGGCTCAGGATCGTGCCTACCTGCTGGGCGTCATCAGCTACGGCAACAGCGCCCAGATGATCGCTTCGGAATATCACGGCCTGACCAGCTATCTTTCCAGGGTGCTGAAGAAACCCGTCAGGGTGGAAGGCGCCCGCGATTTCACCACCTTCGGCGAGCGCGCCAAGGCCAGGCGCTACCACCTGATGTTCGTGGCGCCGTCGGCCGTGGTCGAAGCCAACCGCAGCGCCGGCTATCTGCCGGTGGCCAAGGTGCCCGGCCTGCTGGCAGTTTCCTTCATGGCCATGACCAAGACCGGCATCGCCTTTCCGGAAGACATGAAGGGCAAGCGCATCGGCTTCACCGGCAAGGATGCCATGATCACCAAGCTCGCCTTCGTCGAACTGCAGAAGATGGGCATCAAGGACATCGACAAGTATTTCGGCAGCGTTGCCTACTACAACGACGCGGACGGCGTGCTGGCCGGCATGCAGATGAACCTGATCGATGTCGGCGTGGCCAATGCGGGGCTGTTCAACGCCTGGACGCAGAAGGGCGAGGACATCAACTCGATCCATACCGGCAAGGGTGTGCCTCACCTGACCTTCGCCGTGCGCGGCGACCTGGAGCCGGGCGAGCGCAAGGCCGTCACTGAAGCGCTGCTCGCGGCGAACAAGGACAAGGACGCGCAGGATTTCCTGCGCTTCAGCAACTTCCCCGGCTTCGAGGCGACGTCGCTGTCCGATTTCGCCGAGCTGGCCAACACCTTGGGCATCAAGTAGGCCCGCATGCGGCAAGGCGGACGCTCATTAGACGGGCTGATTCACCAATCACAATTCTTCCCTTGTCCGCAGGAAACCGGCCTGCAATAATCCCTGACGACAGTAATGGAATCAGCTGTGGCCTTTGAGCACCCGGGGAGTGGAAAAATATTGCCCGATCTGGACCGCCACGTCGCACGGCGGCCGGTTTCGCGCACGGGCAGTCCTGCATCAACTCCCGGAGTTCTCGCCGGCCCCCTCGGCTGGATGGTGCACTAACCGTTTTGTTTCCTGAATCATGAACGACAATCCGACACCTGCAGGCAATACCGAAGCTACCGGCAACCAAGGCTTTTGGAAGCGGCTGATGCAGCCGCCTAAATGCTCGATGCTGCGCATGATCGTTCTCGGGATCATCGGCGGCATCGTCATCTGGGGCGGCCTCAACACCGGCATGGAGTGGACCAACCGCTCCGAGTTCTGCACCTCCTGCCACGAGATGACCATTCCCTACGAGGAACTGCAGAAGACCGTGCACTACAAGAACCGCAGCGGCACGACCGTGCAGTGCGCCGACTGTCACGTCGCCAGCAGCAAGACGCCGACCGACTACATGTTCAAGTCGTTCCAGAAGCTGATGGCCGCCCGCGATGTCATCGGCCACATCCAGGGCACGGTGGACACACCGGAGAAGTTCGAGGCCTACCGCCTGACCATGGCCAAGCGCGTCTGGGAAAGAATGAAAGATCGCGATTCGAAGGAATGCCGCAACTGCCACAACTTCAAGACCATGGACCCGGAAAAACAGAAGGACCGCTCGGTGGTGAAGCATGAAGGCGCGGTCGAGGACGGCAAGACCTGCATCGAATGCCACAAGGGCATCGCGCACAAGCCCGTGCACCTGAAGACCGAGGGCGGGATCGCTGCGAAAGAGGGTTGATTTGGTATTCCGGTGGCAAGTTCCATCGGAGTAGGTTATGTTTGCCCATGGGGCATGGCTACAGGAGCGAGCATGAAGAAGACAGCGATTGCATTGGCGGGGATCTTTCTTGCAGGGACTGCGGCGGCGGCGCCGGACTGGAGCAAGGTGCCGGTGCGCAAGATCAAGGTGTTCTATCCCGGCCAGGCCAGCCTGGAGTGGGTCATGAACAAGGCCGACCATTCCGCCGTGCCCGACATCGTGGACAAGAAGCGCCCCTGCGCCAAATGCCACGAGGGCGACGCCAACGAGATCGGCAGCCTGGTCGTCGCCGGCAAGCCGGCCGGCAGTTCCAAGACCGTGCTGGAGCCCAAGCCGATCGCCGGCAAGGTGGGCTGGCTGCCGCTGCAGTTCCAGGCCGCGCACGACGGCGAGAAGATCTACTTCCGCTTCGAGTGGGTGCCGCCGAAGGTCGGCGACGTCAAGATGGACAAGAAGAACGAGATGAAGCTCACCATGCTGTTCGACGGCGGCGGCACGGTGGAAGGCGCCGAGCTGAACGGCTGCTGGGCGACCTGCCACTCCGATCTGCGCACCATGAAGGACGCCAAGGACGACAAGAAGACCAAGCACGTCAAGGGCGCCGACCTCGCCTCCGGCAAGTTCTACGACCTGATCCAGTTCAGGAGCGGCAAGGGCGAGAAGCCGGCGGACGGCTACGTCGCCGACAAGCGCGTCATGGAAGGCGGCAAGGGCCTCGTCAAGGCGGAAGGCGTCAAGGAGGGCAACAAGTGGGTCGTCACCTTCGAGCGCACGCTCGCCGGCGGCGGCACGGGCGACCACGCCATCGCCGCAGGCAAGGTCTACAATTTCGGCTTCGCCATCCACGAGGATCACACCGAGGCCCGCTACCACTACGTTTCGCTGGGCTACCAGTTCGGCCTCGACAAGCCGAACCCCGACGTGAAGAACTACATCAACATCGTCAAGCAGTGAAAAAGAATCTCTGAATCGTGTTAGGCAGTCCCATCCACGCACTAAAGGAGGAGGTTTTATGAGGAGCAGAGGAATCGTACAGTGGGCCCTGGCCGCCGGCGCCCTGGCCGTGTCGGGCGCCGCCCTTGCGGCACCGCCGACGCCCGCGATGCTGTCCAACGCCTGTGCCGGCTGCCACGGCACGCACGGCGGCAGCGCCGGACCGAGCATGCCGAGCCTGGCCAATCAGTCGAAGGAAGCCATCGTCGTCGCCATGAAAAAGTTCAAGAGCGGCGAGCGCTCGGGCACCATCATGGGACGTCTGGCCAAAGGCTACAGCGACGCCGATTTCGCCGCCATGGGCGAGTTCTTCTCCCAGCAGAAGCTGCATGTCACCAACCAGACCCTCGACGCGGCAAAGGTTGCCAAGGGCAAGAGCCTCGAAGAAGAAAGCTGCTCGCGCTGCCACATGGAAGGCGGCAAGGAAGGCAAGGACGACTCGCCGGTGATGGCCAGCCAGTGGCTGCCCTATCTGGAGATCCAGATGGGCCAGTATCTGAACGGCCAGCGCAAGATGCCGGAAAAGATGGCCGAGAAGGTGAAGCCGCTGTCCAAGGCAGACCTGGACGCCCTGCTGCACTTCTACGCCAGCGTGAAATAAGGGAGGAGAAGACATGACAATGGAACGCAGAAGTTTCCTCAAGCTCATCGGCGCGGGCGCCGGTCTCGGCGCGGCCAGCCTGATGACGGGCTGCGCCGGCCTCGGCCTGGAAGGCCCCACCGGCGGCCGCCGCGTGGTGGTGGTCGGCGGCGGCTACGGCGGCACCATCGCCGCCAAGTACATCCGCATGATGGACAAGAGCATCGAGGTGGTGCTGGTCGAGCGCAACGACCATTTCGTCTCCTGCCCCTTCTCCAACCTCTACATCGGCGGCCTGATGAAGGAACTCTCGCCGCTGACCATCACCTACGACAAGCTGGCCGCCAACCACGGCATCAGGTTCGTCCAGGCCGAGGTCACCGGCGTCGATCCGAAGGCGAAGCTGGTCGCCACCTCGCGCGGCGACATCCGCTACGACCACCTGGTGCTCTCCCCCGGCATCGACTTCCGCACCGCGGAAGTGAAGGGCTACGACCTGGCGACCACGCCGGAGATCATGCCCCACGCCTGGAAGGCCGGCCCGCAGACCGTCCTCCTGCGCCAGCAGCTGGAAGCCATGCCCGCCGGCGGCACCGTCGTGCTCTCCATCCCGCTGGCGCCCTTCCGCTGCCCGCCCGGCCCCTACGAGCGGACCAGCATGATCGCGATGTTCCTCAAGCAGCACAAGCCGAAGTCGAAGATCATCGTTCTCGACGGCAACCCCGACATCGTCTCGAAGAAGGGCCTCTTCCTGAAGGGCTGGAAGAAGCACTACGAGGGCATCATCGACTACCGGCCGGCGAAGAAGGTCACCGAGATCGACGCGAAGAGCAAGACCGTGCTGATCGAGGGCCTGGAGGACGTCAGGGGCGACGTGGTGAACCTCATCCCGCCGCAGCGCGCCGGCCACATCGCCGTCGCCGCCGGCGTGGTCGGCCCGGACAAGAACTGGTGCCCGGTCAACCCGATGACCTTCGAGTCGACGCTCCACAAGGGCGTGCACATCATCGGCGACGCCTGCATCGCCGGCGCCATGCCGAAGTCCGGCTACTCGGCCAACTCCGAGGCCAAGGTCTGCGCCACCAACATCGTCAACATGATGAACGGCCGCGACATCGTCGACCTCTCGGGAGTCAATGTCTGCTACAGCTACCTCTCCGCCAAGGAAGCGGTCAGCGTGACGGGCGTATACCGGGTGAACAAGGAGAAGCACGCCATCGAGGCCGTGCCCGGCTCGGTGGCCGTTTCGCCGGATCTCTCGGAACTCGAGGCGATCTACGCCGAGAGCTGGCTGAAGAACATCCTCGTCGAGATGTCGAGCTGACCGGCTGCTTCACCACATGGGACAAACCCCGCTGCGCGCGGGGTTTGTTTTTCTTGATTGCCAATGAAGCCTGCACGCTTTCCGGCGCCCCCTTCTCGTCATTCCGGCGAACCCCGTATCGTGGTACGGGGCAGGCGCCGGAATCCAGAAGGTACGGATCGCTTCGATAGCGGCTGCCCTGGATGCCGGCTTCCGCCGGCATGACGATATTGCCCATGCGCCAAGCATGGCTGAGCTCCCTTGGTAATCTGCGGCTCAGTTGTGCCCGGTGCTGCCGAAGCCGCCCTCGCCGCGGTGCGATTCCTCGAAGCTGTCGACGATGTTGAAGGCCACCTGCAGCACCGGCACGACGATCATCTGCGCCAGGCGGTCGAGCGGATTGATGACGAAGGGCTCGCGGCCGCGGTTCCAGGTGGAGACGAAGATCTCGCCCTGGTAGTCGGAGTCGATCAGGCCTGTCAGGTTGCCCAGGACGATGCCGTGCTTGTGGCCGAGGCCGGAGCGCGGCAGGATCAGCGCCGCCAGGCCCGGGTCGGCCAGATGGATGGCGATGCCCGCCGGAATCAGCTGCGTGTCGCCCGGCTGCAGCTTGACCGGCGCCTCGACGCAGGCGCGCAGGTCGAGGCCGGCCGAACCGGGCGTGGCGTAATGCGGCGGGTTGTCCTTCAGGCGCACATCGAGAATGCGCACGTCGATGCGGTGCATGGGGCTCCCAGTATCTCTAGTTTTCGCTGCCGGCGAGCAGGGCGCCGATGTGGGCGACGATGCCGCGGGCGATTTCGATCTTCGGCGCCGGACCGAGCGAATGCCGGCCCTTGTCGTCGAGCAGGATCACCTTGTTGCTGTCGCCGCCGAGGCCGTCCCGCACCAGATTGCCCACCACCAGGGCGAGCTTCTTTTTCTGACGCTTGCCCTCGGCGTATTTCTCGAGGTCGCGGCTCTCCGCGGCAAAGCCGACGCAGAACGGCGCCTTCGGGCGCGCCGCCACCTCGGCCAGGATGTCCGGGTTGGGCGCCAGCGTGACCTGCATCGGCTTGTATTCCTTCTTGATCTTTTCGCTCACCGGCTCGGCCGGACGGTAGTCGGCCACCGCCGCCACGCCGATGAAAACCTCGTAGGCGTCCACACGCTGCATCACCGCCGCGTGCATCTCCAGCGCGCTGGTGACGTCGACGCGAACGACGCCCGCTGGCGTCGCCTGCGCCACCGGCCCGCACACCAGGGTCACCTGGGCGCCGGCATCGCGCGCCGCCCGCGCGAGCGCGAAGCCCATCTTGCCGGAGCTGAGGTTGGTCAGGCCGCGCACCGCATCGAGCGCCTCGAAGGTCGGCCCGGCGGTAAGCATCACGCGCCGCCCCGCCAGCACCTTGGGCTGGAAGAAGCCGCTCAGCGCCTCGAAAATCTCCTCCGCCTCCAGCATCCGCCCCAGGCCGGTTTCGCCGCAGGCCTGCTCGCCCGCGGCCGGACCGAGCACGATCACGCCGTCCTGCAGCAGCTGACTATTGTTCCTTCGCGTAGCGGGGTTGTCCCACATCTGGCGGTTCATCGCCGGCGCCACGACGAGGGGGCAGTCCCGCGCCAGGCATAGCGTCGATAACAGGTCGTCGGCAAGCCCGTGCGCCAGCTTGGCGAGGAAATCGGCCGAGGCCGGCGCAACGACGATGGCGTCCGCCCCGCGCGAGAGGTCGATGTGCGCCATGTTGTTCGGCATGCGCGCATCCCACTGGTCGCTCCAGACCGGATTGCCGGTGAGCGCCTGGAAGGTCACCGGCGTGACGAACTGCGCGCCCGAAGCGGTCAGCACGGCATGCACTTCGGCGCCCGCCTTGACCAGCAGGCGCGCCAGTTCCGCTGCCTTGTAGGCGGCGATGCCGCCGGTGACGCCGAGCACCAGCCGCTTTCCGTTCAGTTCAGCCATGAAGATATAGAATCCTGCTGCTGCAATCCGGCGATTCTACAAGGAATGGTCAAGCGATGGCGATTACGGACTGGCCCGAAAGCGAACGACCGCGCGAGCGGCTGCTGAATCACGGCGCGGGTGCACTCTCCGACGCCGAACTGCTCGCCATCTTCCTGCGCGTCGGCGTGAGGGGAGCCAGCGCGGTGGATCTCGCACGCACCCTGCTCGCCCGCTTCGGCAGCCTCAACCGGCTCTTCGCCGCTTCGGCTGGGGCGTTGTCCGAAGTCCCCGGCATGGGCAACGCCAAGTATGCCCAGCTGCAGGCGGTGCTGGAAATGGCGCGCCGCGCCCTCAAGGAGGAAATCAGGGCCGGCGACGCCCTTGCCTCGCCGCGCGCCGTGCGGGACTGGTTGCGCCTGACCCTCGGCGGACTGCCGCACGAGGTATTCACGGTGCTGCTGCTCGATGCGCAGAACCGCCTGATTGCCACCGTCGAACTGTTCCGCGGCACGCTCACCCAGACCAGCGTGCACCCGCGCGAGGTGGTCAAGCTGGCGCTTTCGCACAACGCCGCCGGCGCCATCCTCGCCCACAACCACCCTTCCGGCGTGGCCGAACCCAGCCGGGCCGACGAGGCTCTCACTCAGGCCCTGAAGCAGGCCCTGGCCCTGGTGGACGTGAAACTGCTCGACCACTTCATCGTCGCCGGTGCCGCCGATCCCCTCTCCTTCGCCGAGCGCGGATTGATCTAAAGGTATGGAATTTCGCGCCGATAAACCTTTATTACGGAACGTCGCAAAGGCTCGAACATGGATCAACAAGCCCACGGAAACGCGGCCAGGCCATCAACCGGCGCGGCGGGCATCGTCGCCCTGTTGCTGATCCTCTGCGCCCCGCTGGCGGGCTATACCTACAAGCTCGCCGAACGGCATGGCGCCGGGTTTGCCCTTTCCAGCCTGCCTGCCGGAGAACTCATGTTAAGCCTGGCGCTGCTGGTTCTGCCTTTTGCAGGCCTCAGCCTGCTGAACATCGGCTGGCGGAAATCGGCGGATCGATAGCACACGCGGCGCTGCGGACAGGCATCGCCGCAAGCACGACCCGTTAGCCGAAGAATGCCGTCTTGCCCATCCCGGCCCGCCCCCCGCTGCCGTACAGGGAATCTTCTTGATTTCCAAGAGAAGGGTCGCGTATAATGCGCGGCTTTGCTAAATCCGATTTCTGGAGCACATCATGGCCCGCGTCTGCCAGGTGACCGGTAAGGCACCGATGGTGGGAAACCACGTTTCCCACGCCAACAACAAGACCAAGCGCCGCTTTCTGCCCAACCTGCAGAACCGCCGCTTCTGGGTCGAGTCCGAAAACCGCTGGGTGAGCCTGCGCGTGTCCAACGCGGGACTGCGCACCATCGACAAGAAGGGCATCGACGTCGTCCTGGCCGAACTGCGCGCCAGGGGTGAAATCTAAGGAGAGCCGCCATGCCCCGCGAGAAGATCAAACTGGAGTCCACGGCCGGCACCGGCCACTTCTACACGACGACCAAGAACAAGCGCACCATGCCCGAGAAGCTGGAGATCATGAAGTTCGATCCCAAGGCGCGCAAGCACGTCAAATACAAGGAAACCAAGCTGAAGTAAGCCGGATTCGGCACACGAAAAAAACCCGCCGCCAAGCGGGTTTTTTTCGTTTACATCGCGTAACGGCGCAGCCGCTGCGAGAACTCCTCGAGCTGGCGGATGCCGGAGGCCTCCGCGCGCCGGCACCAGTCCTGCAGCCGGGCGACCAGTTCCTCGTGGGTGGCGGCGGAGCGCTGCCAAAGAGCCGCCAGCTCGCGCCGCATCTCGACCAGCAGCGAAAGGCGACGGCTTTTCTCGAGCGCCGCGACATAGCGCCGACGCTCCGGCTCGGACAGCTCCTCGGCGTCGCGCGCCAGCCCGCGCTTGAGCGCCTTGAGCGAGCCGGAATCCAGGAAAGACTTCAGCCGCTTCGCCTCCTCGCGATGGATCCGGCGCAGCGACTGCAGGTACTTCGCCATCACATCGTATCTATGGGTGATGACGGCCTGCAGGTTGTCGGCGTCGATGATCTGGCGCGCCGCCGTGAGCCGCAGCTTCGGCGCCACCTTCTTCACCTTGGCCTGGCCGAGCAGTTCCAGCAGCCGGATGTAGAACCAGCCGATGTCGAACTCGTACCATCTGCTGGAGAGCCGGGCCGAGGTGGGATAGGCATGGTGGTTGTTGTGCAGTTCCTCGCCGCCGATGAGGACGCCCCAGGGAACGATGTTGGTACTGGCATCCGAGCAGGCAAAATGGCGGTAGCCCCAGAAATGGCCGACGCCGTTGATGACGCCGGCGGCCCAGAACGGAATCCACACCATCTGCACGCCCCATATCAGGGCGCCCGGCACGAGGCCGAACAGGGCCAGGTCGATCGCCAGCATCAGCAGGATGCCGAGCTTCTGTCCGGGCGTATAGAGGTGCCGCTCCAGCCAATCGTCCGGCGTGCCGTGGCCGTAGCGCGCCATCGTTTCCGCATTGTGCGACTCCTTCACATAGAGGAAGACGCCGCCCCACAGCACCCGGGCGAGGCCCAGCACCTGCGGGCTGTGCGGGTCCTCCGCCGTCTCGCAGCGGGCGTGGTGCTTGCGGTGGATGGCGGCCCATTCCCTGGTCACCATGCCCGTGGTCAGCCACAGCCAGAAGCGGAAGAAATGGCTGGGCACGAGCCCGAGATCGAGCGCGCGGTGCGCCTGGTGGCGGTGCAGATAGATGGTGACACCGGCGATGGTGACGTGGGTCAGCGCCAAGGCGACGAGAATGCAGCCCCACCAGGGGAGATCGAAAAATCCGGTATGCGGCATTGGGAGCCCCGGCAAGGAAGGTACGTCCGCATTTTACTTGAACCCTAAACCGGTTCAAGGAAGAAAGCGGGTATTTTTACGACCGGTCCGGCGAGGCTTGGTTCAGCAGCCGCACTTCGCGCTGCGGATAGGGAATCTCGATGCCTTCGCGAAGGAAGGCCTGCCAGATGGCGAGATTGATGTCGGACTTGACGTTGAGGCTGCCTTCCTGCGGGTCGGCGATCCAGAAGCCCAGTTCCAGATCGACGCCGGAATCGCCGAAGCGGACGAGGAAGGCCTTCGGCGCCGGGTCGGCGAGGACGCGCGAATGGCCTTCTGCCGCCGCCACCAGGAGCCGCATGGCGCGCTCCAGCTCGCAGCCATAGGCCACCTGCACCGAGACGGCCAGGCGCATGCGCGGGTTGGTGTAGGTCTCGTTCTGCACCACCGAACCGATCAGGGTCTCGTTGGGTACGATCGACTCGACGCCATCCACGCCGCGCAGCACCGTGTAGCGGGTGGTGATCTGGGTGACCTCGCCGCGGTACTTGTCCACCACGATCATGTTGCCGAGGCGAATCGAGCGGTCGAGCAGGATGATGAAGCCGGAGACGTAGTTGGCGGCGATTTTCTGCAGGCCGAAGCCGATGCCGACGCCGAGCGCGCCGCCGAACACCGACAGGGCGGTGAGGTCGATGCCGACCAGCGGCAGGCTGATCAGCACCGCCAGCAGCATCAGCAGTGCGCGCGCCAGCCGCGCGAAGACCAGCTTCAGGTTGCCGTCGAGGCCGGCGGCGGCGAGCAGGCGCTGCTCGGCCAGCCCGCCCAGCCACAGCGCCGCCAGCAGCATGGCCAGCACCGTCACCGTGCCCTGCAGGATCAGCCACAGCGAAAGCTTCTGCCTGCCGACGGAGAAATGGATGGCGTCGAGCGATTCGACGATCTCCGGCAGCAGGCCGGTGAGGTGCAGGGCGACGATGCTCCACACCACCAGCGCCAGCAGGCGCTCGAAGGCGGCCAGCCAGGCAGCGCGCGGGAAACCGTAGCGCAGCGAGAACACCATGGCGCGGATCACGGCGAAGGAGACGAGCAGCGGCACCGCCAGATTGAGCAGGTTCACCGACTGCCAGTTCTTCAGCAGCGGCCGCGCCAGCAGCACGAACACCAGCGCCGCCAGCGGGAAGGCCAGCCGCTTCAGGCCGCGCCGGCCGAAGCGCGCCTCCTCGCCCCCGGCAGGCGGGCGGCGCAGGGCGCGCGAGGCCAGCCAGGCGAGGCCCAGGCACAGCGCCAGCACGGCCACTTGCCAGAGCATGGCCGGCTGCTGCAGATCGACCCACAGGTCGGAAAACAGGCTGCCGAATTGGCTCTTCTGCATGTCAGTGGCGCCCGGCCGCCCGAAGCCACTGACACGCCCCACCGGGGGGCAGCGAGCAAAGCGAGCGTGGGGGCGGTTTCATTCTAGTTCTTCACGACCTCTTCATAAGGCTGCGCCTCGGCGCGGTGCCGCTGCCAGTTCTCGTAGTAGCGGCGCATCAGCGGCCGATGGCCGCGCAGGAACAGCACGTTCTCGGCATTCCTGGCCTGCGCCGACCAGGTGAAGTTGTACGAACCGGTGGCCACCACCGGTTCCGGCCCTTCGGCGTCGATGAGCAGGATTTTATTATGGGCGGCGGCATAGCGCGTCTCCAGCGCGATTTCGACGCCGGCCGCGGCAAGCTGGGGAATGCGGCTGTTGTCCATCGACTGCGTCTGTTCGCGGTCGGCCAGCACCTCGACGCGCACGCCGCGGGCGCGGGCCTCGATCAGGGCGGCGGCCAGCGCCCGGCTGGTGAAGGAGAAGGCCTGCACGTGGATCGTCTGCCGCGCCGCGCGCAGCGCGCGCAGCAGCGCCCCCTCGACATCGTCCCAGGGCGAGAACGCCGCCTCGACCGTGCCCTGCGCCGGCAGGACGCGCGCCGCCCCGGCGTCGAAGGCCGCCGCCGGAACGGCCAGCGCGGCCAGCAGGAAAAACAGCCACGGCCGGAAGTGCCCCCGCCGGGAAAAGTCAGCCGCCGTCATACGGCGCGAACCACGATCACGCTTTCGTCGGCGGCATGGTCGACCAGGATGGCACGCACCCGCGACTGCCACAGGCGGCCGAACTCGCGCTGCGTCGCCGCGTCGGCGCGGCCGGCAACGCAGGCCGGCATCAGTTCGCCCAGGCGCGGATCGGCCGGCACGCGCTCCAGCCGCGCCGCGACATCCACGGCGGCGCCGCTGTCCAGGCGCGTGAAGCGGATTTCTCCGCCCACTTCGGCGTTGAAGAAGAGCAGGTTGCGCCGGTCGAAGCGGCCGGCCAGCCCCTTGAAGCCGCTGTCCTGCGTCGCGCCGGTGACCAGCGTGACAATGTTGGCGATGACGCCGGTGACGCCGCTGGTGCGCTCCTGGCGGAAATCGGCGCGGACGGCGCCGCGCTCGGCCGGCCCCTGCGGATAGAGTGCCGCCAGCGCCCGCGCCGTCATCAGCCAGGCCGAGGCGACGGTCGGGCAAGAGTGTCCGGCCGCCCTGACGGCGTCGACATAACGGTATTCGAAGAGACCGCCCTCCGCCGCGCCGAGGAATTCGGCGAGCGGGTCGAACATCGTGATGCGGGGGGCTTCGTCGTAGAACCCGGGATAGCGCATGGCGGAGATCCATTCAGATTGCAGCCGGCATTGTGCCTTGAGCTGCCTCCGTTTGGAACAATTCTCGATGACCAGCGCCACACATCGATTTCAGCCTGGCTCATTCCATGAGCCAGCGGGGTGCTATAACAATATCCCCTAAGCTCAGGAGTCTCGTCATGCAACCCAATCTGATGCAACGACGCAGTTCCACATGGGCAAGCTGCATGGCCTGGGCTGGTGCGACGACGGCCCGCAGGCCATGGAAAAGTGGTACCGCCTGGCCATCCTGCAGAACGAGGCGCGGAGCATGATCAACCTCGCCATTGCCCATGAGCAGGGCGCCGGCGTGGCCCTGAAGCCGGATGTCAGCGTCGCGCTGTACAGGTCCGCCGCCGAGTTGGGCGAGCCGACGGCGCACAGCCGGTTGGCCAGCCTGCATCTGGCCGGCGAATTCCTCGAGAGTGACGCGGTCTGGCGCGCAATGCCGATGAAGCCGGGAAGTGGATCGGAAAGGCGGCGGAGGGCGGGCATGAGGAGGCGCGGCGGTGGCTGACAGCGCACGGCGCCGACCAAGCGCCACCCCCCTCCCCGGCCGCGCAACCCGTCCCGTGAGCGCCGAACCGCGCTTGAACCGTCCGGCAAGGCGGCTATACTGTGTGTATTACTGTAATACAAAAAGGTTTCGTCATGCCCCTGTCCATCCGCCTGACCCCGGAAGAAGAACGGCTCTTGGAAAAAGCCTGCCAGCGCAGCGCCCGCAGCAAGTCCGACATCGTCAAGCAGGGCGTGCGGGAGGTGTGTGCGCGCATCGTGCGCGGGGACAAGACCCCCTTCGAGCTCGGCGCAGACCTGTTCGGGGCGGGCGACCTGGCCAAGCCGCCCGCCGACAAGATGAAGCGCGCCGTCTGGGAGAAACTGCGTGACAAGCACCGCCGCACTCGTTGATACCGGCTTCCTCGTCGCGCTGTTCGCCAAAAGCGACAAGCATCACCGCTCGGCGCGCGAATTCCTAGCACTGGCCGGCGACATCCAGCTCCACTCGATCTGGCCGGTCGTCGCCGAGGCCTGCCACTTCCTCGACACGAACGGTAAAACGGCGCTGCTGAAATGGCTCGAACGCGGCACCGTCGTCATGCACGACATCGTCGTCGCCGACCTGCCCGCCGTCCGCAAGACGCTGGAGAAATACCGCAACCTCGATCCCGACTTCACCGATGCCGCCCTGTTGACGCTCGCGGGATCGCTCGGCATTGCCGGAATCATTACCGTCGATTGCCGGGATTTTTCAGCATATAGGTTAGGCAACGGGCAGTCGTTTAAGCGCTTGTGGCATTAGCTACGATGTGTATTTTCTATCAAGAATGTCTAAACGCAATGGATTCGGGACAATTTATGAAACCAAGGCTTTCAGTAAAAGAGGGCGATGACGAAGTTCTGAGTTGGATCATCAAAAGTATTTCCGATATCGAATGGGCGGACGATTTATCAGGTCTTGAGCAAACTGAACAGCAGATCGTGATCAAGAAGTTCCAGAAAAAAGTCATGACCAGACTTGCAAATGAAATAAGACCAATTAAATGGCAGACAGAATTCCGCCCAGACCAGACAAGTCGTGACTCGGTCGACATCTACGGAGACGGAGATAAATATGCTGTGGCGATCGAGCTAGACAAGTTTCGGGCTGATCAGGTTTCAAAGAAATTTGTTTCGCGGATGGTCATTCTGAAATCAAACCCAAAACAAATCTACTACGTGTCTCTGTGCTATCCAGGCACAAAAAAAATGAACAAGCACCCCGGCGGCCACCCAAATTCCCCCACTGATGGCCACTTCAAAATCCCCCAGCAG
>CAYYXS010000034.1:0-51186 GCA_964475635.1 uncultured Rhodocyclaceae bacterium
CCGGGTGGTGTGGGAGGGGCTCGGTCAGGTATCCTGACCGCCCCTATCCCGATTTGACGGTTCTACTTGCCCGCGACGAGCAGCTTGAGGTCCTTGGCGATCAGTTCGGGCTTCTCGCCGTGCTTGATGTAAAGGCGCAGCCTGCCCTGCGGGTCGTAGACGTAGCTGCCGGCGGTGTGGTCCACGGTGTAGGTGTTCGGCGTGCTGCCCGCCTGCTTCTTGTAGAAGACCCGGAAATCCTGTGCGGTTCTGGCGATGGTCTGCGCATCGGCGTAGAGGCCGAGGAAACTCGGATTGAACAGCGGGACGTACTGCGCCAGTAGTTCCTTCGTATCACGCTCCGGATCCACCGTGACGAACAGCACCTGCACCTTGTCAGCCTCGGCGCCGAGCAGCTTCATGGCTTCCGCCATGCCGGTCATGGTGGTGGGGCAGACGTCCGGGCATTGCGTGTAGCCGAAAAAAATCACCACTGCCTTGCC
The DNA here is from genome assembly GCA_964475635.1 of uncultured Rhodocyclaceae bacterium. Lineage (GTDB taxonomy): Bacteria > Pseudomonadota > Gammaproteobacteria > Burkholderiales > Rhodocyclaceae > Desulfobacillus. The sequence continues at coordinate 483 of CAYYXS010000034.1, forward strand.
GCGAAAGTCGGCCAAGGTGCGCGGCTTGCCGGTATGGTCGGTGAGGGCGAAGTCCTTGCCGAAGTCGGCATAGGTCAGATCGGCGTTGGCGAACTGGGGCTTCGAATCGCAGCCGGCCAGCGCGAGGAAGAGCAAGAGCAGAATCGGGCGCCACATGGGAGTCATGGGCGCCCGCAAGCGCCCGCATCAACGTTTGAGGGCAGTAATATACTCGGCCACGGCCACCATGTCTTCCTCCGTGAGGTGCGACAGAACGTCGCGCATGACGTGGCCAACATCATTGCCGCGACCTCCGGCCTTGTAGGCCTTGAGCTGCTTGAGCACATAGGCCGGCCGCTGACCGCCCAGTGCCGGGGCAAGCATCGCCGGCTGGGCCGCCATGCTCCGGCTCCAGTCCCGGTTGCCCGTACCCTGAGGTCCATGGCAGCCGACACAGGCCACGACCTTGGGCCGATGAATTCCCTTCTCGTAGATTTCGCGGCCACGCACCTTCAATTCCGGCTTCCCGACGCCGGCTTGCGCCTTCTGTGCCGCGAAATAGGCCGCTAGATCCTCGATGTCCTGGCTGGTCAGGGACTGTGCCATAGGGCTCATTGCCGGATCGTTGCGCCTGCCTGACTTGAAGTCGTGCAACTGTTTAACGAGGTACTGGGGTATCTGTCCTGCCAGTTTTGGCCACTCTGGATTGACACCACTGTTGCCGTCCGCCCCGTGACAGCCGGCGCAGGCGACAGCCTTGTTCTGGCCGGCCGCCGCGTCGGGCGCGGCAGAGGCCGGGCCGGCCGATGCGCACAGGATTGCGATGAGTATCAGCAACTGGCGATTAATTCCATCCATGACTCCTCCTCTCCGGAAACAGTGCGATCCGCACGCCAGGCCCGCAAGTCCCTGCGGGGAATTCCGGGCGCGCAAAAGACCGCGCCAATGAAAATGTTATTGCATCTAGAATAATTAGGTTTTATTATTTAATACATTATCTATTATGTGGTATTTGATTTGCAACGGCAATTAAGCACACAAGACAGGTCAGGTGCGCTACCGAAGCAATCCGGTAGCGTCATCGGGGAGGAGCGAAAAATGTCTCAATTCGCGGTAAACGAACACGTCCAACTGCAAGCGGCGGTCGAAGAACACCCGGTCCACTGGGAAACCAGTCCCTGGCCGCTGGTCCTGGCGGTCGGAATCCTGTTCCTGCTGCCCTTCGCCTTTGCCCTGAAATTCGCCTACCACCAGCCGCTGGCCGCCGTCTTCAGCCTGGGCATCGGCGTGCCGCTGGTCGTCGCCGGCATCGCCGGCTGGGTGAAAGAGGCGGTCGGCGGCCACGGCGAGGGCCTGGCTTTTCCGGCAATGGGCTGGTTCATCCTGGCCGAGGCGATGATCTTCGTCTCGTTTTTCGCCAGCTACTGGTTCATGCGCCTATCGGCACCAGCCTGGCCGCCTGCCGGAACCGTCGATCTGCCGAAGATCATGCCGATGGTCATGACTGTCGTGCTGGTCACCTCCAGCCTGACCATTCACTACGGCGAGGCCCTCCTGCACAAAGGCGACCGGAAAGGGTTCTTGAACTGGCTGCTGGCCACCATGGCGCTCGGCCTCGTCTTCCTCGGCATGTCGGCCTACGAGTGGACCCATCTCCTGCAGCAGGGCTTCGCCTTCGAGACCAACGCCTACAGCACCGTCTTCTACACCATCACCGGTTTTCACGGGGCGCACGTCATCGTCGGGCTGGGCATTTTCCTCGCCCTGCTGTTCCCGGTACTGAAAGGGCGGATCAACGACGGTTTCGTCAAGACGGCAGGACTGTACTGGCACTTCGTCGACATCATCTGGTTCTTCGTCGTCTCGCAGGTTTATTACTGGTAAGGCGGCAAGGGGAGGATCCATGCGCGGCGCGGTCCTGTTGCCATTTCTGCTGCTGTTGTCCGCACAGCCGGTCTGGTCTGCGCGTGCGCCGGACGCGCGCGGCGAATCGGCACCCGATCCGAAAATCATGCAGATCGACGAGGTGCGCCACCTCGGCAACGCCCTGCCCAAGGGCCTGCCCCTGATCGACGCCGAAGGTCGGGAAACCACGCTGGGCGAACTGCTCGGCAAGCCAGCGATCCTGCTGCTTTCCTACTACACCTGCGACGGCACCTGCCCGGTGATGAACCGCCTGCTCTATACCGAGCTGCCGAAGGTAGAGCGCTTCCGCATCGGCCGGGACTACCGGGTGCTGACGGTTTCCTTCGACAAGGCCGACACGCCCGAAACCGCCGCCGAGTTCGTGCGCAAGGTGGGCATTCCGGCCGAACTGCGCGCCGGCTGGCATCACGCCATCGTCAAGGAGAGTCAGACCGATGTCGATGTCCTCGCCGGCAACGTCGGCTTCCGCTACTTCTGGTCGAACGCGGACAAGACCTTCCTGCACCCGAACGTGCTCGTCTTACTCACGCCGGAGGGGCGCATCGCGCGCTACCTGTACGGCACGAAACTCGACGCGCGCGCCCTCCAGTTGGCGTTGATCGATGCCGACTGGGGCCGCATTGCCGAGGGCGCCAGCGTAATCGACATGCTGACCGGCGTCTGCTTCAGCTACAACTACGCGGAGGGCCGCTACCAGCCCAACTACCCATTGCTGATCGGCTTCGGCTCGCTTTTGTTCGGCCTGTCGCTGACGGCATTCGGCGCATTTGTTTTCAGAAGAAAACTGGGGAGGACACCATATGCTCAATAGAAAAATCCTGCGTTCCTCGGCGGGGCTCGCCGCCCTGCTAGCTTGCAACGTGCAGGCGGCCGACAAGATCAACGACCCCGCCCAAGGCTGGGACCGTCTCTGGCAGACGGTCATCTTCGACATTTCCGTCCTCGGCATCCTGTTCGCCCTGGTGGCGGCGTATTTCGTCTGGAAATACCGTCGGCGCAGTCCCGACCAGGAAGGCAGCCCGCCGAAGCTCTCCGCCGCCATAGCCGTGAGCTGGGTGGTGATCCCCAGCTTCGTCTTCATGGCCGACGATTTCTTCATCGCCGCCCGCGGCTGGCAACTCTGGAACGACTATCGCCAGGTGCCGGCCGACCGGCTCGAAGTCAAGCTGGAATCCGGCATGTACAGTTGGGACTACACCTACCCGAACGGCGTGCGCGCCCAGAATGAGCTGCGCGTCCCCGCCGGCAAGGCCGTCGTGCTGCGCATGACCAGCCGCGACACCATCCACAGCCACTTCATCCCGGATTTCCGCGTCAAAGAGGACTCCATGCCGGGCCGGGTGACCTACCTGTGGTTCTATCCGCAGAAACCGGGCGAGCACGTCATCACCTGCGCCGAATACTGCGGCATCGGCCATTCCTACATGGCCGGCAAGGTGATCGTCCTGCCAGCGGAGGAATTCGCCAGCTGGTACCAGCAGGAGGCGACGCGATTCGCCCGCGAAAACGATAAAACTGCAAAGCCGGAGGCATGAAATGAGCTCGAGCGTTCTCAAAGAATGGATCCTCACCACCGACCACAAGCGCGTCGGCATCCTCTACCTGATCGGCTCGATCGCCGCCTTCGCCGTCGCCGGCCTGATGGCGGTCCTGATGCGCATAGAGCTGTCGACCATCGGCCCGACCATCACGGGCAATCCGGCCCAGTACAACGTCTGGCTGTATTTCCACGGCGCCGCGATGATCCTCGGCTTCCAGATCCCCGCGCTCACCGGCTTCTTCGCCAACTACTGCATTCCGCTCATGATCGGCGCCAAGGACGTGGCCTTCCCGCGCCTGAACGCATTCAGCGTGTGGCTGTTTTATGCCGGCATCGTGCTCGCCCTGCTCACCTTCGTCATCCCGGATTCCCCCGATCTGATGTGGACTGGCTACCCGCCCTACTCGACCATCAGCGGCGGCAACACGGCCTTCTATACCTTCACCGTGCTGATCCTGGGCTTCGCCTCCATTCTGGGCGGGGTGAACTTCCTCACCACGGTGATGTACATGCGGGCGCCCGGCGTGACCTGGAACAAGCTCAACATCTTCGTCTGGTGCACGGTCGCGGCCTTTGTCCTGCAACTCATCTTCGTGCCGGTGCTGGGAACCGCGGTGACGCTGATCACCTTCGACAAGTACCTGGGCACCAACTTCTTCGACCCCATGAAGGGCGGCGACGTGCTGATCTACCAGAACCTGTTCTGGTTCTATTCGCACCCGGCCGTGTATGTGATCTTCCTGCCCTACATCGGCATCGTCTACGAGATCGTCGCCACCTTCGCCAAGAACCGCGTCTTCAACTACAAGATGGTGGTCTACGGCGGCATCTTCGGCATCGTCCTGCTGGCCGGGGAAGTCTGGGTGCACCATCTCTATGTTTCCGGCATGGCCGACTGGATCCGCGTCGGCCAGATGGTGACCACGCTGCTCATCAGCATCCCGGTCGGCCTCATGATGATCGGGCTCGTCGGCACGCTGTACAAGGGCGCCATCGACCTGCGCACCCCCATGCTGTACGCGCTGGGCGTGGTGTTCCTGTTCCTCATCGGCGGCCTGACCGGCATTCCGCTGGCCGTCGCCTCCCTCACGCTGCACCTGTCGGAAACCTACTACGTGGTGGGACACTTCCACTATGTCATGGCGGTGGCCGGCACCTTCGCCATCTTCGGCGGGGTGTATTACTTCTTCCCGAAGATGACCGGCCGCATGTACCACGAGGGCATGGCCAAGACCGCCTTCTGGATCACCTTCGTCGGCGTCAACATCGTGTTCTGGATCATGATGGTGATCGGCGTCGACGGCATGCCGCGCCGGTATTACGATTACGCCCATTTCCCGCAATTCCAGAGCGCGCACCAGTACATGACCGTGGGCGCCGCGCTGATCGGCATCGGCTTCGCCCTGGCCGTGGTGAACTGGCTGCATGGCGCCATCAAGGGCGAAAAGGCCGTCGACAACCCGTGGGGATCGAAATCCCTGGAGTGGACCACGCAGACCCCGCCGCCGCCCGGAAACTGGAAGCAGGTGCCGACCATCGCCGAGGACTGGCATCCCTACGGCTACGGCCAAACGCGCTGAGCCCTCTGCTTGAATCAGGGGCTGCCGACGAGGCAGCCTCTTTTTTCTCGAACCGCCGCATCGATGCCACGCTTCCCCGCTTCCGCCAGGTTGATGGGCGCCGGCCTTGCCGTTGCCGTTCTGGGCGGCCTCCTGATTTATCTCGGCCTGAGAACCGTTCCGGAGCCGGCCCTGCCGGAGAAGCCGGTCGCCGCCCCGCCGATCGCACCCACCCTGCCGGCTTTCACGCTGACCAGCCATCACGGCACACCGTTCACCGAAGCCAGTCTGCGCGGACGCTGGACCTTTCTCTTCTTCGGCTACACGCACTGCCCGGACGTCTGTCCGACCACCCTCGCCGTGCTGGCCGAAGTGAAGCGCCGCCTCGACGGCATGCCGGCGGTCGCGCAGCCGCAGGTGGTCTTCGTTTCGGTGGATGGGCAGCGCGATACGCCGTCGCTCCTGGCGGACTACGTGCCGGCCTTCGATCCGGCGTTCATCGGCGTCACCGGACCGGAGGCGCAGCTGGCACCGCTGGCCGAATCGCTCGGCATCTTTCATAAGCGGCACGGCGGGACGAACGGGAACTACCTAATCGACCACACTGCGGGCGTGTTCCTCATCGATCCGTCCGGAAGATTAAACGGGACATATCCGCACCCGCCCCGCGCCGACCCGATCGCAGAACAGTTCCGGCGTCTCGCCGGCGGGATTCAGAACCTGAAGTAGTGATCGACCAGGAGCGCCGCGAACAACGACGACAGGTACCAGATCGAGTAGCGGAAGGTCTTGTGGGCGAGGCGATCGCTGTAGGCCCGGTACATCTGGATCGCGTAGGCCAGGAACACCCCGCTCAGCACCACAGCGCAACCCAGGTAGATGAGGCCGCTCATGCGGATCACATAGGGCATGAGGGTGACGCCGAAGAGCAGGATCGTGTAGAGCAATATTTGCAGGCGGGTGTATTCCGGCCCGTGCGTCACAGGCAGCATCGGCATGCCGACCTTGGCGTATTCCTTTGTTCGGTAGAGCGCCAGCGACCAGAAGTGCGGCGGCGTCCACACGAAGATGATGAGGAACAGCAGTAGGGCCTCGGAACTCACCTCTCCCGTCGCCGCGGCCCAGCCCAGGATCGGCGGCATGGCGCCGGAGGCACCGCCGATCACGATGTTCTGCGGCGTCGCCGGCTTGAGGAAGATGGTGTAGATGATGGCGTAGCCGACGAAGGTCGCCAGGGTCAGCCACATGGTCAGAGGATTGACGAACCAGTACAGCAGGGAAAGGCCGATGCCGCCGATCACGCCGGAGAACAGCAGGGTCTGGCGGGAATTGACTTCGCCGCGCGGCAGCGGACGGCCACGCGTGCGGGCCATGACGGCGTCGATCTTCTGTTCGATCAGGCAGTTCACTGCCGCAGCCGCACCGGCGATCAGGGCAATGCCGGTGGTGGCCGCAACCAGGACCACGGGGGGCACCGCGCCCGGCACGGAGAGGAACATGCCGATAATCGCGCAGAACACGATTAGGGAGATCACCCGGGGCTTGGTCAGCTGGAAATACTGGTACAAGCGGTATCCCAGCGTCTGCTCCGGAGAGGGTAATGCCTTCATGCGAGTCCCTGGATGGCGGCCGTGCGCATATTCAAAGGACGGAATCTACCACGCCGCGTGGCGGGAAGAAACCTTGGTTGGTCAAGGTTTTCAACCTGCGCCGATGCGCGAGGGGCGCAGCAGGCGCTGCAGATCCTTGATCATGCGGGCCGGATCCGGCTTTTCCGGAAAGCGCAACATGAGATTCCCCTGCGGATCGACCACATACAGGTGGGCGGTGCGATCGGCCGGAGCCGGAAACGCGGCCAGCACCTCGCTTCCCGCCGCCTGAACAACCAGGATGCCCTCGTGCTCGGCTAGCAGGTCGGGCGGCGGGCGGCGGGCGTCCGACAACAGCCAGAGGCGCTCCAGGCGCACCATGTCCTTTCCCTGCGCCAGCCGGATCTGGCGCATGGCATACAGTCTTTCCCGGCAGGGGGGCGGGCAATAGCCAGAATCGATCTGCAGCAGCAGCCATTTCCCCTTCATTTGCTCGAACCTGAACGTCTCGCCGGAGAGCAAGGACAGCGGCTGCGCCGGCAAAGGCGCCGGCGGCAGCAAGTCGCCATGATTCATTCGGCCCGATGGGGGCGCGACATAGTAGAAAAACAAGGCGGCGGCAATCGGAAAGGCGCACACCAGCCCGACGCCAAGCACGATGAGTTTCTGTTTGTGTTTCATAGAGTCATTGAGCAAAGAGGCTAGCTATAGGCTAGACTGATGATGCGGAGGAAATCATACTCGTGCGCGTTGTCGTCGTTCTGTTTCTCGTCGCAATCGTCGCCAGCCTGGCATCAGCGCTGATGTTCCTGCTGCGCGACCAGGGCCGCGACAGCAGCAGGCGCATGGTCAAGACCCTCGCCCTGCGCGTCGGCTTGTCTGCCCTGCTATTCGCCCTGCTGGCGACAGGCTACTACTCCGGCCTGATTACCGACAGGCTTTAAGCGTTCCTACAGCCAGTACACCACAACGAAGAGAATAAGCCAGACCACGTCGACGAAGTGCCAGTACCAAGCCACCGCCTCGAAGGCGAAGTGATGATCCGGCCTGAAGTGGCCAGCAAGGACGCGGCAGAGAATCACCAGCAGCATGGTCGCGCCGATCGTCACATGCAGCCCATGAAATCCGGTGAGCATGAAGAAGGTCGAACCATAGACTCCTGTGGTCAGCTTCAGGTTCAGTTCCTGGTAGGCATGCACGTACTCGTAACCCTGCAGGCTGAGGAAGATCAGACCGAGGCCAATGGTGAGCAGCAGGCCCAACTTCAGTTGCCCCCGCTTGCCGGCCAGCAGCCCCCAGTGCGCCCAGGTGATGGTGGCGCCCGATGACAGCAGAAGGAACGTATTGAGGAGCGGAATCCCCGCAGCCGCCATCGGCGTGAACTGCTCGGCGAACTTCGGACCGGCACTCGGCCAGTCCGCCTTGAAGTCCGGCCACAGGAGCTGCTGTTCCGCGCTGGCCAGATCGGGCACGGCCAGCACACGGATGTAGAACAGTGCGCCGAAGAAGGCGGCGAAGAACATCACTTCCGAAAAGATGAACCAGCTCATGCCCCAGCGGAAGGAAACATCGACCTGCCTGTTGTACTTGCCGCCTTCTGATTCATCGATGACCCGGCCGAACCAGCCGAAGAGCATGAACAGCAGCACGGCGAAGCCGGCCAGCACGACATAGGGGCCGGCGGCAAAATTGTTCGTCCAGAGCACGGCACCCGAAGCCAGCAGGAACAGGGCCGCGGAACCCACCAATGGAAAGTGCGACGGCTCCGGAACAAAGTATCGTGATGCCTGCTGATTCATGACTACCTCCAAGGACTTGGTGTTTGCTACCCGGCTGCGACAAATTGCACAAGCGTCACGATCGCCAAAACGAATGCCGCCACGACGAAGACTCCGGCGACGATCACCTGGATCGGCCGCAACCCCGCTGCGTCTTCCTCATGCATCCTGCTGTGGCGCACGCCGAACAGGCCCGACAGCACCGTCCTCAGCGCCTGCAACGGCCCGGCCTTGCGCGCACCCATCACAGCCCGCCATTCATGCGCCCGGCCTGCCCGGTTTGGCCGCCGGTTCGGCAAGCGTGCCTGCCACTTCGAAGAAGGTGTAAGACAACGTGATGGTGGTGATGTCCCTCGGCAGCGCCGGGTCGATCACGAACACAACGGGCATTTCCCGCGACTCGCCCGGGCCCAGCGTCTGCCGTATAAAGCAGAAGCACTCCAGCTTCTTGAAATGCGCGGCGGCCGACTGCGGACCATAACTCGGGATTGCCTGCCCGGTTACCGGGTAGTTGCGCGTGTTGCTCACCAAATAGGCCACGTGCACCAGCTCTCCCGGATGCACTGAAACGCTGACCTGCCCCGGCCTGAAGCTCCACGGCAGCCCATGCAGGTTGGCATCGAACTCGACGGTAATCTTGCGGCTGACGTCGACCTGGGTGTTGCGCAGCGCCTCGTCAGGCCCGAGCAGGTTGTTGATGCCGGTTACCTCGCAGAACTTCTGGTACAGCGGAACCATGGCATAACCGAAGCCGAACATCAGCACGGCCACCACCAGCAGCCTGGCAAGTATTCGACGATTGTCGGCGCTGCGGTCAGGGTTCATTGGATCAACCAGTAGCGCAATAAGTAGCCGATGAACAGGGCAACCGCCACCGACGCCAGAATCAGCGCGGTTTTGCGGCTGTCCGAGACCTGCTTCGGGTTCACGCGCGCCCCTTCGCCTCGATCAGCACCGGCGGCTCCTCGAAAGAGTGATAGGGCGGCGGCGAAGGCAGGGTCCATTCCAGGCCAGTCGCCCCCTCCCAGGGTTTGGCCGGCGCCTTCTCGCCGCCGCGTATGGTTTTCAGCACCACGTAAAGGAACAGCAGCTGGCTCAGGCCGAAGCCGAACGCGCCGATCGTCGACACTTGGTTGAAGTCGGTGAACTGCAGTGCGTAGTCCGGGATGCGGCGGGGCATGCCGGCCAAGCCGAGGAAGTGCTGCGGGAAGAAGGCGAGGTTGAAGGAGATGATCGACAGCCAGAAATGCCACTGGCCGAGCGTCTCGTCGTACATGTGGCCGGTCCACTTCGGCAGCCAGTAGTACACGGCGGCAAAAGCCGAGAACAAGGCACCCGCCACCATCACGTAATGGAAATGAGCGACGACATAGTAGGTGTCCTGCAATTGCACGTCGACGGCGGTGTTGGACAGCACCAGGCCGGTGAAGCCGCCGATGGTGAACAGGAAGAGAAAGCCCAGGGCGAACAGCATCGGCGTCTCGAAGGTCAGGGATCCGCGCCACATGGTGGCCACCCAGTTGAATACTTTCACGCCCGTTGGCACCGCGATCAGAATGGTGGCGTACATGAAGTAGAGCTGCCCGGCAACAGGCATGCCGACCACATACATGTGGTGCGCCCAGACGATGAAGGAAATCAGTGCGATCGAGGCGATGGCGTACACCATCGACGTGTAGCCGAAGAGCGGCTTGCGCGCGAAAGCCGGAATGACGTGCGATATCACGCCGAACGCCGGCAGGGCGATGATGTACACCTCGGGGTGGCCGAAGAACCAGAAGATGTGCTGGAACAGCACCGGATCGCCGCCGCCGGCGGCGCTGAAGAAGCTCGTGCCGAAGTGGCGATCGGTCAGGATCATGGTGACGGCGCCGGCCAGCACGGGCATCACGGCGATGAGCAGATAGCCGGTGATCAGCCAGGTCCAGCAGAACATCGGCATGCGCATGAGCGGCATGCCGGGCGCGCGCAGGTTGAGGATCGTCGTGACGATGTTGATCGACCCCATGATCGACGACATGCCGAGGATGTGCACCGCGAAGATGGCCATGTCCATACCGATGCCCATCTGGATGGACAGCGGGGGATAGAGCGTCCAGCCGGTGCCGGCGGCGCCGCCGGGAACGAACATGGACGCCGTCAGCAGGATGCCGGCGGGCGGCAGCAGCCAGAAGCTCCAGTTGTTCATGCGCGCGAAGGCCATGTCGGGCGCACCGATCATCATCGGAATCATCCAGTTGGCGAAGCCGACGAAGGCCGGCATGATCGCACCGAACACCATGATCAGGCCGTGCAGCGTGATCATCTGGTTGAAGAACTCCGGCTCGACGTACTGCAGCCCAGGCTGGAACAGCTCGGCTCGGATGATCAGGGCCATCGCCCCGCCCACCATGAACATGGCGAAACTGAACCACAGGTACATGGTGCCGATGTCCTTGTGGTTGGTGGTGGTGATCCAGCGCATGACCCCCTTCGGCTGATGCGCGTGACCGTCCCCGTTTGCGTGGCCTGCGACGTGGGCGTGGGTGGCTTCCATCTTGTCTCCTTAAGTCCTGCGGATTCCGATTATTTGCGTGCGGCCTTGACGTCGGCCGGCTGCACCACATCACCGGTCTTGTTGCCCCAGGCGTTGCGCTCGTAGGTGACGACGGCGGCGATATCGCCATCCCCGAGCTGGCCGCCGAAGGCCGCCATGGCCGTGTTGGGCTTGCCATGCAGGACGATGGCGATGTGATCCGCCTTGGGCCCCTCCTTCGCGATCTTCGAGCCGGCCAGCGCCGGGAAAGCGGGCGGCAGGCCCTTGCCGTTGGCCTGGTGGCAAGCGACGCAGTTGGCCGCATACACCTTCTCGCCGCGGTCCATCAGTTCTTCCATGGAATAGATCCTCCCGCCCTCGTCGGCCGCGGCGGCCATCTGTTTCTTCTGCGCCTCGACCCACTGCGAATATTTTTCGGCGGACACCACCTCGACGACTATCGGCATGAAGGCGTGATCCTTGCCGCACAGCTCGGCGCACTGGCCGCGGTAGATGCCTTCCTCCTCGGCCTTGAACCAGGTGTCGCGCACGTAGCCGGGGATGGCATCCTGCTTGACCGCGAGGGCCGGCACCCACCAGGAATGGATCACGTCCTGAGCCGTGGTAAGCACGCGGATTTTCTTGCCGACCGGCACGACCACGTGCCTATCCGTCTCGAGCAGATAGTTGCCGCCCTTGGCTGCAGCGCCGCGAATCTGCTCCGGCGGCGTGGACATCAGGCTCATGAAGCGGATGCCCTCGCCTTCCCCCTTGAGGTAATCGTAGCCCCATTTCCATTGAAAACCGGTGGCCTTGATAGTGATGTCCGCCTGCGAGGTGTCGCGCATGTTGAGCACTGCTTTGGTGGCAGGCCAGGCAATCGCGACGAGGATCAGCAGTGGCACCACGGTCCAGGCGATCTCCACCAAGGTGTTGTCGTGGAACTGGGCGGCCTGGTGCCCCCGCGACTTGCGGTGCCTGAACACCGAATAGAACATGACTGAAAAGACCGCAATAAAAATGACGACGATGATGGCCATCATCAGGTCGTGCAGGTCGATCACCGTCTGGGCGGCCTTGGTGGCGGGTGCCTGGAAATTGAGATCCCAGGCGGCCAAGGCGTTGCCCGAACAGGCTGCGAGCGATACGGATGCCATGGCGTACCCGGTTTTATTTTTCGTTTCCATCAGCCTCTTTCTCCTAACAGATTTGGATCCGTTTCCATGGCAGGTGAACAAGATGCATTCCGGAATATGCGCCAAGGGCGCCTTTCCTGGCAGACGGGCAGAACATTCACCCTTGCCCGCTTGCTGCCCGAGTTGCCAGTATTATTTAAGTTTGAACTATGAATACCCTAACACGTGCCATCGCTTCTTTCAAGAATCATTGATCCACATCAAAAACACGTAGAAATTGTGGGGATTTCACCTCAGGCAGCGCCGGTATCGGCGGCGGAAAAGGGACGTCCGGCCCGAAGCGCCGGAGCGAGGAAGGCAGACGGTTACTGTCGGGCGAGCGCGGCAAGGATCATTTCGTGCACCCCGCCGAAGCCGCCGTTGCTCATGACGAGCACATGGTCGCCTGGCTGCGCGGCACAGGTCACCGCAGCGACCAGCTCCGCCAGATCTTCGAAGACCCGTGCGCGCGCACCCAGCTGCACCAGGGCGCCGGCAGCATCCCAACCCAGGTTGGCGGCATAGCAGTAAGTCAAATCCGCACCCTCCAAGCTGACCGGCAGCTGGGTTTTCATCACACCTAGCCTCATGGTGTTGGAACGCGGCTCGAGCACCGCAAGGATGCGCCCGCCGGGCAGGCGCTGGCGGAGCCCCGCCAGCGTGGCGGCTATGGCCGTAGGATGGTGGGCAAAATCGTCGTACACCGTCACTCCGCGCACCTCCCCTCGCACTTCCAGCCGGCGGCGCACGCCGCCGAAGCGGGCCAGCGCTTCCAAGGCGAGGGCTGGCGCCACACCGGCATGGCGTGCCGCCGCCACTGCCGCCAGGGCATTGGCCCTGTTGTGCTCGCCCGCCAGTGGCAGGCTGAGCCGGCCAACTTCCTTCCCGACTAGGCTGACGCGGCATGATCCGTCCGTCTCCTCGGAATCCAACTGCCAGCCTTCCGGCGCACCGAACCATTCCACCGATGTCCAGCAACCGCGCGACAGCACTCTCTTCAGGCTGGCTTCGCCGGCATTCGCAACAATCAGGCCTGACTTAGGCAAAATGCGCACGAAGTGATGAAATTGCGTCTCGATGGCTGCAAGATCGGAGAAAATGTCAGCGTGATCGAATTCAAGATTGTTCAGGATTGTGGTCCGCGCCCGGTAATGGACGAACTTGGAACGCTTGTCGCAGAAGGCGGTATCGTACTCGTCTGCTTCTATGACGAAGAATGGACTGGAAGTCAGTCTCGCGGAGACGGCGAAATCCAGCGGCACGCCGCCGATCAGGAAACCTGGCTGCAGGCCGCCTTGTTCCAGAATCCAGGCCAGCAGTGAGGAAGTCGTCGTCTTGCCGTGGGTCCCCGCCACGGCCAGCACCCACTTGTCTCGCAGCACGTTCTCCGCCAGCCACTGTGGCCCGGAGACATAGGGCCTTCCCCGGTCGAGAATCGCCTCCAGAAGAGGATTGCCCCGCGAGATAGCGTTGCCGACGACGAACAGATCGGGTTTCAGTTCGAGCTGGGCGGCCTCATAGCCTTCGATCAGCCCGATGCCCTGGGCTTCCAGCTGCGTGCTCATCGGAGGATAGACATTGGCATCGCAACCCGTCACGCGATGCCCGGAAGCCCTGGCGAGCAGGGCGATGCCGCCCATGAAAGTGCCGCAGATGCCGAGGATGTGGATATGCATGGGGATCAGCTAGAATAACGGCGAATTCTAACCGATCATCCGGCATCTCCATGCCTCATCACGACCGGAACGCCCTGCGGCTCAACGCGATGCGGCGGAACATCGCCGCCTTGGCCGCCCGCCTGATGGCCGAGGACGGTATTGCCGACTACGGCTTGGCCAAGCGCAAGGCCGCACGCCAGCTCGGCGCGCCGGAAACCGAGGCTCTGCCCAACAACGCCGAGGTCGAGGCGGAACTGCGTGCCTACCAGGCCATCTACCAGGAGGACGAGCAGCGCGAGCGCCTGCTCGAGATGCGTCGCACGGCGGTCGAAGTCATGCGTTTGCTCGACCCGCTCCGGCCCTACCTGACCGGTTCGGTGCTGGACGGCACAGCCGGCCGCTATGCGGAAATCGAGCTCGAAGCCTTTCCCGACAGCGGCAAGGAAGTCGAGATATTCCTGCTCAACCGAGGCATCCGCTTCGATCAGAGCGAGCCACGCAGGGGTGGTTCAGAAACAGCAGAGTGCGTGCTCACATTCGACTGGAACGAGTTTCCTGTGCGCCTTTCCCTGTATGAACCAGATGCCGAACGCGCCCAGAAACGCCGCAACGGAAGGGTTTCGGAACGCGCCCGCCTGGCTTCCGTCGAGGCTTTGCTGGAATCGCCCGCGGCATGAGCAGGGGCGCACGGCTTGCCCTGCTGATCGTCGCCCTCTCCACCATGGCGGCCGGCGCAGGCTATTACTTCGGCACCCCCCGGCAGGCGGCCCCCCCGCCGCGCGAGTCGCCCCCTACAGCCGACTCCTCGGCCCGCTTGCTGGCCTTGACCCTGCCGGATCTGGACGGCAAACCTCAAGCCCTGTCGCAATGGAAAGGCAAGGTACTGGTGGTCAACTTCTGGGCGACCTGGTGTCCGCCCTGCAAGGAAGAGATGCCGGAGTTCTCGCGGCTGCACAAAGAACTATCGTCAATTGGCGTTCAATTTGTAGGCATCAGCATCGATACTGCAAACAAAGTAACGGCTTTCAGCAAGGAAACCCCGGTTTCCTACCCCTTGCTCATCAGTGGCCTGGAAAACCTTGATCTGGCGAGCGATTTAGGCAATCGCGCCAAGGGCTTGCCATTCACTGTCATCCTTCGGCCGGACGGCAGCCCGCAACAGGTCAAGCTTGGAAAATTTGCCACGACGGAGCTGGAAACAGCTATCCGCTTGGCGTCCCGGCAACACTGACTTCTCAGGATATCTTCGGCAATTCTGGACAATTTGCGGTGATTTGCGGCAAACTTGCCCACATGAATGCCCAAAAAGCCGGCCTCAAGCCGAGCCGCAATGCCAACGGCAAGCAGCGCATCCTGGTAGTGCATGGCCCGAACCTGAATCTCCTCGGCCTTCGCGAACCGGATATCTATGGCCATGAAACCCTGGCAGACATCAATGCCGCCCTCGAGCGCCAGGCCAAGTCGGCCAGCGTCGGGCTGATCACTTTTCAGAGCAACCATGAGGGCGATCTGGTCGATCGCATCCAGGCTGCCCGCTCGGAGAACGTCGGCTTCATCGTCATCAACCCTGGAGGCTACACCCATACCAGCGTGGCCTTGCGAGACGCCCTGGCCGGGGTGGCCATTCCTTTCGTCGAAGTGCATCTTTCCAATATCCACGCACGCGAACAGTTCCGCCGGCACTCCTTTTTTTCGGACATTGCTGCCGGCGTCATCTGCGGCCTAGGCAGCCATGGCTATCGGCTGGCTCTGGACTTCGCGCTGAACCGCATCCGCTAGTTCCGTTCCGCAGCAAGGCTCAAAGACGGCTGTTGCGGCGTTTTTTAATGGAGGGAGAGAAAATGGACCTCAGAAAACTGAAGGCCTTGATCGATCTGGTGGAGAAGTCCGGCATCGCCGAACTCGAGATCACCGAGGGGGAGGAAAAAGTGCGCATCGCCAAGCAGGGCAGTGCTGCGCACATGCCGACTTATATACACCACGTCCCGAACGCGCCCCAGCCCGCACCTGTCCCCGCAGGCGTTCCGGTGCCGGCCGCCGCAGAACCTTCCGTCCCGACCGAGCCGGAAGGGCATGCCGTCAAGGCGCCCATGGTCGGCACCTTCTACCGTTCTTCCGCCCCCGGCGCCCAGTCCTTTGTAGAAGTGGGGCAGTCCGTCAAGGCCGGCGACACACTCTGCATCATCGAGGCCATGAAGCTCATGAACGAGATCGAGGCCGATGCTTCAGGTGTGATCAAGGCCATTCTGGTCGAGAACGGCCAGCCCGTCGAATTCGGCCAGCCGATGTTCATCATCGGCTGAAATATGGCCCATCGCGCTCACATTCGTTCGCTGCCATTCCCAGGGGGGCACGGCCTCCTCTGGGGCAGCCCGGCGGGAGTCTGACATGTTCGAAAAGATCCTCATCGCCAACCGGGGCGAGATCGCACTCCGCATCCAGCGCGCCTGCCGCGAACTGGGCATCAAGACGGTGGTGGTGCATTCGGAGGCCGACACGGAGGCCAAGTACGTCAAGCTTGCCGACGAGTCCGTGTGCATCGGCCCGGCCCAGTCGTCGGCCAGCTATCTGAACATCCCCTCCATCATCTCGGCCGCCGAGGTGACCGATGCCGAAGCCATCCACCCCGGTTACGGCTTCCTCTCCGAGAACGCCGACTTCGCCGAGCGTGTCGAGAAATCAGGCTTCGTCTTCATCGGTCCGCGCCCCGAGACCATCCGCCTGATGGGCGACAAGGTTTCCGCCAAGGACGCCATGAAGGCCGCCGGCGTGCCCTGCGTGCCCGGCTCCGAGGGCGCCCTGCCCGAGGAACCGCGTGAAATCGTCAAGATCGCCCGCGCCATCGGCTACCCGGTGATCATCAAGGCGGCCGGCGGCGGCGGCGGCCGCGGCATGCGCGTGGTGCATACCGAGGCGGCGCTGCTCAATGCCGTCACCATGACCCGCGCCGAGGCGCAGGCCGCCTTCGGCAACCCGATGGTATACATGGAAAAGTTCCTGGAAAACCCGCGCCACATCGAGTTCCAGGTGCTGGCGGATTCGTACAAGAACGCCGTCTGGCTGGGTGAGCGCGACTGTTCCATGCAGCGCCGCCACCAGAAGATCATCGAGGAAGCGCCGGCGCCCGAAATTGCCCGCCGCCTCATCACCCGCATCGGCGACCGCTGCGCCGAGGCCTGCCGCAAGATCGGCTACCGCGGTGCCGGCACCTTCGAGTTCCTTTTCGAAAACGGCGAGTTCTACTTCATCGAGATGAACACCCGCCTGCAGGTCGAGCATCCGGTGACGGAGTTCATCACCGGCATCGACCTGGTGCAGCAGCAGATTCGCGTCGCCGCCGGCGAGAAACTGACCCTGCGCCAGCGCGAGATCGAACTGAAGGGCCATGCTATCGAGTGCCGCATCAACGCCGAGGATCCCTTCAAGTTCACACCTTCTCCCGGCCGCATCGTCTCCTACCATCCGCCCGGCGGCCCCGGCATCCGCGTCGATTCGCACGTCTACACCGGCTACAACGTGCCGCCGCACTACGATTCGATGATCGGCAAAGTCATCGCCTATGGCGACACCCGCGACCAAGCCATCCGCCGCATGCGCATCGCCCTCTCCGAAATGGTGGTCGAGGGGATCAGGACAAACATCCCTCTGCACCAGGAGTTGATGCAGGATCACCGCTTCATCAAAGGCGGCACCACGATCCATTACCTGGAGCAAAAGCTCGCCGCCCGGGACGAAGCCGCCAAAGGAAAGTAGGCCCGGCCATGTGGCTTTCCGTGGTTTTCCCTGCGGACGCAGCGCATGCCGAGGCATTCTCCGATGCCCTGCTGGCGCAGGGTGCCCTCTCGGTCGGCATAGAGGACGCCGATGCCGGCACCGAACGCGAAACCCCCCAGTTCGGCGAACCGGGGAGTACGCCTGCGGGGATGTGGGCGCGCAGTCGCATCGTGGCTCTTTTTGAACGAGACGCCAATCTGCCCGAAATCGCCGCTGCAGCCGCCGCAGAAGCCGGCCTCGAAGCCCCGCCCGCGTTCGAGGTGTCGGAAATCGCCGAGCAGGACTGGGTGCGTCTGACGCAGTCCCAGTTCGATCCGATCCGCATCAGCGAACGCCTCTGGATCGTACCCACCTGGCATGCCGCTCCCGACCCGCAGGCAATCAACCTGTCGCTCGACCCCGGTCTCGCTTTTGGTACCGGCAGCCATCCGACAACACGGCTGTGCCTGGAATGGCTGTGCGCGCACGTTCGGCCCGGTGCGAGCGTGCTCGATTACGGTTGCGGTTCGGGTATATTAGCCATCGCCGCGTCGAAGCTCGGCGCCGGCCACGTGGTTGGCGTCGACATCGACGCCAACGCCCTGTCCGCAGCGGCAGGGAACGCCGGGCGGAACGGCGTGACGCTGCAACTCCTGCACTCGAGCCAGGCCATCGACACTTCATTCGATATCGTGGTCGCCAACATCCTCACCAATCCGCTCCTCGTGCTGGCGCCGCTGCTTGCCGCGCGCGTCCGTCCGGGCGGGCGCATCGCGCTTTCCGGCATCCTGGCAACCCAGGCGGAACAGGTCCAGGCGGCCTTCGCGCCGGCATTCGGCCTGTCCGTACAAGCCGAGCGCGAGGGCTGGGTGTTACTTGAAGGCATGCGCGCATGCTGACGACCCGGTGCCCTTCCTGCGAGACGGCCTTCCGCGTCACGCCGGAACAGCTCAAGGCGCGCGCCGGCAAGGTGCGTTGCGGCCACTGCCAGTCCGTGTTCAATGCATTGGAGTCCCTGGTCGATCTGCCGACTGCCCGGGAAGAGGCGGGCGGTTCTCCTGCCGGTGAAGCGGTACCGCCTGCGATTGAGCCAGCGCCGATCGAATCTGGTGAATCCGGTACGGCCGCATCGATCCTATCCGAAACGGACGACGCCGCAGCCGCCGACCTCCCTGAAGCAGATGGCGGGCGGCTTGTCCGACCCGTCTTTCGCGGGCGCGCAGCGGCCTGGGGTGCCGCATGCATGCTCGGTCTGGCCCTGCTCGCGGCCCAGTCGGCGTATTTCCTGCGCGACGAACTGGCCGTGAGCCAGCCGGATTGGCGGCCGATGCTGGAGGAGCTGTGCGTCCTGCTCGATTGCAGCATCGCGCTGCCGCGCAAACCGGAACTGGTCGGCATCGAATCCTCCGACCTGCATCCCGATCCGCAGGGGAAGAACCTGCTGATGCTGGTGACCACCCTGAAAAACCGCGCACCCTTCGCGCAGGCCCATCCGCATATCGAGCTGACCCTGACGGATACGCAGGACCGACCGATCATCCGCAAGGTGTTTTCTCCAGAGGAATACCTGCCGAGAGGAACGCAGGTCGCCGCCGGCTTCGCGCCCAATGGCGATCTGGCCATCAATCTCTGGATGGACGCGGGGGAAGCCGGAGCCAGCGGCTACAGACTGTATCTGTTCTATCCCTGATACCCGTACCGCGGCTTGCTTTCCGTTATTTCAAAGTTAAAATAACGGCTTTCCCATGAAGGAGCGTTCTGCGATGGCCACAGTGACCCTTGGCGGCAACCCCATCCACCTGAGCGGCGCGTTCCCCAAGCCCGGCAGCGCCGCGCCTGCCTTCTCGCTGGTCGCCGTCGATCTGCGGGATCTGTCCCTGCAGGACTTCGCCGGCAAGCGCAAGGTGCTCAACATCGTGCCCAGCCTGGATACCCCGGTTTGCGCCACTTCCACGCGCAAATTCAACGAACAGGCCGGCAGCCTGCCCAATACCGTCGTGCTGGTCATCTCTGCAGACCTGCCCTTCGCCATGAAGCGCTTCTGCGAAACCGAAGGCCTGAAGAACGTCGTTTCGTTGTCGACCATGCGCGGCCGCGACTTCCTGAAGAACTACGGGGTCGGCATCGAGGACGGCCCGCTCGCCGGCATCACCGCCCGCGCAGTCGTCGTCATCGACGAGAACGACAAAGTGACGTACACCGAGCTCGTGCCCGAGATCAAGCAGGAGCCGAATTACGATGCGGCGCTCGCCGCGCTGAAGTAAGAGCAGACCGTGCCGGGCCAAGGTCCGGCACCGCAGCCGGCCATGCGGCGCCGGCTGCTATAATCGCGCCTCGCTTTTCACCGAGGCATGCGATGCGAACCCTGATCTGCGGCTCGATGGCCTACGACACCATCATGGTGTTCCACGACCGCTTCAAGAACCACATCCTGCCCGACCAGCTGCACATCCTCAACGTCTCCTTCCACGTTCCCGACATGCGGCGGGAGTACGGCGGCTGCGCGGGAAACATCGCCTACAACCTCAAGCTGCTCGGCGGCGAACCGCTGATCATGGCCACCGTCGGTGAGGACTGCGGGCCCTATGTGCAGCGGCTGGAGCGCCTGCAGCTGGTCTGCCGCCATATCCGGGAAGTTCCCTCGACCTACACCGCCCAGGCCTTCATCACCACCGACCTCGACGACAACCAGATCACCGCCTTCCATCCCGGGGCGATGAACTACTCGCATCTCAATCATGTCGCCGATGCGCAGGGGCTGACTATCGGCATCGTCGCGCCCGACGGCCGCGAAGGCATGCTGCAGCACGCACAGGAGTTCCACGACGCGGGCGTGCCCTTCATCTTCGATCCCGGTCAGGGCCTGCCGCTGTTCAGCGGCGAGGAACTGCTGAATTTCCTGCAACTGGCCGACTATTGCTGCGTCAATGACTACGAAGCCAGGATGCTGTCCGAAAAGACCGGCAAGCCGATCGCGGCGCTGGCCGGAATGGTCGAGGCGCTGATCGTCACGCTGGGCGCCAACGGCGCCGAGATTCATGCCGATGGCCGGCGCCTCGACATCCCCAGCGTCAACCCCGACGACCTGGTCGATCCGACCGGCTGCGGCGACGCCTTCCGCGCCGGACTGCTCTACGGCATCGCCGTCGGAATGCCATGGGAGAAGGCGGGGCGCCTCGCCTCGCTGATGGGCTCGATCAAGATCGCCCACCGCGGCGGTCAGAACCACAAGACGGGGCGGGAACAGATCGCCGAACGATACGAAGGCGCCTTCGGCGAAAAGCCCTGGTAGAAAATACGCCCTACAGCGCCGCGCGGATTCGTGCGGCAACGCGCTCCAGTTCTTCGCGCGGGGGATTCTTCACCGGCCAGGTAAACGTCAGCCCGTCGTTCTCCCAGCGCGGCAGCACGTGGATGTGGGCGTGGAACACCGTCTGTCCCGCGGCGGCGCCGTTGGCCTGGTAGACCGAAATGCCGGCAGGATGAAACTCCTGTTCGATCGCCCGCGCCGCGCGCGCCGCCGAGCGGAACATGGCGCCGGCCAAGGCCTCGTCCATGCCCTGCAGATTCTCCACGTGCGGCTTCGCCGCAACCAGCACGTGGCCCGGGTTCACGCTGCCGATATCCATGAAGACGATGGTCTGCTCGTCCTGCAGCACCACCGTCGCCGGTATCTCGCCGCGCACGATCCTGCAGAATACGCAATCTTCAGCACCACTCATCCGACATCCTCCCCGCTGCAGTCGATCTGGTAGAGCTCGCGGTCCGGCAGCCTGATCGCCGTCAGGTGGCGGCCCCACAGGCAGCCCGAGTCGAGCGCCAGCAGGTTCGGCTCGATGCGCAGCCCCAGCGCAGACCAATGGCCGGTCACCAGGACATGATCGGCGCTCCGGCGGCCCGGGACGGCGAACCAGGGCAGGTAGCCCGCAGGGGCGTCGGCCGCCTCGCCCTTGGCCTTGAATTCCATCACGCCCCCGGCCGAACAGAAGCGCATCCGCGTCATGGCATTCACGATCACGCGCAGACGCGGCCAGCCGGCCAGGCCATCGTCCCAGCCAGGCGGCTCGCTACCCCACATGTTGGCGAGAAAATCGCGGAAATCCTCTGCTCTCAGCGCCGCTTCCACCTCGGCCGCCAGCGCGCGCGCCTGCGCCACGCTCCATTGCGGCAGCAGACCGGCGTGCACCAATGCATGGCCGTTCTCGACATGCATCATCGGCCGCCCGCGCAGCCAGGACAGGAGTTCGTCCCGGTCGGGTGCCGCCAGGACCGCGTCCAGAGTGTCGTCTGCGCGCCGCTTCGAATGCCCCTCCGCCAGCATCACCAGGTGCAGGTCGTGGTTGCCCAGCACCGTGATGGCCGCTTCACCAAGGTCCTTGACGAAGCGCAGCGTCTCCAGCGAATGCGGTCCCCGATTGACCAGATCCCCGACCAGCCACAGGCGGTCGCGTGCAGGATCGAAGCGGGTCAGGTCGAGCAGGCGCCTGAATGAATCGAAACAACCCTGGATGTCGCCGACGGCGTAGATCGTCATTGCCGTTTCATGAGGCATAGCCATCCGGATTCATGCTCTGCCAGCGCCATGCGTCCCGGCACATGGCCTCGAGGCCATGCTCTGCGCGCCATCCCAGCAGGCTGGCCGCCAGGGTTGCATCGGCGAAGCAGGCGGCGACATCGCCCTGGCGACGGGGAACGATCCGATAGGGAATGTCCCTGCCCGAAGCCTTGCGGAAGGCATCGATCACTTCGAGCACGCTGTATCCCCGCCCTGTCCCCAGGTTTACGGTCAGCACGCCGCCGGCTGCCGGCAGTTTCTCCAGCGCAGCCAGGTGCCCCCGCGCCAGGTCCACGACATGAATGTAGTCCCGCACGCCGGTACCGTCCGCCGTCGGATAATCGCCGCCATACACGTTGAGCGCCTCGCGCCGGCCGGCCGCCACCTGGGCGATGTACGGCATCAGGTTGCTCGGCACGCCTGCCGGTGCTTCGCCGATCAGGCCGCTCTCATGGGCGCCGACCGGATTGAAGTAGCGCAGCAGGACGATTTCCCAGTCCGGGGCCGATCCGTGCAGATCCCGCAGAATGGCCTCGATCATGGCCTTGCTGCGGCCGTAGGGGTGGCCGGGCCGCAGAGGATGATCCTCGCACACGGGAACCGCGTCGGGGTCGCCGTACACCGCAGCCGACGAACTGAACACCAGTCGTCTGACGCCGGCTTCCGCCATGACGCCGCACAGGGTCAGCGTTCCGCCGACGTTGTTCTGGTAATACTCGACGGGACGCTCGATGGACTCCCCGACCGCCTTCAGCCCGGCGAAATGCAGCACAGCCGCGACGGCGTGTTTGCGGAACACCGCGCGCAGCGCCGCCGCATCGCGCACGTCGCATTCATGGAAGGCCGGCCTTCTGCCGGCAATCCGCTCGATCCGGCCGACCGCTTCGCGCCGGCTGTTGCTCAAGTTGTCCACGATCACGACATCGTGGCCGGCCTGCAGCAACTCGACGCAGGTATGAGCGCCAATGTAGCCGGCACCGCCCGTCACAAGGTAGGTCGCGATCGGATTCATGCCATTTCATTCATGCGGCTGAGGAGCATACTCCGGAACCAGCTGCATCAGCCTGAGCTTGATCTCCTGCTCTTCCAGGGGGGGGCCCTCGAGCCAGGCTTTCAACCGATCCAATTCCTCTCCGGCCAGCATCGCCTGGGCGCGGGCAATGCGCAGCTTGGGGTGCGGCGTCGGCAGCGTTTTTTCATCGTCCGTGAGCAGCTCCTCGTACAGCTTTTCTCCCGGCCGCAGGCCGATGAACTCGATCCTGACGTCCCCGTCGAGATACCCGGACAGGCGAATCATGTCGCGCGCCAGGTCGACGATTTTCACCGGTTCGCCCATGTCCATGACAAAGATTTCGCCTCCCTTTCCCATCAGGCCGGCCTGCATGACCAGCTGCGCCGCCTCTGGTATCAGCATGAAATAGCGGGTGATCTCGGGATGCGTCACGGTGACGGGACCGCCGCGGGCGACCTGCTCGCGGAATTTTGGGATCACGCTGCCGCTGCTGCCGAGCACGTTGCCGAATCGCACCACCACATAATCCGTCCCGCCCCGCTGCTGCAGCCCCTGGCATGCCATTTCGGCGACACGCTTGGTCGCCCCCATGACGTTGGTGGGGTTCACGGCCTTGTCGGTCGAAATCTGGATGAACTTCCCGGCGCCGTACTGATGCGCGGCCTCGGCCACGCGCAACGTGCCAAGCACGTTGTTGCGCACCCCCTCCCAGGCGTTCTCGTTCTCGATCAACGGCACATGCTTGTAGGCGGCTGCATGAAACACCACTTCCGGCCGGTAGCGCCTGAACACCGTGTCAACGCGCGGGGCATCCTTCACGTCGCCCACCGCGCAGACGATCGGCACGTCCCGCCATTGCTCGGAAAACTCCTGTTCGATGGTGTAGAGCGCGAATTCCGACAGCTCGAACATGACCAGCAGCCTGGGCCCGAAGCGGGCGATCTGCCGGGCCAGCTCGGAGCCGATGGAGCCGCCCGCTCCGGTCACCAGCACGACCCGGTCGGTGATGAGCCGGTGCAGGCCGGCTTCGTCGAGCATGATTTGCTGCCGACCGAGCAGATCCTCGAGCTCGATCTTGCGTACTCTTGAAATCGCCACCCGCCCAGACAGTATGTCGTCGTACGCCGGAACCGTCAGCACGGTCAGCCCGGCCTCGGCCGCCAGTTCCGCCGCCCGTCTGCGCGCGGCGACGGAAGCGGACGGCATGGCGACGATGGCATGACCCGATTCCGTCCGCAGGGCCAGCTCTGCAATCTTCTCCAGGGGCCCGTATATGCCGACGCCATTGAGCTGGCGTCCGGCCAGCGCGGCGTTGTCGTCGAGCATCCCGACAATCCGCCACTCTCCGCCACGCCTCAACTCGCGCAGCAGCGACACGGCCGCCTCGCCCGCCCCCATGACAATCGCGGGCTTGCCGCCGCCCATGCCCAGCGGCAGGAAGTGGCCGTCCTTCCAGGCGCGGTAGGCGAAGCGCGAACCGCCCATGACCAGGACCAGCAGGAGCGCGTCCATCACCAGCACCGAGCGCGGAATAAGTTCGAGCCGGTGCGTCATGAACAGCGCCGCAGTAGCGGCCAGCGCCGCGGTGCCCGCCGCGAGCAGGAGCCGCTTCAGGTCCGGCAGGCTGGCAAAACGCCACAGGCTGCGGTAAAGGCCGAAGGCGAAGAACACCCCGCCCTGAACCGGCACGACGATCGCCAGGGAATCGGCCATGGCCTGCGCAAACGCGGGAGGAATGTCGAAATTGAAGCGCAGCCAATAGGCGCCTGCCCATGCGGCGGCCGTGGCGGCGAGATCGTGCAGGACGACGGCAAGCGTGCGCGGACTCAATCGGCGTTCTCGTCCTGTGCGAAACGGTGCCACCGCCTGTCCACCATGGCCATCAGCACCAGGTATGCGACCGACCAGGCGCCAAGAATGGCAGACTGCACGACGACGCCCTGCTGCTGTGCCGCCAGGGCCGAAGCGCAGGCGGCCGCCATCAGGGCATATTCGCCGAGGGCCAGCTTGCGGTGCCCCCATCCCAGGCGCACCAGCCTTTGATAGAAATGGTCGTGATGCGCCTGCCAGAATTTCTGCCGGCGGCATATGCGCCTGAACAGCGTCACCGTCGCGTCGACGATGAAGGGCAGGAACACCAGTATGGGAAATGCCAGCGGCCAGGCCATTTGCTGCCATCCCAGCAGTCCGATCGCCCCGGCCAGGAAGCCGAGCGGCACAGATCCCACGTCGCCCATGAACATCCGCGCGGGCGGAAAATTGAAGTAGAGGAATCCGCCCGCCGCCGCGGCGACCGAGAACCCGAGCAGGGTCAGTTCCGGGTTGCCTGCCAGCCATGCCGCCACTCCGTACGTGGCGAATCCCATCAGTGCCATGCCTCCGGCCAGGCCGTCCGAACCGTCCATGAAGTTGTACAGGTTCGTCATCCACACGAGCGCCACCGCTGCGAGTGCGCCAAGCAGCCAGCCCTCCGGCACCTCGACGGCGACCCAGGCGATCGCCGCGACGAACTGCACGCCCAGCCTGATCGGGATCGGCACGTGACCTCGATCGTCGATCCATGAAACCGTGGCGAGGGCCAAGACGAGTCCCGACAGATACCACCGATCCAGAAATACCGAGGCGGTCAGGACTCCCGCCACGATGCCGACGCCGCCCATCCTTGGCATTGGCTGCGTATGCAGTGAGCGGTCGTTGGGGTAGTCGAGCGCAAGCTTGTCGGCGCTGCCCGCCCGCAACAGCCAGGCCAGCAGCCCGAAACAGATGGCGAAAGACAATAAGGGGAGAGAAATCATATTCGGTCGTACGCTCGTCGCGTCATTTCCCCGCGGGGATACGCACGCGCATCCCCATCCCTGACATCCCGGGTCCGGTGTCCGGGCCGGGCATTCGCTGCCCGCCGCAACGGCTCGACGACGGCATCATCGCAAGGCCGCCTTCATCACCTTGCCGACAGCGCGAATCGTATCCTCCATCTCCGCCTCGCCGAGCGTCGGATGCACCAGGAACATGAGGCTGGCTTCCCCCAGGCGCCTCGCGACGGGCAGGCGCTCCGCCGGCCCCCAGCCACGCTCCCTGAATGCGCGTTCGAGATAGATTTCGGAGCAGCTGCCGGAATAGCAGGGCACGCCCTCCGCATTGATCGCCTCGATGATTCGCGCGATGTCCCATCCGTCCGCCACCGCCGCGGCATCGAGAAAGGCGTAGTACTTGTAATAGGCATGGCCGATTTCCCGAGGAGGAATCGTCAGGCGCAAGGCCGGAATCGCCGCGAATCCCCGGTCCAGCAGGCCCGCATTGCGCCGGCGCGCGTCCAGCCATTGCGGCAGCTTGGCGAGTTGCAGCCTGCCGATGGCCGCCTGCATTTCGGTCATGCGGAAGTTGCTGCCGAACGATTCGTGCAGCCAGCGGAACCCGGTGGGATGGTTGGGCCGCATCACGGCCTCGTAGCTCTTGCCATGGTCCTTGTAGGCCCAGGCCCGCTCCCAGAAGGTGCGGTCGCTGGTCAACAACATGCCCCCCTCGCCTCCGGTGGTCATGATCTTGTCCTGGCAGAAGGAGAAGGCCGCGCAATCGCCCAGACTGCCGACCGGGCGGTCCCGATAGGTCGCGCCATGCGCCTGCGCGCAGTCTTCCACGACCTTGATGCCATGTTCGCGCGCCAGCGCCATGATCGCATCCATGTCGCAGGGCCAGCCGGCCAGATGCACGGCGACGATGGCGCGCGTGCGCGGCGTCAGCACCGCGCGCACCGACTCTGCAGTCAGGGTCTGGCTGACCGGATCGACATCGGCCACCACCGGCACGGCCCCGCGCGCCACCGCACAGCTTGCCGAGGCTATGAAAGTGCGCGCCGGCACGATCACCTCGTCGCCCGGCCCGATTTCCATCGCATGGAGCGCGGCCTCGAGCGCCAGCGTGCCGTTGGCCAGGGTAATGGCGTGGGCGGTGCCCGCATAGGCGGCAAACTCTTCCTCGAAGCGCCGGCACGCCTCGCCCGTCCAGTAGTTCACCCGGCCCGAAGCCAGCACATCGGCAGCGGCCCGGATCTCGTCCTCGCCGAACATCGGCCAGGGAGGAAAGGGGGTGGTGCGGACCGGCTGGCCGCCATCGATTGCCAAGGAAACTCCGCTTTTGCTCATTCGCCGTTCTCCATGTCCCTGACTGCCACAGCGCCCGCCTTCACCAGCAG
Source organism: uncultured Rhodocyclaceae bacterium (assembly GCA_964475635.1). Lineage (GTDB taxonomy): Bacteria > Pseudomonadota > Gammaproteobacteria > Burkholderiales > Rhodocyclaceae > Desulfobacillus. The sequence goes on from CAYYXS010000034.1 coordinate 27,714, forward strand.
CCCCCGGCCGATCCGCACCCCCGGCAGCACCACGGCGCCGGCCCCGACCAGCGTTCCGGCACCGATGCATACCTCGCCGCAGAGGACGGCGCCGGGAGCGATATGCGCGTTCTCTCCGACTTCGCAATCGTGCTCGACGATCGCGCCTGAATTGACGATGACGTTGGCTCCGATGCGCGCACAGGCGTTCACGACCGCGCCGGGCATGAACAGGCAGCCGGCGCCAATTGTAGCCGAGCGCGCAACCACGGCGGCGGGATGCGCCACTGTTGCAAGCACGAAATCCTGAGCAACCAGCCACTCGGCCACGCGGGCCCTATCCCGGTTGTCGCCGATGGCGACGATGACGCCGTCCAGCTCCCCCTTGCGCCCGAGCAGCGCCTCCCGCCCGCCGATCACGGCTTCGCCGAGTATTTCCATGCCGGGCATCGGCCGGTCGTCCACCACGCACGCGACGACCATGGCCGGCAGCCTCCGGATCGCGTCAATCACCACCTTGCCGTGGCCGCCGGCGCCGAACACCGCAATACGCTTGACTTGTTCTTCCATCCGCTTCTCCAGCATGCCTGCCCGATATCCCCGGCTTTCAGGGTGTGCGCCGCCGCGTTCCCCCGGATTCGGCCGTACCGCCAAACCTGTCCGTCGTGGCAAACCCCGACTTGCTGACGCCCGCGCCGGACAGCACCGCTCCCGCCGTCATGGCAAGGATTTTCATGTCCAGCCAGAACGAGCGATTGTCCACATACCACACGTCGAGGGCGAACTTGTCCTCCCAGGTCAGGGCGTTGCGGCCGCGCACCTGGGTCCAGCCGGTTATGCCCGGCCGCACGTCGTGACGGCGCATCTGCTCCCGGCTATAGAGCGGCAGATACTCCATCAGCAGGGGGCGCGGCCCGACCAGGCTCATTTCCCCTTTCAGTACGTTGAACAGCTGGGGAAGCTCGTCCAGGCTGAGACGGCGCAGCGCCCCCCCCAGCGGGGTCAGGCGCGCATCGTCCGGCAACGGCGTGCCATCGTTTCCGGTTTCCGCCGACATGGTGCGGAACTTCAACAGCTCGAACGGCGCGCCATGCAGGCCGGGCCGTCGTTGCCGGAACAGCACCGGCCGGCCCATGCGCCAATACACCGCAGCGGCCGTGCCAGCCAGCAGCGGCAGAAACAGCGCTATAAGCACGAGCGCCGCCGAGAAATCGAAAATCCGCTTCAGCATCCGTGCCGCCGGGCCGAAAAGGTCAGCCTCCATGATACGGCGATCGTCGCTGCGCGGCACCCGGCGCGTCAGGGCACGATGGCATCGATGCTGCCCCTGCTGACCGGCGCGGCAAAGAACGCGCGGTTCCTGCGCATCCGGTCCTCGCTCCAGTCCCACCATGCCGCCGCCAGCATCGCCTGCGCCAGATCCCTGTCGAGCCGATCGCGCAGCCGGCGGGCGGGATTGCCGGCATGGATTTCGTAGTCGCCGACCGGCCGGGACACGATCGAGCCGGCGCCAATCACAGCGCCGTTGCCGATCTCGACGCCGGGCAGGATGACAACATTGTCGCCGATCCAGGCGTCGTGCCCGATGCGGACCTGGCCGGACCTGGCCGGAAAGCGGCGGCCGGTCAGCCGGGCCTGCAACGCGAAGTGCATCGACGGCAGCGCCGCGTCGTGGTTGCTCGTGATGATCTTCACGTCGGCGCCGATGGCGCAGTATTTTCCGATCTGCGCGCTGCCGTAGCCCTTCAGACAGAAGCGGTCGCTGATCCAGGTGCCCCGGCCGATGACGAAAGGGGCGTGCAGGGCGCTGCCTCTGCCGATGTGCGAACCTTTCCAGTAGATGCGCACGAAGCGCAGCGCGAGGTTCAACAGCTTGAGCTCGAGGGGGTGGCTGCATTGCATGGCGGATTCAGTTCACCGAGGCATTCCTGCGCATCGAAGGGCCGCGGCGGCGGTGCCGCGGGGTTCAGTATCTTCTCGTAAATGGCGGCAATTTCCGCCGCCGTCCGCCTGACGTCGAACATGCGGCCGACCAGCTTCTTCCCTCGCTCGGCCATCGCCCTGTGCCGCGGCAGATCGGCCAGCGCGGCAAGGATCGCATCGGCCAGCGCCTCGGGCCGGCGCGCCTCCACAAGGCTGCCCGTGAGCCCTTCGAAGACGATTTCCGGCAGACCTCCCGTGCGTGCGGCTATCACCGGCACGCCCGCCATCAGCGGCTCGATGATGCCGCCGCAATTCTCCGACACCGGGACATGCACCGCGAGGTCGAAATCCCGCCAGGCGGAGCGGGCACAGTCCGCGTCAAGCCGTCCCGTCATGAAGATCCTGCCCTGCCCGACGCGCCGCGCGCGCCGGATCAGCCGTTCCTCATAGGCCCTGCCGCCTCCCCACTGCCCGCCGACGACAAGGCCGAAGACATCCTTCCGGCGCCGGGCCGCCAGGGCCAGGGCCTCGATGACGTCCTCGTGGCGCTTGATGCCCTTGGTCTGGCCCAGCCAGAACCTGGGCGGGTACATGTAATTCACGTTGCCGACGACCAGGTCGCAATCGCCGATGCCATACCGCGCCCGCAGGCCGGGCGGCGCCTCCGGCATGGGGTCAAGCCGGTTTCCATAGTAACTGAGGAACAGCCTTCCGGCGTCGACGCCGGCGCGCGCGTACAGGCTCATGGTGTACCGGCTGGAGGCGATCCAGGCGTCGCGCAGCCCCGCGCTCCAGAGGTCCCAGCGCCGGAACAGAGCGTACTCCATATGCGCCGGACCCGGGACCTGGAACAGTCTGGGGATGGCATGATGCCGTCCCAGCGCGTGGCGCAAGGCCAGGGTCGTGTTGAAGAAGTGACTGTGGATGAGATCCGGCGCGATCTCCTCAACCAGGCGTCGCAGGGGAGGAAAGGCCGCGGCAAGGCCGATCTCGACCGGATGGAGTCTTGCGCCCGAGGCCCTCCAGGACGCCATCGTCCGGCCGTCGAGTCGCGGCAGGGCAACGTGGATTTCCAGCCCCAGCCTGACCAGCTCGGCGGCCTGGTCGGCTGCCCACCGGGCGCCGTCGGCGGTCTTGACGACATGCAGAACGCGCATGGCCGTTCCGCTCAACCGCGCCGGATCACGGGGAGCCATCCGCTTGCGTCCATGTCCAGACGAAGCCTGACTCTCGCATACAGCGCCGCGTTCCAGAAGGCGGCGGAGAGCGCCGTCACGCAGGCCGCGCCCTGCATGCCGTAGGCGGGAATCAGCAGCAGATTCAGTGCGGCGGCGGCGAGCACCGTGACAACGAGCAGCCTGGCCACCATGGCCTCCTCTCCGCCGTAGGCCAGCAGCAGGGCAACCGGGCCGCATAGCGCGTTGACGAGCTGCCCGGCGAGGAGAATGTTCAAAACCGCCTGGCCGCGCACGAATCCCTCCCCGAACAGGCCGAGGAGGAAGCCGCCGAAAACCAGCATGACCGACGCCAGCGCCAGGGCAGCCAGCGCTATCGGCCGCATCACCCGGGCGATGGCCCGCTGCAGATCCTGGCGCGCCTCCTGATTGCGGGCGATGACGGGCGCGAAGGCGGGATAGGAAGCCACCAGCACGAAAGACACCAGCGAGGCGAGGCGCGAAGCCACGCCGTAGATGCCAACCTCCTCTGCACTGCGGAACATGCCAAGCATCATCAGATCGATGTTGTTCAGCAGCATGTAGGCGCCGTTGATCACCAGCATCATGAAGGCCATGCGCAGCCAAGTCCCGCGTTCCACTATCCGCGGCGCGCCTCTCAGCCTGGCGGGCAGCAAGCGCGATTGCCAATAGGCGCCGGCAAGAAAGGAGAGGAACAGTGCGGCCAGGGTGATGGCCATCACCGACGGGGCGTCCGCCGCGCGTGCCGTCAGGTGCAGGAAGGCGGCCAGCGCCATGATCGTCAGCGGCACGATCACCGCATCCGGCAGCAGGCTGCGCACCGTGAACATGAAGCTGCGCAGGGCGGCCTGGCGAACATAGATCAATCCGCGCAGGGGCAGGCAGAGGGCGGCCAGCAGAAAGGCGTTGCGCTGGGACGCGTCGAGCCGCTCGCCGAGCGCGACCGTCGTCAGCGCCATCAGCGCGCCGAAAGCCAGGCCGCTTGCGCCCACCATGCGCCCGCTGAAAAACAGAACGCCCGCAGCCCGCGGCCAGTCACCGGCCTGCGCATAGACTGGCAGGAAGCGCAACAGCGCCTGGTCCAGCCCGAACTGGCTGAACAAGGCGGCAACCAGGAGCCAGGTTAGCGCATAGTAATAAGCGCCGTATTCGGCCGGGCCCATCAGGCGCGCCAGGAGCAACTGCGCGGCAAACGTCAGCAGCGCCCCCAGGGCATACACCATCAGCGAGCCTCTCATGGCCCGCGGCAAGCCGAGTCGCGGGGCGTCGTCACTCATCGCCGCTCCGGCCGGTAGTAGGCCATGTACCAGTCAACAAAGCGCCTGACGCCCTCGCGGACCGAGGTCGCCGGCGCGAATCCGGTGGCGGCCCGCAGCGCCGCCGTGTCGGCATGGGTCGCCGGCACGTCGCCGGCCTGGATGGGCAAGAAGTTCTTCTCCGCCTTGCAGCCAAGCGCCTCCTCCAGCGCCTCGATGTAGGCCATCAGCTCGACCGGCCGGTGGTTGCCGATATTGTAGATGCGGTAGGGCGCCCAGCTGGAGGCGGGGTCGGGGCGCGCCTTGTCGAAGGCCGGGTCGGGTGTCGCCGGGCGGTCGAGCACGCGCACGACGCCTTCGGCGATGTCGTCGATGTAGGTGAAGTCGCGCCGCATGCGGCCGTGGTTGAAGACGTCGATCGGCCGGCCTTCGAGGATCGCCCGGGTGAACAGGAACAGCGCCATGTCCGGCCGTCCCCACGGCCCGTACACGGTGAAGAAGCGCAGCCCGGTCGCCGGCAGTCCGAACAGGTGGCTGTAAGTGTGCGCCATCAGCTCGTTCGACTTCTTGGTTGCGGCATACAGGCTGACGGGATGGTCGACGCTGTCGTGCTCCGAGAAGGGCATCTTCGTGTTGCCGCCGTACACGCTGGAACTGCTGGCAAACACGAAATGCCCGACCTTGCCGTGGCGGCAGCCCTCGATCAGGTTCACGAAGCCGACCAGGTTGGACTGGGCATAGGCGTGCGGGTTGACCAGCGAGTAGCGCACGCCGGCCTGCGCAGCCAGGTTGATGACGCCTTCGAAGCCCTCGCTGCGGAACAGCGCGGCGAGGCCGGCACCGTCGGCGATGTCGAGCCTGGCGAAGCGGAAGCCGGGGTGGGGCGACAGTTGCGCCAGGCGCGCCTCCTTCAGCGCAACGTCGTAGTAGTCGTTCAAGTTGTCGACGCCGACGACCTCGTCGCCGCGCGCAAGAAGCCGCTGGGCGACATGCATGCCGATAAAGCCGGCGGCGCCGGTGAGGAGGACTTTCATGCGTCGGGATCCCGGTAAGGCATGGCTTATAATTCCGTTTTCTGGCGCACATTCTAAACGCTAGGCGCCTCTCATGCGCTCGATCCTCCTCGTCAAGACCTCATCCCTCGGCGACGTCGTGCACAACCTTCCCGTGGCAAGCGACATCCATGCGCGTTTCCCGCAGGCGCGCATCGACTGGGTGGTGGAGGAGGGATTCGCCGACGTTGCGCGCCTGCATCCGGCCGTGCGCAAGGCGATTCCCGTGGCGGTCCGGCGCTGGCGGCGCGCGCCCTTCTCGGCCGGCACCTGGCGGGAACTGCGCGCCTTCCGCGAAGCGGTGCGCGCAGAAAGCTACGATCTGGTGCTCGACACGCAGGGCCTCGTCAAGAGCGCACTGCTCGCCCGCCAGGCGCGGGGTCGGCGCGCGGGTTATGCTGCCGTGGCAGCGCGCGAGCCGCTGGCGGCGCGCTTCTACGATGCCGCCTACGTCATCCCGAAGAACCTTCACGCAGTGGAGCGCAACCGCTGGCTGGCCGCCGCCGCCATCGGCGGCGAACCCGACCTGCCGCTCGACTACGGCATTGCCGCCCCGCCGCTCGCCGCGCCCTGGCTGCCGGATTCGCCCTATTGCGTGCTGCTCACGGCCAGCAGCCGCGCCGACAAGCTGTGGCCCGAGGCAGACTGGCTGGCCCTCGCGGCGGCGCTGAATGCGCTTGGCCTCGCCTGCGTGCTGCCGGCCGGAAGCGAGGAAGAACGCGCACGCGCCGCGCGCCTCGCGGCGGGCATGGCACGGGCCGCCGCCGTCCCGCCCCTGGGCATCGCCGATCTGGCGCAGCTTCTCGCCGGAGCGCGCCTCGTCGTCGGGGTGGATACCGGGCTCAGCCACCTCGCCGCCGCCCTGGGCAGGCTGACCTTTTGCCTGTTTTCCGGATCGCGCCCGGAGCTGACCGGCGTCTATGCCGGTGAAAGCGCGATCAACCTGGGCGCCGCCGGCGCGCCGCCGACGGCGGTTCAGGTCATCGAAGCGGCAAGAGGTCGGCTGTGATGGCGCGACTGTTCTACAACCTGGCGCTGCTCGCCCTGATGCCCTACGTCTGGCTTCACCTGCTCCTGCGCAGCCGGAGGCAACCGGCATATCTGAAGCACCTGGGTGAGCGGTTCGGCCTTTACCCCGATCCCCTGGATGAAAAGGAAATCATATGGCTGCATGCCGTCTCCGTCGGCGAGACGCGCGCCGCAGCGCCGATCGTGGCTGCGCTGAAGGCGCGCTATCCCGGCCACCGCATCCTGCTCACGCATATGACGCCGACTGGCCGCCAGACTTCGGTTGACCTCTTCGGCGATGCTGTGCAGCGAGTCTATCTTCCCTACGACTACCCCTTTGCCGTGCGGCGTTTCCTCGACCGTTACAGGCCGGCAGTCGGCGTCATCATGGAAACCGAACTCTGGCCCAACCTGGTGGCGACCTGCCGGAGCCAGGGCATTCCCCTGCTGCTGGCAAATGCCCGCCTGTCGGAGAAATCGGCGCGACGCTATGCGCGTTTTCCGAACCTCACGCGCGCCACGCTGCGCGGCCTCGCCGCCGTCGCCGCACAGGCCGAGGAGGACGCCGCCCGCCTGCGCAAGCTGGGCGCGACGCAGGTCGAGGTGCTCGGCAACGTGAAGTTCGACATCCTGCCGCCGCCGGAACAGCTCGCGCTGGGTGCGGCGCTGCGCGAGCGCATCGGGCCGCGCAAGGTGCTGCTCGCCGCCAGCACTCGCGAGGGCGAGGAGGCGCTGCTGTTCGGAGCCCTGGCGGAGCGCCCGCTGGCCGGGGCGCTGCTCGTCGTCGTGCCGCGCCATCCGCAACGATTCGGCGAGGTGGCGGCGCTCGCCGCGAAAGCCGGCTTTGCCTTGCAGCGCCGCAGTCAGAGTGCGCCGATCGCCGCGCAGACGCAGGTCCTGATCGGCGACAGCATGGGAGAGATGTTCGCCTACTACGCCGCCAGCGACGTCGCCTTCATCGGCGGCAGCCTGCTCGACTACGGCAGCCAGAACCTGATCGAAGCATGCGCAGTGGGCAAGCCGGTGCTGATCGGCCGCTCCACCTACAATTTCACCCAGGCGGCCGGGCAGGCGCTGGCCTGCGGCGCGGCGCGGCAGGTCGATTCGGCGGAAGATCTGCTGGAAGCGGCCATCGCTCTGTTGCGCGACGAGGCGGCGTGCCGGCAGATGGGCGAGGCAGGACGGCAATTCGCCGCGCGCCACGGCGGCGCGACGGCGAAAACGGTGGAGCTCATCTCGACAGCATTGGCGGGATGAGCTCCGGCTTATTTCTCGAGCAAGGCGTTGACCGCCTGGATGTCATCCTCGCCCAGGCTGCCCGCGGCAGCCTTCAGGCGCAGCTGCGCCAGCAGGGTGTCGTAGCGCGCCTTGGCCAGGTCGCGGCGGGTGGCGAAGAGCTGTTGCTGGGCGTTCAGCACGTCGATGTTGATGCGCACGCCGACTTCGTATCCCAGCTTGTTGGAATCCAGGGCCGACTGGCTGGAGACCAGCGCCTGCTCGAAGGCCTTCACCTGGGCCATGCCGTTGGTCATGCCCAGGTAGGCCTGGCGCGCGCCGAGCGCGGCGCTGCGCCTGACGTTGTCCAGGTCCGCGCGCGCCTTCTCTCGCAGGGCAACGGCCTCGCGATCCCTGGACATGACCGCGCCGCCGGCAAAGATCGGCAGACTGAGCTGCAATCCGACCGTCGAGGTATGCGTGTCGCTGCCGAAGGGTACGACGGCACCTGTGACCAGGCCGCCCGTGGTCGAACTGCGGCCGCGCGTGGCCACCAGGTCGAGTGTCGGCAGGTGGCCGGCGCGCTGCTTGCTGATCTCTTTCTCGGCAATCTCCAGCGCCGCCTGCTGGGCGGCGACCAGCGGGCTGCCGGCCTCGGCCGCCTCCACCCATTTGCCCATGTCGTCGGGCTGCGGCCGCTGCAGCTGCACCTGGGCGCGCAGGGACGCCAGCGACTCGGGCACCTTGCCGATCACCTGGCGCAGCGCCTGGCGCTTGATCTCCAGGTCGTTCTGCGCCGCCAGCTCCTGCGCCGTGGCAAGATCGAAGCGCGCCTGCGCCTCGTGCGTGTCGGTGATGGTGGCGGTGCCGACTTCGAAGTTGCGCCTGGCCGCCTCCAGCTGCTCGGCAATGGCCTTCTTTTGCGCCTGGGCAAGGTTCAGGCTGTCCTGCGCCAGCAGCACGTCGAAGTAGGCCTGCGACACGCGCAGAATGAGGTCCTGCCTGGCCTGGGCAAACTGGGCATCGGCCTGCACCACGGCGAGCTTGGACTGGCCATACTGCTCGATGTTCTGCCAGCGGAAGATCGGCTGCGTCAGGGTGATCTGGTAGCCATTGGTGTTGTACTGGGTGTCCAGCGTGGCGGCGCCGGGAGTGCGGCGCTGGAAATCGACCTCGTTCCAGGTGGTGCTGGCGGAGGCCGAGAGTACCGGCAGGAGTCCCGCGCGGCCCTGCGGCAATTTTTCCTGGCCGGCATCCCGTGCCGCCCGTGCCGAGGCGAACAGGGCGTCGTATTCGGTCGCGTCCCGGTAGACCTGTTGCAGGTCGGCGCCCAGCGCCGGAGCGGCCGCAAGGGCCAGGGACAGTGTCAGCAATTTCTTTCTCATAGCGATCCCGTCTCGGTTTGCCTCAGGCCGCCGCGCGCTCGACGTCGCGCGACCAGGCGATGACGCCGCCGTCAAGATTGAAGATCCGCTCGAAGCCGTTCTGCTTGAGGAACATCCCGGCGCGGTGGCTGCGCGCGCCGGAGCGGCAGATCATGACGACCTCGGCGCGGCGGTCGAGTTCATGCATGCGCGCCGGGATGGTGCGCAGCGGCACGAGCGTCGAGCCCTCGATGCGGTAGGCGGCGAACTCGTCGGGTTCGCGTACGTCGAGCAGCAGCGGCCGGGAGCGCGCCTCGTCCTGCAGCCACTCGTTCAGCTCGACAGCGGAGATCTGTACCATTTGCATTCCTTAGAAAACGAATTTCCCCCGCTCGGGCACGTTGCGCAGGCGCGGGATGCTGGTCTCGAACAGGTTGATGCTCTGGAAACGCCCTTCGGCGACGCAGGTGACCAGCCGCGCCTGCATCAGCGGCGCCTCGCCCACCACCGCCAGCAGGCGGCCGCCGATCTTGAGCTGGGCAAGCAGCGCCTCGGGGATGGACGGCAATGAGCCGGAAAGAACGATGACATCGTAAGGCGCCTGCGCCGGCCGGCCCAGCGCGCCGTCCCCCTCGATCACGGTGACGTTGTCGGCGCACTCGCGCTGCAAGTTCGCGCGCGCGCGGGCAGCCAGCTCCGGCTCTATCTCGAGCGTATAAACATGATCGCTGCGCGCGCCGAGCAGGGCCGCCATGTAGCCCGAGCCGGTGCCGATCTCCAGCACCTTGTCCGACTTGCGCAGCTGCAGGGCCTGCAGGAACTTCGCCTCCAGCGCCGGCGTCAGCATCGAGGCGCCGTGGCCGAGCGGGATGGCCGTCTCGGCGAAGGCCAGCTTGAGGCAGGCAGGCGGCACGAAATCCTCGCGATGGATGGTCATCAGCAGGTCGAGCACTTCCTGATCCAGCACCTCCCAGGTGCGAATCTGCTGCTCGACCATGTTGTGGCGGGCTTGTTCCAGGTTCATGTCCTTGCTCCGAATATGTATATTAGCAAATTCTAATAATGCCGGCTAGCCCGGCAAACTCTCTGAATTTTAACCTATTCCGTCCTAACGACCGGCTCCACGCGGAACCACGCCGCATACAGCGCCGGCACGAACAGCACGGTCAGCACGGTGGCCACCAGCAGGCCGCCCATGATGGCAAAGGCCATCGGCCCCCACAGCACGTTGCGCGTGAGCGGGATCATGGCCAGCATGGCGGCAGCCGCCGTCAATATGATCGGCCGGAAGCGGCGCACCGTGGCCTCGCGGATCGCCAGCCAGGGCGGTTCGCCGGCGCGGATGTCTTGCTCGATCTGGTCGACCAGAATCACCGTGTTGCGCATGATCATGCCGCCCAGCGCGATGGTGCCGAGCATGGCGACGAAGCCGAAGGGCTGGCGGAACAGCAGCAGGGCCAGCGCCACGCCGATCAGCCCCAGCGGCGCCGTCAGCAGCACCATGAAGGTGCGCGAGAAGCTCTGCAGCTGGATCATCAGAATGGTCAGCACCACCACGAGCATCATCGGCATGCCGGCGTTGATGGATTCCTGCGCCCGGCCGGACTCCTCCAGCGAGCCGCCGATGTCGATGCGGTAGCCGGGCGGCAGCTTCGCGCGCACTTCGCCGAGCTGCCGGTCGAGGGCCATCGCCACGTCGGGCGCCTGTACGCCGTCGACGATGTCGGCGCGCACGGCGAGGGTCAGCTCGCGGCTGCGCCGCCACAGGATCGGTTCCTCGAAGGACTCGCGCACCGCCGCCACCTGGGTCACCGGCACGTAGCGGCCGGCGGCGGTGGCCACCTGCACGGCCAGCACCCGCTCCAGGGCATCGCGCTCGGCCTCCGGCGCGCGCAGCACGATGTCGATGAGGCGGTCGTTCTCGCGGAACTGCGCCAGCGTCACGCCGCTGATGGCGCCCTGCAGGGCGCGCGAGACGCTGGCCGTGGACACGCCCAGGGCGCGCGCCTTGTCCTGGTCCACCTCGATGCGCAGCACCGGCGTGCGCACGCCCCAGTCGGTGTTGACGTCGAGGGTATGCGGCGAGGCGCGCATGATCCGGGCAACCTCGCCGGCGATCGCCTTGACCTGCGGGATGTCGCTGCCGACGACACGAAACTGCAGCGGGTAGGCCACCGGGGGGCCGAGGGCAACGCGGTTGGCGCGCGCGCGCACGCCGGGGAACTGCTCGGCGAGCAGTGCGCGCAGGCGCCTGACGATGCGCTCGCGCCCTTCCAGGTCCTTCGACAGGATCACCGTCTGGGCGAAGTTCGGCCGGAACAGCTGCTGGTCGAGCGAGAGGAAGTAGCGCGGCGAGCCGTTGCCGACATAGGTCACCCAGGAGGCGACGTCCGGGTCCGCGGCGAGCGCCGCCTCGAGCCGTTTTGCCTGCGCCTCGGTGGCCTGGATGCTGGAACCCTCCTGCAGCCACAGCTCGACCAGCACCTCGTTGCGGTTGGAGTTGGGGAAGAACTGCTTCTCGGTGAGGCCCATGCCGGCGACGCCGAGCACGAAGAGGCCCGCGGTGGCGAGCATGGTCAGCTTGCGGTGGGCCAGGCACCACTCGAGGACGCCGCGCAGGCGGTGGTAGAAGCGCGTGTCGAAGGCGTCGTGGCCGGCGACGGCGTGCGCGTGGCTCGGTCCCTTCAGGATCAGGTTGCCGATGAAAGGCGTGACGACGACGGCCGCCAACCAGGAGATGAGCAGCGCCAGGCCGACCACGGCGAAGATGCCGAAGGTGTACTCGCCGGTGGCCGATTTCGCCGTGCCGATGGGCAGGAAGCCGGCCGCCGTGATCAGCGTGCCGGTCAGCATGGGAAAGGCGGTGCTGCGCCAGGCGAAGGCGGCGGCGGCGAGCTTGCCGAGGCCCTGCTCGATCTTGCGCGACATCATCTCCACCGCGATCATGGCGTCGTCCACCAGCAGGCCGAGCGCGATGATCAGCGCCCCGGTGGAGATGCGGTGCAGGTCGATGCCGTAGTAGCGCATGGCGAGGAAGGTCGCCGCCACCACCCAGGGGATGGTGATGGCGACCACCAGACCGGTGCGCAGGCCCAGGCTGGCGAAGCTCACCAGCAGCACGATGCCCAGGGCTTCCAGGAAGACGCGCATGAAGTCGCCCACCGCCTGCTCGACGATGCGCGGCTGGTTCGACACCTGGGCAAACTCGACGCCGATCGGCAGGTCGGCGCGCACGCGCTCCATCTCGGCGGTCAAATCCTCGCCCAGCTTGAGCACGTCGCCGTCCTTGGTCATCGACACCGCCAGGCCGATGGCCTGCTGGCCGCGGTAGTACATCCTGGAGACGGGCGGGTCGATGGTGCCGCGCCAGACCCGCGCGATGTCGCCGATGCGCAGGCTGCGTCCGGCCACCGCCACGCGCGTGTCGGCGACCGCCTCCACCGTGGCCAGTTCGCCGGTGACGCGCAGCGGGATGGCGTGGGTCGCCGACTGCACGGCGCCGGCCGGCACGACGGCGTTCTGCGTCGCCAGCGCCTGGCCGACGGCCTGGGCGTCGAGCCCGAGCGCGGCCAGCCGCAGCGGCGAGAGCTCGACATAGATGCGGTCCTCCTGCACGCCGACCAGCTCGATCTTGGCAACGTTGGGCAGCTTGAGCAGCCTTTGGCGCGCCGCCTCGACGTAATCGCGCAGCTCGGAATGCGTGAAGCCGTCGGCGGTGAAGGCGTAGATCGAGCCGAAGACGTCGCCGAACTCGTCGTTGTAGAAGGGCCCGGCGACGCCCTCCGGCAGGGTGTGGCGGATGTCGCCGATCTTCTTGCGCACCTGGTACCAGACGTCGGCGACCGCCTGGCCGCGCGCGGTGTCCTTCAGCTCGAGGATGATGAGCGACTCGCCGGCCTTGGAATGGCTGACCGTATGGCGGAAGAAGGCCACCTCCTGCAGCTTCTTCTCGATGCGGTCGGTGACCTGGCGGTCCACCTGCTCGGCCGTGGCGCCCGGCCACATGGTGCGGATGACCATGGCGCGGAAGGTGAAGTCCGGGTCCTCGCGCTGGCCGAGCTTGAAGTAGGAAGAGACGCCGGCGATGGCGATGACGAGGATGAAGAACAGCGTCAGCTCGCGGTGGCGCAGCGCCGCCGCGGTGAGGTTGAAGCGGCCTTCGGGATTCATCGCCCGGGCCAGCCTGCCAGCGCCAGCCACGGGCCGGAGCGCGCCCCCAGGCGCGGCGCCTGGGCGATCCGGTCGAGCGACGAATCAGCGGTTTTGCGGTGCATACGTGGCCTTGTAATTGGAAGGGATGTCGACCGGCTGAATCTGCCCGGCGAGGGAAAGCGTGATGAGCACCGAAACGAGGCTGCCCAGAAGCGCGGAGAACAGCACGGCATGCCTGGGGGCGGCGCGAAGACGCGCGCGCAGCCGCCAGTGAATTGCGCACCCCAGATGGGCAAACAGCGCCAGGACGGCAAGGAAGTAGTAGGGAGCGAAGAAGAACTGGTATGGCGGCACATGGAAACCTGCCGCCGCAAAATGGAAATTGGTGTCGAGGTCGAGCACGGCGCGGCCAAACAGGACCGCCCCGACATGCACAAGCAGGAAGAAGGCGAGATACATGCCGGATATGGCCTGCACCCAGGCAACCGCCCCTTGCCTGCGCTTCCAGCCCAGCACGACAAACCGGAGGCCGCTGACCAGCTGGAACGCGACAAGGAGCAGCAGGCATGTCTCGACGAGATCATGTCGATAGAGCTTGCGTGCAACTTCCAGGAAGGCGGTGTGCGCGGCGATGCCGGACAGCGACACGAGATGGTTTGCGATGTGAATGCAGGCGAACACGGCAATGAAGGCAGCCGAGGCGCGATGGAGCGAGCGTAGATCCATTTGGCGACCCTTAACGAATGGCGTTGTCCGGCAGGCGCACCCTCTGCCCGTCTTCGAGCAGGTTGGCGCCGGCGGTGATCACCAGCTGGCCGGGCTGCAGGCCGCTCTTGACGCGCAGCTCGTTGCCGCTGACGCCGTCGGTCTCCACCCGGGTCAGCTTCACCGTCTGCGTCGCCGGGTCGACCACCCAGACGTTGGCCTGGTCGTTGCGCGTGAAGAAGGCCGACAGCGGCAGCCGCAGCGCCGTGTCGCGCAGACTGACTTTTGCCCGCACGCTGGCGCTCATGCCGAGGCGCACCGCCTCGTCCGCCTGCGCCACGGCGATGCGCGCCGTGAAGGTGCGCGTCGCCGCATCCGCCCCCGGCGAGAGTTCGCGCAGGCGGCCTGCCCAGCCGCGGCCGGGCAGGCTGTTCAGGCTCACCTCGAAGGCCTCCGCCGCGCGCAGCTTCTCGACGTCGGCTTCCGGCACGGCGATGACAATTTCCTTCTCCCCGCCCTCAGCGACGCGCAGCACCGTCTGGCCGGCGGCAACCACCTGGCCGGCCTCGGCCTCGACCGCCGTCACCACACCGTCGCGGTCGGCCACCAGCGTCGTGTAGGCGGCCTGATTCCTCGCCACGCCGGCTTGCGCCGCCGCGGTCTTCAGCGCCGTCTCCTTGGCGTCGAGCACCGCCTGGCTGACGAAGTTCTTCGCCCGCAGCTCGCGGTAGCGCTTCGCCTCCGCCTCGGCCAGCGCGCGGCTGGCCTCGGCCTGTCCCGCGTTCAACGAAGCGTCCTGCGCGTCGAGGCGCGCCAGCACCTGGCCGCGCTTCACTGCGGCGCCGACGTCGACGCGCCGCTCGACCAGCTTGCCCCCGAGGCGGAAGCCCAGCCGGCTCTCGTGGCGGGCGCGCACCTCGCCGGGAAAAGTCAGTCCCGCCGGGACGGCGGCGCCGTCGAGCTTCATCACGCGCACCGAGCGCAGGGGTTGCGCCGGGGGCTCCGGCCTGGAGCAGGCGGCGGCGAGCAGCGCGGCCAGGCTGGCGACAAGCATTCGTTTCATGAATTTTCCTTCCGGGCAAAGCGCCGCCTGGCCCACAGCGTGAGATCGTCGAGATGGGTATACACCACCGGCACCACCACCAGGGTCAGCAGCGAGGAGGTGATGACGCCGCCGATGACGGCCTGGCCCATCGGCGCGCGCTGCTCGGCGCCCTCCGAGAGGCCCAGCGCCAGGGGCAGCATGCCGAAGATCATGGCCAGCGTGGTCATCAGGATCGGCCGCAGGCGCACGCGGGCGGCTTCGAGGATGGCTTCGCTGCGCCCGGCGCCGGCCGCGCGCGCCTGATTGGCGAAATCGACCAGCAGAATGGCATTCTTGGTGACCAGGCCCATCAGCAGGATGAAGCCGATGATGGAGAACAGATTCAGCGTGCTGCGAAAGATCAGCAGCGCCAGGATGACGCCGATCAGCGTCAGCGGCAGCGAGGACATGATGGCGAGCGGCTGCACGAAGCTCCTGAACTGCGAGGCGAGGATCATGTAAATGAAGACGATGGCCAGCACCAGGGCCGAGGCGGCGAAGCCGAAGGCTTCCTGCATGTCCTTGGTCGAGCCGCCCATCACCCAGCGGTAACCCGGCTTCCAGTCCATGCCGCCGAGCACCGCCTTGATGTCCTTCGACACCTCGCCGGCCGAGCGGCCGTAGACGTTGGCGGTCAGCTCGACCTCGCGCGTCAGGTCGCGCCGGTTGATCTGCGAGACGCCGGTCGAGTCCTTGAGCGAGGCCACCTGGCGCAGCGGCACGGCGCGCGGCGTGCCGTCGGCCTGCAGCTGGCTGCTGGCGAGCATGATGCGATCGAGGCCGGCGGCGCTCTCGCGGTCGGCCGGCGCCAGGCGCACGCGCACGTCGTAGTTCTCGTCGTCCGGGCCGCGCCAGGTGCCGGCGTCCTCGCCGGCGAGCAGCGGCCGCAGCGCCGCGCCGACCTGGGCGAGCGAAATGCCCAGGTCGGAGGCCAGCTCGCGGCGCATCTCGACGGCGATGGTCGGCTTGGCCGGCTTCAGGCTGCTGTCGAGATCGACCAGGCCGGGAATCTTGCGCAGCCGCGCCTGGGCCTGCTCGGACACCCGCTCCAGCTCGGCGAGATCGCTGCCCTGCAGGCTGACGATGAGCAGCTTGGCGTTGGAGACCGGATTCATCGCGCCGACGTGGGTCACCGTGATGCCGCCGATTCTCTGCAGGCGCTCGCGGACCGGCCTGGTCAGCTCGAATTGGCTGCGCGCGCGTTCTTTGCGCTCGGTGAGACGGACATACATCGAGGCGGCATGCTTGCCGGTGTTGGCGGTGTTGATCGTCGCGTAGGTGCTGCGCACCTCGGGAAACTCATGCAGGGCGGCATCGACCTGGCGCACCTTGGCCTCGGTGAATTCGAGCGAGGAGCCGACCGGGGTCTGGAAGTTCACCTGGGTCTCGGCGAAATCCGCCTGCGGCACGAACTCGCTGCCGAGCAGCGGAACGAGGAAGAAGCTGCCGGCGAAGATGCCGAGCGCCGCCGCCAGCGTCTTGCCGCGATTTCCGAGCGCCCAGGCCAGCATCGTCTGGTACAGGTCGGAGAGGCGCCGCACCAGGCCCTCGAACCAGTGCAGCACGCGGCCGAGCGGGCCGCCGGGCAGCTTGCCGTGCACCGCCGGGTCGGGCCACACCGCGGAGAGCATCGGGTCGAGCGTGAAGGAGATGAACATCGAGAGCAGCACGGCCGCCGCCACGGTGACGCCGAACTGGTGGAAGAAGCGGCCGATGATGCCGCCCATGAAGCCCACCGGCAGGAACACGGCGACGATCGTCAGGGTGGTGGCCAGCACGGCCGGCCCGATCTCTTGCGTGCCCGCCAGCGCCGCCGTCTTGTGGTCCGCCCCGCGCGCGGCATGGCGCACGATGTTCTCGCGCACGACGATGGCATCGTCGATGAGCAGGCCGATGCACAGCGACATGGCCATCAGGGTCAGCATGTTGATGGTGAAGCCGAACCAGTGGAGCGCGAGGAAGGTGCCGAGGATGGCGATCGGCAAAGTCAGTCCGGTGATGACGGTGCTGCGCCAGGAGCCGAGGAAGAGGAAGACGATGGCGACGGTCAGCAGCGCGCCTTCGATCATGGTCTGCTGGGTGTTGGCCACGCCGGTGCGGATCGGCCTGGAGGCGTCCTTGACCGCTTCCAGCTTCACCCCTTCCGGCAGCTCGCGGCCAAGCGCGGCCACGGCTTCCCGGATGTTGTCGACCACCTCGATGGTGTTCTGGCCGCGCGCCTTGAGGATATCGAGAGCCAGCATGCGCTTGCCGTCGACCAGGGCCAGGCTCTCCTCCTCTTCCTGGCCGTCCGACACGGTGGCCACCTGGCTGAGGTATACCGGCTGTCCGCCGCGGCGCGCCACGATGATGCGGTTGAAATCCCCGACCGCCTTCAGGCGCCCCTCCAGGCGCACCACGCGCTCGCGCTCAAGCGAGCGGATGGCCCCGGTGGGCAGCTCCTGGTTTTCGCTGCGCACCGCGCTCATGACCTGGTCGACGCCGACCGCCAGCGCCTCCATCTCGGCCGGCTGGAGATGCACCAGCACCTGGCGCTTGACGCCGCCGACCAGCGTCACGGAGCCGACGCCGCGCACGTTCTCCAGGCGCCGCTTGACGACCTGGTCGGCCAGCGTGGTGAGCTCGCGCATGCTGCGCCCCGCGCCGCTCACCGAGAGCGAGAGGATCGGCCGGTCGGCCGGATCGAAGCGCTGGATCTTCGGCTCCTTCACTTCCTTGCGGAACTGCACCTTGACCGCCGCCACCTTGTCGCGCACATCCTGCGCCGCCTGGTCGGCATTCACGTTCAGCTCGAATTCGAGCCAGACGAGCGAGCTGCCTTCGTAGGAGCGCGAGCCAAGCACCTTGATGCCGTTGATGGAGTTGACCGCCTCCTCGATCTTGCGCGAGACCTCGGATTCGACGGCCTCGGGCGAAGCGCCCGGATACTCCGTGTTGATCACCACCACCGGAAATTCGATGTCGGGCCACTGGTCGACGCGCAGGCGCTGGTAGGAGAACAGGCCGAGCACGACGAAGGCCAGCATCAGCATCGTCGCGAAGACGGGATTCTGGATCGAGACGCGGGTGAACCACATCGCGGCGCCCCCGGCTCAGGGCTTGGCCGGCGCGGCGATGCGCACCGGTGCGCCGAGCCTGAGGTTGCCGAGATTGGCGCGCACCAGGCGCGCGCCCGGCGCGAGGCCGCGGACGATCTCGGCGCGACCGGCCGCCTCGCTGACCAGGCCCACGGCGACGTCCCGTCGCACCAGCCGCTCGCCCTCGATCGCATAGACGAAGGTCGCGGCGCTGTCCTGGCGCAGGGCCGTGACGGGCGCCAGCACCTCGGCGTGCCGGGCCGCCAGCACCAGGCTGCCCTTGGCGAACATGCCCGCCTTCAGCGTCTGCTCCGGGTTGGGAATCTCGACATAGACGAGGAGCGAGCGCGTGCCCGGTTGAACCGCCGGATTGATGCGCACGATGGCGCCGGCGAACTCCTGGGCGCCGAAGCCTTCGACCGTGAAGCGCACCTGCTGGCCGACAGCCAGGCTCGGCACCTCCGCCGCCGGCACCGGCGCCTCCAGCTCCAGCCGGCTCAGGTCCACGAGACTGAACAGGCGGGTATCCACCGCCGCCTTGTCGCCGCGCCGCAGGGCGCGCTCGGAGACACTGCCGGCGATCGGCGCGCGCACCAGCGTGTCGTCGAGCGACTTGCGCGCTTGGGCCACCAGCGCTTCGGCCGCCTGCGCCTGTTTTTCCGTGACGCGGGCGTTGGTCTGGTAGTTCTCGTAGGCGGTTTCGGAAATGAATTTCCTGGCGAGCAGGTCTTCATACTTGCGCCGCGACTGCTCGGCGAACTTCGCCTGCGCGCGACTCGCCTCGTGCGTAGCCTGGCGCTCGTTCAGGCGCGCGCGGTATTCGGTCTCGTCGATGCGCGCCATGAGCTGGCCGGCGCCGACCGCGTCGCCCTCTTTCACCAGCACCTCGGCGATTTCCCCGGCCACCTTGGCCTTGACCACCGCCTGCGAGACGGCGCGCAGCGCGCCGGTGATCGGCAGGATCTTCTGAATCTCGCCGGCTTCGGACACGGCCAGATCGTCCGCCGCCAGCTCGATGACCGTCTCGGCAGGCTGCGCCTCGGGCGCCGGCGCGGCAGACCGGCGCAGGCCGATGGCGGCGCCGCTCGCCAGCAGCGCGACGGCCAGCACGGCCAGGACAATTTTTCTTTTCATCGCGGACTCCCTTGCGGCGGCGGCGCGTCGTTGCGCAGGCCGCGCAGCATCAGTTCGAGGTACTCCCTGATATAGAGGTCGACCGGCACGTTGGTGACGCCGCAGCAGTCGAGCGAATGCTTCCAGATCACGCGCATGATCAGCGGCGAGATGACGATGTGCACCAGGGCCTGCGGATCGAAAGGACGGAACTCGCCGGAATCGATGCCGCGCCGGAACACGACGACGAAGAGGCGCTTGCCGCGCTCGATCACTTCCTCGGAGTAGAAACGAGCGATCTCGGGAAAGTTGCGCGCCTCGGCGAAGATCAGCTTGGGAATGCCGCCGATCGGCCCCTCGCCGACCATCTCCCACCAGCGCAGGACGATGGCGCGGAACAGGTCGCTGGCCGAGCCCGGCATGCCCGCCACCAGCGCCTCGCCCTCGACCAGCAGCGGCAGCAGGCCTTCGCGCACCACCGCCTTGAATAGCTCTTCCTTGCTGTCGAAGTACAGGTAAAGCGTACCCTTCGATACGCCCGCCCGCGCCGCCACCTCGTCCAGACGCGTCGCGGCGAAGCCCTTCTCGACGAAGAGATCCAGTGCTGCGGCAGTCAATTCCGCCGGTCGTGCCTCCTTGCGGCGACGCCAGCGGAATTCCTTGATCGGACAGGACATTATTGCTAGTTATTAACTGACTGGTCGGTAATTTATTAGAATGCAGCGCGCCTGTCAATCCGTCATTACGTGCCGGATCAGGACGACACTCTGCGGCAGTTGGCCCAGCCGGACAAACGCCATGCGACGAAACGCGGAAACCGGGGAATGAAACGCGCCGGTGCGGCGGCCGGGTCACTGCAGGATTGCGCTACTCCCGGCCGCGGAGAAAGTCTCAGGAAAACGATGCGGGCGGCCAGGGCGGGCAGCCCCAGCACCACGGCGGCAGGCAGACAAGGAAGGCCAGTAACGAGAACAGCCAGGCGCGCCGGCGCCACGAATTGTTCATCGGCAAACCTCTATGGCCGTCCCTTCCAGGCGAACAGGCGCGGCATTCACCATCCGCCGCCGCCCCCACCGCCGCCGCCGCCGCCCGATGAGCCGCCCCCGCCGCCACCTGAGCTGCTGCCCGGCGGGCTGGAGGCGGTGGCGATGGCGCCGGAGAGCCCGCCGGCCAGCGCACCGGCGAAGCCGCCGCCGGTCGAATCCCAGGACGAACCGCTGTACCAGCGCGGCACGGCACCGCCCGTCGCCTTGGCCTCTTCCAGGAGGTCGGAGAACTGCTCCGCCCAGGCGTTCTCGACGCCGAGGGCCAGCGCGTAAGGCAGGTATTTTTCGAAGAGCTCCAGCGTGCGGCCGGGCAGCCGGCGCACGCGCAACTCGTCCTTCTCCGCCACGGCGAGATACATGCGGAAGCCGGCCAGCTCGTCGAGCAACCGGCGCCCGGCCAGGGTCGGCGCCCGCAGCAGTCGATAGAAGGCGTAGTTGACGCCGATCAGCAGAAGCAGGAGCGCCGCCAGCAGCGGCGAGCCTTCGCTGAACAGGGTGTACAGGCCGAACAGTTCGCCGCCGACGAAGGGGATCGAGAAGGCCGTGAGGAACAGCGCCGGCACGAGCGTCAGCCATTTCCCCGACAGCGCGCTGCGCCAGAGGCTGCCCGCCTGGGCCAGGAGATGGTAGACGCCGAAGGTCCACACGGTGAGCCACAGCAGCATGAACAGCACCACCGGATCGGGTCGGCTGGCCTGCAGGCTCGCCACCACCAGCAGGACGAAGCTGGCGATCAGTCCCGGCGCCAGATAGGCGCCGTTGGTGACGAAATGCTGCCTGAGGTGTTCCTTCTTCAGCGTCTCCTGCAGCGCCTTGCGTGCGCCCTGCAGGGTGGCGGCGCTCTCGCTGCGCAGCGGCAGCGCGCTGCCCGGCGCGAGCCTGAGGGCGTCGAGCAGGGTCTTCTCGTCGTTGGCGAGCAACTCGGCGGAGGCCTCGCGCGGCCGCTCCAGCGTGAAATCCCTGTCATTGTCCTCGCGGATGCGCAGATGGCCCTTGACGGCCAGCGCCACCACGGCGGCGGCGAAGACGCGGTCGTCGTAGCCCATGCGTTCGAGGAAGCGCGCGTCCGCCGCGGAGACGTCTTTCGGCGGGGCGAAACGCGGGATCACCGTGCGCCCGGCCGGGTCGCGCCCGTAGCGGTGCCAGACGGCGAGGTAATAGGCGAGCAGCAGGAAGAGGCCGGCGAGGCCGGCGCGCCACTCGGCATTGTCGCGCGACCAGCGCGCCAGCCGCTGTTCCCGCGTCGGCTCGGCGACGATGCCCTTCGGCCAGCCGACGACAATGGTCAATCCCTCGCCGGACAGCAGCGGCCGGGTGGTGAGGAAGCGCACTCGACCCTCGTCGTCGACGCGGGACAGCCAGTCGCGCCCTCTCGCGCCCTGCGGGCCGGTATAGGCCTGCAGTTTCAGCGCAGCCTCGGGCAGCGCCTGGGGCAGCACCACTGCGGCCGTGGCGCGCTCGATGGGGAAGCGCCAGTCGTTGCCGGTGACGTTCCAGTACAGCTCGTCGTGATCGCGGAAGAAGCCGAGCTGCCAGTCCGTGCGGTAGCGGATCTCGTATTCGTGCAGGCCGCGCGGGAGGTTGCGGTCGGCGCGGCCCAGGTAGAGGCGCAGCCCGTTCTGCCGCTCTTCGGCATGCCAGGGCTCGGGCGCCCCGTCGCGCTTCACCGAGAGCACCTCGAAGGGCACCGCGGCGCGGCCGTACCAGGCGCGGTAGGTTGTCGGAAAATCGCGGTAGATGCCGCGCCTGATTTCGCGGCCCTCGGCGTTCACCAGGATCGTCTCGGTGATGTCCAGGGCGCCGTCGGCCCGTATCTCGATGCGTGCGTCGAAGTCGTGAATCACCTCGCCGGCCAGCGCCGGAAGAAAAGTCAGTCCCCAGAGGACGGCGACAAGGAGCGGGCGCGTCATGGAAAAGGCAAGGCCGGGCTGTCGCGCTGCGTCGCCAGCTCGATCTCGAAATAGTCCATCGGCGCAAAGCCGAACAGACGCGCAACCAGGTTGCTGGGGAAGGAATCGACCAGGATGTTCAGCTCGCGCACCGTGCCGTTGAAATAGCGGCGCGCGTATTGGATCTGCTCCTCCGCCTCGCTGATCTGCGCCTGCAGTTCGAGGTAGCCGCGGCTGGCCTTGAGGTCGGGATAGGCCTCGACCAGGGCGAGCAGCGCGCGCAGGCGGACGGTCAGTGCGTTCTCGGCGGCGGCGCGGGCGGCGGATGGCACGCCCGTGCGCGCCTCGACGCCTTCGCGCAGCACTTCGCGCTCATAGCCGGCATAGGCCTTGACCGCCTCGACCAGCTTGGGCAGCAGGTCGTGGCGGCGCTTCAATTGCACGTCGATGCCGCTCCAGGCTTCCCGCGCGTGGTTGCGCCGCGCCACCAGGCGGTTGTAGAGGACGATGCCCCACAGCAGGGCAGCCGCAAGCAGGACTGCCAGAATCGTGCCGAGTGTCATGCATCTCCCGAGTTCACTGTCACCTTGCATCCCGTCCCGGATTGCAGTAGTTTGCGGCTACTGGGGGTGCCGGGGAATGCCCGGCTGAGATCATACCCTTTGAACCTGTACGGGTAATGCCGTCGTAGGGAAGCCCGCAAGACTTCCCTCCCGCATTCCCGCGCCGTCTCCAGAAGGAAACACGATGAACGCCAAAGAGCAATTTACCGCAGCGTCCGCCCATGTGGACGATGCGGCCGTCAAGCCGCTGCCGCAGTCGCGCAAGATCTACGTCGGCGGCAGCCGCCCGGACATCCGCGTGCCGATGCGCGAGATCAGCCAGTCCGACACACCCACCGCCATGGGCGGCGAGCAAAATCCGCCGATCCTCGTGTACGACTGCTCGGGGCCTTATACCGACCCGCAGGCGAGGATCGACATCCGCAAGGGCCTGCCGGCACTGCGCCAGAATTGGATCGAGGAGCGCGGCGATACGGAAGAACTGCCGGCGCTGTCCTCCGCCTACGGCCGCAGCCGCGAGGCCGACCCGGCGCTCGCCGCGATGCGCTTCGACCTGAAGCGCAAGCCTCGCCGCGCGAAAGCCGGCTTGAATGTCTCGCAGATGCACTACGCCCGCCGCGGCATCGTCACGCCGGAGATGGAGTTCATCGCCATCCGCGAGAACCAGAAGCGCGAGAACCTCTCCGAACTGATCCTGCGCCAGCATCCGGGCGAGACCTTCGGCGCGTCCATCCCGAAGGTCATCACGCCCGAGTTCGTCCGCGACGAAGTGGCGCGCGGCCGCGCCGTCATCCCCGCCAACATCAACCACCCGGAAGCCGAGCCGATGATCATCGGCCGCAACTTCCTGG
>CAYYXS010000035.1:0-50540 GCA_964475635.1 uncultured Rhodocyclaceae bacterium
CCGGGTGGTGTGGGAGGGGCTCGGTCAGGTATCCTGACCGCCCCTATCCCGATTGATGCGGGCAACGCTCAGTGACTGGCAACCTTCTTGTCGAAGAACTGCTCGTCTTCCGTCGAGCCCTTCAGCGCGGCGGTGGAGGCTTCGCGCTCGATCGTCGTGGTGACGGCGTCGAAGTAGCCGGTACCGACCTCGCGCTGGTGCTTGACGGCGGTGAAGCCCTTCTCGGCGGCGGCGAACTCGGCCTCCTGCAGCTCGACGAAGGCGCTCATCTGGCTGCGGGCATAGCCGTAGGCCAGGTTGAACATCGAGTAGTTGAGGCTGTGGAAGCCGGCCAGGGTGATGAACTGGAACTTGTAGCCCATGGCGCCCAGCTCCTTCTGGAACTTGCCAATGGTGGCGTCGTCGAGGTTCTTCTTCCAGTTGAACGACGGCGAGCAGTTGTAGGCGAGCAGCTTGCCGGGGAACTGCTTGTGGATCGCTTCGGCGAATTTCTTCGCGAAGACGAGGTCCGGCTTGCCGGTCTCGCACCACACCAGGTCGGCGTAGGGCGCGTAGGCGAGGCCGCGCGAGATGGCCTGCTCGAGGCCCGGCTTGGTCTTGTAGAAGCCTTCCACGGTGCGCTCGCCGGTGCAGAAGGGCTGGTCGTTGGGGTCCACGTCGGAGGTGAGGAGATCGGCGGCCTCGGCGTCGGTGCGGGCGACGACCAGGGTCGGCACGCCCATCACGTCGGCGGCGAGGCGCGCGGCGACCAGCTTGGCGACGGCTTCGCGCGAGGGCACCAGCACCTTGCCGCCCATGTGGCCGCACTTCTTGACGGCGGCGAGCTGGTCTTCGAAGTGCACGCCGGCGGCGCCCGCTTCGATCATGGCCTTCATCAGTTCGAAGGCGTTCAACACGCCGCCGAAGCCGGCCTCGGCGTCGGCGACGATGGGGGCGTAGTAATCGAGGTAGCCTTCGTCGCCGGGGCGCTTGCCCTCGGACCACTGGATCTGGTCGCAGCGCTGGAAGGTGTTGTTGATGCGCTTGACCACCATCGGCACGGAGTTGGCCGGGTAGAGCGACTGGTCGGGATACATCTCGCCGGCGATGTTGGCGTCGCCCGCGACCTGCCAGCCGGAGAGGTAGATGGCCTTCAGGCCGGCCTTGACCTGCTGCATGGCCTGGTTGCCGGTCAGTGCGCCGAGCGCGTTGACGAAGGGCTCGTTATTGACCAGGTTCCACAGCTTCTCGGCGCCGCGGCGGGCCAGGGTGTGCTCGATCTGCAGCGAGCCGCGCAGGCGGACGACGTCTTCCGCCGTGTAGCCGCGCTTGATGTTCTTCCAGCGGGGGTTTTCGGCCCACTCTTTTTTCAGCTTGGCAATTTCGAGTTCGTTGTTCATCGCAATCCTCTTCCTCTGTGCTTGGGGTTGAAAAAAGGCCGTTCGGTCTTCGTCGGACGGCGGTGTCACTGGGCGGAAGTATAGAGGGGATTTTGCGAAGCAACAACAAAAAACCAGGTCTTATATATAATTTATTTAACGTTTATAAACAGTATATTGGTGAAAATATTCCGAATTGTAAAACGCAGTTCATTTCGTGAAATGAACTGCGTGCTGCGGCGCAACAAAATGAGGTTTCAGTGAAGGCCAATGCGCGCGTGAGCGGGCATTATGCCGGCGCCAGAAGTCAGCTCCCGTGATACGGCGGCTGGCAGGGGCGCTCAGGCAAGCAGCGCCGTGGGCGACACCAGGACCCCGTCCTCGTCGGCATACAGGTAGTAACCGGGGACGAAGCTGGCGCCGGCGAAGCTGACGGGTATGTCCGCCTCTCCGACATTCTTCTTGATGCTCTTCAGGGGATGGGTGTCCAGCGCCAGCACGCCGATGTCCATCTCGCCGATGGCGCGCGAATCGCGGATGCAGCCATAGACTACGAGGCCGGCCCAGCCGTTCTTGACGCCCAGCGCCGCCAGCTGGTCGCCGACCAGGGCGCAGCGCAGGCTGCCGCCGCCGTCGATCACCAGCACCCGGCCTTCGCCGGGGGATTCCAGCATCTTGCGCACCAGCGAGTTGTCCTCGAAGAGTTTCAGCGTGGCGATGCGGCCGTGAAAGGCTTCGCGGCCGCCGTAGGAATTCAGCATCGGTTCGAGCACGTGCAGCTCGCCCGAGCGCACCCGTTCCTCGTGTTTGTCGCAGAGATCGGCGGTCTGGTATTCCATGTCAGGCTCCAAAAAAGAAACGGCGGCATTCTAGCCGCCGTCGGGTCGGGATGGGCGGGAATCAGGCGACCGGCTCGGCCACCTCGTCATAGGCCAGTTTCACCTTCTGATCGGCATCCAGGTCGATGGTGACGCGGCCGCCGTTGGAGAGCCGGCCGAACAGCAGTTCGTCGGCCAGCGCAGAGCGGATGGTGTCCTGGATCAGGCGCGCCATCGGGCGGGCGCCCATCAGCGGGTCGAAGCCCCGCTCGGCCAGCCAGTCCTTCAGCTTGTCGGTGAATACCGCCTCGACCTTTTTTTCATGCAGCTGCGCCTCCAGTTGCATGAGGAACTTGTCCACCACGCGCAGGATGACCTCGTGGTCGAGGGCGGCGAAGGAGATGGTGGCGTCGAGCCGGTTGCGGAACTCAGGCGAGAACATGCGCTTGATCTCGGCCATTTCGTCACCCGCCACCCGCGAGGGCGAGAAGCCGATGCCGCCCTTCTGCAGCATCTCGGCGCCGGCGTTGGTGGTCATGACGATGACGACATTGCGGAAGTCCGTCTTGCGGCCGTTGTTGTCGGTCAGCGTGCCGTGGTCCATCACCTGCAGCAGGATGTTGTAAATGTCCTGGTGCGCCTTCTCGATCTCGTCGAGCAGCAGCACGGCGTGCGGCTTCTTGGTGATGGCCTCGGTGAGCTGGCCGCCCTGGTCGAAGCCGACGTAGCCGGGCGGCGCGCCGATCAGGCGCGAGACGGCATGCCGCTCCATGTACTCGGACATGTCGAAGCGCACCAGCTCGATGCCCATGCAGTAGGCGAGCTGGCGGGCGACCTCGGTCTTGCCCACCCCGGTCGGGCCGGAGAAGAGGAAGCTGCCGATCGGCCGCGTCGGATTGCCCAGGCCGGAGCGCGACATCTTGATGGCCTTGGCCAGGGCCTCGATGGCCTTGTCCTGGCCGAACACCACGGACTTCAGGTCGCGGTCGAGGTTTCTCAGGGCGGTGCGGTCGTCGGTCGACACGTGCTGCGAGGGCACGCGGGCGATCTTGGCGACGATCTCCTCGATCTCGGTCTTGCCGATGACTTTCTTCTGCTTCGATTTCGGCAGGATGCGCTGGGCCGCCCCGGCCTCGTCGATGACGTCGATGGCCTTGTCGGGCAGGTGGCGGTCGCTGATATAGCGGGCGGACAGCTCGGCGGCGCTGGAGATGGCGTTGGCCGAGTACTTGACGCCATGATGCTGCTCGAAGCGCGTCTTCAGGCCCTTGAGGATCGACACCGTCTCCTCGATCGAAGGCTCGTTCACGTCGATCTTCTGGAAGCGCCGCGACAGGGCGTGATCCTTCTCGAAGACGCCGCGGTATTCGGTGTAGGTGGTCGCGCCGATGCACTTCAGCTGGCCGGAGGCGAGGGCCGGCTTGAGCAGGTTGGACGCATCCAGCGTGCCGCCCGAGGCGGCGCCGGCGCCGATCAGGGTGTGGATTTCGTCGATGAAGAGGATGGCGTTGTGGTTGTCCACCAGCTGCTTCAGGACTGCCTTCAGGCGCTGCTCGAAGTCGCCGCGGTACTTGGTGCCGGCGAGCAGCGCGCCCATGTCGAGGGCGTAGATCTGGGCGTGGGCGAGGATTTCGGGCACGCGGCCCTCGACGATGCGCCGGGCAAGGCCCTCGGCGATGGCGGTCTTGCCGACGCCGGCTTCGCCGACCAGCAGCGGGTTGTTCTTGCGCCGCCGGCAGAGGGTCTGGATGACGCGCTCCAGCTCCTTGTCCCGGCCGATCAGCGGGTCGATCTTGCCCATCAGCGCCTGGGCGTTGAGGTTTTGCGTGTAGCTCTCCAGGGCGCCGCCGGCCTGCTGGCCTTCCTGCTCCGGCTCCTGCTGTTCGCCTTCGCTGCGCGGGCCGCTCTGTGCCGGGGCCTTGGTGATGCCGTGCGAGATGAAGTTGACCACGTCGAGGCGGGTGATGCCCTGGCGCTGCAGGAAATAGACGGCGTGCGAATCCTTCTCGCCGAAAATGGCGACCAGCACGTTGGCGCCGGTGACCTCCTTCTTGCCGGAGGACTGGACATGCAGGATGGCGCGTTGGATCACTCGCTGGAAGCCCAGCGTCGGCTGGGTGTCGATCTCGTCCGTGCCCGCCACGGTCGGCGTGTGCTCGGTGATGAAGGCGATCAGCTCCTTCCTCAGTTCCTCGAGGTTGGCGGCGCAGGCGCGCAGGACCTCGGCGGCGGAGGGGTTGTCGAGCAATGCCAGCAGCAGATGCTCCACGGTGATGAATTCGTGGCGCTTCTGCCTCGCCTCGACAAAGGCCATGTGAAGACTGACTTCCAGTTCCTGCGCAATCATTTCAACTTTCCTCCATCACGCATGCCAGCGGGTGCTGGTGCTCGCGGGCATAGCCCCGTACCAAATCGACCTTGGTGGCGGCCACGTCCTGCGGAAAGACGCCGCAGACGCCGACGCCCTCCCTATGCACTTTGAGCATGATCCGCGTCGCTTGTTCGCGACTCATGCCGAAAAATCTCTGCAGCACGACGACCACGAAGTCCATGGGCGTGTAATCGTCATTTAACAGCAAAACCTTGAACAGCGGCGGCGGCTTGGTCTTGCTCCGCTCCGCTTCAAGCACCGATTCGCTCTGCTTGCGCGTAGCCATGATTGAATTCTAATCACACTGCGCGATTCTGCAAGCGTGCGAGAAGCGGCCGAATTCCTCGGTAATTCCATATCAGGGCGGAGTGCCGAAATGCGACAGATTGCTGTCGTGCAGCATCAAAAAACCCTGAAAAACCCTTGACGCGTCGTATTTGTTGGGCGTAAAAAGCCATCCGTGTTTGTCGCAAAGTCTATCAATACCGCTGGTTGGATGCTGCGTTTCTTACTGAATCCCGCATCCCTCCCGCGGTGCTCGCGAGCTTAAACAGACACGCAGACCGATCAACACAAGGAAAGCGCTTTATGGCAACAGGTACAGTCAAGTGGTTCAACGACGCCAAGGGCTACGGGTTCATCACGCCGGATGACGGCAGCGAGGATCTGTTCGCCCACTTCTCGGCGATCCAGATGGGCGGCTTCAAGACGCTCAAGGAGGGGCAGAAAGTCTCCTTCGAGGTGACGCAGGGCCAGAAAGGCAAGCAGGCCTCGAACATCCAGGCCGCCTGAGGCGGCTGGTCCGGCAGCGGGAAACCGGGGCCGGATTCGCAATCCTGATTGCAAGCCCGTCCCTTCGCGGGGTACGGGCTTTTTCTTGGGGGCCAATGAAAATGGCCGGCAGGCGCCGGCCACTTTTTCATTCGTGCGGAAGTCTTCAGGCGGTGGCGGAGCCCCAGCCGGCCTGCTCGACCAGTCGGAACAGGTCGGCCTCGGTGACGATGCCGAGCGGCTGGCCGTCCTCCATGACGACGATGCGGCGGATGCCGTTGTTCATCATCTGCCGCGCCACCTGCAGCAGCGGGGTGTCGCGGCTGCAGGTGATCAGGAAGCGGCTGGCGATCTCGTCGACCTTCAGGCCGGCAGGGGAACGATTGGGGACGATCACCTTGCGCAGCACATCGCGCTTGGTCATGATGCCCCATTCCCCCTCGGCGTTCGGCTCGACCAGGATGGCGTTGAGGCCATGCTCGCGCATGACGTGCATGGCCGAATCCACGGTTTCGGCGCCGCCCACCATCTGGAAGGGGGACATGATGCCCCCGACGCTGCGCTCCTTCATCTTGTCCGCCACCTCACATCCGGTCGATCATCGCCTGGCCGAAGGCCGAGCACTTGACCTCGGTGGCGCCTTCCATCAGGCGGGCGAAGTCGTAGGTGACGATCTTGTCGGCGATGGCGGCTTCCATCGAGCTGATGACCAGGTCGGCGGCTTCCTTCCAGCCCATGTGGCGCAGCATCATCTCGGCCGAGAGAATCAGCGAGCCGGGGTTCACGTAGTCCTTGCCGGCGTACTTCGGCGCGGTGCCGTGGGTGGCCTCGAAGCAGGCGTACTGGTCGGAGATGTTGGCGCCGGGGGCGATGCCGATGCCGCCGACCTGGGCCGCCAGGGCGTCGGAGATGTAGTCGCCGTTGAGGTTCAGGGTGGCGATCACGTCGTACTCGGCCGGGCGCAGCAGGATCTGCTGCAGGAAAGCGTCGGCGATCATGTCCTTGATGACGATGTCGCGGCCGGTCTTCGGGTTCTTCAGGGTGCACCACGGGCCGCCGTCGAGCAGCTGGGCGCCGAATTCCTTCTGCGCCACTTCATAGCTCCAGTCGCGGAAGGCGCCCTCGGTGAACTTCTGGATGTTGCCCTTGTGCACGATGGTCACCGACTTGCGGTCGTTGTCGAGGGCGTACTTGATCGCGGCGCGCATCAGGCGGGAGGTGCCTTCGCGCGAGACCGGCTTGATGCCGATGCCGGAGGTCTCGGGGAAGCGGATCTTCTTGACGCCCATCTCGTCCTGCAGGAACTTGATAAGCTTCTTGCAGTTGTCGGTTTCGGCGGCCCATTCGATGCCGGCGTAGATGTCTTCCGTGTTCTCGCGGTAGATCACCATGTCGACCTTGCTCGGGTCCTTGAGCGGGCTGGGCACGCCCTTGAAGTAGCGCACCGGGCGCACGCACTGGTAGAGGTCGAGTTCCTGGCGCAGGGCGACGTTGAGCGAGCGGATGCCGCCGCCGACCGGGGTGGTCATCGGGCCCTTGATCGAGACGGAATACTCCTTGAGCGCATCCAGCGTTTCCTTCGGCAGCCAGACGTCGCCGCCGTAGAGCTTGGTGGATTTCTCGCCGGCATAGACTTCCATCCAGTGGATCTTCTTCTTGCCGCCGTAGGCCTTGGCCACCGCGGCGTCGATGACCTTGATCATCACCGGGGAGATGTCCACCCCGATGCCGTCGCCTTCGATGTAGGGGATGATCGGATTGTCCGGCACCGTCTGGCCGGGGATGATTTTTGCGCCGCCTTGTGGAACCTTGATGAGAGAATTCGCGCCCATTTACAACTCCGTCTTAAGTTAGTGGTGGGTAAGCTTGATGCCGGCGACGTGTCGTTGCGCGGGGGTGCTCAGGCTGTTCGAAATCCCGGGCCGGCTTATAAATAAATATTATCCGCCATTCCGTTTCGTTTCGCCAGCGCTGTTCGGGAGGCGGCTTGGCAGGGGGGCCGGATTGCCGGTATCCTGACAGTCCTGCACTGCAACATCCGAAAGATTCCCAAATGGAAATCCCGGCTGGCGAAAACCCGATCGCCCAGGAAATAGCCCGTACCCTGCGTGACGGCTTCAACAAGCACTACCGCCTGTTCCGCGAATGCAGCGCCCAGGCCAAGACGCGCTTCGAGAAGGGCGACTGGCTGGGCTTGCAGCACGCCGTGCGCGAGCGTATCGCCTTCTACGATACCCGGGTGAGCGAAACCGCCGTCCTGCTGCATGACCAGCTGCACGCCGAGAACATCGACGACAACACCTGGCAACTGGCCAAGCTCCTCTACATCGGCCTGCTCACCAACCACAAGCAGCCCGAACTGGCCGAGACCTTCTTCAATTCGGTGTTCTGCAAGATCATGCACCGGACGTATTTCCACAACGACTTCATCTTCGTGCGCCCGGCGGTATCCACCGAGTACATCGAGTCCGATCCGCCTGCCTACCGCAGCTATTACCCGAACCAGTCGGGTTTGCGGCAGACGATCCGCGACATCTGCCTGGACTTTGGCTGGCAGTGCGAGTTCGCCAATCTCGAACGCGACGTCGAGCATGTGATCGCCGGGGTGGTGCGTCAGCTGGGAGGCCGCCTGCCTACCGCCGAAGCCAACTTCCAGTTGCAGGTGCTGCATGCGGTCTTCTACCGCAACAAGGCCGCCTACATTGTCGGCAAGGCGATCAACGGCGACTACGAGTACCCCTTCGTGGTGCCGGTGCTGCACAATGCGAAGGGCCGCCTGTTCCTCGACGCCATCCTGCTCGACTCCGCCCAGATCCGCACGCTGTTCAGCCTGAGCCGCGCCTACTTCATGGTGGACATGGAAGTGCCGTCGGCCTTCGTCGATTTCCTTTCCGGGCTGATGCCGCACAAGCCCGTGGCGGAGATCTACACCATGCTCGGGCTGGGCAAGCAGGGCAAGACGATGTTCTTCCGCGACCTGATCGACCACCTGCGTCATTCTCGCGACCAGTTTGTCATCGCCCCGGGCATCCGCGGCATGGTGATGGCCGTGTTTACCCTGCCGTCCTTCCCCTACGTCTTCAAGCTGATCAAGGACGTCTTCGCGCCGTCCAAGGACGTCGACCACGCCA
Organism: uncultured Rhodocyclaceae bacterium; assembly: GCA_964475635.1. Lineage (GTDB taxonomy): Bacteria > Pseudomonadota > Gammaproteobacteria > Burkholderiales > Rhodocyclaceae > Desulfobacillus. Next base: position 8,450 of record CAYYXS010000035.1, read on the forward strand.
CGGTCATGGCGAAGTACGTGCTGGTCAAGCAGCACGACCGCGTCGGCCGCATGGCCGACACCCTGGAGTTCTCCAATGTCGCCCTGCCCAAGGCGCGCTTCAGCGCGGAGCTGCTCGCCGAGCTGCGCAAGGAATGCGCCTCGCTGCTTGAAGAAAACGGCAGCGAGATCGTCATCCGCCATGTCTACATCGAGCGACGCATGAAGCCGCTCAACCTCTATCTCGACAGCGCAGACGAGGCGAAGCGGGAAGCGGCGGTGCTGGAGTACGGCAATGCCATCAAGGAGCTGGCCTACGCCAACATCTTTCCCGGCGACATGCTGTTCAAGAACTTCGGCGTGACCCGCTTCGGCCGCGTGGTGTTCTACGACTACGACGAGATCGAGTACATGACCGACTGCAACTTCCGCCGCATTCCGCCTGCGCCGAATCCCGAGGCGGAGATGTCCGGCGAGGCGTGGTACTCGGTCGGCCGCCACGACATCTTCCCCGAGGAGTTCGGCACTTTCCTGCTGGGCAATCCGGACACGCGTCGCGTTTTCATGAAGCATCATGCCGACTTGCTCGCCCCCGAGTTCTGGCAGCAGACCAAGCAGAAGATCCTCGACGGCTACGTGCCGGACTTCTTCCCCTATCCGGTGGAGATGCGCTTTTGCCGCATGTTTGCCGGCGAGTCGGGCAGAGCGCAGGCACAAGCAGCTGAAACGGCGTGAGCCGGCTGATTCTGTTCAACAAGCCCTACGGCGTCCTCAGCCAGTTCACGCCCGAGGCAGGCCATCGCTGCCTGGCGGAATTCATCCCCGTCCCGAACATCTACGCCGCCGGCCGGCTCGACGCCGACAGCGAGGGGCTGCTGGTGCTCACCGACGACGGCCGCCTGCAGAGCCGCATCGCCGATCCCCAGCACAAGCTGCCGAAGACCTACTGGGCGCAGGTGGAGGGCGAGCCCGACGAGGCGGCGCTCACGCGCCTGCGGCGCGGCGTCGACCTCGGCGATTTCGTCACGCGGCCCTGCGAGGCGAAGCGCATCGCGGAACCCGCCGGCCTGTGGGAGCGCAATCCGCCGATCCGCAGCCGCAGGCAGATCCCGACGGCCTGGCTGGAGATCGTGCTGCGCGAAGGCAAGAACCGCCAGGTGCGGCGCATGACGGCCAAGGTCGGCCACCCGACGCTGCGACTGGTGCGCGCTTCAATCGGCCCGTATTCCCTCGCCGGGCTGCCGCCGGGCGAATGGCGCGAGACCGAGCCGGTTTGACATGCGTCAACGCCCCTGCCGCCTTGGCACTCAGAATCACCGGATATGAAACACGCCATCGCAGCCGCCGCGCTGGTGCTTGCCGTGTCGGTCGGCTTTGTCGCCTGGATCGCCGCTGGCATGGCGCCGCCGCCGGTATTCGTTCCCCACGTCGAACCTAAGCCGGCCGCCGAGACCAGCTATCTGCAGGCCGTGTACAGCCCGCTGCATTTCCGCCCGGCCATCGAAACGGCGACCGACGCCCAATGCCTGGCCTGCCACCGCGAAGTGATGGAGGACAAGGTGCGCGCCGCTTCGCCCTCGGGCCTGAAGAGCGAGAGCCTGCTCGCCTGGTACCAGCAGACGCCGGAATACAGCGGCGGGCAGGACACCTTCCACCGCCGCCATCTCGTCACGCCGCTGGCGCACCGGCTGATGAGCCTGCGCTGCAACACCTGCCACCAGGGCCACGAGCCGCGCGAGGAGGCGCAGGGCGCCGCGGCCGATTCGGCGCAGCCGGACGATATGGCGTTCACCCTGAGAAAGCAGGTGAATCCGGAAACCACCTGCCTCAAGTGCCACGGCCAGTTTCCCTGGCAGCTGATGGGGCTGCCCGGGCCTTGGGAGGAACACAAGGCCGCCTTCGGCAACAACTGCCTGACCTGTCATGCCGCCATCCGCAGCAAGCGGCATGAGGTGAACTATCTCAATGCGGCGGCGATCGAGCAGGCCGGCAAGGAGGGCGCCGACGCCTGCTTCGGCTGCCACGGCGGGCGCAGCTGGTACCGCATTGCTTACCCCTATGCGCGCACGCCCTGGCCGGAGATGCCGGCCGAGGTGCCGGAGTGGGCGAAGGATCGGCCGAAGCAATCCGAGGCGCGCTTTCTCGCAGGAACCCGGCCATGAGCCATGACCTCTCCGAGCGCCTGCTCAATCCCAACCGGCGCAGCTTCCTCAAGACGGCCGCCGCCGGCGGGGCCGTCGCCGCCGCCGGCGGTCTGGCGGAACTGACTTTCGGCGGCAAGGAGGCGCAGGCCCACGCCTACGAGCCCTATCCGACCGACGACCAGCTGACGACCGTGGTGACGAGCTGCGATCACAACTGCGGCTCGCGCCACATGCTGGTGGCGCACAAGAAGGGCGACGTCATCGTGCGCCTGTCGACCGACGACGGCCGCTACCAGGCCGGCGGCGCCTTCGGCTTCGAGTCCGAGCAGGTGCCGCAGCTGCGCGCCTGCCTGCGCGGACGCTCCTATCGCTCGCGCATCTACTCGCCGGAGCGGCTGCTCTACCCGATGCTGCGCGTGGGCGAGCGCGGCGAGGGCAAGTTCAAGCGCGTGTCGTGGGACGAGGCGCTCGACTTCATCGCCAGGAAGATGGTGGAGTTGAAGAGCAAGTACGGCCCGACGGCGATCCTCGACCAGGCCTACGCCGGCACCTCCTACTGCGTGCTGCACAAGTCCGACCAGATCGAGGGCCTGCTGGCGCGCTTCCTCGGCATGTTCGGCTGCCGCACCAGTTCCTGGTCGGTGCCCTCCTACCAGGGCACCACCTTTTCCAGCCGCACGACTTTCGGCACCATCGAGGACGGCAACGAGGACGACGCCTTCGCCCACGCCAGGCTTATCATCATGTGGGGCTGGAACCCGGCCTACACCTTCCACGGCGGCAACACTTTCTACTACATGCGCCTGGCCAAGCAGCGCGGCTGCAGGTTCGTGCTGGTCGATCCGCAATACACGGATTCCGCCGCCAGCTACGACGCCTGGTGGATTCCCATCCGGCCGGGCACCGACGCCGCCATGCTCGCCGGCATGGCGCAGCACATCTTCGCCAACAATCTGCAGGACCAGAAGTTCATCGACAAGTTCGTGCAGGGCATGGACGCCGGCACCATGCCGGACTGGGCCAAGGGCCAGGAGAGTTTCAGGGACTACATCCTCGGCGCCACGGACGGCACGCCGAAGACGCCCGAATGGGCGGAAAAGATCTGCGGCGTCAAGGCGGACGACATCCGCAAGCTGGCACAGATGTACGCGACGACCAAGCCGGCGGCGCTGAAGGCTTCCTGGGCGCCCGGCCGCGCCGCCCACGGCGAGCAGTACAACCGCATGGCGGCGGCGCTGCAGGCGATGACCGGCAACATCGGCATCCTCGGCGGCAGCGCCGAAGGCGTCGGCAAGGGCTGGCAGCCGGAGAGCATCGCCTACCCTCACGACCAATACGCCAACGTCTGGTATGCCTCGATCAAGTCCGACCGCTGGGCGCACTGCGTGCTGAACTACCCGAACGTCAAGCGCGAGGAGATCGGTCTGTGGCCGCGTAGCGACAAGCTTGACGGCATTGTCCCGAACATCAAGGCCGTCTGGTGGCACGGCTCCGACTGGTTCAACCAGCTCACCAACATCAACAAGGAAATCGAGGCGGTGAAGAAGCTGGAGCTGGTCGTCTGCCAGGACGCCACCATCACCCCATCGGGCCTGTGGGCCGACGTGCTGCTGCCCATCGCCACCCATTTCGAGCGCCACGGCGTGGCCCTGCCCTGGTACAAGGGCCATTACTACATCCACCGGCCCAAGGCGATCGCGCCGCTGGGCGAGTCGAAGACCGACTTCCAGGTGTTCACCGAGCTCGCCTGGCGCCTGGAAAAACTCGATCCGGCGCTGAAGGACTTCGGCAAACGCTACAACCCGCGCGCCGGGCGCGACTATTTCGACAACCCGGACGCGGTCGACGAGGCCTATCTCGCCGCCTGGTGGCAGGACAAGGTGCAGGCCCGCCAGGGCGTGGCCATGGGCTGGGAGGAGTTCAAGCGCCGCGGCGTCTACAAGTTCGAGTTCGAGCAGCCGCTGGTGGCCTTCCGCGAGCAGATCGAGCAGGGCAAGCCCTTCAGGACGCCCTCCGGCAGGATTGAGATATTCTCGACAACCTTGGCCAGGATCACCGACTGGACGAAGACCCAGTACGGCTATCCGATCCCTGCCATTCCGAAGTGGATCGAGCCCTTCGAATCGCTCAACCACCCGCTGGCGAAGGTCTATCCCTTCCACATGATCACGCCCCATCCGCGCTGGCGCACGCATTCGATCTTCCACAACATCCCCTGGCTGCGCGAGACCTTCCAGCAGGAGATCACGCTGAATGCCGCCGATGCAAGGCGGCTCGGCATCCGCAGCGGCGACATGGTCGAGGCCTGGAATGCGCGCGGCCGCATCGTGCTGCCGGCCTACGTCACCGAGCGCTGCATGCCCGGCGTCGTGGTGGTGTTCGAGGGCGCCTGGATGGAGCGCGACGCTTCTGGCATCGACCGCGCCGGCAACCCGGATTTCCTCACCCTGGACGAGCCCTCGCCGGCCGGCGCCTTCGCCTACAACACCATCCTGTGCAATGTGAGGAAGTCGGAGCTGGCGCACCGGCCGGGTTGGGACGAGCGGGCGGCGGCCCGATCGCACATCTTCCGCCGGGACTACTGAAGTGGCGAAGAAACTGGATCGCGAGGAAGTCGGCAAGGCGCTGGCGCGCAAGGTGGCGCAGGCCAGGGAACCGGTGCGGCCGAAGACCCAGCTCGGCTTCATCCACCACAACGTCGACTGCATCGGCTGCCGCGCCTGCGAGATCGCCTGCAAGGACAAGAACGACCTGCCGGCGGGTCCGCGCTTCCGCCGGGTGATGTACGTCGAGGGCGGCACTTTCCCGGACGTGTACGCCTATAAGGTGAACATGGCCTGCAACCATTGCGCCGAGCCGGCCTGCCTGCCGGTCTGTCCTTCGGGCGCCATCTGGAAGCGCGCCGACAACGGCGTGGTCGACATCGACTCGACGCTGTGCATCGGCTGCCGCCGCTGCGAGGCGGCCTGTCCCTACGGCGCGCCGCAGTGGGACCCGCTGGCGAAGATCGTCAAGAAGTGCAATATGTGCATCGACGAGCTGGAGGCCGGCCGCAAGCCCTACTGCGTCATGGCCTGCATGATGCGCGTGCTCGACATCGGCCCGATCGACGAGCTCGCCGCCGGCACCTGGCAGACCACTGCGCTGGGGCCCGGCGAGAAGCCCGTGCGGCAGGTGAAGAACATGGCCGATCCGGCACTGACGCGGCCTTCCATCGTCTTCGTGGCACATGGCAAGGGGCGGGTGGAAAGCAAATCATGAATCCGCTCTCGTCCGAAATGCGGTTGGCCCTGGCCGAGGACGCCGAAATGCTCGCCGCCCTGCACGACCGTGAGCCGGCAACGGAACTGCTTGCCACCCTGCGCGAGGTCGGCTTCCCGGGCAACCTCGGCCTGCTGCCGGCCGACGTACGGGCGCAGGAAACCTGGCATGCGATGGCGCTGGCGGTGGAGGATGCATGCGGCGCGAGCCTGGACGACCTCGCCGTCGACTACGCCGCCATCCATCTCACCGGCGCCTATGGTGCCTCGCCCTGCGAGTCGGTATGGCTGGACGACGAGCATCTCGTCTGCCAGGAGGCCATGTTCGCCCTGCGGACCATCTACGCGGAAGCCGGGCTCGCGGCGACGGACTGGCGCAAACGGCCCGACGACCATCTTGTCCTGCAACTGCTCTACATCGCTCATGCCTTGCGCCATGCCCGGGCCGACGATGAGCTGCGCCGGCTGGCAAGCATGCTGGACGAGCATCTGCTGCGCTGGCTGCCGGACTTCGCCGCCCGCGTCGCCGCGCGCGCCGAGACACCCTTCTTCGCCGTGCTGGGGAGACTGACTTTTGCCTGGTGCGAACAGCTGCGGGACCTGCTCGCGGAAAGCCTCGGCGAACCGCGGCCGGCGCGCGAGGACATCGAGGCCCGCCTTAAGCCGCAGCGCCGTGTCGACGCCGCGCCGCTCGCCTACATGCCGGGGGCGGCGCCAAGCTGGTAAGCTCTCGCCCCGATGAAATCCCTGTTTTGCTTTTTCTCCCTGCTGCTGGCGAATGCCGCCGCGCTGGCCGCGCCGATCCTCGAACTCAGCGCCGGCATGCACCGCATCGAGGCCGAGGTGGCGAACAACAATGCCGAGCGCGCCACCGGCCTGATGAACCGGCCGTCCATGCCGATGCACCACGGCATGCTGTTCGTCTTTCCCGAGCCTGGCGTGCAGTGCTTCTGGATGAAGAACACCCTGATTCCCCTCAGCATCGCCTTCATCGATGACGGCGGCCGTATCGTGCAGATCGCCGAGATGCAGCCGCAGTCGCTCGACAACCACTGCTCGGCGAAGCCGGTGCGCTTCGCCCTGGAGATGAACGCCGGCTGGTTCAGGAGCCGCGGGCTGTCCGTCGGCGCGAAGATCAACGGCCTCGACCGGGTGCCGCCGGGCAGGTAAGTCAGCCGCCGCAAGACGCCGTTTTCACCCTGTTGCATATTCTTGACGCACTTCATATGTAGAACGCCACCTTATTTGAGGGGGGGGTGCGATCCGCCTATACTCGATACGAGAACATGGCTTATATGCCGTGTTTGCGTATCACGACAAGGAGGATCGATGGAAACGAATGCGGCGGCGAAATGGGTGCCGACCTACTGCTTCAACTGCGTCGCGGGCCCCGACCTGCTGGCGGTGAAGGTGGAGAACGGCGTGGCCACCGAGGTGGCGCCGAACTTCTGCGGCAAAGGCATCCACCCGGGCGACGGCAAGCCCTGCGTCAAGGCCTACGGCCTGATCCAGAAGACCTATTCGCCGCACCGCGTCCTCTCGCCGATGCGGCGCACCAATCCGAAGAAGGGCATCGGCGAGGACCCGCGCTTCGAGCCGATCTCCTGGGACGAGGCGCTCGACATCGTCGCCGCGAAGCTGCGCGACATCCGCGCGAAAGGCATCCTCGACGAGGAAGGCCTGCCGCGCGTGGCGGCGAGCTTCGGTCACGGCGGCACGCCCTCCAACTACATGGGCACCTTCCCGGCCTTCCTCGCCGCCTGGGGGCCGATGGACTACAGCTTCGGTTCCGGCCAGGGCGTGAAGTGCACCCACTCGGAGCACCTCTACGGCGAATACTGGCACCGCGCCTTCACCGTCGCCGCCGACACGCCCTACACGGAATACAACATCGCCTTCGGCGCCAACGTCGAAGTGACCGGCGGCGTCTGCGCCGCCGCGCGCCACGCCAAGGCGCGCGTGCGCGGCATGAAGCGCGTCTACGTCGAGCCGCACCTGGGCGTCACTGCCGCCGCCTCGGCCGAATGGATTCCCATCAAGCCGAAGACCGACGGCGCCTTCATGTTCGCCCTGATCCACGTCATGCTGCACGAGCGGCCGCGCGAGCATCTCGATCTGCCCTTCCTGCGCAACCGCACGGCCTCGCCCTATCTCGTCGGCGCCAACGGCTACTACCTGCGCGAGTCCGCCAGCGGCAAGCCGCTGCTCTGGGACACCCGCCGCAATGCCGCCGTGCCCTTCGACACGCCGGACACGCTGCCCGCACTCGAAGGCCGCTACACGGTGCCCGAGGCCTATGAACAGGGGCCCGACGCGGACCGCTGGACGCATCGCGACCTCGAGGCCGAGCCGTCCTTCGCGAAACTCGTGGCCCACGTCGCACCCTATGCGCCGGAGTGGGCCGAGAAGATCTGCGAAGTGCCGGCCGAGCGCATCCGCCGCGTCGCCCACGAGTTCGTCGATCATGCCCGCGTCGGCGAGACCGTCGAGGTCGACGGCGAGACGCTGCCCTTCCGCCCGGTCTCGGTGACGCTGGGCAAGACGGTCAACAACGGCTGGGGCGCCTTCGATTGCTGCTGGTCGCGCACCGTCATGGCGGTGCTGGTCGGTGCGCTGGAAGTGCCTGGCGGCACGCTCGGCACCACGGTACGCATCAACCGCCCGCACGAGGACCGCCTGCAGAGCGTCAAGCCCGGCGAGGACGGCTTTATGGCGCACGGCCTCAACCCGACCGATCCCAAGCGCTGGATCCGCAAGCCGGCCAACCGCAACGCCCACCGCACCCTGGTGCCGCTGGCCGGCAACGGCCCCTGGAGCCAGGCGCTCGGCCCGACCCACCTGGCCTGGATGTGGCAGAAGCAGGCGCCGGAAAAGCTCATGACCCCGGCTTTCCCGGAACTGTGGATCACCTTCCGCACCAACCCGGCGATCGCCTTCTGGGACACGCGCGGGCTGTCGGAGACGATGGCGCGCTTTCCCTTCATGGTCTCCTTTGCCTACACCATCGACGAGACCAACTGGATGGCCGACATCCTGCTGCCGGAGGCCACCGACCTGGAGAGCCTGCAACTGATCCGCCTCGGCCGCAGCAAATACATCGAGCAATACTGGGAGCATCAGGGTTTCATCCTGCGCCAGCCGGTGGTCGCTCCGCAGGGCGATACCCGCGACTTCACCTGGATATCGACGGAGCTGGCGCGCCGCGTCGGCCTGCTCGCGGAATACAACGGCGCCATCAACCGCGGCGCCGGCGCCGTGTCGCTGAAGGGCGAGAGCTACGACTACACGCTTGACCCGGCGACACCCCATGCGGTCGACGAGATATGGGACGCCGTCTGCAAGGCTGCCACTGCCGAGCTCTCCGCCGGGGCGGAAGTGCGCGACCTCGCCTGGTTCCGCGAGAACGGCTTCTACAGCAGGCCCTGGCCGCGCCGCAGCTGGTATCTCTATCCGAAGCTGGTCGAGCAGAACCTGCGCTTCGAATTGCCCTATCAGGAGCGGCTCACCCGCTCCGGCCGCGAGCTGGAGCGGCGCCTGCACGAACAGGGCATCCACTGGTGGGACGAGCAGCTCACCGAATACCAGTTCCTGCCGGCCTGGCACGACCTGCCGGCGCGCTGGGAGCGCGCCCTCGTCAACCAGGGCGCGCGACCGGCGGACTATCCGTTCTGGCTGCTTACCACCAAGAGCATGCAGTTCCACGCCGGCGGCAACGCCTCGATCCAGCTCATGGACGAGCTGTCGAACAACATCCGCGGCCACGGCGGCGTGGTCATCAACACGCGCACCGCGGAAAGGCTCGGCATCGGCGAGGGCGATCTGGTGGATGTCGTGTCGACGGTGCGCAGCACGCGCGGGCCGGCCATCCTCAACCAGGGCATCCGGCCGGACACCCTGCTCATCGTCGGCCAGTTCGACCACTGGGCGACGCCCTATGCCAAGGAGCGCAAGCGCCCAAGCCTGAACACCGTGGCGCCGATGTCGCTGGAGCTGACCGATGCCACCGGCTCCGGCGCCGACCTGGTGCGCGTCGCCCTGCGCAAAGCGGCCTGAAAGGGAGACGGCGATGGACTACCTGCACCAACACGGCATACGCGCGGTCAGCGCGCAGCGATTCGACGAAACCTGCCGCAGCGACGACGCCTGCTGGGTGGTCGAGGAGGAAACCCTGACCATCGACGTCGCCGGCATCGGCGCCTACACCTTGATGTGGACGCCGACCGAGCCGAACCATGCATCTTGCGGCTTCACGCCGCAGGATGGCGTGCTGGCCGAAGGCGGCGTTCCCGAGGTGCTGGCGCTGGCTGCCGGCTTCGCCTTTACCGAGGGGCTGTTCGACCGCCTCGACGAGATCCGCTCTCTCGCCGTCTGCCCCGACAACCCCGGCGTGGTGCGGCTCGTCCTGGCCGACCCGCAGCGGGCACAGGTGCGCCGGCGCAACGTGGTGGTCGGCTCCTCCTGCGGCATCTGCGGCGGGCGCGAGCGGGTGGAGGACGTCCTGCGCGGCATCCCGCCCGTCGGCGACACCCTGCGCCTGGAACCGGCCCGCCTCCACGGCATCATGACTGCGATGCGGCAGCGCCAGGCCGTCTGGCTGGCCACCGGCGGTACCCATGCCGCCGCCATCTTCGACGGCGCCGGGCGCGTGCAGGTGCTGGCCGAGGATCTGGGCCGTCACAACGCACTCGACAAGGCGATCGGCCGCTGCCTGCTCGCCGGCCTGCCGCTGGCCGGCTGCGGCGCAGCGCTCACCAGCCGCGTCACCCTGGAGATGGCGAGCAAGGCGGCGCGCGCCGGACTGGAGCTGGTCGCCGCCGTCTCGGCCGCCTCGTCGCTGGCGATCGAGGTCGCCGAGCGCTTCGGCATCACGCTGTGCGGCTTCGTGCGCAACGGCCGCGCCACCGCCTTCACCCACGGCCGGCGTTTGCTGGCCGAGGAGACCGCCTGCTGCGGCCAGCTGTGCAAACCCTTGCATATTGCTTGACTGAAAATAGTTGTGCTCCAATCAATCAATAAAACCACCGAACCGGAGGACACATACATGAAACGCATTCTGCGCATCCGGGTGAACGGCCGCTGGCGCGAAGAAGCCGTGGCCGACAACACCTTGCTGATCGACTACCTGCGCGAACAGCTGCACCTTACCGGCACCAAGCAGGGCTGCGACGGCGGCGAATGCGGCGCCTGCACGGTACTGGTCGACGGCCGCCCGCGGCTGGCCTGCTGCACCTTCGCCGTCTCCGTCGAGGGCCGCCATGTCGAGACCATCGAATCCCAGGCGCAGAACGGCCGCCTGTCGCCCCTGCAGCGCGCTTTCCACGAGAAGCTCGGCGCGCAGTGCGGCTTCTGCACGCCGGGCATGATCATGGCGGCCGAAGGCCTACTGCGGCGCAATCCGCAGCCGAGTGAGGCCGAGATCCGCGAGACGCTCGGCGGCAACCTGTGCCGCTGCACCGGCTACGTCAAGATCGTCGAGTCGGTGCAGGCGGCCTGTACGCAGGAAGGGGCGCCGGCATGAACGGGAAACCGAACAAGGGCGTCGGCGAGCGCCTGCCGCTGGTCGACGGCGTCGAGAAAGTCACCGGCCGCGCCAAATACACCGCCGACCTGTTCCCCGCCGATGCGCTGGTCGGCAGGATCCTGCGCAGCCCGACGCCGCATGCCGAACTGATCGAGGTCGATGTCAGCGAGGCGCTCCGCCTGCCGGGCGTGGTCGCCGTCGTCACCGGCGCGGACTGCGACGTGCCCTACGGCATCCTGCCGATCGCGCAGAACGAGTTCCCCCTGGCGCGCGGCAAGGTGCGCTACTTCGGCGAGCCCGTGGCGGCCGTCGCGGCGGTGGACGAGCAGACCGCGGCGCAGGCGCTCAAGCTGATCCGCCTGAAGGTGCGCGAGCTGCCTGTGATCGAGAACGCCGCCCAGGCGCGCGCGCCGGGCGCCGCGCTGCTGCACGACAACAAGGCCGGCAACATCGAGCGCGAGGTGCACAACGAGTTTGGCGACGCGGCGGCCGGCTTCGCCGCCGCTGAGCTGATCCGCGAGCAGACCTACCATACGGCCGAGGTGACGCACGCCCAGATGGAGCCGCATGCGGCGATGGCCAGCTACGATCCGACGCGCGACCAGCTCACCCTGCACACTGTCAGCATGGTGCCCTACTATGTCCATCTGCGCGTCGCCCAGTGCCTCGGCCTGGACACTTCCCGCGTGCGCGTCATCAAGCCCTATGTCGGCGGCGGCTTCGGCTCGCGCGTCGAGACGCTCAATTTCGAGATCATCGTCTCACTGCTGGCGCGCGCCGCCGGCGGCACGGTGCGCATGCAGCTCACGCGCGAGGAGTCGATCCTCACCCACCGCGGCCGCCCGGAGAGCGACACGCGCATGAAGCTCGGCATGACGCGCGACGGCCGCATCACCGCCTGTGAGTGCGAGGTGGTGCAGCGCGGCGGCGCCTATGGCGGCTACGGCATCATCACCATCCTCTATGCCGGTGCGCTGATCAACGGCCTCTACGACGTGCCCGCCGTGAAGTACGACGGCTACCGCGTGTATGCCAACACGCCGCCCTGCGGCGCCATGCGCGGCCATGGCACGGTGAATACCCGCATCGCCTTCGAGGCGCTGCTGACCGCGATGGCCCTGGAGCTGGGCCTCGATCCGATCGAGGTCAGGCGGCGCAACCTCCTGCCCTGCCCGACGGAGACCATCAACGGCCTGCGTGTCGAGTCCTACGGCCTGCCCGAGTGTCTCGACAAAGTCGAGGCGGCGAGCGGCTGGCGCAGCCGCAGTGGCCGCATGCCGAAATGGAAGGGCCTCGGCATGGCCTGCTCGCATTTCGTCAGCGGCTCGGCCAAGCCGGTGCATTTCACAGGCCAGCCGCACGCCACGGTGGTGCTCAAGCTCGACTTCGACGCCGGCATCACCATCCTCACCGGCGCCGCCGATGTCGGCCAGGGCTGCACCACCATCGTCGCCCAGGTCGTCGTCGAAGTGCTCGGCGTCGATTGGCGCCGGGTGCGCGTGATCGCCAACGACAGTGCGCTGACGCCGAAGGACAACGGCTCGTATTCCTCGCGCGTCACCTTCATGGTCGGCAACGCCTGCCTCGACGCGGCGCAGCAGATGAAGAAGACGCTCATCGAGGCCGCCGCCCGTCGCCTGAAGGTCGCTCCCGAACTGGTCGAATGCATGGGCGAAGTCTTCCACGTCGCCACCGATCCGGCTCGCTCCATCGGCTTCAACGAGGCCGCCGCGGAGGCGCTGGTGGGCACCGGCACCTTGCATTTCAAGGGCACCTTCACCTGCCCGGTCGAGTTCCAGGGCGGCAAGCACCGCGGCGGCGCGGTGGGTTCCACCATGGGCTTCTCCTACGCCGCACAGGTCGTCGAGGTGAGCGTCGATCCGGACACCTGCCAGGTGACGGTGGACAAGGTTTGGGCGGCGCTCGACTGCGGCTTCGCCATCAATCCGCTCAGCGTCGAAGGCCAGGTGCACGGCGCCGTCTGGATGGGCATGGGCCAGGGCTTGTGCGAGCAGACGCGCTACGAGAACGGCAAGCATGCCGCCGCCAACCTGATCGACTACGCCGTGCCGACCATCGTCGAATCCCCGCCCATCGATGTCTTCATCGTCGAAAGCATGGATCCCAACGGGCCGTTTGGCGCCAAGGAAGCCAGCGAGGGTCCGCTGTCGGGCTTTCCCGCCGCCCTCGCGGCGGCGGTGCGCGAAGCGACCGGCCTGGAGTTCCACGATTTTCCCCTCACGCCCGAGCGCATCGCCGAGACCCTGGAAGAGCGCAGCCGAGCGCAACGCAATTCCGCCCGCAGCGCAGTCACCGAAGGAGCCGCCTGATGCAAGCCCTTGCCATCCTCAAGCCCGCCTCGCTCGACCAGGCCGTCGCGATGCACCGGGCCGAGCCGCAGCCGCGCTACCTCTCCGGCGGCACCGACCTGGTGCCCAATCTGCGCCGCAACATCCAACAGGCGCAGACGCTGATCGACCTCTCCGGGTTGGCCGAGCTGCGCGATATCCGCCCGCAAAGTCAGTCGCTGCAGATCGGCGCCGGCGTGACGCTGGAGGCGCTCTGCCAGGCCGAAGCCGTCCGCGCCCACGCGCCGCTGCTGGCGCAGGCCGCAGCGCAGGTGGCCGCAGCGACGCATCGCGCCGCCGCCACCGTCGGCGGCAACCTGCTGCAGGACACGCGCTGCTACTTCTACAACCAGAGCGACTGGTGGCGCACCGCCAACCGGTACTGCCTGAAATGCCAAGGCGACATCTGCCGCGTCGCGCCCAAGTCGGACCGCTGCTACGCCTGCTACAGCGGTGACCTGGCGCCGGCGCTGCTGGTGCTCGACGCCCAGGCCCACATCGTCGGCCCGGCGGGTGCGCGGCGGGAGCCGCTTGCCGCTCTCTTCGCAGATGATGGCAAGCGTCATCTCAGGCTCGCCGCCGGCGATCTGCTGGTGTCGGTCGAGGTGCCGGCCCAGGACGGGTGGGCCGCGGGCTACGAAAAAATGCGCCTGCGCGGCGCCATCGACTTTCCGCTCGCCGGCATCGCCGCGGCGCTCAGGCGCGACGGCGACCGCATCGCCGAGCTGCGCATTGCCTGCACCGGCGTGAACTCCTACCCGGGCCTGGTGCCGGGCCTCGATGCCCTTGCCGGCAAGGCGCCGGACGAGGCCTTCTACGCCGCGCTCGACAAGGCGGTGCGCAAGGAGATCCAGCCGATGGCCTCGACGCTCGTCGCCGCAGGCTATCGCCGGCGGGTGGCCGTGGCGCTGGCGAAGCGGTTGGTCATGCGCCTCAGCGAGTCGTGATCGATGCGGGCCGGCAAAAGTCAGTCCCTGGAGAACGGCGTTTCGGTGCCGCAGCCGGCGGCGTCGTAGCCGGGCAGGGCGCGCACGTTGCGGCGAAAGGCGGTGCTCCTGAGCAGGGCGAGCAGCGCTTCGAGGGCCGGCCGGCGCAGCAGCTCGCGCCGCGTGACGAGAAAATAATCCTCCTTCAGCAGCGGCACGAAACCGAGGCCGAACTGGTGCGCAGCCGCCTCCACGCCGAGGCCGGCGTCGGCATGGCCGCTGGCGATCATCGCCGCCACCGCCGAGTGGGTCATTTCCACGTTGCCGTAGCCGGCGATGCTGCGCGCGGCGATGTTGTTCTCGCGCAGCAGCCAGTCGAGCAGCAGCCGCGTGCCGGCACCGCTCTGGCGGTTGAGGAAGCGCAGGCTGGGCCGCGCCAGGTCGCGGACGTCGCGCAGCTTCATCGGATTGCCGGGCGCGACGATGATGCCCTGGCTGCGTTTGGCGAAACGGATCAATGCTTGCCGGCGCGGCTTGAGATAGGGCTTGTACAGTTGCCAGAGGGACGCGCCGGCGGCGCCTTCCGGGCAATGGAAGCCGGCGATCTCGCAGCGCCCCTCGGCGAACGAAGCCAGACTTTCCAGACTGCCGTAAAACTGCAGGTCGACGGCATGCCCCAGCTTGGCCATCTGCGCCGGCAGCAGGGCCAGCGCCAGGTCGTGGCTGGCATGGATGCGCGGTACCGCCGGCGCAGGCGCAGCGGCCTCTTCCAGGCCCTGCATCATCTGCTCGGCGGCGGCGGCCAGCTGCGGCGCCAGCGTCTCGCGGATCTGCGCGTCGAGTTCGAGCAGTCTGGCAGCGAAGGGCGTCAGGCGGGTGCCGAGGCCGCGCGCCGGAATCAGCAGGGGATGGCCGAAATTCGCCTCCCAGCGCACCAGCAGGCCCCAGGCATTGCGGTAGGAGATGCCCGCTTCGCGCGCCGCCGCGGCGATCGAGCCGCCCAGCCGGATGCGTTCGAGCAGGCCGAGCAGCCGCGCCTCCTCCGGCTGCGATGGCCGCTCGCCCGTGCTCCAGTGGCAAACCAGCGACAACCCCTTTATGTTCTTCTGCGACATATTTGCGTCTCCGGCGATTTTGCCTATTGTAGCCACTGCCGCGCGCTGCGGATTGGGCGATTGCATATGTAATGGATTGCATAATGAGCATGGACAGGCTTTCGGATACTGCAGGCATCGCGCTGACCGGGTGCGCCAGCCATTATCTCGGCTGGCTGAAAGCCTGCTTCGGCGAGATCGTGCTGTTCATCGACAGTCCGGTGGGGGAGGGCGGTACCGTCGGCTGGAGTCCGCGCGGGCAGTTCATGGCGTTGTGGGATTTCCGCCGGATCGGCGAGGCAGCCGGTTGCGCCTTCTTCGCACTGCCCGGGGCGGCTGCCGGGATCGAGCCCGTCGACCTGGTGCTCGACGTGGCCTTCGGCGCCGAACGGCCGTCCTTGGGCTATAGCGAGGTCCGGCTGGTGGCGCTGCCGCTGCCGCAGCACGAGGAGGTGGCGGAACTGCGCCGGCACGCCCACTTGCGGGCGGCGAATTGCGCTACTGAGGAACTGTTGCTTCGACTGCGTCGCGGCAGTCGGGATTTTTAACAAGGAGGAAATCGATGCAAAAACCAGGATTCATTCGTTCGAGCGCAGCCCTGCTCGGTATGCTGCTGGCCCTGAGCGCCCCCGTCATGGCGCGCGATATTCGCCTGTCCACCACCACCAGCACGGACAATTCCGGCCTGCTCAAGGCCATCCTGCCGGCGTTCGAGAAGAAGCACGGCGTCAAGGTGCATGTCATCTCGGTCGGCACCGGCAAGGCGCTGGAACTGGGCAGGAACGGCGACGTCGATGTCGTGCTGGTGCATGCCCGTCCCGCAGAAGATAAGTTCGTCGCCGACGGCCACGGCGTCAATCGGCGCGACGTGATGTACAACGACTTTATCCTGGTCGGCGCACAGGAGGATCCGCTCGCCCTGCGCGGCTCGCGCGACATCATCGCCGCCTTCCGCAAGCTGGGCGAGGGACAGGCGAAGTTCATCTCGCGCGGCGACAATTCCGGTACCGACCAGATGGAGAAATCCTACTGGAAGGAGGCGGGCGTGGCGCCGAAGGGCGCCTGGTTCGTCTCGGCCGGCCTCGGCATGGGCGAGGTGCTGACCATGGCCGGCGAGATGAAGGCCTACACCCTGTCGGACCGAGCCACCTACGGCGCCTATCGCGCCAAGACCGGGCTCGACATCCTCGTGCAGGGCGACGCGAAGATGTTCAACCCCTACGGCATCATCGCCGTCAGCCCGAAAAAATACCCTGACATCAATTTCGATGGCGCCATGAAGCTGATCGAATGGTTTGCCTCGCCCGAGGGGCAGGGACTGATTGCCGGCTTCAGGGTGAACGGCGAGCAGTTGTTCTTTCCGAGCGCAGGCAAATAGCATGCAGCTCCGCTGGCGTGCCGTGGCAGTTGCCTGTCTGGCCTTCTTCGGACTCGTTTCGGCGTCCGTCGCGGCGGATGCCGTGACCTATGGCAGCGGGCCGAACGCTTTTTCTCTGGCGACCGGCAGCCCCGGCGAGCTCGGCCTGCTCAAGCTCCTCGGCGAGACTTTTGCCGCGAAAGAACAGGCCAGCCTGAAATGGATCAAGGCGGGCACCGGTCAGTCGCTCAAGCTGCTGCGTGAGAAACAGGTGGACATGGTGATGGTGCACGCGCCCGGCGGCGAGGAGAAGGCCGTGGTCGAAGGCTGGGCGACGCAGCGCACGCTGATTGGCTCGAACGAGTTCTACATTGTCGGGCCCGCCAGCGATCCGGCCGGGATCGCTTCGGCGGGTAGCGGCGCCGAGGCCTACCGCCGCATCGCCCGCAGCGGTGCCCGCTTCGTTTCCCGCGGCGACAACTCTGGCACGCACCAGAAAGAGATGCAGATCTGGGCTGTGGCCGGCGTGAAGCCTGAAGGGGCGTGGTACATCGTCACGCGCGATTTCATGACTGCCAGCCTCAAACGGGCGGACGCTGAAGACGCCTATTTCATGACCGACAGCAGCACCTGGGTGGCGGAGAAGTCGAATGCACCGCGGCTGCAGGTGCTCCTGCGTGGCGACAAGGCGCTGGTGAATACCTACCATGCCTTGGCGGCTGCGCCAGCTGCCACGCAGGGCCGGGAAACGGCCCTGCGCTTCATCCGCTTCGTTGCCTCGGAGGAGGGGCAGCGCATCATCCAGGAATTCGGCAAGGAGCGTTACGGCGAGGCGCTCTACAACGACGCGGCGTACGCCAGGCGATTTGTCGACTGAAGGGCGGTGTATAGAAAACGGCCCGCGTTGCGGGCCGTTTTGCTAGGTGCGGGCGATCAGCCGGCGTAGTTCTGTGCCGCGAAATCCCAGTTGGCCAGGCTGGCGAGGAAGGTCTCGACGAATTTCGCCCGGGCGTTGCGGTAATCGATGTAGTAAGCGTGCTCCCATACGTCGAGGGTGAGCAGGGCCTGGTTTTCGGTGGTGAGCGGCGTGCCGGCATTGCTGGTGTTCACGATGTCCACCGAGCCGTCCGGCTTCTTCACCAGCCAGGTCCAGCCCGAGCCGAAGTTGCCGACAGCGGAGGCCTGGAAGGCTTTCCTGAACTCGTCGAAGCTTCCCCACTTCCTGCCGATGGCCTCGGCCAGCGCGCCGCTGGGCGCGCCGCCGCCATTGGGCTTCATGCTGTGCCAGAAGAAAGTGTGGTTCCACACTTGGGCGGCATTGTTGAAGAGGCCGCCGCTGGACTTCCTGACGATGTCTTCCAGGCCGGCTTTCTCGAACTCGCCGCCCTTGATCAGGTTGTTGAGGTTGGTGACGTAGGTCTGGTGGTGCTTGCCGTAGTGGTACTCGAAGGTTTCCCTGGAGATGTGCGGCGCCAGGGCATCCATCGCATAGGGCAGGGGCGGGAGGGTATGTTCCATTGTTTTCTCCGTTTTCAGTCAGGGTTGGGATACCTGACAATTTTAGTCGGAATAAATTCAGTTCGCAATATTTTCATGTTCAACTGTCATTCAGCCGCGTTACCTGTGCGTCTGCCGCGCCGATGCCGAAAGTCAGCTGCACCGACACGCCGACGGCGAGTTGCGCGGCGTCCCGCACGATGCTGCCGTCCGTCCTGCGCACCAGGCTATAGCCGCGCTCGAGCACAGCCTGCGGGCTGAGGAGCTCCAGACTGGTCGCCAGGCTCACCAGGCGCGACTGCCGCATCGCCAGTCCGCCGACGATCGAGGCGCGCATGCGGGCGGCCAGCTCGCGGACGTCGCGCTGTGCGTGGCGCACATCGGGGCGGCAGCGTGCGAAGCGGGCCTCGATGCGCTGCAGGGCGGCGGCGTTTGCGCCAAGCCGCTGGCGCAGTCCGGCATGGAGCCGGGTGGCGAGGTGCGCCGTTTCCGCGCGCAGGCGGCCGAGCCGCTCGCCGGGATGCACCAGGCGGCGCGCCAGCAGGTCGATGCGTTGCATGCGTTCCTGCAGCAGCCGGCGCATTTCGTCGCGCAGCCTGGCGGCGAGGCGGTGCAATTCGGTCTGTGCCTCGAACCAGCCGGCACTCGCCAGTTCTGCGGTGGCGGTTGGCGTGGCGGCGCGGCAGTCGGCAGCCAGATCGGCGATGGTGGTGTCGGTTTCGTGGCCGATGCCGGTCACCACCGGGATCGGGCAGGCATCGATGGCGCGTGCCACGACCTCCTCGTTGAAGGCCCACAGATCCTCGATGCTGCCGCCGCCGCGCACGAGCAGCAGGACATCGCATTCGGCGCGCTCACCGGCCTTGCCGATGGCTTCGGCGATGCCGGCGGCGGCGCCGTCGCCCTGGACCGGGGCGGGGTAAACCGCCAGCGGCACATGCGGCGCGCGGCGCGCCAGGGCGGCCAGCACGTCGCGCAGGGCGGCCGCCTGGAGCGAAGTGACGATGCCGATGCGGCGCGGATAGCGCGGCAGCGGCAGGCGGCGTTCGGGTGCGAACAGGCCCTCTCTTTCCAGCTGCTGGCGCAGGCGGGCAAAGGCCTCGAACAGCGCGCCGATGCCGGCGTGGCGCAAGGCTTCGACGTTGAGCTGGAAGCCGCCGCGCGCTTCATAGAGCGTGACCAGAGCGCGTGCCTCGACGCGCAGGCCGTCCTGCAGGCGGAACGGCACGAGCTGGGCGCGTCCGCGGAACATGACACAGTCGACCTGGGCGCTTTCGTCCTTCAAGGCGAAGTAAATATGGCCGGAAGCGGGACGGCGCAGATTGGAGATTTCACCGCTTACCCAAAGCAGGGGAAAGCGGCTTTCCAAGCATTGTCGGACAAGGCAATTGAGTGCGGAAACAGCTAGGATTTCCTCTGCGTCAAATTCTGCCGATCCGGTCGTCGTGCACATCCGATAAATTTTAACCGAGACTTCAAGGTGGAGCTGATTTCAAGGAGGGCGCCACTTTTCCCGCCTCTGATGGATTGCAATAACACATTGAATAGTAATGAAAATAAATCTAGCTGCTTTTTTGATCGAAGTAGGAAAAAGTCTTACAGCAAGCCCACTTATTTTATTGCCTCAAGTCCAATCCACATGTTTATCCACAGCTTTTGTGGATAATGGGTTTGTCGCTTCACCACGACAGATGAATTCCGGTTTTTCTTGCCGAAACAAGTTTGCCAAGATAAAGTTCGCCGTCACTAAATATTGGGAGTCCAGTGTGTTTGCCATCATCCAAGCTGCGGGCTGGCCAATCTGGCCGCTCTTGCTTGCATCGATTCTCGCCGTCGCCTTCATCATCGAAAGATCTGTTGCCTTGCGCCGCGGCAAAATCGTTCCTCCCGGGTTGCTGCAAAGCGTCATCAGCGAATTCCGTCAGACCGGCGTAAGCGACGAAATGTTGGCACGCACGGATCGCCATTCTCCTCTCGGCAGAGTGCTGGCTGCCGGCCTGCGGAATGTGAAAAGCTCGCGCGAGGTGATGAAGGAAGCCATCGAGGAATCCGGCCGCGGCGTCACGCATGAATTGGAGCGCTTCCTCACCAGCCTGGGCACCATCGCCTCGATCGCCCCGCTGATGGGGCTGTTTGGCACGGTGGTCGGCATGATAGAGATTTTCGGCTCGACCAATGCCGCCGGTACCAACCCGCAGCAGCTTGCCCACGGCATCTCGGTGGCACTCTACAACACCGGCTTCGGTCTGCTGATCGCCATTCCGGCGATGATTTTCTACCGGCACTTCCGCGCCCTGGTGGACAGCTTCGTCGTGGAAATGGAGCAGCAAGCGGTGAAACTGGTCGAGCTCGTACACGGCCAGCGCGCGGACTGAACCGGAACCGCCATGAATTTCCAGCGCGGCCGCAACCGTGAGGAGCCGGAGATCAATCTGATCCCGATGATCGACGTGCTGCTGGTGATCCTCATCTTCCTGATGATCACCACCACCTACTCGAAGTTTTCCGGCCTGGAAATCAACCTGCCCACAGCGGATGCCGCCCAGTCGCCGGACAAGCCAAACGAAATCAACGTGGTGGTGACCGCCAGCGGGGAAGTGCTGGTCAACCGAGTCGCAGTCGGCGGCAAGGACGTCGCGGCCATCAGTCTGGCGCTGCGCCGCGCCGGCGGCAGCGAGAAGGAGCCGGTAGTGGTCATCAACGCCGATGCCAAGGCTGCGCACCAGAGCGTGATCGACGTCATGCAGGCGGCTCAGCAGTCCGGCTTCAGCCACATTTCCTTCGCCACGCAGAACCCGTCGCGCTGACGGCAACTGCGGCCCCCTCCAAACGTACAGGTCCGTGATGGACTTGAGCCAGCGGATCGCAGCGGGATGGCAGACGCGCGGCCCGACCGCCATCCTGCTGCTGCCGCTCGCCGGCTTGTTTGCCCTGGCCGTCAATCTGCGCCGGCTGGCGTACCGCCTCGGCTGGATGTCGTCCGTCAGGTTGCCGGTGCCGGTGCTGGTGGTCGGCAACATCACCGCTGGCGGCAGCGGCAAGACGCCGCTGGTTCTCTATCTAGCGCAGGAACTGGCCCGGCACGGCTGGCGGCCAGGTCTCATCAGCCGCGGCTACGGGGGCAGCGTGCCCGGCGTCGAGGCGGTGTCGCCGCAGAGCGATGCGGCGCGCGTCGGCGACGAACCGCTGCTGCTGGCGCGGCGGTCCGGCTGCCCGGTCTATGTTGGCTGCGATCGCGCTGCCGCGGCGCAGGCGCTGCTGGCGGACCATCCTGAATGCAATTTGCTGATCGCCGACGACGGACTGCAGCACCTGCGCCTGGCGCGCGATGTCGAGATCGTGGTGATCGACGAGCGCGGCCTCGGCAACGGCTGGCCGTTGCCGGCCGGCCCGCTGCGCGAATGCCCGGCGCGCCTCGCCGCGGCGGACGCGCTGATCCTGAACGGAGCTGTCTCGCTGCCGCAGGGCTTGTCGCCGCAATGCCTGTTCCGCATGCACCTGGCCGGTGCGCGCTTGCGCAATCTGCGCGATCCGCAGCGTACCTGTGATGCCGGGTCGCTGCGCGGGCGCACGCTGCGCGCGCTGGCCGGCATCGGCCATCCGGCGCGCTTCTTCCGCCAATTGGAAGAGATGGGGCTGCAGGTGCAAGCGCAAGCTTTTCCAGATCACCATGTGTTCCAGCCGTCCGACCTCGCCCTGCACGGCGCCGACGCACTCCTGATGACCGAGAAAGATGCGGTAAAATGCCAAGCCTTTGCGCCGCCGGAAACCTGGGTGCTTCCGGTCGACGCACAACTCGATCCCGATCTGGCGCACTGGGTACTGGAGAAGCTCAATGGATCCCCGCCTGCTTGAAATCCTCGTCTGCCCCATCTGCAAGGGCCCTCTCGATTTCCGCAAGCCGAAGCAGGAGCTGGTGTGCAAGGCCTGCAAGCTGGCCTATCCGGTGCGCGACGACATCCCGGTGATGATCGAGGAGGAGGCGCGCCAACTGACCCACGAGGAAGCTGCGGGCTAACCTCTTTCCGGCGGGCATGCCATGTCATTCAAGGTCGTCATTCCTGCCCGCTTTGCATCCAGCCGGTTGCCCGGCAAGCCGCTGGCCGACATTGCCGGCAAGCCGATGGTGGTGCGCGTGGCCGAGCAGGCCGCACAAAGCGGTGCGTCGGAAATCCTGATCGCCACCGATCACGAGGACGTGAGCACCGCGGTGAAGAGGCATGGTTTTGCGGCGTTGATGACGCGCGCCGATCATGCCAGCGGCACGGACCGCATCGCCGAGGTTGCCGCGCTGCGCGGCTGGGACGACGATGCCATCGTGGTCAACGTCCAGGGCGACGAGCCCTGCATCGAGCCAGAACTGATCAATCGGGTGGCCCGAGAACTCGCTGACGACGCCGGGGCCGCAGTCGCCACCGCCTGCCATCCGATTGGCAGCGCCGGTGAGTTCTTCAATCCGAACGTCGTCAAGGTGGTCTGCGATCATCTCGGCCATGCCCTGTATTTCAGCCGCGCGCCGATCCCTTGGCCGCGCGACGCCTTTGCCGGAGGCAGGGAGCGCCTACCGCAGGATTTGCCGGCGCGTCGCCATGTCGGCATCTATGCTTATCGTGTGGCGTTTCTGCGCCGCTATGGCGCGCTGGGAGAGGCTCCGCTAGAACATTTCGAGGCGCTGGAGCAGTTGCGGGTGCTGTGGCACGGATTTCGCATCCGCGTTGCCGAAATCCAGCAGGCGCCCGAGGGTGGAGTCGATACAGCTGAGGATCTTGAGCGTATCCGGCGTAAGTTTGACGTAAGGAAGAATTAGCGGTACTTTTCGTTCCTCAGAAAAACATCTGAGAAATCATATAGATATATAAGTTCTCCTTGGGAGGGTAGTCATGAAACTAATACTGCTCGGCGCCCCCGGCGCCGGTAAGGGCACACAAGCCGCATTCATTACCGAGAAATACGGCATTCCGCAGATTTCCACAGGCGACATGCTGCGCGCCGCCGTCAAGGCCGGCACGCCGCTTGGGTTGGAGGCGAAGAAGGTGATGGATGCCGGTCAGCTGGTGTCCGACGACATCATCCTTGGTCTCATCAAGGAACGTCTGCAGCAGGCGGATTGCGCGAAAGGCTTTCTCTTCGACGGCTTTCCGCGCACCATCCCGCAGGCCGAGGCGCTGCGCGCGCAGGGCGTCGATCTGGATCTGGTGCTGGAAATCGATGTGCCAGACGAGGAAATCATCAGGCGCATGAGCGGTCGCCGAGTGCATACGGCTTCGGGTCGCACCTATCACGTCGTTTTCAATCCGCCCAAGGTCGCCGGCAAGGATGACGTCACGGGCGAGGACCTGATCCAGCGCGACGACGATAGGGAGGAAACCGTAAGAAAACGTCTTGATGTCTACCACAGCCAGACCAAACCGCTGATCGACTTCTATTCGAAGTGGGCTGCCGCGGGGGATGTCCGCGCGCCGAAGTATCGCAAGGTGAATGGCGTCGGCGCCCTCGACAGCATCCGGGCGTCCATCCTGGATGCCTTGAAATAGCGAGTCAAAACAAACGATTCCGATTCCCTGCCCACGCAGACAGGGGACGCCCATACTGGTATAATTTGGAGTTAAGGCATGAAAAACGCTTTTTATGCCCAGTCGGGCGGCGTGACTTCGGTCATCAACGCCAGTGCCTGCGGCGTCATCGAAACGGCGCGCAAGCACAAGGGCAAAATCGGCAAGGTCTATGCGGGGCGCAACGGCATCATCGGCGCCCTGGCCGAAGACCTGATCGACACGAGCAAGGAATCGGCGAAGGCCATCGCGGCGTTGCGTCACACGCCGGCAGGCGCCTTCGGTTCCTGCCGCTATAAGCTGAAGAGCATCGAGGAACACAGGGCACAATACGAACGCCTGATCGAGGTGTTCAGGGCGCACAACATCGGTTATTTCTTCTACAACGGCGGCGGCGATTCCGCCGACACCTGCCTCAAGGTGTCGCAACTGTCGGAGAAGCTGGGTTATCCGATTACTGCGGTGCATGTGCCTAAGACGGTCGACAACGACCTGCCGATCACGGACAACTGCCCCGGCTTCGGCTCGGTGGCGAAGTACATCGCGGTATCCACCCGCGAGGCCACGCTGGACGTGGCGAGCATGGCGAAAACCTCGACCAAGGTGTTCGTCATCGAGGTGATGGGGCGCCACGCCGGCTGGATCGCCGCGGCGGGTGCGCTGGCTTCGGACAAGGATCTCGATCTGCCGATCGTCGTCCTGTTCCCGGAGATCGCCTTCGACCAGGCGAAGTTCCTGGCCAAGGTGGACGCGACGGTGAAGAAGTTCGGCTACTGCACCGTGGTGGTGTCGGAGGGCGTGAAGGGCGCGGACGGCAAGTTCCTCTCCGACCAGGGCCTGCGCGATGCCTTCGGCCATGCCCAGCTGGGCGGGGTGGCGCCGGTGATCGCCGGACTGGTGAAGAACGAATTGAATTTGAAGTACCACTGGGCGGTGGCGGATTACCTGCAGCGGGCGGCGCGCCACGTCGCCTCTAAGACGGACGTGCTGCAGGCCTACGCCACGGGCAAGGCTGCGGTGGAGGTGGCGCTGAAGGGGCGCAATTCGGTGATGCCGGCGATCAAGCGGGTGTCGAACCGCCCCTACAAGTGGAAGATCGAGATCGCCGAGCTCAAGGACGTGGCGAACAAGGAAAAGTTCATGCCGCGCGACTTCATCAGCGAAGACGGCTTCGGCATCACGGCCAAATGCCGGCAGTACCTGACGCCGCTGATACAGGGCGAGGATTACCCGCCCTACAAGAACGGCCTGCCGCAGTACGTGCGGCTGAAGAACGCGGGCGTGAAGAAGAAGCTGGGCGAGTTCAAGGTTTGATCGCCCCGGGGCGTGTGCCGCGCCCCCAGAACAATCCCGGCGCAAAGATAAAGGGTTGAGCAGTTCGGGAGACGGCGGCTTTGCTGTCTCGATGTTTTCTTATCAAGGAGGGAGTTCATGTCAGTAGCTTTGATGGTTGCGCTGGTATGCGCAGCGCTGGCCGTGGTCTACGGGGCCCTGTCCAGCAAATGGATCCTCTCGCTGCCGGCGGGCAACGAGCGGATGCAACAGATCGCCAAGGCGATTCAGGAAGGCGCCCAGGCCTACCTGAACCGCCAGTACAAGACCATCGGCATGGTCGGTGCGGCGCTGTTCCTGGTCATCGGCTTGGTGCCGGCGCTCGGCTGGAAGACGGCCATCGGCTTTCTCATCGGCGCCGTGCTCTCCGGCGCCGCCGGCTACATCGGCATGAACGTCTCGGTGCGCGCCAACGTGCGCACGGCCGAGGCGGCGCGCGGCGGCATCGCTGCGGCGCTCGACGTCGCCTTCAAGGGTGGCGCCATCACCGGCATGCTGGTGGTCGGCCTCGGCCTGTTCGGCGTCGCCGGCTACTACGCCGTGCTGAAGGCCATGAACGGCGCCGGTGCCGATCTGCACCACATGATCGAACCGCTGGTCGGCCTGGCCTTCGGCTCCTCGCTGATCTCCATCTTCGCCCGTCTCGGCGGCGGCATCTTCACCAAGGGCGCCGACGTCGGCGCCGACCTGGTGGGCAAGGTCGAAGCCGGCATCCCCGAGGACGACCCGCGCAACCCGGCGGTGATCGCCGACAACGTCGGCGACAACGTCGGCGACTGCGCCGGCATGGCCGCCGACCTGTTCGAAACCTACGCCGTGACGGTGGTTGCCACCATGGTGCTCGCTGCGTTGGTGATCAAGACCTCGCCGGGTCTGGGCGAGAACCTGGTGCTCTACCCGCTGGCGCTGGGCGGCGTGTCGATCATCGCCTCGATCGTCGGCTGCTTCTTCGTCAAGGCGACCGAGGGCGGCAAGATCATGTCAGCGCTCTATCGCGGCCTGGCCGTTGCCGGCGTACTGGCGCTGATCGCCTACTATCCGGTCACCCAGTGGCTGATCGGTGCCGGCGATCCGGCCGCCAAGATCACCACCATGAGCATGTTCGGCTGTTCGGTCGTCGGCCTCGCACTGACCGCCGCCCTGGTGTGGATCACAGAGTATTACACCGGCACCGACTATGCGCCGGTGAAGCATGTCGCTTCCTCCTGCCAGACCGGCCACGCCACCAACATCATCGCCGGCATCGGCGTCTCGATGAAAGCGACGGCCCTGCCGGTGATTTCGGTGTGCGCCTCGATCTATGCCGCCTACGCCATGGGCGGCCTGTTCGGCATTGCCATCGCCGCCACTTCCATGCTCTCCATGGCCGGCATCGTGGTGGCGCTGGACGCCTACGGCCCGATCACCGACAACGCCGGCGGCATCGCCGAGATGTCCGGTCTGCCGAAGGAAGTGCGCGACGTTACCGATCCGCTGGATGCCGTCGGCAACACGACCAAGGCGGTGACGAAGGGCTACGCCATCGGCTCCGCCGGCCTGGCTGCGCTGGTGCTGTTCGCCGACTACACGCACGGCCTCGAGGCTGCCGGCCTGAAGAACATCAGCTTTGACCTGTCCAACCACATGGTCATCATCGGCCTCTTCCTGGGCGGCCTGATTCCCTTCCTCTTTGCCGCCATGGCGATGGAAGCGGTGGGCCGTTCTGCCGGGGCGGTGGTGGTCGAAGTGCGCCGCCAGTTCAAGGAAATCCCGGGCATCATGGAAGGCACGGCCAAGCCGGATTATTCCCGCGCCGTCGACATGCTGACCGTGGCTGCCATCAAGGAGATGATGATCCCGTCGATCCTGCCGGTGGCCGTGCCCATCGTGGTTGGCCTAGCCCTCGGCCCGCAGGCGCTCGGCGGGCTGCTGGTCGGCACCATCGTCACCGGCCTGTTCGTCGCCATCTCCATGACCACCGGCGGCGGCGCCTGGGATAACGCCAAGAAATACATCGAGGACGGCCACTTCGGCGGCAAGGGTTCCGATGCGCACAAGGCGGCTGTGACCGGCGACACCGTCGGCGATCCGTACAAGGATACGGCCGGCCCGGCGGTGAACCCGCTGATCAAGATCATCAATCTGGTGGCGCTGCTGATCGTGCCGCTGATGGCCTGATCTTCGAATCGCTGCAACAATACGGGCAACCTGCGGGTTGCCCGTATTGTTTATGAACAAGAAAACGATATTCCTGTTCCTGCTGGTACTGCTCGGCGGCAGTCATGCCTGCGCCGAGCGTCCGGCGCAGCCCGAGGCGGCGGGCGGTGTTGCTGTCGTACGGGAGGCGCATGGCCGCTTTTTCATGGCGGTGACGGCGCATCCGCTGGCGACCGACGCGGCGGTGGAGATCCTGCGCGCCGGCGGCACGGCGGCCGATGCGGCGATCGCGGCGCAACTGGTGCTGAACCTGGTCGAGCCGCAGTCCTCGGGGCTGGGCGGCGGCGGCTTTCTGCTCTACCACGATGCGCGCGAGCAGCGGCTGCGCGCCTACGACGGGCGCGAGACGGCGCCGGCGGCAGCGCGGCCCGAACGCTTCCTCGACGCGGACGGCAAGCCGCTGCCTTTCTTCGAGGCGGCGGTGGGCGGCCGCTCGGTCGGCGTGCCGGGCCTGCCGGCACTGCTCGATCTCGCCTACCGCAATCATGGCCGCACGCTTTGGCCGAAGCTGTTCGCACCGGCGCTGCGACTGGCGGTGGAAGGTTTCCCGATGTCGTCGCGCCTGCACAATCTGCTGGCTGAAGACCGCTTCCTGCGAGACGACCCGGTGGCGCGCAGGCTCTATTTCGAAGCCGACGGCAGGCCGAAGCCGGTCGGCACGAAAATCGTCAACCGCGAATTCGGCTTCCTCCTGCTGGCGCTGGCGCAGCACGGCACGAAATTATTCTATGAAGGCCCGATCGCCCGCGATATCGTCGCGGCCGTGCGGGCTCATGTAAAGGCTTCCGGCGATCTGAGCGAGGCCGACTTCGCCGCCTACAAGCCGATCGAACGCGATCCGCTTTGTGCCGAGCGCCTCGGACATCGCGTCTGCGGCATGCCGCCGCCCAGTTCGGGCGGCATCGCCGTGTTGCAGACACTGACTTTTGCCGAGAACCTGTCGGGACGGAAGCCGCTGGCGCCGGAAACCGTGCACCGCTTCGCCGAGTCGGGGCGGCTGGCTTTTGCCGACCGTGCGCGCTATCTGGCCGATCCGGCCTTTGTCGAAGTGCCCGCGCGGGGGCTGCTCGATCCGGCCTATCTGGCATCGCGCGCGCGTCAGATCAGCGATGATGTCAGCATGGGGCGTGCCAAGGCAGGCGAGCTGTCAGCGAAGCAATCCCTCGGCGAAGACGCATCGGCCGAACTTCCTGCGACAACCCATCTTTCCATTGTCGACCCCGAGGGCAATGCGGTGGCGCTGACCAGTTCCATCGAGGCGGCCTTCGGCAGCCGCATCATGGTGCACGGTTTCCTGCTCAACAACCAGTTGACGGATTTTTCCTTTCGACCAGAGGAGGCCGGCCGGCCGGTTGCCAACCGTGTCGAGGCCGGCAAGCGGCCGCTCTCGTCGATGGCGCCCACGGTGATCTACGACAAGCGCGG
Organism: uncultured Rhodocyclaceae bacterium; assembly: GCA_964475635.1. Lineage (GTDB taxonomy): Bacteria > Pseudomonadota > Gammaproteobacteria > Burkholderiales > Rhodocyclaceae > Desulfobacillus. The sequence goes on from CAYYXS010000035.1 coordinate 37,080, forward strand.
CCGGATTGCCGCCGTGCTCGGCTCGCCTGGCGGCAGCCGGATCATCAACTACGTGGCGAAGGCAGCGCTGGCCTTGCTGGCCTGGGATCTCTCGCCCGGGGAAGTGGTGGCGCTGCCGCATTTCGGCAGCCGCAACGGGCCGACTGAACTGGAGCGCGGCACGGCTGCCGAATATCTCAAGGAGGCGCTGGAGAAGCTTGGCCACCTCGTGACGGTGCAGGACATGACCAGCGGCCTGTCCGTCATTCAGCGGCGCGACGACGGCTGGGTCGGGGCCGCAGACCCGCGCCGCGAGGGCACGGCGCGGGGAGAATAGCTACAACGCGACCAGCGGGTTCAGCGTATACACCCCGGTGATGCTGGCCTCCGCCAGCACGTGCCCCTTGATCGCCTCGCGCACCTGCTGGCCGGTGAATTTCCCCTCGACCGGGCAATGCGCGATATCCAGCGCGTAAAGCGTGAACACGTAGCGGTGCAGGATCTCGTCGTTCCACGGCGGGCAGGGGCCGTCGTAGCCGAAATAGTCGCCGCACATGTCTTTGTCGCCGACGAACCAGCCGGTGTAGTCGTTGAGGCCCTGGCGGGCACCGCGCGCCGTGCCGGGGCCGTTCTTGCCGCGCGGCATGACGTCCTGCGAGAACTCGCCCGCCTCGATGTGCGTGGGGCTCGGCGGCAGGTCGACCATGACCCAGTGGAAAAAGTCGACCCTCGGCAGTGAAGCCGGCACCGTGCGGCCTTCCTGGTTGACGTCGTCGCCGCGGCTCGGCACGTCGGGGTCATGGCAGATCAGCGCCAGCGATTTGGTGCCGGCCGGCAGATCCGACCAGGCCAGATGCGGGTTGTGGTTGCCGCCCAGGCGGACATGGCCCTGGGCGTGGGGAATGCAGAAGGCGTTGTCGCCGTGGATGATGCGGGTGAAGCTGTCGGTCCAGAACTTCATTTTCACCTCCCGTGAATTATGCCCGTCCTTTCTTCATGAAATCCTTCAGCCGGAAACCCAGCAGCCAGAGCGTGCCGAAATAGGCCGCGCCGCCGCCTGCCACCAGCGCAGCCAGGTGCAATGCACGCTGCGGCGGCGGTGCGCCGATCCAGTGCGCCGATCCACCCATGCCGACCCACAGCACCAGGCCCATTGCCGTCAGCGCTGCGGCTAGCTTAAGCGCGAAAGCGGTCCAGCCAGGCTGCGGCAGGTAGTCGCCGTTGCGCCGCAGTTCGCGCCAGAGCAGCCCTGCGTTGAGGCAGGAGGCCAAGCCGATCGACAGCGCCAGGCCGGCATGGGCGAGCGGCACGATGAAGGCGGCGTTCATCGCCTGGGTGGCGGCCAAGGTGACGAGGGCGATCCTTACCGGCGTGCGGATATTCTGCCTCGCGTAGAAGCCCGGCGCCAGCACCTTGACGAGGATCAGGCCGGTCAGACCGATACTGTAGGCCACCAGGGCGTCGCGCGTCATCATCACGTCGTCGGCCTGGAAGGCGCCGTAGTTGAACATGGTGGCGAGCAGCGGCACGGCGAGCAGCGCCAGCGCCAACGCAGCCGGCAGGGTCAGCAGGAAGGTCAGCCGCAACCCCCAGTCGAGCAGGGCGGAAAATTCGCCGCGGTCGTTGTCGGCATGGCTTCTGGCCAGGCTGGGCAGCAGGATGGTGCCCAGCGCCGCGCCAAGCAGGCCAGCGGGGAACTCCATCAGCCGGTCGGCGTAGTACAGCCAGGAGACGCTGCCGCTCGGCAGGAAGGAGGCGAAGATGGTGTTGATGAGCAGCGAGACCTGCGACACCGACACGCCGAGCAGCGCCGGCAGCATCAGCTTGAGGATGCGCCTGACGCCTTCGTCCTGGAGCGAGAGGGAGAAGCGCGGCAGCATGCCGATCTTCGCCAGAAAGGGTAGTTGCAGGGCAAGTTGCAGCGCGCCGCCGAGGAACACCGCCCAGGCCAGGGCCAGCACCGGTGGGTCGAAATACGGCGCGGCGAAGAGTGCCATGCCGATGAAGGCGAGGTTGAGCAGCACCGGCGTGAAGGCCGGCACGGCGAAGCGGCTCCAGGTGTTGAGGATGCCGCCGGCCAGCGACACCAGCGAGATGAACAGGATGTAGGGGAATGCGATGCGCGTCAGTTCGACCGTCAGCTCGAACTTGGCGGCGTCGGCGGCGAAGCCCGGCGCCGAGATATAGATCAGGATCGGCGTCAGGGCAATGCCGAGCAGGGTGACCGCCAGCAGGGCCAGGAACAGCAGGGTGGCGGCATGGTCGGCCAGGCGCCGGGTTTCCTCGGCATTGCGCTTGTTCCTGTACTCGGCCAGGATCGGCACGAAGGCCTGCGAGAAGGCGCCCTCGGCGAACATGCGGCGCAGCAGGTTGGGCAGGCGGAAGGCGACGAAGAAGGCGTCGGTGGACATCCCGGCGCCGAAGCTGCGGGCGATGACGAAATCGCGCACGAAGCCCAGGATGCGCGACAGCAGGGTCATGCTGCTGACGGTGGCGAGGACCTTGAGCAGGTTCATAGGCCGCAATGGTATCGGCTTTGCCCTTCCGTCGCGCAGCTTGCAATCCGGCCAGAAAAAGCCTAAAATGCGCCCCTTTTCCAAGCGTTACAGACTATATACATGGCCAACTCAGCACAAGCCCGCAAGCGTGCCCGTCAGGCGATCAAGCGCCGTGCACGCAATTTCAGCCAGCGCTCCGAACTGCGCACGGCCATCAAGAGCGTCCGCAAGGCCATCGCCGCCGGCGACAAGACGGCCGCACAGAAGGTGCTGAGCGAGTCGATGGGCGCCATCGACAGCATTGCCGACAAGAAGATCATCCACAAGAACAAGGCGGCTCGCCACAAGAGCCGCCTGTCTGCCGCCATCAAGGCGTTGTAAGACAAGGCAGTTCCAGCCAGTGGCGGCCGGTTCCGGCCGCCATTTCTTTTTGTGCGCCCGATTAATCGTCCGATTTGGCGTCTGGACGCCCGGTGTTGATCACCTGAAGCTGATTGTCCCTGGCAAAGCTGCCGAGGAAGTTGTAGGCCATTGGCTCAACTTCGTAGAGGCGGGCGGCGACATACACGCATTTCTCGCCGAGATGCAGGCCGGGTCGCACGTAAGGGGAGTAGCTCATGCGATGGTCCGCGCCGAAGGCGGACATGATGCCGCACAGGCGTTCGGCCCAGTCACTGGGGCGGAATTTCTTTCCGTCCAGCGTCAGCCCGACGATGATGAAATTTTCCGGGCGCTTCTCAGACATGATGCGACAGGCCGGGGCTTGGATTGGATGAAGTATATTGCCGCCGGAAGAGGCGCGATTTTATCAGAAATATATCTCCTGCTTATCTCCTCATCAATCGATACTCGATCCGGTGTGCAAAATGTGAATACTGCTTAAATTAAAGGCATATTTATGAAAAACATGAAAAAATAAGCAGCTAGCTTGCATTTGTAACGTCCGATGCATATACTTCCAGAATCCCCTTGACCTATATTGAGTTTTCATGCAAGCACCTTTGATTTCAAAGTTCGGCTTCCGCATTAGAACGCGGGTGGGACTTGTTGTGGATAACTTGTTGATTCCTGGACGCGATGCGGCAGATGCCGAGAGCAAGTTGCGCCAGATCTACCGAGGTTGCGAAATCCTTGACAGGGTTTGTCAGCAGCCTGCCGCCAAGGCGGCTCCGGCAAGCTACGAAGATGTCATCGCTCTGATAACACGCTAGCAGAGCTCAATCGCTAGAAAGCTAGAAAAAACCCTTCAGTGTGAGTTCTGCGGCCAGCGCGGCGTAATCCTGAGCGCCGCGCGAAGACGGTGCGTGGCTGAACACGTCACGATTGCATGCCGGCGCTTCGGCCACCGAAACATTTTCGGAGATCACAGTTGCGCAGACTTCGTCGCCGAATTGCTCCACCAGGCGTTTCTGGATATCGAAGCTCATGTTGCGACGGCGGTCGAAGCGCGTCAGTACGTAGCGGCGCTCGACTCTTCGCTTGAGCACCGGCTCGAGGGCGCTCAGCGTTCGGTCTACCTGCAGGGCGCCGCGCAAGGCAAGGAAGTCGGACGAGATTGGCACAAGCAGCTTGTCAGCGGCGAATACAGCATTCAGCGACAGCACACCGAGGAAGGGACAGCAATCGATGATGACGTGGCGTTCGTCCAGGTCCGTGCCGAGATCGTTGAGTCCCTGATTGAGCCGGTTCAGGATGGTCGGTCCTTTTCCGAAAATTGAATCGACCTTGATCAATTCGGCATGAGCGGGTATCAGACGGCCAATGCCTTCCCATTCGATTTCCAGTTCGACGAGAGGACGGTTTGCCTGGTAATAGGCGAAAATGCTGCAGCCGACGCTGGCCATGGCCTGGCCATGCACGGCCGACAAATGCGCCTGGGGATCAAGATCCACCATCAGGATCCGTCGTTCGCTGCGCGCGAGTGCCGCCGCGAGGTTGAGGGCTGTCGTGGTCTTGCCGACGCCGCCTTTCTGATTGAATACCGCGATACGGGCCATGCCGGCCAGTATATACAAGAAGGACGTTTTCACTTAAGATGAGCATGTGAGCAAGGCGGCGCAAGCCGCCTTTCGCTTTTTGCAGCGGATATCCGACATGCCACACCTGATGAACACCTACGCCCGGCTTCCCCTGGCCTTCACGCATGGACAGGGTTGCCGGATATTCGATGAGGCCGGAAAGTCATACCTCGATGCCCTGGCGGGCATCGCCGTGTCGACCCTGGGCCATGCCCATCCGCGCCTGGTGACAGCCATTGCCGATCAGGCCGGGCGCATCCTGCACGCCTCCAACCTCTACCGGATTCGCGAACAGGAGCAGCTTGCCGATCGCCTGGCCACGCTGGCGGGCATGGACGAGGTATTCCTCTGCAATTCAGGCTGTGAAGCCAACGAGGCCGCCATCAAGCTGGCGCGCATGTTCGGTCACCTGAAGGGCATCGATCTGCCCGCCATCGTGGTCATGGAGAAGGCCTTTCATGGGCGCACCCTGGCCACGCTCTCGGCCACCGGCAACCGCAAGGTGCAGGCCGGCTTCGAACCGCTGGTAGGCGGCTTCGTGCGCGTGCCCTTCGACGATCTGGCCGCCGTTGAGCATGTCGCCGCCAACAACCAGAATGTCGTTGCAGTGTTGATCGAGCCGATTCAGGGCGAGGGCGGCATCAACGTTGCCCATGCCGAGTACCTGCATGGGCTGCGCCGCCTGTGCGACGAGCGCGGCTGGCTTCTGATGTTCGACGAGGTGCAGTGCGGCATCGGCCGTACCGGCCACTGGTTTGCCTGCCAGCGTGCCGGCGTGAGCCCGGACGTCATGACGCTCGCCAAGGGCCTCGGTTCGGGCGTGCCGATTGGCGCCTGCCTGGCTTCAGGGGCCGCGGCAGGCGTGTTCAAGCCGGGCAATCACGGTTCCACTTTCGGAGGCAATCCGCTGGCCTGCACGGCGGCGCTGACCACTATTGCGGTGATCGAGGAGGACGGCCTGCTTGGCCGCGCCGCCTTCCTCGGCGAGCGGCTGCGCGCCGATTTGGCCCAGGTCCTGAAGGGGCTGGCCGGCGTCGTCGATATCCGCGGCGACGGCCTGATGATCGGCATCGAGCTGGATCGTCCGTGCGGCGAACTGGTGACGCGGGCGATGGAGCGCGGCCTGCTCATCAACGTCACGGCGGACAAAGTGGTCCGGCTGCTGCCGGCGCTCGTTTTCAGCGACGCCGATGCGCAGGAACTGGTTTCGGTTCTCTCCACCCTGATCCGCGAATTTCTTGTCTGAGGACGGTCCGCCATGGCCGCACCGAAGCATTTTAGTACCGACATCGCGCCCGCAAGCGGGCATGAGCCTCCACTGAAATGCCCTAGGCATTTTCTGCAGTTGAAGGATTTTTCCCGCGACGAGCTGGAGCACGTCTTTGCCCGCACGCGCTGGATCAAGGACCAGTTCAAGCGCTATCAGCCCTATCACCCGCTGTTCGACCGCACGCTGGTGATGATCTTCGAGAAGCAGAGCACGCGCACGCGGCTCTCCTTCGAGGCCGGCATGCACCAGCTCGGCGGCTCGGCCATCTTCCTCAGCACGCGCGATTCCCAGCTCGGCCGCGGCGAGCCGGTCGAGGACGCCGCCCAGGTGATCTCGCGCATGTGCGACATCGTCATGATCCGCACCTTCGAGCAGGACGTCATCGAGCGCTTCGCGCGGCATTCGCGCGTGCCGGTGGTCAACGGCCTGACCAACGAATACCACCCCTGCCAGATCCTCGCCGACATCTACACCTTCATCGAGCACCGCGGCTCGATCGAGGGCAAAACGGTGGCCTGGATCGGCGACTCGAACAACGTCTGCAACACCTGGCTGCAGGCGGCCGAGGTATTCAATTTCAACGTGCATGTGTCGACGCCGCCCGGCTACGAGATCGAGCCTGAGCGCGCCGGCCTCTACGGCGACGATCACTACGAAGAATTCGCCGACCCGATGGATGCGGTGCGCGGCGCCGATCTCGTCACCACCGACGTGTGGACCTCGATGGGCTTCGAGGCGGAGAACGAAGAGCGCCGCCGCGACTTCGAAGACTGGCAGGTGGATGCCGAGATGATGCGGCTGGCCGCGCCCGAGGCCCTCTTCATGCACTGCCTGCCGGCCCACCGCGGCGAGGAAGTCGCCGCCGAGGTGATCGACGGCCCGCAGAGCGTGGTGTGGGACGAGGCGGAGAACCGGCTGCACACCCAGAAGGCGCTGATGGAGTACCTGCTCCTCGGCCGCGTCAATCCCTGAAACCCTGATGCAAGCAAACATGAGCAAGAAGACATCCTCCGGCGTCAAGAAAGTCGTGCTGGCCTACTCGGGCGGTCTCGACACCTCCGTCATCCTGAAGTGGCTGCAGGACACCTACGGCTGCGAGGTGGTGACCTTCACCGCCGACCTCGGCCAGGGCGAGGAGCTCGAGCCGGCGCGCGCCAAGGCGCTCAAGTTCGGCATCAAGAAGCAGAACATCTTCATCGACGACCTGCGCGAGGAGTTTGTGCGCGACTTCGTCTTCCCGATGTTCCGCTGCAACACCGTCTATGAGGGCGAGTACCTGCTCGGCACCTCGATCGCCCGCCCGCTCATCGCCAAGCGGCTGGTGGAGATCGCCCGGAAGACCGGTGCCGATGCCATCTCGCACGGCGCCACCGGCAAGGGCAACGATCAGGTGCGCTTCGAGCTGGGCGCCTACGCGCTGATGCCGAACGTCAAAGTCATCGCGCCGTGGCGCGAGTGGGACCTGCTCTCGCGCGAGAAGCTGATGGCCTACGCCGAGACGCACGGCATCCCGGTGGACATGAAGCACAAGAAGGGCGGCTCGCCCTACTCGATGGACGCCAACCTGCTGCATATCTCCTATGAAGGCCGCCATCTGGAAGACCCGGCGGCCGAGGCGGAGGAATCGATGTGGCGCTGGACGGTGTCGCCGGAGAAGGCGCCGAACAAGGCCGAGTATCTCGACCTCGAATTCAAACAGGGCGACCCCGTCGCCCTCAACGGCAAGAAGATGAAGCCGCACGAACTGCTCGCCGCCCTCAACAGTCTCGGCGGCAAGCATGGCATCGGCCGCCTCGACCTGGTCGAGAACCGCTACGTCGGCATGAAGTCGCGCGGCTGCTACGAGACGCCCGGCGGCACCATATTGCTGCGCGCCCACCGCGCCATCGAGTCGGTCTGCCTCGATCGCGAAGTGGCCCATCTCAAGGACGATCTGATGCCGCGCTACGCCAGCCTGATCTACAACGGCTACTGGTGGAGCCCGGAGCGGCGCGCCCTGCAGGCGCTGATCGACCATACCCAGCAGAGTGTGAACGGCTGGGTGCGCCTGAAGCTCTATAAGGGCAACGTCATCCTCGTCGGCCGCGACTCGAAGACCGACTCGCTGTTCGACCCGACCATCGCCACCTTCGAGGACGATGCCGGCGCCTACGACCAGCGCGACGCCGGCGGCTTCATCAAGTTGAACGCCCTGCGCATGCGCATCGCCGCGAACCGGACGCGCAAGAAATGACAGCCTGTCCCCCACCCCTTTCCCGGGGAAAGGGGTGACGACGGTTCAGCCGCTGCGCGGCTTCCGTGTCGTTGGCTTCAGGCCTCCTTGGGACGGCCCGGCGGAGTCCTGAGATGCAGGGAACCTTGTTCGGCTTCACCGAGCAGGAGGTGGCCGATTTCGGCCTGACCTTCCTGCTCGGCGGCTTCATGCTGTTCATGCTGTTCATCATCGGCGAACTGGCGTGGAAGTCGAAGGCCGGCAAGGTGGGCACCTTCGTGCTGTTTTTCGTACTGGCCTTCGGCATGCTCGGTTTCGTCGCCAAGGCCGTCATCAAGAAACTGTGGGGGATATGAAGATGTCGCAGTTCGACAACGTTTCGGTGGTGAAGAAGGCCAACGTCTACTTCGACGGCAAGTGCGTCAGCCATACCGTGCTGTTCACCGACGGCACGAAGAAGACCGTCGGCGTGATCTTTCCGTCGCAGCTGGTCTTCAACACCGGTGCGCCGGAAGTGATGGAGGTGAACGCCGGCCGCTGCCGCGTGCGCCTCAAGGGCGAAAGTCAGTGGCGGGAATACGGCGCCGGCGAGTCGTTCGGCGTGCCGGGCAACAGCAGCTTCGACATCGAGACGCTGGAGCTGCTGGATTACGTCTGTCACTTCAAGTGAGTCGTAGCGGTAGGGGAGAGCCATCATGCCGTCATTCGATATCGTCTCCGAAGTCAATAAGGTCGAGCTGCGCAATGCCGTCGAGCAGGCGAACAAGGAAATCGCCAACCGTTTCGATTTCAAGGGCTCGGATGCCCGCATCGAGCAGGGCGAGGAGGCACTGACCCTTTACGCCGACGACGACTTCAAGCTCGGCCAGGTCTACGACATCCTCACCGCCAAGCTGGCCAAGCGCAGCGTGGACGTGCGCTTTCTCGATCTGGGCGAAGTCGAGAAGGTGAGCGGCAACAAGGTCAAGCAGGCCGTCACGGTCAAGGAAGGCGTCGGCGGCGAACTGGGCAAGAAGATCGCGCGCATCGTCAAGGACAGCAAGCTCAAGGTGCAGGCCTCGATCCAGGGCGAGGCGGTGCGCGTCACCGGCGCCAAGAAGGACGCGCTGCAGGAGGCCATCGCGCTGCTGCGCAAGTCGGTGACCGACGTGCCGCTGCAGTTCAACAATTTCAGGGACTGAACAGAATGTCGTCGCTCCCGCGGAAGCGGGAGCCCATGGATTCCCGCTTCCGCGGGAATGACGGGACTACGCGGCCAATCCCTCGATCCAGCGCGCGTAGATGCGGTCGGCCACCGCGTTGAGCGCCGCCACCTTCGGCGCCATGCCGGCCTGCATGGCTTCCGGCGACTGCACCGCCGGACTGTCGGCGGCGGCGATTTCGGCGGCGCCGTCCTGGCACCACTGGCGGATCATGTCTTCCGTCATCTCGACGTGGCATTGCATGCCGAAAACCTTGCCGAGGGCATAGGCCTGATTGGCGCAGTGATCGCTCTCCAGCAGGCGCACGGCGCCGGGCGGGAGGCTGAAGGTCTCGCCGTGCCAGTGGAAGGTCTCGAAGCCGGCCAGCTCGCCGAACCAGGCGCGGGCCGTCGCGTTGTCGAGCACGCGCACAGGTCCCCAGCCGATCTCCTTGACCGGGTTCTTCGTGATGGCGCCGCCGAGCGCCCTGGCGATCAGCTGGCCGCCGAGGCAGTGGCCGAGCACCGGAAGATCGGCGGCGACGGCGGCGCGGATCAGCGCACAGGATTGCCCGACCCAGGGCAGGGGGTCGTTCACGCTCATCGGCCCGCCCATGAAGACGAGGCCGGAAAAGTCCTCGCAGCCGGCCGGCACGGCTTCGGCTTCGTCGATGCGAATGAGCCGCCACGGGATCGAGTGACGGTCGAGGAATGTGGCAAAATAGCCTGGACCTTCACTGTAGAAATGACGAAAGATGGCAACCGGTTTCATGATGATTGGCAGGGAACGCTGGAAGGCGAATTTTAGCCTGTCGGCGCTCCTTTGCGCATTCGCCGCGCTGCCGGCCTGGGCAACCGAGGTCGGCGTGGTCGGCCTGTTTCCCGGCAAGGCCGTGCTGGTGATCGACGGCGCCGCGCCGCGCACCGTCGCAGTCGGCGCCAATGTCTCGGGCGTGCGCCTGATCGCGGTAGACCAGGACAGCGCCACCGTCGAGGTCGGCGGCAAGCGCCAGCGGCTGGCCATCGGCCAGCACGCCTATTCGGGCAGCCGCGATGCCAGCCGGAGTGCCAGCCTGACGGCGGATGCCCGCGGCCATTTCATCACCACCGGCACCATCAACGGGGCGACCGTGCGCTTCATGGTCGACACCGGCGCTACCAGCGTGGCCATGGGCGCTTCGGACGCCCGCCGCGCCAACGTCAATACCCGCAACGGCAAGCCGATCATGGTGCAGACGGCCAATGGCGTCGTGCAGGCCTGGCTGGTCACGCTGGATAACGTGCGGGTCGGCGATGTCGTCCTCAACAATGTCGAGGGCGCGGTGCACCCGCACGACATGCCGGTAGTCCTGCTCGGCATGAGCTTCCTCAACCGCATGGAAATGACGCGCGACGGCCAGACCATGACGCTGCGCAAGCGCTACTGACTTGAACGCCAGCCCGCCGCATCTCATCGTACCGACGGCCGAGCTGCTGCGGCAGCGTCTGGCCGGGCCGCGGCGCCTGGAGCACGTCGCGGAGGATGCCGTGCCGCACTCCCTGACGCCGGCCGCCGTGCTGGTGCCGATCGTTGCGCGGCCGGAAGGCCTGACGGTGCTGCTGACCCAGCGCACCGCCCATCTCAACGACCATGCCGGCCAGGTGAGCTTTCCCGGCGGACGCTGCGAGGCCGGCGATGCCTCGCCGGTGTTCACGGCGCTGCGGGAAACCGAGGAGGAAATCGGCCTCGATCGCAGCCGCATCGAGGTGCTCGGCCTGCTGCCCGAATATCGCACCGGCACCGGCTTCAGCGTCGTGCCGGTGGTCGGCCTGGTGCAGCCGCCCTTCGAGCTGAATCCGGACAGCTTCGAGGTGGCCGAGGTGTTCGAAACCCCGCTCGCCTTTCTGCTCGATCCGGCCAACCGTCAGCGCCACAGCATGGAGATCGGTGGCGTGCTGCGCCATTACTATGCCATGCCCTACCAGGGCTACTTCATCTGGGGCGCCACCGCCGGCATGCTGGTGAGCCTGCATGAGCTGCTCTGTGGCGAGTAGCGCGACAATCCAGCCCTCGTCCAGACGCATTCAATGACCGTCCTTTCCCTCATCGTGGTTCTGCTGCTCGAGCAGGCGCGTCCGCTGGCCGAGCGCAGAGTGGTCGCCGCGCCGCTGGCGCAGTATGCGCACTTCTTCGAGGGCCATTTCAACGACGGCCAGGCGCGCCACGGCACGATCGCCTGGCTGCTGGCGGTGCTGCCGGCGACCGCCGCCTGCGCCGCCGTCTATTTCGTGCTCATGACGGTCAGCCCGCTGCTGGGTTTCCTCTGGAACGTCGCCATCCTCTACCTGACCCTGGGCTTTCGCCAGTTCAGCCACTATTACACCGACATCCATCTGGCGCTGCGCATGGGCGAGATGGAGCGGGCCCGCAGTTTGCTCGGCGAATGGCGCGGCCGCTCGGCCGACGGCCTCCATGCCGGCGAGATCGCCCGCCTGGCCATGGAGCAGGCGCTGCTCGCCTCGCACCGCCATGTCTTTGCCGTGGTGGTCTGGTTCGTTCTGCTGCCGGGGCCGGCCGGCGCACTGCTCTACCGCCTGGCCGATTTTCTCTGGCGCCGCTGGGGCGCGCGGCACGATGCCGAGTTCGGCGCCTTCGGCCGCTTCGCCGGGCAGGCCTTTGCCGCCATCGACTGGCTGCCGGTGCGCATCACGGCGGCGGCCTTTGCCATCGTCGGCGACTTCGAGGATGCAGTTTATTGCTGGCGCACGCAGGCGGCGCGCTGGCCGGACAAGGCAGCGGGTATACTGCTGGCCAGCGGCGCCGGTGCGCTGGGCGTGCGCCTGGGGCAGCCGATCGTCGAATCGGGCGAAGTGAGCGAAAGACCCGAGCTGGGGCTGGGCGAGGAGGCCGATGCCGATTTCATGCAGAGCGGAATCGGTCTGGTGTGGCGCACACTGGTGCTCTGTCTGTTGCTGCTGACCCTGCTGGGCATTGCCAGCTGGGCCGGTTGATTTGATCACAGGAGTACGATATGGCTGACAAGAGGGAAGTGGTGGTTCTGAGTGCCGTGCGCAGCGCGGTGGGTACTTTCAGCGGTTCGCTTGCCGGCCTGGAGCCGGCCGAGCTGGGCGGGCTGGTGGTCAAGGAGGCGATCGCGCGCGCCGGCGTCGATCCCAATCAGGTGATGTTCGCCACGGTCGGCAACTGCATTCCGACCGAATCGCGCTACCCCTACGTCGCGCGCGTGGCGACCATCCAGGGCGGCATGCCGATGAGCTCGGTGGCCTTTGCCGTCAACCGCCTGTGCGGCTCGGCGCAGCAGGCCATCGTCAGTTCGTCCCAGGCGATTCTGCTCGGTGACGCCGACTTCGCTCTGGGCGGGGGCGTCGAGGTGATGTCGCGCGGCGCCTACCTGCTGCCGCAGTTGCGCTCCGGCGCGCGCATGGGCGACACCCAGGCCATCGACGCCATGGTTGCCGCGCTGACCGACCCCTTCGGCGTCGGCCACATGGGCATCACGGCCGAGAACCTGGCGGCCAAGCACGGCATCGGGCGCGAGGCGCAGGACGCTTTCTCCGTCGAGTCGCAGGCGCGTGCGATCAAAGCCATCGCCGAAGGCCGCTTCAAGTCGCAGATCGCGCCGATCACCCTGAAGACGAGGAAGGGCGACGTGGTGTTCGACACCGACGAGCATCCGCGCGCCGGCACGACGATGGAAACCCTGGCCAAGATGAAGCCGGCCTTCAAGAAGGACGGCACGGTCACCGCCGGCAATGCTTCCGGCATCAACGACGCGGCCGCCTTCCTGGTGCTGGCCGATGCCGCCAAGGCCGCTGCCGGCGGCCACAAGCCGATCGCCCGCCTGGTGGCCTATGCCGTCGCCGGCGTGCCCAACGACGTCATGGGCGAGGGTCCGATTCCCTCGACCAAGGCGGCCTTGCAGAAGGCCGGCCTGACGCTGGACAAGATCGACCTGATCGAGTCGAACGAAGCCTTCGCCGTGCAGTCGCTGACCGTCGCCAAGGGGCTCGGCCTCGACCCGGCCAAGACCAACGTCAACGGCGGCGCCATCGCCCTTGGCCACCCGGTCGGCGCCACCGGCGCGGTGATCGTCACCAAGCTGCTGCATGAACTGATCCGCACGAACGGCCGCTACGGCCTGGCCACCATGTGCATTGGCGGCGGCCAGGGCATCACGACGATCTGGGAGCGCGTGTAGGTTTCGTCATTCCCGCGCAGGCGGGAATCGGATAAGCCCGCCGCACGGCGGGCTTTTTTCCGTGCGCCCGGCACGGGCGCACTCTTGCAGGTGAAAGTCCTGCCG
>CAYYXS010000036.1:0-50519 GCA_964475635.1 uncultured Rhodocyclaceae bacterium
GCCTCCCGGTTCTCGATGTTTCAATCCTCGCGCCCTGCGAACGGGGCGCGCAACCAGGGCGGAAATCAATCGCGCCATCACGCAAGAGGTTTCAATCCTCGCGCCCTGCGAACGGGGCGCGCAACCACCAGTAGTCGTTGCGTAGCAGAGCCTTGCAGAGTTTCAATCCTCGCGCCCTGCGAACGGGGCGCGCAACCTTGTGGTGAGGCCCAACAGAGATTAGCCCGCATGTTTCAATCCTCGCGCCCTGCGAACGGGGCGCGCAACCGAAGCCCTGCCCATCAACAGCAGGAACCAACTGGTTTCAATCCTCGCGCCCTGCGAACGGGGCGCGCAACCGCAATACCTCGCCGTGGCCGCCGCTGCCGACAGCGTTTCAATCCTCGCGCCCTGCGAACGGGGCGCGCAACCCGGCACCACCACGCCGTCCATGCTCTACACAGAGTTTCAATCCTCGCGCCCTGCGAACGGGGCGCGCAACTCGCCACCGGCACCAGCTACGTCCCGCGCGACATGTTTCAATCCTCGCGCCCTGCGAACGGGGCGCGCAACCCGCTCATCGCCCAGCTCAAGGCCGACGGCAAGACGTTTCAATCCTCGCGCCCTGCGAACGGGGCGCGCAACGCACGTTGGCGGCGAGATGGAAACCGCCGAAGATGTTTCAATCCTCGCGCCCTGCGAACGGGGCGCGCAACGGGCAGCGCCAGGCCGAGATCGGCCATCGCGTCCGTTTCAATCCTCGCGCCCTGCGAACGGGGCGCGCAACCACCCTGGAGGGGATCTATGGGAAAAGCTAGTCGTGTTTCAATCCTCGCGCCCTGCGAACGGGGCGCGCAACCCGGCTGGCGCTAGAACTCGAATGCCTGCTGATGGTTTCAATCCTCGCGCCCTGCGAACGGGGCGCGCAACCAGGTTTCGGCGCGATCCGGCCAGGCTGCTTGATGTTTCAATCCTCGCGCCCTGCGAACGGGGCGCGCAACGACAGCCGCCTTGATTTGATTAGCCGTCACGACATGTTTCAATCCTCGCGCCCTGCGAACGGGGCGCGCAACCAGCAGAGTGGGCCGATGCTGCTATAGAGAGCCTTGTTTCAATCCTCGCGCCCTGCGAACGGGGCGCGCAACTAGTGGCAAGCACCCATTGGCCGGTCTGCCGACAGTTTCAATCCTCGCGCCCTGCGAACGGGGCGCGCAACGGTTCGCGCACAACAGGCGGATAGCACGGAAATTTCGGCCCGCTTTGCGCGGACTGGCGCTCGAACCAGCTTCCGTGACTCCATTGGTATCCCAATCGGCTTGCACCGGCCTGAAAAATCAAATCCTTGCTTCCAGCGCGAACCCATCGCGAAATGCCCATCGCTTCATGTCCGCGCCGCGGCATACTCTACACGACCAACGGCCCCTCGAAATCCGTCGCCCGGAACACACCATGCTGCCGCACCTCGCAGCCCCGTGTGTCCGGCAGCCTGTAGAGGCGGAGGTTGTCTTCACCCGGCTTGATCTCCGCGAGAAGGCGCCGCTCAAGTTCCTCCATCTTGGCCAGATCGATCTGGCATTCGAACACCGATTTTTGCACCCTCTGCCCGATGCCCTCGCATACGCGCGCCACGCGCCGCAGGCGGCGCCGTCCCTCGCGGGTCTCCGTATTCACGTCATAGCACACGATCACCAGCATGGGCTCACCGTAGCAGGAATGGCAGGTACTCTTCCATGTCGCCGCGCAGCGTGCGGGCGAACAGGCGCGCCTGCAACGGCGGCAACAGCCCGAGGGGTGCGGTCTCCTCCAGGAGCGGATGGGAGAGTTCCTCCTGCTTTCTCTCCTGCCATGCGACCACGACGGCCCTGCGCGCCTGCTCGGCCAGGGTCACGCCGCCGCCTTCGTGCAGCGTGAAATCGTCCGCCTGCACCTGGCCGCGATTGACCAGCGTCAGGGCGAGGCGATCGGCCTGGTGGCGGAACTCTTCCATCAGATCGAGCGCCAGGGCGGCCCGCCCCGGCCGCATCGCGTGGAGGAAGCCCAGTTGCGGATCGAGGCCCACGGATTCCACCGCCGAGCGGCAATCGTTCATCAGCATGGAATAGAGGAAGGACAGCAGCGCGTTCATGCGGTCCCGCGGCGGCCGGCGGCTGCGGCCGTCGAGGGCGAAGGCGTCGCGGGCGTCGGCCCGAACAAGGACATTGAGGCAGGAGAAATACTGTCGGGCCGCCTCGCCCTCGATGCCGCGAACTGCATCCAGGTCGACCGCTGCGGGCAGCGCACGCAGGGAAGCCGCGAGGTCGTCGGCTCCGCGCGACAGGACTGCGGCATCCGCTTCCGCCTTCGCCTTCGCCTCCCGCGCACCCCGCAGCAGCACCTGCCGGCAGTTGCGCAGCTTGCCCGCAACGAAGGCCCGCGCCGCCAGCAGCGCAAACCGACCATCCCCCGCCTTCTCATGCTGGGCGCGGCGCAGCAGGATGTTTCCGGACACGGGGCCTTCGATGCGCGCCTTGAAGCGGCCGTTGCCGTCGAGCAGCACCAGGCTCTGGCCCTGGTCCGCCAGCCGATGCATCAGTGCGGGCGAGACCAGCACGTTACCGAAAACGACGATGCCGCCCAGATGATGCAGCGGCACCCGCAGTTTGGTCTCACGCTCCACGTCGATACGCACCGTGTCGTTGTCCAAATGCAGGTAGGCATGGGGCGTCGTGACGTACAAGGTGTTGAGCAGGGTGCGCATGGTCATGGCTCCGCGTCGGGCTCGAACAGGGTTTTCGCCAGCCGGCCTCGGCGCCCCCGATCCGCCAAGGCCCCAGGCTGGCAGAGGTCGGC
This sequence comes from uncultured Rhodocyclaceae bacterium, assembly GCA_964475635.1. Lineage (GTDB taxonomy): Bacteria > Pseudomonadota > Gammaproteobacteria > Burkholderiales > Rhodocyclaceae > Desulfobacillus. The sequence goes on from CAYYXS010000036.1 coordinate 2,809, forward strand.
GAGCGAGCATTCGCGGCAGCGCTTGTCGTTTACGGGGGGCGGCAAAGTCAGCGCCCGCAGGGCGGCGCGCACCTGGGCGACGCAGGTCTCCACCGCCTGACGCAGCTCCGCCGTGATCGCCACCTCGCGCCGGCGGCGGGAGCTGGCGTGATAGATGGCGCCGAACGGCACGGCCCTGCCGGTCATTTCCTCCAGGCACATCGCCTGGGCGGCGAGCTGTATGTCGTCGTTGATCCATTTCTTGCGCGCACCATGCTTGTATTCCACCGGGTAGGGCGTGCCATCGGCAAGAAACTCGACCACGTCGCACTTGCCCACCAGGCCGAGCCGGTCGGACCAGACCGGCAGCGCGGTCTCGATCCGCCGATCAGCCGACGTTTCGTGGCGCACCTCATCGGCGCGCCGATGCTCGGCGGTGCCGCGCGCCGTATGGATGTTGTCCGTAAACTCACCCTCCATGTGGATCAGGCAACAGCGGCGCGGACAATAAGTCCAGTGGTTAAGCGCGGATAGCGGGATCGGGTCTGTATCGTTCATCGATGGGCTGCTAATATGTGCAGTAATCAGCGCACCTTGCGGAGGAATTCATCATGCCCGCCATCCTGAAAGACATCGAAGCCCAGGCCCTCGAGCTGCCTCCCAAGGAACGCGGCAGCCTGATCCGCAGCCTCATCCTCAGCCTCGAAGGCCCGGTCGAGGAAACGCCCGAAGAAATCGCCAAGGCCTGGGACGAGGAGATCGCCCGGCGTGTCGCCGACATGGAGGCGGGACGCACGGAATGGATACCGGCTGAGGAGGTATTTTCGCGCCTGGATGAGATCGCCAAGGGCAAACGCTGAATCGTGACGCTTTCGTTCAACCGACAAGCATTGGCGGAAGCCGAGGACGCCGCGTACTGGTATCGGGAACAAGGCGGAAACGAGACCAGCGAGGCATTTTCTGCAGAGGTTAAGCGCGTGGCGCAACTGGCCGAGCGGCATCCCGAACTCGGCAGCCCGGGACCGCACCGTACTCGACGGCTGTATCTCAAGCGCTTTCCGTACACGCTGATCTACCGGTTCGCGTCCGACACCATCCGCATCATTGCGATTGCCCACCAGAGCCGCCGGCCGGGGTATTGGGCCGAACGGCGGTAAGCCCGACCAGGATATCGTCCAGGCTTTCCTCCTGGCCCGGCAGCCCGTCGATAAGCTGCCGCGCCGACATCGCGTGCCTTGCGTAAGCCAGTGCAGCCAGAACATCCTCCCGCGAAACATGCGGGTAGGACTCCAGGATTTGCGTTAACGACCAGCCGCCCGCAAAACAGCCGATGATGAACTCGACGGATATCCGCGTCCCCTTGATCGTCGGCTTGCCGAGCAGGATGTCGGGGTTGGAGACGACGCGTGTGCGCCAGTCCGCAGCCATCCGATCAAACGCCGGGCTGGATCAATTCGATGCCCTTGGGCAGCCTGTCTGGATGCACTGTCACCACGTAGTCGGAGAAAGCGCGCGGCGAGCCGGAAAAACCGTCCTTCTTGCGGATTTCGACAATCGACTCCGACAGCTCGCGTCTATCCGTTGAAAAATCCAGCAGCCGATGCGCCGGCGCGCAACCCAACTTGGCCTGCTGCCTGCGCTGTTCTACGTTGCTGTCCGTGCCGACGTGTTTGAAAATGTACAGGCCGCGACAGGTCATCACTCCTTTGCTCGCCGAGCGGTCTTGCTCGTACATGCCGGCGAGCGCCTGCCAAAGGAGAGCTAAATCGCCCTCTGAAAAACCAGTGCCTTCAGCAAGGTTGGCGGACACGAAGCCTTTCATCGCATAGAGGCCGTAGGGAATGAGCTGTTTGCGACCCATCGTGCGCAGCTTGTCTTCCTCTTGCTCGTCTTCCCATTTCTGAATGTCGGCAGCGCTCTTGGCGCCTTTCACGTCTTCGGCTACTGCCATCCGCGTAATGGAAATATCCATAGGCAATACCGGGTCGACGGAACGTGCAAAAGAGAATTGCACCGGCCCACGCACTTGGCCGGCATTGGCACCGGTGCTCATTACCGCGCCGAATGTGCGCACATCGTAGAAGTTGACGCACATCCAGTCCCGCGCCTTTCTCACTTTGTCCTTCGTTGCCTTTTCCGGAATGCCGCCGTTGGCCTTCTCGTGCGCCAGAGCGATCGGCCGGTTCATGTTGGTGGCGTGCTCGACGAAAATGGCGTGTGGCGAGACGTTGCCCTTCACCGCCTGCACATAGTTGCGCACCCGGCGCTTGGTGGCCACGTCGGAAACCAGGCCATGCATGTCCTCCGGGTCGATGCGCGGCGCGTTGCCGGCGTCCGGGTCGCCGTTGGGGTTGCCGTTCTCGCAGTCGAACAGGAACAAAAATTCGTAACGGTTGGCGATAGTGCTCATGAGGTATTCCTCCTTTATTCGGATTGAGTGGTTTCGCTCTGCTTGCCGGCGTTAAAAGTGGCAAGCTGCTGGTAGTAGCCTAGGGCGAACAGGCTTTGTTCTTCCAGGGAAAGGGTGCGCGGCACGCTATCGCCAATGCGGCTCATGATTCCGGCGAGCTGGTTCTCATACCACCAAGCAAGGCCGCCTTCGAGTTTGGCCAAGTGGTTCTTGGCGTTGCCGGCCAGTCGCCCAAGAATGAGTCCGGGAGTCTGGGCGGCTGCGGTGTAGTAGCGCTGGACAACGCCGCCCCCCACGTCGCCCAGCGCAGCGCGCTGCAGGCGGGCAAACAAAGCCAGCGCTCGTCCGCAATGGTATGCAGGGGCAGGGTGTTCGGGATTCATATGCGGTTGCATGTTCTGGTCTCCTTTGTTTCGGATGAGATAGGCCTTGATGAGCGCCATGCGGGCATGGCTGGCCGGTGCGTCCTGTATGACGTCGATACGGGCGCGGGTGACCGCCTGCGCAAGTGTGGCAGCCGGAATGAGGCCGCCTGTAACTGCAGCGCGCCAAAGTTGTTGCAGCCAGGGGCTGGGCAAATCTTTCAGGTCGCGCACCAAGCTGCCCGCAACCGCCAGAAATTTCGGATCGTGCGCCAACCCCTTGCCGTCACGCGCAACGATCGCCAAGTCGTGGAACCACGCCTCAGTGTGGGCAACCAGTTCCTCGAAGCTGCCCTGCATTACTTCCCGCACCATCACCCGGCCCGCCGCACCAGACAGCATGAGAGCCACAAAGCGGCTGCCAGCCAGATCGTTACGCTGACCCATGCGAATGGCGGTGAGCAGGGAATGGGCGCGGCGTTCAGCGGCTCCGGCGGTCTGCTCTGGCGGCTCGCTGAACCAGGCCATAACCTCGTCATCGGCACGAATATCCTCCTGACCGATAAACCACCAGACGGCCAGAGCATTGCCAAGCTTAACGTTCCTTTCGGAAATTAGCCGGCTCAACGTCTCGGCATAAGCCGTGGCAGTGGCTTCCGACATGGCGGCGTTGGCTGCCTGTTCGAGCCCATAGGATTGGAAAGCGGCCTTGTCAAACCCAGCCAGAACGTCGCCGACGCTGAGTCCTCCCACCCCGGCCAGCCCCTTGACCTTGGGTTGAGTGGCAACAGGTTCGACCGCTTCGCCGGTGACAATGCAGCGCATATGGCTCGTTCCCCCGGCTGCCGGCGGGCGCAGCGAGGCACGAAACGTACGCCACCACCCGCGCCAGTCATCTCTCTCCAGCGGGTTGACACCATCCACAATCACTATCGCGGATTCCGTAGGTTTCGCTTTGGCCTTCCTCAGATCAGCCTGAACCTGCGAAATTGCGGCCTTGTCCGTCAGCAGTTGAGCAGTAGGCTGCAAATAGGGCGCAGCCTGCGACGCCTGCCGGAGCAGGTTCACGAACCACTTATGCTTGGCGGCGAATTTCTCGCAATCCTTGTCTTCTGCCTTGTCATCGAGATAAAGGGCAACGGTAGGCAGGGACTCGGCGAGAAAATGCGCTCGCGGCTCCGATCCACCCACCAGTTCTGGCTGGGAGAGATTGGGGCAACCGTCAAAGATTTTCCCCTTGCCCTCGGCCAGTGCCACCACGCCCGTGTAGCGCCCTTCCACCGTACAGGTAATGGCCCATTTGACGCTCTTGCGGGAGAAACCAGGTTCGCTCTCGCCTGCTTGTTTCAATATCAGATCAAGCATGGAAATCCTCCCCGCAGGCTTTCTTCACTGCGTCGTCTTCGTAACCCGGAACACGCATCACACCATTCATGATCTGGGCGTGGAATACACTGATTGCGGGCTTCGCGTATTCGTCGTTGTCGGCACCGAGATCGAAAACGTCGTAAAGCACGTAACCGAGATCGAGATCCAACGAGATTGGCGGTGGGTAGTCCAGGCCGTCCTCACGCAACTCGAACCATGCGGGAAACTCCCGGCAGCCGAGGAAGGGCTGGTAGTAGCATTTGCCGTGGCTGGCGCGTCGGATGAACTGGGCGTCCAGAGCATTCAAGTCGGCCTGTCCGCCGCGGGTGCGCATGTGCGCGTGGAGCCGATAGCGCACATTCTTGAGCGCCATGGTCTGGCGCTGGGTGCGGCCCTTCTGGTCGGTGCCCAGTTCGTCCTTGCTTCCGTCAGCCCAAATCGGTTCGGCAGCTTCGCGCCCATCCATCCATGCCTTGATAGTGCGCTCCGGGGGTGCCTTGTCTTTCACCTCGTTGCGACGCAGCGCAAGATATTTCGGCGGGCCGAGGATATCTACACGTTCTACCTGCCAATAGAAGCCGTAGGACTTCTTCCAGTAGATTGCGTCAAAGATGCCGCGTGCGGCGGACGGCGTGATGACGGGGTAACTGTAGCGTTCCACCTTCATCTCCGGGCGCGTGAAGCAGGCGAGTTCTCCCCAGACATCCAGACAGTGAGTCTTGCCTCGTGCCATGTCGTCTTCCTTTCTATGCGATCCAGGCGTTGAGCGTGCCGGGTGGCACCAGCCCGAGCTGCGGGTGGTAGTGCTCCGGTACGGCGTAGATGAACCAGTCGTTCTGCTCGCGCTGCCGCCACCCGGCAACCGGCACGGGAAGCAGGGCATCCCAGATCGGGTCGCTGTCCTTGGGACGATAGAGGCTTACGGTGAGCGGTCTGGCGCAGCGCATCCAGGCCGCATTCAGGCCTCGGTCATTCGCCTCTGCCTGCAATGCGTCGAATAGGGACCGTTGCGGGGCATACGGCACGAGCACGTTGATGGCGTTCTGGCTGATGATCCGGTAGAGCCTCGCGACATCGGGAAAGCTGCCGGCCTCGATGGCTTTGAGAATGTCCCGGCTCTCCCTCGAATTCGCCAGCCCGGCCAAATCGTACAGTTCCCGATAATAGGCCGTGATGAAGGCCGGATCGTCAATCCTCATGCCTGCCTCGCCATGTCTGTGGAACAGCATCTGGGCAATCTGCGTGGCCTGCTGGTAGCCGCCGGTCGGATAGGCGGCATCTTCGGGTTGGAAGACCCGGAGTTTTCCGAAACCAGCCTTTCGCCCCTCGCGGTTGCAACGGCCAGCGGCCTGGATGATGGCATCCAGCGGCCCCCAGGCGCGCATGACGACAGGGAAATCCACATCCACGCCGGCTTCCACGCATTGCGTGGCGATCAGGCGCACGGGCTCGCTTGCCGAAAGCCGATCGCGCACGGTAGCCAGCACGTCCTGGCGGTGGGCCGCGCAAAGATTGGTGGAGAGATGCAGCATAGTCGGGTCATACAACTTTTCCCACAGCGCCTTGGCATGGCGCTTGAGATTGACGATGCACATGGCTTGGGGAGATTCAACCAATCGATCGGCCACGGCATCCCAGGTAACCGGTGCGTCCGGGTTGTCCCAAGCAACATCAACCCGTTTCATGGGCGTGAACAGCACAGCGGGATCGGGCACGATCTCGTGGGGCCGCCAGCCCGGTGATTTCGTTTTCGCCACAGCTTCGTCGAGATGAGCAAAAGCAGGCTGGGTTGCGGTAGCAAACACCACGCTGGTCCTGCTGGCTGCGGAAAGATGGGACAGCGCGGCCAGCGTTGGTACTGCAATCGAGGGAGGCAAGGTCTGCGCTTCGTCGAGCAAGATCACCGCCCGTTGCAGACGATGCAGCTTGCGGCAGGCCGCAGGACGATTGGAGAACAGGGATTCAAGCATCTGCACGTTGGTGGTGACGATGAGCGGCGCATCCCAGTTCTCCGCCAGCAGACGTCGGCGGCGCTCGGCATGGCCGGATTGACCGGCCTCGCCTTCGTTGTCCCGTTGGACGCGTTCCTCGCCAACGCCGGCCAGAGAATGATGTTCCAGCACGAACTCCTCGCCGAATATCGGTGCGAAGATGCTCCGATAAACACGCGCGGTCTGCTCGGTGATGGTGAGATAAGGGATCACCATGATCACGCGCTCCAAGCCATACCGGAGCGCGTGCTTCAAGGCGAACGCGAGCATGGCAAGCGTCTTGCCGCTGCCTGTGGGTGCGGTGAGGGTAAACAGGCCTGGTTCGCGTTCGGCCCCGTTCAGACAGGCGGCAAGCAGATCGTCGCGCACGGAACTCACCGCCGGTGAGGCTGCGCTGCTCGCACGGGTGTGTTCGATATGTGCGAGCACCACCCTCAAGGCAGAGGAAGCGTCCAGTCGAGGTCCGGCAGCACGATAAAACTTGCCGGATGCGTCACCTTCGAAGTGCGCCTCGGTATCCAGGTAATCGGCATCTACCAAAGCGGAGAATAGCAAACGCACATCCAGCATCGAAGACACCGTCGCTTGCAGGTTTCCACCAAGCAACGTTTGCTTCGCTGAGGGAGTTGCTACTCCATCATTTGCCAGTCGCGTTTTCAGCGTGTCCACGTCTGCGGTTAGCCGCAACCCTTGGACACATGGATTGGGCAACTGTCTCAGCGCCTCCTTGGACAGAGACTGCAATCCGATGTGATGCCCCTGAATCGCCAACGCCGCCGCGGCAGAACGGAGTTCCAGCGCCATTCGTGCGCCTGTCGACCAATGATCCAAGCCCGACTCTTCGCAGCGCAAGCGAGCTTGGAAGAGGTCGCCATACTTGCCAAGGTCGTGCAACCGGCCTGCAATGCGTGCTTCTTCCAGCCACGAGGAAGCACCGGCAAACTCCGCCGCCAAGTCGCCTACAGCGGACAGGTGCTCCCGCAGCAGGTGCCACCTGCCGACCGTGTTCGCGCTATGGGCGAAGTAGTGAGCCATCCTCCCTCGCAGTCAGATACCGAGATACCGTGTCCCTTGATTATCCTTGTCATCTGGCTCATGGGGTGAGCCTGCCGAACATTTCGCGCCACGCTGAAAACAGGAACAGGTATGAACGCTGCATTGTATGCCGATTGCTTGGCAGCGGCATGCCGCACGCTCCCTTGATGCTGCCCAGGCAGCACAAGGTCACCGATGTAGAGGATCGAAATACTTTGGTGGAGGAAGGGGTGACGCAGGTATTCAGTTGAAAGTCAGTCCCGGCGATACGGCGACAAGATCGGCCGGGGGTCAGTTCTCGTCGGCCGGGCGATCGTCGTTTCCTGAATTTATCGCCTGGCGAGCGCGCGCGATGACCTCAAACGCATGGGCGATCAAAGCCTGATCGCCCTCCTCCATGCAGGCTTTCAGGTAGAAGGCGATGTCTTCCTCGGTCTTCAGGTGCTCGGCGGAATTCCACAGGCGCAGCTTCATCGTTCCTATATCAGCCCCCAAAGAATGCCCCTCACCCTGCCCATCTCCCAGCGGGAAGATGGGATGAGGCTGCAGAAGATGGTGGCATTGTTTCAACCGAACAAGCGGCTGTCAATGCACGAAGATCGGTCAGTTGCTACCTGGATTCCGGGTCGCGCTTCGCTTGCCCGGAATGACGAAGCAAACGCGTTGCCAACCGTTACACGGCGATCACTTCTTCCCGGGTGAAATGCAGGCGAATCACGCCCGGCGCGGCGCTGTCGTCGAAATGGCAGCGCAAGGCATCGCGCACGCGGGCATGCAGGCCTGGGATATCGTCCGCTTCAGTAAAAATGTCCTTGTTGACCGCCCTGGCGATGTAGCCGCCCTCCGGCGCTTCTTCGACGACGAAGCGTATTTCCGATCTGGCCATTGCAGCCTCCAAAGAATTTCCCCTCACCCCAGCCCTCTCCCCGCAAGCGGGGCGAGGGAGTCAAGCATTCTGGCGCGACGCCTGTTCCAGCACCAGCAGCAGGCTCGACGTGTCCTCGCGGCCCCAGCCCTGCGCCATCAGGGCGTTCAACTGCTGCCACACCTGCGCGGCGACGGGCAGGGCGACGCCAAGCGCGTGGGCTTCGTCGAGAAGGATGCCGAAATCCTTGTGGTGCAGGCGCGCTTCGACGCCGGCCTTGAAGTCGCGCGCCGCCATCTTGGTGCCGAAGAATTCCAGCACGCGGCTGGCGGCCGAGCCGCCGGCGAGTGCCTGGCGCACCTTTTCCGGATCGACGCCGCTGCTCTCTGCCAGCAGCATGGCCTCGGCCACCGCTTCGATGCACGACACCATGATCATCTGGTTGCAGGCCTTGGCCACCTGGCCTGCGCCGCTCGGGCCGATGTGCACGAGGGTCTTGCCGAGCTTTTCCAGCAGCGGGCGCACGCGCGCCAGCACCTCGGCCTTGCCGCCGGCCATGATCGCCAGTGTAGCATTCTGTGCGCCGACCTCGCCGCCGGAAACCGGCGCGTCGATCATGTCGATGCCGCGTTCGGCCAGTTTCGCGGCGATGCGCCGCGCCGTGGCGGGCGGGATGGTACTCATGTCGACCAGCACCGTGCCCGGTCTTGCGCCGTGAATGAGGCCGTGCTCGCCCCGTGCCACTTCCTCGACGTCGGCGCCGGTGGTGACGACGGTGAACACCGCTTCGCTGTTGGCCGCCACCTCGGCCGGCGTGGCGCAGCGGCGCGCGCCGGCGTCGACCAGCGGCTGCGCCGCTTCGGCGCGGCGGGCGTAGACGCTCAGCGCATGGCCCGCTTTGAGAAGGTGCAGGGCCATTGGGCGCCCCATGGCACCGAGGCCGATGAAGCCGAGGTTCATGGCCGTTTCCCCTCACCCCAACCCTCTCCCCGCTTGCGGGGAGAGGGGGATAGAGGTGGCCTCATTCCTTCACGCCGGCGAGCTGCTCGATCAGCTTGATCACCGCCATGTTGTCTTCCTCGCCCATGCCGCTGCCGACCATGGCGTTGAACAGCTGCGCGGCGACGGCGGCACCGGGCATGGCGAGGCCCAGCTCGTGCGCGCTTTGCAGGACGATGCGCAAATCCTTCTGCTGCATCCAGGCCTTGAAGCCCGGCGTCCAGTTGCGCTCGAGCATCTTCTTGCCGTGGTGGTCGAGGATCTTGCTGTTGGCGAAGCCGCCGAGCAGGGCCTCGCGCACCCTGGCGCCGTCCACGCCGGACTTCTTCGCAAAAGTCAGTGCCTCCGCCACGGCGAGCATGGTCATCGCCACCACCGTCTGGTTGCAGGCCTTGGTCACCTGGCCGGCGCCGGAAGCGCCGACCAGCGTCACGCTCTTGCCCATCAGTTCGTAGAGCGGACGGGCTTTCTCGAAGGCCACCGCCTCGCCGCCGACCATGAAGGAGAGCGTGGCATTGATGGCGCCGACCTCGCCGCCCGACACCGGCGCGTCGAGGAAATGCATGCCGTGCTCCTTCAGCCGCACGGCGATCCGGCGCGCCGCGCCCGGTGCGATGGTGCTGGAATCCGACACCGTCAGGCCGTGCTTGCCCGATTCGACGATGCCGCCCGGGCCGAGGCAGACCTGCTCGACGTCGGGCGCATCCGCCACCATGGTGAACACCATGTCGGCGTGCTTCGCCACCTCGGCCGGACTGACGTGGGCGTGGGCGCCGAACTGGGCGAAGGGTTCCAGCGAGGCGGTGCGCCGCGCCCAGATATGCAGGGTGTGGCCGCCGCGGGCGAGGTTGATGGCCATGGGGCGTCCCATGAGGCCGAGGCCGATGAATCCGATGTCCATGTGCATCTCCTTCAGCGTTTGAAGAACAGCTCGTAGAGGGTGAGGATGATCTCGAAGACGATCAGGGCGACGATGTACCACTCGACGCGGATGCCGTGGCGCGCCGAGAGCAGCTCCTGCACGCTCTGCGCGGTGTGCGAGAGCAGGCTCATCTTGCGCTCCAGCGCCTGGTGGCGCTCGAGGATCTCGAACTCGTCCTGCAGGCGCACGAAGAGTCCTTCCAGGCCGGGGTGGTCCCACAGGAGCTCGGGCTTCTCGCTCATCTCGGCGCGGCCGACCATGCGGCTCTCGATCAGCAGCATGGCGCCGATGTTCTTCAGCAGCGCCCGCTGCTGGCCGGGGATGCGGCCCCTCTCGGCCAGCTCCGCCGCCAGCGGCTCGACGCGGTCGAACTCGGCCGACACCTGCGCCTCGTAGAGCGCCAGCAGCACGCTCTTCGAGAGGATGTCCGCCACCAGCTGCAGGCGCTCGATCGTGCAGTCCTCGAAGACGATGCTGCCCGGCCGCACGCCGTCCTTGGCCTGCGGCTCGACGGCGATGTCGATCTCCTCGGTCTCGGGCTGCTCGTAGGGTCGGGCGATAAAGGGCCGCAACCGCCCAAGGAAGGACACCTCCTCCAGCGGCGCCACGTCGAAAAACACCGCCACGCCGTAGCGGAACAGCACCGCCGCGCCGCCGCCGTGCACCTCGACGGCGAGCGGACTGGTGGCGAGCGCCCCGCTGCTGCCGAAGGCGCGCAGGTCGATGCGCTCGCCAGCGAGCACGGCGCGCGCCTTGAAGCTTCCCTTGCGGCAAAGAGGAAGGGGGTCCATCCGCTTAGTTTGGCACAGCCGCGCACCAGTTTGGCACAGGCCGGATGCCGCGCCGCACCATCGACAAACATGCAACGGACGGAGGGTTATCCCACCGAAACCCGCGCCAATACTGGCTTTCCGCCGATTCGGCCGCCCTGGCACGGCAGTTGCAAAGGAGAGCTTGTGTTTGAAACGTGAATAGTTGAACCCAAGGAGACGTCATGCTGTTCGGCCGCCACAGGAAAAATCCGATCAAGCTCGTAGACAAGGGCGTCGTCGATTGGAAGTACGCCACCTGCGGCTACTGCTCCACCGGCTGCTCGATCGAGGTCGGCCTCGATGCCGCCGGCCGTCCGGTGGTTTCGCGCGGCGTGGCGGATGCCGACGTGAACCGCGGCAAGCTGTGCCTGAAGGGCATCTTCGAACACGAGCTGTTCGATTCCGCCGGCCGCGGCCTCAAGCCGAAGATGCGCACCCACTGGCACGCGCCGTGGCAGGACGCCACCTGGGATACGGCGCTCGACAAGCTGCATGACGAGATCGTGCGCGTGCAGGCGAAGCACGGGCCGGATTCGGTGGCCATCATCTCCACCGGCCAGCTGCTGACCGAGGAGTTCTACACCCTCGGCAAGCTCACCCGCGGCCTGATCGGCAGCAACAGCTACGACGGCAACACCACCCTGTGCATGTCCTCGGCGGTGTCCGGCTACAAGCGCAGCTTCGGCTCCGACGGCCCGCCCGGCTGCTACGAGGATTTCGAGCACACCGACTGCCTCATCGCCTGGGGCTCGAATCTCCCCGAGCAGCACCCGATCATCTACTGGCGCATGAAGGAGGCGCAGGAGAAGCGCGGCTTCCCGCTCATCGTCGTCGACCCCCGCGTCACCATGCTGGCGCAGAACGCCCACCTGCACCTGGCCATCGTGCCGGGCACGGACGTGGTGCTGATGAACGCCCTGATGCACGTGATCTTCAAGGAGAACCTGCACGATGCGCGCTACATCGAGGCCAACACCAACGGCGTCGAGGCCCTCGCTGCCTCCGTGGAGAAATACGACCCGGTGACCGCCTCGAAGATCTGCGGCATCGACGAGGACACCATCCGCGTGGTGGCGCGCACCTTTGCCAAGGCGCCCGCGGCCATGCAGATCTGGACCATGGGCATCAACCAGTCCACCCACGGCTCCGACGGCGTGGTGGGCATCAACAACCTGGCGCTCATCACCGGCAACATCGGCAGGCCGGGCGGCACCGCACTCTCCATCACCGGCCAGTGCAACGCCATGGGCACGCGCGAGTGGTCTTCCTGCTCGGGCCTGCCCAACTACCGCGTGCTGGAAAACCCCGAGCACCGCGAGGAGATCGCCCGCGCCTGGAATGTGGACCCGGAGTTCTTCCCCAAGAAGCGCGGCATGTTCCAGACCGACATCTACCAGGCCATGGAGGCCGGCCAGATCAAGGGCCTGTGGCTGATCGCCACCAACCCGCTCTCGTCGCTGCCCAACACCGCGCGCATCCGCCGCGCCATGGAGCAGCTGGAGTTCTGCTGCGTGCAGGACTGCTACGAGGACACGGAGAGCGCCCAGTACGCCCACGTCTATCTGCCCGCCGGCACCTGGGCGGAGAAGGACGGCGTGATGACCAACACCGAGCGGCGCATCAATAGAGTCAAACCCGTCACGCCCCCGCCCGGCGAAGCGAAGCCCGACCTGTGGATCTTCAACCGCGTCGCCGAGCGCTTCAACCGCGCGGGAAAAGTCAGCTTCCCGGAGACGGCGGGCGAGGTCTTCCTGGAGATGCGCGAGCTGTCGAAGGGCCGCCTGGCGGACATCTCCGGCATGGACCACGCCCTGCTGGAGCGCAACCGCGGCGTGCAGTGGCCCTACAGCGCCGGCGCGCGCGCGCGCGGCGAAGAACCGCCCCGCGGCGGCAAGCGCCTGTACACCGAGGACGGCACGTTCAGCTACGCCGACGGCCGCGCCAAGCTCATTCCGCTCCCCTTCATCGACAACAACGAGGTGCCGGACGACCAGTTCCCCGTCTGGCTCAACACCGGGCGGCTGATCGAGCATTGGCACGGGCGCACCAAGACCGGCAAGATCGCCAACAACAACAAGTTCAGCCCGATCCCCTTCATCGAGATCAACCCGGCGCTGGCCGAGGAGCTGGGCATCGTGCGCGGCGAGTACGTGCGCCTGGTGTCGCGCCGCGGCGATGCGGTGGCCATGGCGCAGCCCACCCAGCGCGTGCCCAGGAACATGGTGTTCCTGCCCTTCCACTTCCACGACTGCGCCAACCGCCTGACCCTGGGCCTGCTCGATCCCCACTCGCGCCAGCCCGCCTTCAAGCAGTCCGCCGTGCGCATCGAGAAGATCGCCGACCAGCCCGCGGCGGCGAAGCTCTCCATGGGCATGCGCACTTTCTGACGAGGTCGATATGTACCTGTACGAACGCTCCTTCGAACCCGACTACGCGCGGCTGAACGACCCCGACAGCCTCACCCACAACCGCTACGGCAAGCCCATCGAGACCGTGCCGGAAGGCCACGCCCTGCGCGAGCGGAGCCTGAACATCAACGGCGACGCACGCGTCGGCATGAACCCCAACCGCTACAAGCAGCACGGCTTCTTCTTCAACGCCGACAACTGCATCGCCTGCCACGCCTGCGAGGCGGCCTGCTCGGAGAAGAACGACGTGCCGCCCCATCTCGCCTTCCGCTCCGTCGGTTTCGTCGAGGGCGGCACCTACCCGAACGTGCAGCGCCTGAACATCTCGATGGCCTGCAACCATTGCGACGATCCGGTCTGCCTGAAGGGCTGCCCGACGCGCGCCTACACCAAGTTCGCCGAGTACGGCGCCGTGCTGCAGGACCCGGACATCTGCTTCGGCTGCGGCTACTGCACCTGGGTGTGCCCCTACAACGCGCCCCAACTCGATCCGGTCAAGGGCCAGGTGTCGAAGTGCAATATGTGCGTGGATCGGCTGGAGGTCGGCCTCAAGCCCGCCTGCGCCGCCGCCTGCCTGGGCAAGGCGCTCGACTTCGGCGTCATCGAGAACATCCCCGAGGGCCGCAGCCAGGCCAAGGCGGAGATTCCCGGCTTCCCGCGCAGCGACATCACGCATCCCAACATCCGCTTCCAGCAGACGCGCGTTCCCCAGCGCGAGATGCTGCGCCTGGACAATGCGCCGCTGAAATACCGGCGCGAGGACAACGGAAACGAAGCGCGCTTCCAGCCCATGCTCGATCCCAAGCACGGCTACGCGCGGCGCTGGAACCTGAAAAAACTCCTGAGCACCCACGAGAACGCCCACGTCGCCTTCACCCTCAGCGTGCAGGCCGTGATGGGCGCCTTCCTGCTCCTCGTGCTGGGCGGCGGCCTGGGTCTGGCCCCGCTTGCCGATCTCGGCGGCGGCCTGGGTCTGGCCCCGCTTGCCGATCTCGGCGGGCTGGTGCCGGCACCCCTCTCGTCCCTGGCGACGGGCAGCGCGGCGCTGCCCACCCTGGGCGTGATGCTGGCGCTGGCGAGCTTCGGCCTCCTCCGCCTCAACCTGCACCTGGGCAAGCCGCTGCGCTTCTACCGCGGCTTCAACAACTGGCGCCTGTCGCCGGTCTCGCGCGAGATCGCCGGCGTGTCGCTGTTCTTCGCGGGCCTGGCGGGCTACGGCTTCCTCACCCTCTTCCCCGGCTTCCCGCTGGCTGCGGCGCTGAAGCCCGCCGCCGCAATCGCCGCCCTGCTGGGACTGACTTTCGGCGGCTGGTACATGATCAGGCTCTACCGCATTCCGGCGCGGCCCTTCTGGAACCACTGGCACACGGATGCCGCCTTCGTCGGCACGGCATTCTCGCTGGGCGCGCTGCTGCTCGCCGCCTGCGCCGGGGCCTTCGGCACGCTCACGCCCGAATTGGCCAAAGTGCTCGCCGTGCCGGTGTTCGCCGGCCTGGCGCTGGAGGGCGTCGGCCTCGCCGCCCACGCCCGCGCCCTGAAGGATGCGAAGAGCGAAGGCGCCGCCTCCTTCTACGAGCAGAGCACCACCTACGGCCACAGCTACCGGCTGCGCAACGGCCTGCTCGCGCTGGCCCTGCTCGTCGCCGCCGCCCTCGCGCTGGGCGCCGGCCCGCTGCTGTACGCGCTGCTGGCACCCGCGGCGCTCGCCGCCGCCATCCTCGGCCGCGCCCTCTTCTACGTCATCGTCATCCCGACGACGATGCCCGGCGCCTTCTTCTGGCGCAACAAGGGCTTCGTCGAGCACGCGCGGGAGACGGGCCTGGCCGAGCGCTTCCCGCAGATGGGCGTGCGGGCCGAGCACTGAACAATTCAGATTTAAAGCAACCAAGGAGATGACCATGGACCGCCAGTCCTTCCTCAAGTCCGGGCACACGCCGACGCTGTTGGCCGCCTTCCTCTATTTCGACCTCGCCTTCATGGTGTGGGTGCTGCTGGGGCCGCTCGGCGTGCAGATCTCGCAGGACCTCGGCCTCACCCACGCGCAGAAAGGCCTGATGGTGGCCACGCCGGTGCTGGCGGGCGCGCTGCTGCGCTTCGTCATGGGCATCATGGTCGATCACTTCAAGCCGAAGAAGGCCGGCGCCATCGGCCAGGTGATCGTCCTGGCGGCGCTGGCCGGCGCCTGGTGGTTCGGCGTGAAGAGCTACGAGCAGACGCTGGTGCTCGGCCTCTTCCTCGGCGTCGCCGGCGCCTCGTTCGCCGCCGCGCTGCCGCTCGCCTCGCGCTGGTATCCGGCCGAGCACCAGGGCAAGGCCATGGGCATCGCCGGCGCCGGCAACTCCGGCACGGCGCTCGCCGCCCTGTTCGCGCCGACGCTGGCCGCCGCCTTCGGCTGGCAGAACGTCTTCGGCCTGGCGCTGATCCCGCTCGCCGCGGTGTTCGTCTTCTATCTCTTCGCCGCCAAGGACGCGCCGGAGTGCCCGGCGCCCAGGCCGCTCTCCGACTACCTGCGCATCCTGCGCGACAAGGACGCCTGGTGGTTCATGTTCTTCTACTCGGTGACTTTCGGCGGCTTCGTCGGCCTGGCCTCCTCGCTCACCATCTACTTCAACGCCCAGTACGGGCTGGATGCCAAGACCGCCGGCTTCTTCACCGCCGCCTGCGTCTTCGCCGGCTCGCTGGTGCGGCCGATGGGCGGCGCGCTGGCCGACCGCATCGGCGGCGTGAAGAGCCTGTCGGTGGTGTATGTCGCGGCGGCCCTCTTCCTCGGCATCGTCTCCTTCGGCCTGCCGCAGGCCTGGCTGGCGCTTGTCGTGTTCGTGCTCGCCATGCTCTCGCTCGGCATGGGCAACGGCGCCGTGTTCCAGCTCGTGCCGCAGCGCTTCAGGAAGGAGATCGGCGTCATGACCGGCCTGGTCGGCATGGCCGGCGGCATCGGCGGCTTCTACCTCGCCTCCAGCCTGGGCTACTCGAAGCAGCTCACCGGCAGCTACCAGGCCGGCTTCCTCGTCTTCGCCGCGCTGTCGCTGCTGGCCCTGGTCGGCCTGACCAGCGTCAAGATGCGCTGGCGCACCACCTGGGGCGCGGCGCATCTGACGACGGCGAAGATCTGAGAAGCCGTGAGCGGGGAGCGGTGAGCGGGAAGCGGTAAAGGCTACAATCCGCTCACCGCTTCCCGCTCACTGCTCACCACTTACCGCTCCATGTCCTTAGCCGTCTCCGTCGGCCACGCCTCCCTTACCGGCCCGCGCCCGCAGAACGAGGACTTCTGCGGCGTCGTCACGCCGGAAGGCAACGAGCTGGAGGTGAAGGGCGTGCTGGCCGCCGTCGCCGACGGCGTCGGCGGCGCCGCGCACGGGCGCGAGGCGGCCGAGCATACCGTGCGCGGCCTGCTCGCCGACTACTACGCCACCTCGGAGACCTGGAGCGTGGCCAAGGCGCTCGACGTCGTCGTCATGGCGCTCAACCGCTGGCTCGTCTCGCAGGCGGCGGCGCGGCGCGAGCTGGCCGGCATGGCCACCACCCTCACCGCCGTGGTGCTGCGCGGCAACCGCTGGTACTCGGCCCACGCCGGCGACAGCCGCCTCTACCTGTGGCGCGACGGGCAGCTGGCGCGGCTCACCGAGGACCACGTCTGGGAGCACCCCGAGATGCGCCACGTGCTCAGGCGCGCCGTCGGCCTCGACGCCCATCTCATGCTCGACCACGCCGACGGCGAGCTGAAGGCGGGCGACGTCTTCCTGCTCGCCAGCGACGGCATCTGGAGCACCCTGGGCGAGGCGCAGCTCGCCGAGCGGCTGGCGCGCCCGGGCGATCTGCAGGAAACGGCCGAGGCGCTCGCCGCCGCCGCGGTCGAGCGCGGCGCCCAGGACAACTGCACCGCGCTGCTGCTGCGCGCAGACGGCGTGCCTGCGGCCAGCCTGCGCGACCGCCTGGCGCAGGGCCGGCGCCAGCCCGTGCCGCCGCGCCTCAAGCCCGGCCAGACGCTCGACGGCCTGCAGGTCGAGGAGGTGCTGCACGAATCGCGCGCCACCCTGCTCTACCGCGTGAAGAACGCCGCCGGCCAGGCGCTGGTGCTCAAGACCCTGCTGCCCGAGGCCGACGACGAGGAGGCGAAGAACGCCCTGCTGCACGAGGAATGGCTGGCGCGGCGGCTCACCGCGCACTACTTCCCGCAGGTGGTGGCCCATCCGGCGCGCAGCCACCTCTACTACCTGATGAGCTGGCACGAGGGGGAAACGCTGAAGGCCATGCTGGCGCGCGGCCACCGCTTCAGCGTCGCCGAGGGGGCGCAGATCGGCCTGCGCCTGCTGAAGGGCATCGCCGCGCTGCACCGCCTCGGCATCGCGCATCGCGACATCAAGCCGGACAACCTGCATCTGGGCCAGGACGGGCGGCTGCGCATCCTCGACCTCGGCGTGGCGGCCGCCGACGGCATCGAGCACGCCGAGGCGGCCAACCCCGGCACGCCCTCCTACATGGCGCCGGAACTGTTCGCCGGCACGGCGGCCTCGGCGCAGAGCGACCTCTACGCCGCCGGCGTCACGCTCTACGAGCTGCTCACGCGCAAGTACCCCTACGGCGAGATCGAGCCCTTCCAGCGGCCGAAGTTCGGCGAGCCGGTGACGCCCTTGCGCTACCGCCCCGACCTGCCGCAATGGCTGGAGGCGGTGATCCTCAAGGCCGTGGCGCGCGAGCCGAAGGCGCGCTTCGAGACCGCCGAGGAATTCCTCCTCGCCCTGGAGCGCGGCGCGCACAAGCCGCTCGCCCTGCCGCGGCGCACGCCCCTCCTGCAGCGCGATCCGCAACTGGCGCTGAAGCTCATCGCCGCCGCCTCGATCGCCCTCAACCTGCTGCTCGTCTGGCTGCTGCTGGCGCGCTAGCGGTATTTCTGAATCAGCGCGCTGGCTTCGTCGAAGAGCGCCTTGCCGTTGGCACCCTTGGCGGCCACCTCCCTGATCCAGTCGTCGCC
This sequence comes from uncultured Rhodocyclaceae bacterium, assembly GCA_964475635.1. Classification (GTDB taxonomy): domain Bacteria; phylum Pseudomonadota; class Gammaproteobacteria; order Burkholderiales; family Rhodocyclaceae; genus Desulfobacillus. Next base: position 20,932 of record CAYYXS010000036.1, read on the forward strand.
CACGACGGCAGTCGCCTTCACCCACTGCGCGTATTCGTCGGCCCCCAGGGTGACGAAAGTGTTCTTGCGCTCCTGGCCGATCTTGCGCGCACCGGGAACCGAAGCATCGGTGACGCGGCCGGCCCAGCGCGAGCTTTCGATCCCGCTGTTCTGGTCGATGATCCTTTTCAGGCCGGGCGCCAGGCTGTCGTACTTGGCCTGGTTCATGACCATGGCAAAGACAATGTTCGACATCTTGGGCTGTCCCGACGGCACCTCGATGTGGAACCGGGTGATTTCCTGCATCTTCAGCGAGGCCGCCACTTCCCACGGCAGCATGGCGCCGTCGACCACGCCCTTGGCTATGGCTTCGGGCACCGCCGGCACCGGCATCTGGATCGGAATGGCCCCCAGTGCGGAGAGGATGCGCGTGCCGAGCCGCGTCGGCGCCCGCACCTTGACGCCCTTGAGATCCTCCAGTCGCTGAATGCTGCGGTTGCCCATGTGCAGCAGGTTGCCGTCGTTGAAGTGCAGCAGGATCGGGCGGGTGCCCCTGAACTCGTCCAGCGAATTCTTCTGCACGTATTCCCAAAGGGCGGGGCTGCTTTTCTCGGCCGATTCGATCAGGAAGGGCAGTTCGAAGACCTCGGTCTTCGAAAAGCGTCCGGCCTGATAGGTGGGCACGGTCCACACGATGTCTGCGACGCCGTCCTTGGCCTGGTCGAACAGCTGCGGGGGCGAGCCGCCCAGCTGCATGGACGGGTAGATCTGGCACTTCAGCACACCCGCCGATTCCTTGTGCACCCTGTTGCACCAGGGCACGATCAGGTTTTCGTGAATGTTCGAATTCGGGCCGAGGAAATGGTGCACCTTCAGCACCGTCTCCTGGGCGCAGAGACCCCGGGCCGCCACGACCAGCATGACGCCGAGCAATACCGTCTTCCACATCGGTTGCATTTGTCCCCTCCTTTCGGTTTTGTCGCTCACGTGCAGCATTGCCGTCGTCAAAGCGATGCGTCGACGCCGGCTCTATCCTCCGCTCTCCAGGCGCAGCTTCGATGCCACCTGCTCCCGCAACGCCTTCTTGGAAATCTTGCCCACCGCGGTGACCGGAAACGCGTCGACGATTTCCAGCCGCTCCGGCAGCTTGAACTTCGCAATCTCCTTCTTCATCAGGAACTCGTTGAGTTGCGCCAGCGTCGGCGGGGCGTCGCCCTTGGGCACGATGAATGCACAACTGCGTTCGCCCATCACCGGGTCGGGCATGGCCACCACGGCGGCGAGGCGCACGCTGTCATGGGAAAGCAGCAGGTTCTCGACTTCTTCGGCGCTGATCTTTTCGCCGCCGCGGTTGATGGTGTCCTTCCTGCGCCCCTCGACGACGAGGTTCCCGCTGCCATGCAGCCTGACCAGGTCTCCCGTGCGGTAGAAGCCGTCCGCCGTGAAGGCGTTGCGGTTGTGTTCTTCGGCGCGGTAGTAGCCGCGTATCGTGTACGGGCCGCGCACGATCAGCTCGCCGAGCGCGCCCGGAGGGACATCGGCCCCTTCCTCATCCACGATCCTGAATTCGTCGGCCGGCGAGACCGGGCGACCCTGCGTCTCGCGCCTGATGCCGGGCGCATCGCCGGGCCGGCTCAGGTTGGTCACCCCCTCGGCCATGCCGAAGGCGTGGATCGGCGCGGCGTGGGGAAATGCCGCCTGCAGGCGATCGTACAGTTCGGGCAGCATGCGCTGCCCGCCGACGCAGATCTGGCGCAGGGAGCGCAGATCGTATCGGGCGCGCTGCGGCGCAGCCAGCAGCATGATCATCAGTGCGGGGGTCGCCGCCAGGACTGTGGCCCGGTGCCGTTCAATGGCGCCGAACACCTCGTCGGCGTCGGTGGAGGGGCACATGATCACGCTGGCGCCGAGGGTCATGCAGGCGACCATTCCCGGCGCGCCGAGGGTGAAGTTGTGGGCCGCGGGCAGGCACACCAGATAGCGGACATCGCTTCCCCACGCCAGCGCGTCGGCGCATGCGCGGGCATTGCACAGGTAGTCGGCATGGGTGCGCGGAATCAGTTTCGGCACGCCGGTGGTTCCCCCCGACAAGAGCATGAACGCCACATCGAGCGGGTCGGCGCGATGGCGGGCCGGCATGGCCTTGCGGTCGGCCGCATCGGGCTCGCGGTCGATCCAGGGGCCAAGATAGGAGACATCGGCGGCGCTGCCGCGGCCGATCGCGATCAGGCGCCGCAGCGCCGGCGCCTCGGCCTGCACTTCCCGCGCCATGGCCAGGAAGTCGAAGCCGCGGAACTCCGGTGCGCAGCAATAGGCCGTGGCGCCGGTCAGCCTGGCGAAATGGGCGATTTCCGAACGCCGGTGCGCCGGCAGGCACATGACGGGAATCACGCCGATCTTGTGGCAGGCGAAGAAAACGACGACCAGCTCGCGGACGTTGGGCAGCTGCAGCAGCACGATGTCGCGCGGCCGCATGCCGCAGGCGAGCAGCCCGCCGGCGACGCGCTCGGCCTGCCGGTCGACTTCCCCGTAGGTCAGATGCCCGCCCTTGTCCGCGACGAAGATGCGCTGCGGAAACGCCCGCGCCCCCGCCTCCAGCGCGTCGGCCAGGGTCTTGTCCTCCCAGCAGCCGGTTCCGATGTAATTGCGCACGACCTCCTGCGGCCATGGCGTGCATCCGTCCAGCATCGTCTGCTCCCCGTTCATGTCCGGTGGCGGTACCGGTTCAGGCCTCGCGCCCCGCGTTGCGGTTCTCCTGCGCCTGCCTGAGGCCGGACAGGATGCTCTCCGGCGTCATCGGCAGGCGCGTCAGGCGCACCCCGGTGGCGTCGTGAATGGCATTGGCGAGCGCTGCGATGACGCCGGTTCCCGCGCCCTGCCCGGCCTCCTTGGCGCCGAAGGGGCCATCCGGCTCCCAGGTGATGACGTTGCTGTGCTTGAAATTGGCCAGCCTGGGGATGTCCGTCGCCAGCGGCATCTTGTAATCGCGCAGCGACGGATTCATCACCTTGCCGTCCATGCGGATCACGTTCTCGTAGAGCGCGTGGCCGATGGACATGACGGCGGCGCCGATCACCTGCCCCTTGACCGCCAGCGTATTCAGGGGGGTGCCGCTGTCGTCCGCTCCCCACAGGCCGACCACGGTCACGCGGCCCGTATCCGGATCGACCTCCACCTCCACGGCACAGGCCGTCGGGTTGTACGCCGGCGACAGGTTGCCGTAGCCGGTGCGGAAGTCGATCTTCTCCTCGCCCGGCGCATAGACGCCGCGCCCGGTGACGACCTTTCCCTGCTGGAACATTCCCCAGCGCACGATCTCCTTCAGTGAGGCGCGCTGCTTCTCGTCCTTGCGGTTGACGATCTCGTGCTTGCGGAATATCAGGTCACTCGGATCCACGCCCATCCGCTCGCCGGCGATCTCGGCCAGCTGCCGGCAGGCATCCTCCGCCGCACGCTTGACGGCGTTGCCGGTGAACAGCGTCACCCGCGAACCGAAGGTGCCGGGATCGAGCGGCGTCGCCGCGCTATCGACCTTCAGGTAGTTGATGTCGTCGACGCCGACGCCGAGCACCTCGGCGGCGATCATCGACATCACCGTCTCGACGCCCTGGCCGACGTCGGTCGAGCCCGTGGTGAGATGCACGGTGCCGTCTTCCAGCATGCGGATTTCCGCCGTCGATGCGGAGTGCCCCATGAGCCGGGCGCCGGACAAATGCGCGCCGCAGCCGAAGCCGATGCCGCGGTACTTCGGCAGCTTGCCCCGCTTGTTGCGCCAGTCCGACATTTCGGCGACGCGCTCGATGCACTCGTCGAAGGCGAAGGTGTTGATGCGAAAGCCGTTGGCCGTCACCTCGCCGTCCCGGACGGCATTGCGGCGGCGCAGCTCCAGCGGATCGATCCCCAGGTCCTGCGCGATCATTTCCAGCTGCGAATCGCGCGCGAAGCACATCTGCACCACGGTATGCCCGCGCAAGGCGCCGCAAAAGCCGTTGTTCGTATAGACGCGATCGGCCTCGTATTTCATGTTGGGCACGCGGTAGGGCAGGTTGAGCATGGCCCCGGCGAGGAAAATGCTGAAGCCGCCGATGCTCGAATAAGCGCCGCCGTTGGCGAGCAGCCTGCAGTGCTGGGCCAGGATGCGCCCGTCCCTGGTGGTGCCGGTGCGCAGCCAGATTTTCATCGGATGGCGCATGTGCCCGATGGTCAGGACCTCCTCCATGGTGTGGACGATCTTCACCGGCCGCCCGGTTTTCTTCGACAGCATCAGGGCGCAGAAGTCCATCGGCATGGCCTCCTGCTTGCCGCCCGAGAAGCCGCCGCCGACGTAGGTCTGGACCACGCGCACGTCGCCCGGCTTGATGTCGAGCCCCATCGCAAGCTGCCGCCACACCGGATAGGGACTCATCTTGCAGGCCCACAGCGTCGCCTTGCCGAAGCCGTCCCAGACGCCGACGCAGGCGTGCGGTTCGAGCATGCCCTGCTTGACCGGTTGTGTCTCGAAGACATCCTCGCGAATGTAGTCGGCCGCGGCGAAGCCGGCCGCCACGTCGCCGAAGTGGGACTCGGTATGCGCCGAGATGTTGCCGGGGGACGGGCCGTGCAACTGCGGCGCGCCGGGTTTCATGGCCTCCTCGGGATCGAACACCGCCGGCAGAATCTCGTACTCGACCTGGATCAGGTCGAGCGCCTCCTCGGCGGTATCCTCGTCGACCGCCGCCACCGCCGCCACCTCCTCGCCGATGTAGCGCACGGTATCGATGGCAAGCGGCAGGTAGTCGCGCGTCTGCGGCAGGTTGCCGTAGCGGACGCCGGGAAAGTCCTTGCCGGTGACGACCGCGCGCACGCCCGGCAGCGCCAGGGCGCGGCTGGCGTCGATGGCGACGATGCGCGCGTGCGGGTGCGGGCTGCGCAGCAGCTTGCCATGCAGCATCCCTGCCATGACGATGTCGTCGGCGTACTCGGCGCGCCCGGCCGCCTTGAGCGGCGCATCCTTCTTCGCCACCGGCTTGCCGAGAACCTGGAACTCGCTTTGGGTCTCTCGATTGATCACGTCAGTGGCTCCCCTGTTGCGCCAGTTCGCCGGCGGCATCCTGGATGGCCTCGACGATCTGGACATAGCCGGTGCAGCGGCACAGGTGCCCAACCAGCGCCTCGCGGATTTCATCCTCGTTCGGCGCGGGGTTCCGGCTCAGCAGCGACTTGGCGGCGACGACCATTCCGGGCGTGCAGAAACCGCATTGGATCGCCCCCTTGCTGACGAACGAGCGCTGGATCTGCTCCAGGAGCGGATCGCCCGCGGCCGCGCCTTCGATGGTCGAGATATCCTTCCCCTGCGCCTCGACCGCCAGGTAAAGGCAGGCGTTGACCGCCCTGCCGTCGATGAGAACGGCGCAGGTGCCGCATTGGCCCTCGCCGCACGAGCGCTTGGTCCCCGTCATGCCCAGGGTTTCGCGCAGCACCTCGAGCAGCGTGCGCCAGGGCGGGATGGCCACGTCGTGGCGAACGCCATTGACGCGCAGTGAAACTGCGATCATCTCTTTCACGATTCCCCTCCCTTGTGCGTTGCGGCTTTTTGCCATGCGCACCTGATGGCGCGCCGGGTCAGGTTCCTGATCAACTCCAGGCGATAGGCGCCGTTGGCACGCCATGAGGTCCGCGGACTGGATTCCCCGCACGCGGTTGCGGCGGCTTCCTCGATGGCCGCCTCGGTCGGCTTGGCGCCGCGCAGCACGGACTCCGCCTTGCGGGCGCGAAAGACGGTCGGCGCGCCGCTGGCGAAAGCCAGCCTCAGATCGCGAATCACTTCGCGCTCGCAGTCCCAATCCACGTAGGCGCTGACGCCGACCACCGTCATGTCCATCGATTGCCGGTCGTGAAACTTGAGGTAGGTGCCGGCGCTGCACGCTGCCGCAGGCGGCAGGCTGATCTCCGACACCAGTTCATCCCTGGCAGCAGCGCTGCGCCCGAACGCGGGATAGAACTCGTCGATCGGCACCCAGCGATGACCGCGACTGCTGCTGAGCCTGACCCTGGCGCCGAGCGTCATCAGGGCCGGGGGCAGATCGGCGCAGGGCAGCGCGCCGGCAATGTTGCCCCCCACGGTCGCGACGTTGCGCAGTTCGCAGCCGCCGATCTGCCCGGCGGCTTCGGCGAGAAAGCGGTAGCGCTGCCGCACCGCCGGCGACGACTGCAGCGTTGCCAGCGTGGTCATGGCCCCGAAGGCCAGGCCGCCGTCGGCCTGCTCGCGCACGAAATCGAGTTCGGCCACCGCCTTCAGGCCGAGCACGCGCCGGGGCACCCGCTCGCGCCGGCGCATCTGCAGCAAGGCGTCGGTGCCGCCGGCGAGCAGCAGGATTTCCCCGTCTGCCGCGCCGGCGTACAGGGAGCAGGCCTCGGCCAGGGTGCCGGGGCCGATATATTCAAACTTGGGCAAACGCCTCAGGTACGCCATGCTGCCATCTCCGCTGGGCCGCCCCGAGGAGGCAGCAAGTGTCATCAACCGGAAGCCGCGCCTCGCGCGGCTGAACCGACGTCGCCCCTTTCCTCGGGAAAGGGGGCGGGGGATAGGTGGTCATCATGCCTCCGCTGTGTGGTCTTGGGTCTGGAGGGCCGCTTATGCCGCCATGAATCCGGCTGGACGCGTGTTCTTCGTCTCCGCAGCGAACTCTAGGGAATGCGCTAGAATTTATCAAACGACGATTGATAATATTGTTTATTTCCATTAGAAATAGTCAGCGCCGGCAAGGAGCGGCGGCTTCGGCCATGGACATCAACCGCATCGACCTCAATCTTCTTCAGGTGCTGCGCGTCGTTTATGAGACGCGCAGCGTTTCCGCGGCCGGCCGCCGGCTGGCGATGACGCAGTCGGCGGTGAGCAATGCCCTGCGGCGGCTGCGCGGGCGGCTCGACGATCCGCTGTTCGTCCGCTCGTCCGAAGGCATGCTGCCCACCACGCTGGTGGAATCGATCATCGGGGACATCGAGGCCGGGCTCGGCAGCCTCGAAGCGGCAATGAATGTCACGCGGCAGTTCGATGCGGCGAAATCGGACCGTCTCTACCGCATTCTGGCCAACGACATCGCCCAGCTGACTTTCATTCCGCGCATCATCAAACATCTCGCCCAGGTGGCGCCCCATGTCTGCCTGGAAACCGTGGATGCCTCGTTCGAAGACGGAAAGCGGCGCATGCTCGGCGGCTCGATCGACCTGGCCCTCGGCAACTGGCCGGCGATGGGCGCCGACTATTTTCTGCAGCGGCTGTTTTCGGAGACCTTCGTCGTGCTGATGAGCCGGAAGCACAGGTTGTTCCGCAAGAAACTCACCAAGACCGATTACTTCAAGGCCCGCCATGTGGACTACCACCCCGGCGGAGCGACCTATTTCACCCTGCGCGAGCTGCTGGACAAGATGCTGGCGCAGGAAGGGCTGCAGCGCCACGTCACCTTCACCGCCGGACACTCGCTCGGCCTGGCCACGATCATTGCCGAATCCGACCTGCTGCTGACGCTGCCGGCGCGGCTGGCGGCCTCCCTGGCCGACGGGCGCAACACGCTGGGCGTCAAGCCGCTGCCCTTTCCGAGCCCGCCGCTGAAGATCAGCCAGCAGTGGCATGCCCGCGTCCACCGCGATCCGGGCGCAGTCTGGTTCCGGCGTCAGATCGAAGCGCTGTTTTCCGCCCGCTGATGCCAGCCGCCGCGCGCGCGGCGCACGCCCCTCAACTGCTGCTCGGGCTGCTGCTGGCGCGCTGAGCGGCCGAAACCAGAGCATGTTCTGGTGCCGCAGCGCACCAATCTGGCACATGCCTCGGGCCGCCCCGCACCATCGGCGCGCATCCACAAAAACCTGGCAATTCCGCGGAAAGCCACGCCAGCATTGGCTTTCCGGCCGAAGACCCTGCCTGGCACGGGGTTTGCTGTTTCAGGCCTAAAGGTTATGCGAGGACCCCAACATGAAGAGAACCAAGCTCATCCTGGTCGGCAACGGCATGGCCGGCGTGCGCACGCTGGAGGAACTGCTCAAGCTGGCGCCGGATCTTTACGACATCACGGTCTACGGCGAGGAGCCGCACGGCAACTACAACCGCATCCTGCTCTCGCCGGTGCTGGCGGGCGAGATGAAGCTGCCGGAGATCATGTTGAACGATGTCGACTGGTACAAGGCCAACGGCATCACGCTGCACACCGGGCGCAGGATCGCGCGCATCGACCGCCCGCGGCGCGTGGTCGTCGCCGACGACGGCACCGAGGAGCGCTACGACCGCCTGCTCATCGCCACCGGCTCGACGCCGGTGATGCTGCCCATTCCCGGCCACGAACTGCCCGGCGTGCTCGCCTACCGCGACATCGCCGACACCGAGGCGATGATTCAGGCTTCCGCGCGCGGCGGCCATGCCGTGGTGATCGGCGCGGGGCTGCTCGGCCTGGAGGCGGCCAACGGCCTCAAGCTGCGCGGCATGGACGTCACCGTGGTGCATCTGGCGCCGTGGATCATGGAGCGCCAGCTCGACAAGACCGCCGCCGACATGCTGCAGGCCTCGCTCGAAGCGCGCGGGCTGAAGTTCCTGATGGAGAGGCAGACCGTCGAACTGGTGAAGGGGCCGAAGAAGGGCGGCGGGCGCGTCGCTGGCGTGCGCTTCGCCGACGGCACGGAGATTTCCGCCGACCTCGTCGTCATGGCGATCGGCATCCGCCCCAACACGAAACTGGCCGAAGAGGCCGGCCTCTTCTGCAGCCGCGGCATCGTGGTGAACGACACCATGCAGACCTACGATCCGCGCATCTACGCCGTCGGCGAGTGCGTCGCCCATAGAGGTGTTGCATACGGTCTCGTCGCGCCGCTGTTCGAGCAGGGCAAGGTGGCGGCCAACCACCTCGCCGAGTTCGGCATCGCGCGCTACAGCGGCTCGGCGGTGTCGACCAAGCTCAAGGTGACGGGCATCGACGTCTTCTCCGCCGGCGACTTCATCGGCGGCGCCGACGACGACGAGATCGTGCTGGCCGACAAGCGCGGCGGCGTGTACAAGAAGCTGGTGCTGCGCGACAACCGCATCGTCGGCGCCGTGCTCTACGGCGACACGGTCGACTCCGGCTGGTACTTCCAGCTGATGAAGGAAAAACAGTGCGTCGGCAAGATCCGCGACAAGCTGATGCTCGGCCAGTCGCACACCGGCACCGCCGGCCACGAGGGCAAGAACCGCGCCGCCGAGCTGCCCGACGACTTCGAGGTGTGCGGCTGCAACGGCGTGAAGAAGATCACCATCGTCAAGGCGATCAAGGAGAAGGGCCTGTTCACCCTGGAGGAGGTGCGCAAGCACACCAAGGCCTCCGGCTCCTGTGGCTCGTGCACGGGGCTGGTCGAGCAGATCCTCGCCTCGGCAGTGGGCGGCGCCTACCAGCCGGTGACGGCGCAGAAGAAGCCGATGTGCGGCTGCACCGACTACACCCACGAGGAAGTGCGCAAGGCGGTCAGGGACAATCGCCTGCTGTCCATTCCCGAGGCGATGCGCTTCCTCGAGTGGCGCACGCCGAACGGCTGCGCCGCGTGCCGCCCGGCGCTCAACTACTACCTGCTCTGCGCCTGGCCGACGGAGTACCAGGACGATCCGCAATCGCGCTTCATCAACGAGCGCGTGCACGCCAACATCCAGAAGGACGGCAGTTATTCCGTGGTGCCGCGCATGTATGGCGGCGTCACCACGCCGGCGGAACTGAAGCGCATCGCCGAGGTGGCGGAGAAATACGCCGTGCCGACGGTGAAGGTCACCGGCGGCCAGCGCATCGATCTGCTCGGCGTGAAGAAGGAGGACCTGCCCGCCGTCTGGGCGGATCTCGCCATGCCCTCCGGCTACGCCTACTCGAAGGGCCTGCGCACGGTGAAGACCTGCGTCGGCTCGGAGTGGTGCCGCTTCGGCGTGCAGGACTCGACCAACATGGGCATCGACCTCGAGCGCGATCTGGAGCGGCTGTGGACGCCGCACAAGGTCAAGCTGGCCGTCTCCGGCTGCCCGAGGAACTGCGCCGAGGCCACCATCAAGGACGTCGGCGTCATCGGCGTCGATTCCGGCTGGGAAATCTACATCGCCGGCAACGGCGGCATCAAGACCGAGGTGGCGCAGTTCCTCTGCAAGGTGAAGACGCGCGAGGAGGTGCTGGAAGTCTCCGGCGCCTTCATCCAGCTCTACCGCGAGGAGGCGCGCTATCTCGACCGCACGGTGCATTGGGTCGGCCGCGTCGGCCTCGACTACGTCAAGCAGCGCGTGGTCGACGATGCCGAAGGCCGGCGCGCCCTCTACGCGCGCATGAAGGAGGCCCTCTCGGTGGAGAAGGACCCCTGGGCCGAGCGCGCCGCCGGCCTCGACGCCGCCGAGTTCAGGCCGGTGACGTTCCATGCCAAGGATTCGATAACTGGAGGAAGCAGCGATGAGCGAGTGGCTGAAAATCTGTCCGCTTGAGGACATCCCGCGCCTCGGCGCGAGAGTGGTGAAGGACACGGCGAAGGGCGACATCGCCGTGTTCCGCAACGCCGAGGACGAGGTCTTCGCGGTGCACGACAAGTGCCCGCACAAGGGCGGCCCGCTGTCGCAGGGCATCGTCTTCGACCGCCGCGTCGCCTGTCCGCTGCACGGCATGACCATCCACCTCGATACGGGAAAAGCGCAGGCGCCGGACGAGGGCTGCACGCACAAATACCGCGTGCGGGTGGACAAGGGCGTGGTGTTCCTCAACCTGGGTTAGCGGAACACGCGACCTTGTCCACACCCCGTTCCCTGCGCCAGGGGCGGGGTGCTGTCGCTGGGGCCCGCCAAGGCTTCATGAAAACAAAGGGAGGAATCTCATGTACCACGACACGATCGAGCACTTCGCCGGCGTCGCCGAGAAAAAGGCGGCGCTGATCCGCAACCACCCCCTGCCCTTCCTCGTCAGCGCCATGATGGCCGGCGCCTACGTCGGACTGGGCATCATCCTCATCTTCAGCGTCGGCGCCACGCTCGATCCGGCCTGGCGCCGCCTGGTGATGGGCGCCTCCTTCGGCATCGCGCTGACCCTGGTGATCTTCGCCGGCTCGGACCTGTTCACCGGCCACACCATGTTCATGACCATCGGCCGCCTGCGCAAGCGCATCACCACCGGCGCGCTCGCCGCCGGCTGGTCGCTGTCCTGGCTCGGCAACCTCGCCGGCGCGGCGGCGCTGGCCCTGCTCTTCGTCGCCGGCGGCGGCGGCGCGCTGCTCAGCGAGGGCGCGCCCCTGCTGCAGAAGGCCGCGGCGGCGAAGATGAACGCCCCGGCCGTCGAGCTCATCGCGCGCGCCGTGCTGTGCAACTGGCTGGTCTGCCTCGCCATCTGGATGGCGGCGCGCACGGCCAGCGACACCGCCAAGCTGGTCGTCATCTTCTGGTGCCTGCTCGCCTTCATCGCCAGCGGCTACGAGCACAGCGTCGCCAACATGACGCTGTTCTCGATCGCACTGCTCGGCGGCCACCCCGACACGGTCAGCTTCTCCGGCATGGCGCACAACCTGCTCTGGGTGACGCTGGGCAACGCGCTCTCGGGCAGCCTCTTCATGGCCGCCGGCTACTGGTACGCCTCGCCGCCGGCGCAAGAATCCAACGAAGGCCTGCTCGCAACGCGCTAAGGCAAAACGGGGGGGGGCTCCGGCCCCCCGCATGCCGTTCCCGCTCACCGTCATCCGCAGAAGCGCGTCCGCCGCGGTCATTTCCTCGCAACGTTGTTGCCGGCATCGATACAGATCAGTTCGGGGAACCCGCCCTCGATGAATTTGTTCAGGCTGTTGTTCGTCGTGCATGCCCAGCCTTCTCTCGGGAAGGTGAACTCGCGGGTATAGGTTCCCTTGAGCGGCAGCGGATAGGCGACGAATCGCTCCTCCTTGGGCAGGAACCGCCAGACCAGGTCGAGCATGGTGTCGTTGACCCAAACTTCCTGCGTTCTTGGATGGATCGCCAGCGCATAGGGTGTCGGAACCTCGCCGGGGGCGAAGACAGGCAGCTTGAATAGCTTCGCTTGCCACGAGTTAACGTCGATCCTGGCGATCGCTCCCTCCGAAAAGCCCGCCACCCAAAGATGGCCGGAAGCATCGAAGCGCTGGCGCCGCGGCCCCCTGACCGGAGAGTCGAACTCCCTGATCTCCAGCGTCCTGGGGTCGATTCTGCCGATCCTGTCGGCGGCCAGCTTGGCGTACCAGACGCTGCCGTCCGCCGGGTTGATATCGATGCCGTAGGGACTCGGGCCACCGACGATGCTGAGTGACGGCGAGTCGGGCAGCTTGATGATCTTCATCTCCTTGGTGGCGGGGTCGAAGCGGCCGACCTGGTTCGAAAAGGCAATGGTGAACCAGAGCACCCCGGCCTTGTCTGCGCGAATGGTGTGCGGATACAGCGCCCGGGCGCCCATGTCGATGTCGTGGTGTTCGAACTTCTTGGTCCTCGGATCGAATGACGCAATCGAGTTGCCGATCAAGTCGGTCAGGTAGAACTTGCCGTCCTTGCCTTCGGCCAGGCTGTGCGGCCCGCGCGGCACCGTCATCCCGTAAGGTGCGGGCATGCCGATTTTTGTGAACACGCCCCCCGGCGGCATGCCGTCGGCAGGTTCGACGTATTCCTTGGTTCTGCCGGTTTTCAGGTCCGTCTCCAGCATCTTGCCGCCCATCATGTCGACCGTGTAGATCTTGTTGTCGCCCCTGTGCGCCGCCGGATCGTGCGGAACCAGGGCGCCATCGAGGCGCCAGCGATAGACTTTCGCGGAGAAGAGCAGCGGATCGACCGGCACGATCGGCTTCGACGTGGCCAGCGAGCCGTCAAATGCCTTGGCCAGCATGGCGGCGCGCTCCTGAAGCGCCTTGGGATCGCCGTTGCCCAGATAGCCATGCATGCGCTGAACGGTCTTCGCCCACTCTTCGACCGGCCGCTGCGCGCGCGTGATGACTTCGCCCAGCGAGTGGCAGGACAGGCAGTCGCGCGCAAAGTTGGGCCGCGAGAACAGTGCCTTCTCGTTATTGTCGAATTCGATCCGCGAGAAGTGCGACAGCGACGGGTGGTCTTCCGAGAGCGCCCTGGCGTCCTGCAACGGCGTCAGGGCGACCTTGACGGAAGTCCTTGCCGCAGCCGGGAGGGACAACTGCCGTAGATCGTCGCGGTGGTAGCGCTTGCGCACCCAAAGATCCAGGTCTCCCTGCAATTTCGTCGCCAGGCGGAATGCGCCCTTGTCGTTCGAATACACCGATTCGCTCACACCGCGCCTGTCGGTAAGCGTGACGATCGCGCCGGCGATGGCCTGGCCGCTGTCGTCGACGACGCTGCCGCTGAGCGTACCCGCCTGCGCGATCGCGGCGATGCCCAGCGCCAGAGACCCCGCCAAGAGGTGCTTCGTCGACGGCAATGCCCTGCTGTTGTTCCTTGTCATGGTTTCCTCCTCCCTGGAATAGGTGCACTTACAGTAATATTCAAGGGACGGTCAGAATCCGTCATCTGGTGACAGCGGCTTGTTATTTTGTGACGACCGAACAGCGACCCTGATGCCGCGCGAAAAGCTCGACTTCGTTTCTTGCGCCGTGGAGACGCCGACGCGCACCGGCACCGTGCGGGTCGGCGGCCTGATGGGCTTCAACGAGCTCGTCGCCGAATTGGGCGGCGAAGCCGAGCGCCTGATTGCAGCCTGCGGCCTGACGCGCGAAACGCTGGGCAATCCGGACAACATCATCCCGTTCACCGTCGGCGCCCGCCTGCTGCACCTCGCCGAAACCGAGACGGCCTGTCCCCACTTCGGCCTGCTGCTCGGGCAAAGGCAGAACCTGGCGCTGCTCGGCCCCATCGGCTTCCTGATGCAGCACTCGCCGGACGTGCGTGGTGCGCTCGCCAATCTGATACGCTACATGCACCTGCACGTGGAGGGCGCCAGCGCCCGGCTGACCGTCAAGGGCCGGCTGGTGGAGTTCTCCTATCACATCCTCATTCCGGACCTGATCGGGGCCGAGCAGGTCTACGGCATCTGCATGGCCAATGAGTTCCGCTTCATGCAGATGCTGTGCGGCAAGGACTGGTTTCCAACGGCGGTTCACTTCTGCTTTCGCGCGCCGCCGAACGAGGCCCCTTTCAGGAAATTCTTCGGCGCTCCGGTACGCTTCAACCAGCCGTCCAGCGCGGTGCTCTTTCCCACACACTATCTCGAACGGAAAATCTCCAGCGCGGATCCCGCCCTGGGCGATATCCTGCAGAAATACGTCTCGCAGATCGAATCCCGCCACTCCGGGGATTTCGCCGGCCAATTGCGCAGCGTGATCCGCACGCTCCTGCCGACCGGCAACTGCACGGCGGACCGGGTGGCCGAACTGTTTTCCATGCACCGGCGCACCCTGCACCGCCTGCTCGTCGCCAACGACACGACCTTCGGTCAGGTCATGGGATCGATACGCCATCAGATCGCCATGCAGATGCTGGAACACTCGGACATGAAGCTCAGCCAACTCGCCGACATGCTCGGCTACAGCGAGGTGAGCAGCTTCAACCGCGCGTTCCACCGCTGGGCCGGCATGTCGCCCAGCGACTGGCGCAGCGCGCGTCATTGGCGGGCAGCCGGCGTCGGGAAGCCTCCATGAGAAGCTGCGCCGGACGGCACGCAACGGGGTAAAGAAGAGTCAGTCCCGCCGGCACGGCGGCGCCTACGCCGCACGCCGCAACTGGCGGCCGTGGAGAAACTCCAGCACCGCGGCGCGGGCGGCGGTGAACGCCGGCTCGTTGGCGAGCCTGAGGCGCTCGCGCGGCCAGGGCAGCTTCACTTCCAGCACCTCGCCGATGGTCGCTGCCGGGCCGTTGGTCATCATCACCACGCGGTCGGAGAGCAGCACCGCCTCGTCGACGTCGTGGGTGACCATCACCACCGTGGCGCCGGTGGCCGCCATGACACCCATCAGTTCGTCCTGCAGGTTGGCGCGGGTCAGTGCGTCGAGCGCGCCGAAGGGCTCGTCGAGCAGCAGGATCTTCGGCTCCATCGAGAGGGCGCGGGCGATGCCGACGCGCTGCTTCATGCCGCCGGAGATCTCCTGCGGATACTTCGCCTCGGCCTGCGTCAGGCCGACCATGGCCAGCGCCGCCTGGGTACGCGCCTTGAGCTGCGCCCTGCTCTCCTGCGCGCCGAAGACGCGCTCCACCGCCAGGTAGACGTTGTCGTAGCAGGTCAGCCAGGGCAGCAGCGAGTGGTTCTGGAACACCACGGCGCGCTCCGGGCCGGGGCCGGCCACCTCGCGGCCGTTGGCGAGCAGCACGCCGGTGCTCGGCAGATTCAGCCCGGCGATCAGGTTGAGCAGGGTCGACTTGCCGCAGCCGGAGTGGCCGATGAGCGAAACGCATTCGCCTTCGCGCACGGTCAGGCTGATGTCGCGCAGCGCCGTGAAGGGACCGTGCTTGGTGTTGAAGGTCATGCCGACGTTCTCGATCTGCACCATCTTTTTCGTCATGATGAATCTCCTCACTCGTAGCTGAAGCGCTTGGCCAGCAGGATCAGCCCCTGCTCGAGCAGCAGGCCGACGATGCCGACGACGAAGATGGCAATGATGATGTTCTCGACCTTCAGGTTGTTCCACTCGTCCCACACCCAGAAGCCGAGGCCGACGCCGCCGGTGAGCATCTCGGCGGCGACGATCACCAGCCAGGCGACGCCGATCGACAGGCGCACGCCGGTCATCATGTAGGGCAGCACCGCCGGGAAGAGGATCCTGGTGAACACCGTCCACTCCGGCAGCTTGAGCACGCGCGCCACGTTGAGATAGTCCTGCGGGATGCGCTGCACGCCGACGGCGGTGTTGATGATCATCGGCCAGATGCTGGAGATGAAGATCACCCAGATCGCCGCCGGATTCGCCGCCTTGAACACCAGCAGGCCGATCGGCAGCCAGGCGAGCGGGCTGACCGGCCGCAGCAGGCTGACGATCGGCGCCGCCATGTCGCCGAGAAGCCTGAAGCGCCCGATGAGGAAGCCGGCCGGAATGCCCACCAGCGCCGCCAGGCCGAAGCCGATGCCGACGCGTTCGAGCGAGAAGAGGATGTTCCAGCCGATGCCCTGGTCGTTCGGCCCGTTGCGGTAGAACGGATCGGCGAACAGCGTCACCGCCGCATCGAACACCCGCACCGGGCCGGGCAGCTGCGGGCTCGACTGCGCCACCAGCGCCCAGAGGCCGACGAAGGCCGCCAGTCCGAGCAGCGGCGGCAGGAGCAGGCGCAGCGCTGCGCCAAGTACCGCACCCGCCCGCTGCCGCCGTCCTGCGGAGACTGACTTTTGCACCGGCTTCACCGCCGGGGGCGCCGATGGCGGCTTCATCTCCGCCGCCGGTGCGGCAGGCGTATCGATCGTCATTGCCGTTGCGTTCATCGCATTCTCCTTACGCATGCACCTTGAATCCGTCCGCATACTTCTTCGGCTCCCTGCCGTCCCACACCACGCCGTCGATCAGCTTCGCGCTGCGCATCTCGCCCTTCGGCAGCGGTGCGCCGGCGGCGGTGGCAGCCTGCCTGTACACGTCGATGCGGTTGATCGCCTTCGCCACCTTCAGGTAGTCGGGGTCGTCCTTGAGCAGGCCCCAGCGCCGGTGCTGGGTGAGGAACCACATGCCGTCCGACAGGTAGGGGAAGCCCACCGCGCCGTCGTTGTAGAACTTCATGTGGTTCCGGTCGTCCCAGCTTTTCCCCAGGCCGTTCGAGTAGCGGCCGAGCATGCGCTCGAGGATGACCTCCATGTCGGTATTGACGTAGGACTTCGTCGCCACCACCTCGGCCGTCTTGCGCCGGTTGGCAAGCGAGGCGTCGATCCAGCGGCCGGCCTCGATGATCGCCGCCGTCATGGCGCGCGCCGTGTTGGGGTGCTTCGCGACGAAATCCGCCGTGGTGCCGAGCACCTTCTCCGGATGGTCGGTCCAGATGTCCTGCGTGGTGGCCGCGGTGAAGCCGATCCTGTCCATGATGGCGCGGTTGTTCCACGGCTCGCCGACGCAGAAGCCGTCCATGTTGCCCACACGCATGTTGGCCACCATCTGCGGCGGCGGCACGGTGATCGTCTTGACGTCCTTGACCGGGTTGATGTCGTGCGCCGCCAGCCAGTAGTAGAGCCACATGGCGTGGGTGCCGGTGGGGAAGGTCTGCGCAAAGGTGTACTCGCGCCTGTCGGCGGCGATCAGCTTCCTCAGCGCGGCGCCGTCCGTCGCGCCCTTGTCCTTCAGCTGGTTGGAGAGCGTGATGGCCTGGCCGTTGTGGTTGAGGCTCATCAGCACCGCCATGTCCTTCTTCGGCCCGCCGATGCCCAGATGCACGCCATAGACCAGGCCGTAGAGCACATGGGCGGCGTCCAGTTCGCCATTCACCAGCTTGTCGCGCACGGCGGCCCAGGAGGCCTCCTTGCTCGGGATGATTTTGATGCCGTGCTTTTTGTCGAACTCGTTCGCCGCCGCCATCACCACCGAGGCGCAGTCGGTGAGCGGGATGAAGCCGATCCTCACCTCCTTCTTCTCCGGCGCGTCCGAGCCGGCGGCCCAGGCGCCCGCCCTGACGCCCGGCGGCACGAGGCCCATCAGCGCGGTACCGCCGGCGGCGAACAGCGCATTCCTGACAAATTCGCGGCGCGAGCTGCTTGCTTCCGCAGCGGCTGCGATCAGCGGTTTGTTTTCCATTTCCGTCTCTCCTGTCGAACCAAAAACAAAAAGGGCGCACACCCGCAGCGATGCAGCGCGCTGCGGATGGACGCCCTTGTCCTTTGTGGAGGCCCCGGCCTCCTCACCGGATCGCCGTTGATCCGGTGTCTGACCTCAATTTAGCAAAGCCCGTGCCACTGGCTGCAAAGCGGCTGAAAGTCCTTTATCGGCGCGGCGTTGCGCGGTTTGGCCGCGCGCCATTGCACGAACCTTGAATATTCAGGATCTGCACTGTTGCAGTGCGGCGGAGCCGGCCCGCGCACTACTTTGACGAATGTCAATTGAGAAAAATCAAAACAGGATGCCGGCCACGTCGACGACCTCGCGCGCCACCTCGCCGATCGGCTGGCGGCGCGCCATCGCCAGCCGGCGCAGGCTGGCATAGGCGGTCTCCTCGTCGCAGCCGCGCGCCTTCATCAACAGACCCTTGGCGCGCTCGACCAGCTTGCGCTCGGCCAGCTTGCGCCGGAGCGCCTGCTCCTCGGCGAAGCGCGCCAGCGCGACATCGACGATCGCTTGCAGGCGCGCCGCCGCCAGTCCATCCACGACATAGGCGGCGACGCCAGCACGTATGGCGCGGCGGATCGTCGCGGCATCGCCCTGCCGCGCGAAAACGATCACCGGCAGCGGCAGGTCGCGGTTGAGCGTCGCCAGGTGCTCCAGCGTGTCGCGCGAGGGCAAATCCGTCTCGATGAGGATCACGTCGGGCTGGATCGCCTGCACCTGCTCGGACAGGTCCAGCGCCGAAGACAGCACCGCCGCCACCCGGTGGCCGGCCAGCGCCAGCCCGGCGCAGATCTCGGCAGCGCGGCGGCGGGATTCGTCGATGACAAGGATGCTCAGCATGCTCATGACTGAGCAAGGGATGTGCCAGAGAAAAGTCAGCCTCCCCGCCACGGCAGCGAGCGCGGATTTTCATAGTATGATGGCCGCGGGTGTCTGCGGTTGGTCGCAGACAGGTTTTCGTGACGGTCGGGCCGCCGCACGGCGATCGAGGACACCCGTGAACCGCCATCGCGCCCGTTCGCAGCTCATGCTGCGATCCGTTCCGCAGCCCGCGCTGCGACATTCTTCCCTAGTCATCGCCATCGCGCCGCAACTTCGTGCCGGCGCCGCCTTCCCGTTCACCTTCGCCAGGGTTCGCTGACATGCTGACTACACTCGTCGTCGTTTTCGTCATTGCCTATGCCGCCATCGCGCTGGAGCATCCGATCAAGGTCAACAAGTCCGCCTCGGCCCTGCTCGGCGCCGGGCTGTTGTGGACCATCTACGCCCTCTCCGCCGGCGACGCCCGAGTGGTGGGCGGGCAGCTCGGCGAATCGGTGATGGCCACCGCGCAGATCGTCTTCTTCCTGATGGGCGCCATGACCATCGTCGAAGTGGTCGATGCCCACAACGGCTTCGAAGTCATCACCAAGCGCATCCGGACGACCAGGCTCTCGTCATTGATGTGGCTGGTCGGCTTCGTCACCTTCTTCCTCAGCGCCATCCTCGACAACCTGACCACCACCATCGTCATGATCTCGCTGATGCGCAAGCTCCTGGCCAAGCACGACGACCGCCTGTTCTTCGCCGGCATCATCGTCATCGCGGCGAACGCGGGCGGCGCCTGGTCACCGATCGGCGACGTCACCACCACCATGCTGTGGATCGGCGGCCAGATCACCACGCTGGCGATCATCCAGTCGGTGTTCCTGCCGTCCGTGGCCAGCCTGCTCGTGCCGCTCGGCATCACCGCCTGGGTCCTGCGCGGGCGCGAGGTCGAGTCGCCCGGGCAGATCGATGTCGACCACGGCCTGCGCACCACCGAGTTCGAGCGCAACCTGATTTTCTTCATGGGCCTGGGCGTGCTCGTCGCGGTGCCGGCCTTCAAGACCGTGACCCACCTGCCGCCCTTCATGGGCGTCCTGTTCGGCCTCGGCCTCCTCTGGCTGGTGGGCGACCTCGTGCATCGGCACAAGGAGGACGAATCCAAGCAGCACCTCACGCTGGCCCACGCCCTGAGCCGCATCGACATGAGCTCGATCGTCTTCTTCATCGGCATCCTGCTGGCGGTGGCGACGCTGGAGCACACGCACATCCTCGCCTCGCTGGCGCAGTGGCTCGACCGGAACGTCGGCCGGCTCGACGTCATCGTGCTGCTGATCGGCCTCGCCAGCGCCATCGTCGACAACGTGCCCCTGGTCGCCGCCTCGATGGGCATGTACAGCCTGGCGCAGTACCCGCCCGACCACTTCCTCTGGGAGTTCCTCGCCTACTGCGCCGGCACGGGCGGCTCGATCCTCATCATCGGCTCCGCCGCCGGCGTCGCCGCCATGGGTCTGGAGAAGATCCACTTCTTCTGGTACGTGAAGCGGATCAGCGGCCTGGCGCTGGTGGGCTATTTCGCCGGAGCGGGCGTGTACCTGCTGCAGTCCCGCCTGTTCCACTGAGAAAAGTCAGTCGCTGCAATACGGCGACCGGCAAGAGCGCATCCGGCGCTAATGCTCCCCTGTTCGAAGTCCGCTCGGCGGATGAAGTTCATTTCACTTCTCCCGCTTGCCGGGCATGCCGAGCATCGCCGCCGGCCGCATCCAGCGGTCAAAGTCTTCCGCTGAAACATGGCCCAACGCCAGCGCGGCGGCACGCAGCGTGCTGCGTTCCAGGTGCGCCTTGCGCGCGATCTCGGCGGCGCGGTCATAGCCGAGATGCGGCACCAGCGCGGTCACCAGCATCAATGAGCGCTCGAGGTTCTCGGCAATGCGCTCGCGCCGCGGCTCGATGCCGCGGACGCAGTGTTCGTCGAAGCTGCGCATGCCGTCGCCGAGCAGGCGGATGCTCTGCAGCAGGTTGTGCGCGATGAGCGGCTTGTAGACATTCAGCTCGAAGTTGCCCGAGGCGCCGCCGATGCCGATCGCCACGTCGTTGCCCATCACCTGGCAGCACAGCATCGTCAGCGCCTCGCTCTGGGTCGGGTTGACCTTGCCGGGCATCATCGAGCTGCCCGGCTCGTTTTCCGGAATGCCGATTTCGCCGAGGCCCGAGCGCGGCCCCGAGGCCAGCCAGCGCACGTCGTTGGCGATCTTCATGAGCGCAACCGCCAGCATTTTGAGCGCGCCATGCATGGCGACCAGGCCATCGTGCGCGGCCAGCGCGGCAAACTTGTTGGCGGCGCTGGCGAAGGGAAAGCCGCAGCGCTGCGCGAGCTCCGCCGCCACCCGCTCGCCGAACGCCGGATGCGTGTTTTGACCGGTGCCGACGGCCGTGCCGCCGATAGCCAGCGGCTGCAGAAAGACCAGCGCGCCGTCGATGGCCAGCCGCGCCTGGTCGAGCTGCGCCACGTAACCCGAGAACTCCTGCCCGAGCGTCAGCGGCGTCGCATCCTGCAGATGCGTGCGGCCGATCTTGACGATGTCCGCGAACGCCGCGGATTTGCCGGAAAGGCTGGCGCGCAGTCCGGCCAGGGCGGGCAGCAGCCCGCGGGTAATGCCGGTCGCGGCCGCCACGTGCATGGCCGTCGGGAACACGTCGTTCGACGACTGGCCGAGGTTCACCTCGTCGTTGGCATGCACGCAACGCCCTGCCCCGCGCTCTCCGCCGAGGAGTTCCGAGGCGCGATTGGCCAGCACCTCGTTCACGTTCATGTTGGTCTGCGTGCCCGAGCCGGTCTGCCAGACCGACAGCGGAAATTCATCGGCATACTGGCCGGCGGCGATCTCCTCGCAGGCGGCAATGATGGCGTCGGCCCTGGCGGCCGGCAGCAGCCCCAGGTCCGCATTGACCCGGGCGCAGGCTCGCTTGACGGCGGCCAGCGCATGGACGATCTCCGCCGGCATGCGCTCGCAGGAGATCGCGAAGTGCTCGAGCGAGCGCTGCGTCTGCGCACCCCAGAGCCGCCCGGCGGGAACCTGCAGCGCGCCCATCGAATCCTTTTCCGTCCGCGTTTCGTTCATGACGATTTCCTTGTCTTGCGCAGGGCATACCACGCCATCAGGGGGCGAGCCGACATGCCGTGGACGAGAATGGACACGGCCACCGTCACGAGCGTCAGGCTGACCAGCTGCTCGGCCAGCGGGCCGGTCACGCCGTGGTGCAGCGCATACATCAGATAGAACACCGAGCCGATGCCGCGGATGCCGAACCAGCCGATCATCGCCCCTTGCAAGCCGGGTTTCAACCGGCCGGCCAGGCCAAGCAGCACGGCGATCGGCCGTATCAGGAAGAACAACAGCGGGATGAACCACCACAAGGCCAGCGAATTGGCCACATACGGCAGCATGGCGCCGATGATGAGGACGATGGCCAGCTCCGCGAGTTTTTCCAGTTGCTCGTTGAAGCCGCGCACCGCCCGGTTCATGGCCGAACTGGCGTAGTGCGAATGGGTTGCCCATTGCGATGCGCGATCCGGGCCGGGGGCGCGGGCGACCAGGCTGTAGGAGACCGTGCCGGCCATCGGCCGCTCGCGCACGCGGTTCAGGGCCAGGCCGGCGGCGAACACGGCGAGGAAGCCGGAGGCGAGGCACAGTTGCGCCGCGCCATAGGAAATCGCGATCAGCCCCAGGGACAGGAATTCGTCGAGGCCGACGGCATTCTGGTAGCGGGTGCGCAGGTACACCACCAGCTTGCCGATCAGGGCGCCGAGGGCGGCGCCGATCAGCACGCCGCCCAGCGTTGCCCACAGCAGATCGACCGCCCACCAGCGCCAGCCGCCCTCGCCGAGCGGATGCAGGCCCATCAGGCCGAGGCCGAGCAGGACGAAGGGGAATGCCGTGCCGTCGTTCAGCGCACCCTCGCCGGCCAGGCTGAAGCGCACGCGATCCGGCGTGCTGCCGGATTCCGACTGTATCCCAGAGGCGAGCACCGGATCGGTGGGCGCCAGGATGCCGCCCAGCAGCACCGCCGCGCCCCAACTCAGGCCCAGGCCCCACACCCCGGCCAGCGCGACGAGACCGACCGTGACGGCCATCGAGGGAAAAGCCAGCCTGAGCGGCAGCAGCCAGCGGCGATCGAGCATCGGCACGCCCAGCTTCAGGCCGACGGCGAAGAGGGAAATGAGGACCGCCACTTCGGACATCAGCTCCAGGCCGCCGGCGTGGCGGAACGGATTCGCCACGATCGCCCCGAGACCGGCCGGTCCCAGCGCATAGCCCAGGCCCAGGTAGATCATGGCGGTGCTGAGCGGCAGGCGGGCGAGGAAGGTCCCCGCCAGTACCATGGTGATCAGCAGGATGCCGACAAACAAAGACCACTCGCCGGCCGTCATGTCACGCAGGACCCGGTGGGCGGCAGCAGGCAGCCTTTGCGGGGCGGCTCAGTGCCGGACGCAATTCAACGCATAGCCGAGACGGCCTTGGCGGCAGCCGTCGGCAGGATGGCGCCTCAGAAGGTGCTTCCTTCGCTTTTGCGCAGCAATACATAACGCGGATGGGGTCGGGTCCTGGGCCACCCGGCTGCAACTGCCTTCCGCTTGGCGGCCTTGACGGCATAAATGTACATCATCGGATTGCCTGGCTTGTAGTTCCGCATGTTCGCCGCGTCTGCCGTGGGAAGGTGCAATGTCCAGGTCAGTGGGATGGGAAGGGTCTTGAGTGTCTGGGGAGGGATTTTCATGATAAATGTCCTGATTGATTGCGTTTCGATGACGCGGCACCGGTCCGGATTGGCCGGCGACGCTGTCATCATGCGCCGTTGCCCGGGAATTGCCATACATATAGATTTTTAAACACGTTGACATTCCGGAATGGCAGGCATGCCCGGCTCATGGAGATGGGCATCGCCCTGCCGGCCGCGGGAAAAAGTCAGTCCCCGCGGCACGGCGGCAGCGCCCGCTGGTTCGGCTGGATGTCGATCGCGCGGCAGGCGTGGTCGGTCGCCTTGAAGGCGAGCGGCGGCCGCCCGGCCGCGCGGGGCGGGTTCGCGGCGACTCCGCCCTTACACCTCCCGCCCCTCGCCGGCCTCCTCGTGGGTGCGGCCGTCGCGGATGTGGTAGATGCGCTTGAAGGTGGGGATGATCTTCTCGTCGTGGGTGACGACGATGACGGCGGTGTTGTACTGCTGCGCCATGCGGTTGAGGATGCGGATGACGGCCAGCGCGCGCTCGGAATCGAGCGGCGCCGTCGGCTCGTCGGCGAGGATCACCGGCGGCTGGTTGGCCAGTGCGCGGGCGATGGCGACGCGCTGCTGCTCGCCGCCGGAGAGCTGCGAGGGCTCGGCGCGGGCGCGATGGCCGACGTCGAGCGCCTCGAGCAGTTCCTGCGCGCGGCGGCGCGCCGCGGCGTTGGGCCGGCCCGCCAGCATCGGCAGCAGCGCGATGTTGTCGATGACGTCGAGGAAGGGGATCAGGTAGGGCGCCTGGAAGACGAAGCCGATGCGGTCGCGCCGCAGCGCCTTGAGATCATGGATCTTCCAGCCGCCGTCGTAGATGATCTCGTCGCCGAGGGTCATGCGGCCCGCCGTCGGCTCGATCACCGCGCCGAGGCACTTCAGCAGCGTCGTCTTGCCCGAGCCCGACGGGCCGATCAGGCCGACCACCTCGCCCGGCGCGACCGTCATGTTGACTTCCTTCAGCGCGTCGACGGCGGTGTCGCCCGCGCCGTAGCGCTTGCGCAGTCCCTCGATGCGGATGCCGAAGCCGTCCACTCAGCCTCCTATCGCCGTGGCGGGATCGACCCGCAGCGCGGCGCGGATGGCCAGCGTGCTGGCGATGGCGCAGATCGCCATCACGGCGACGAAGCTGCGCAGCGCGTCGCTCGGCAGGAGCAGGATGTATTTCGGAAAGAACGGCGCCCACAGGGCCGAGGAGATCTTGCCGACGACGAAGCCGATGACCCCGAGTCCCAGCGCCTGCTGCAGGATCATGCCGGCGATGGTGCGGCTGCGCGTGCCGATCAGCTTGAGCACGGCGATCTCGCGGATCTTGCCGAGCGTCATGGTGTAGATGATGAAGGCGACGATGGCCGCGCTCACCACCGCGAGGATGGCGAGGAACATGGAAATCTGCTTGGCCGAGGTGGCGATCAGCTTGGCCACCAGGATCTCCTCCATCTGCGCGCGGGTGTAGGCCTCCAGGTGTTTCCAGCGGCGGATCGGCGCGGCCACGGCCTCGGCGTCCTGCCCCGCCTGCACCTGCACCAGCACGGCGTTCACGCTGCGGCTGACGGTCTGCGAGGCCTGGATAGCCTCGAGCAGGCCGGGCACGCCGGGGCGGTTCAACTGCGGGTTGGCGGCGGTGCGCGCGCGCTCGTTCACGATGGCGTCGTTGTCCTTGAGGAACTGCGCCTCCTGGGCGTCCTTCAGCGAAAGGAAGACCATCGGGTCGCCGCCGGAGGACACCATACGCCGGGTGAGGCCCACCACCGTGTAGTCGTGGCGGCGGATGCGGATGCGTTCGCCCAGCCTGAATCCCGTGCGCACGTCGGCGACGGCCTCGTAGTGGCTGCGCGTGAGCTGCCGCCCCGCCACCAGGTAGGCCGGCTCGCCCGGCTGGCCGGGCTCGAAGCCGACCACCATCACGCGCACGTCGCTGGCGTTCTCTCCGCCCGCCTGCACCTGCATGTTGAGATAGGTGACGTTGGCGGCGCGCGCCACGCCGGGCATGCCGCGAATGGCGCGGTAGGCGTCGTCGCGGATGCTGGAGGGCTCGGCATAGGGGCCGAGGGTGTCCTTCTGCACGACCCAGATGTCGGCGCCGCTGTTGGCGAGCAGGACCCGGGCGTCGTCCACCATGCCGCGGTACACGCCGGCCATGGTCAGGGTGGCGCCGATGAGCAGGCCGAGGCCGACGCCGGTGAAGACGAACTTGCCCCAGGAATGCAGGATGTCGCGCCCGGCGAGGCTGATCACGAAGCTTTTCCGACGAGGGATTCGACGACGCTGATGCGGCTCTCCGGCGTGAGCTCGTTCTCGCTGTGCACGATCACCCGGTCGCCGGCCTGCAGGCCTTCGAGCACCTGCACCCGGCCCTCCAGGTCGGCGCTGCCGAGGCGTACCGGCACGAAGGTCAGCGCGCCGTCGCGGATGGCCCAGACGCCGGACTGCTCGCCGCGGCGCCGGATGCTGGCGTTGGGCAGCACCGGGCCGGCCTTGGCCGGCGGCAGCTTCAGCGTCACCTCGGCCAGCTCGCCGAGCGAAATCCCCGCGGGCATCGAGTCGAACGCCACCTGGGCGATGCGCTCTTCCGTGACGCTGTCGGCGAGCAGCTCCAGACGCAGCACCTTGCCGGCCAGCGGCCGCGCCGGATTCGAGCGCAGCACGATCTCGGCGGGCAGCCCCGCGGCGAGACCGGCCGAGCGCCCCTGGTCGAAGCGCACCTTCACCCACAGGCTGGCCGGATCGATGACGCGCACCACGGCCTGCCCGGCGACGACGGTCGAGCCGGGCTCGGCATCGCGCGCCGTCACCACGCCGTCGGCGGGGGCAACGAGGCGGATGTTCTGCCGCTGCTGGCGAATGCCGTCGCGCTCGGCGCGCAGGCGCGAGCCGTCCTGGCGGGCGGCGGCAAGGTTGGCCTCGGCGGCGGCCAGCGCCGCCTCGGCGGAAGTGCGCTCCTGCAGCTTCGCCTCGACGACGCTGGGGCTGACGAACTTCCCCTCGCCGAGATCGGCATAGCGCCGGGCGTTGATGGCGGCCACTTCGCGGCGCGCCAGCGCGTCGCGCCGCTGCGCCTCGGCGGCGGCGGCCGTGCTGGCGGCGCGGGCGATCGAGGCGTCGAGCGAGACCACGCGCTGGTCGAGGTCAACCGGGTCCATCTCCGCCAGGAGCTGGCCGGCCTTCACCGCGTCGCCGACGTCGACCGCCACCCTGAGCACGCGGCCCGAGGCGGTCGGCCCGATGAGATAGGCGCGGCGCGCCTCCACCGTGCCGATGCCGAACAGCGCCGGCGCGACGCTGGCCTCCTCCACCTTCATCACGGTGACGCGGGTCGGCGCGAAGGGGCCGGTGCGCGCGACGACGAAGACAAAGGCGCCGAGCAGGGCGAGCCCCAGCAGGATCAGCACGACGCGGTGGGACAGGTATGGCAAGGGCTTCATGTCGACAGGCCCGGATTGGGCAGAATGAATGTTCTTGAATATTGGCAAATGCTAATCTATTGAGACTAGCCCCTTCCGTCAAGCGTCAAGACCTCCACTGTGATTTAAGTTACAGAAACCGAATTGTCGGGAACTCGCTTACAGGAAGGAAGCGGGAATCTCCGACGGTATTCACACCTGCCCGCTCCTGTCCGGCTCAGGGATAGAGTGTCGCCTCGCTGTCCAGCACGGCGCGGATCAGGGCGATCAGTTTGCCACCCTTGACCGGCTTGCGCAGGATGGGAAAGCCGCTCGCTGCAGCCTCGGCGAGGCGCTCCTCGGACGTTTGACCGGTGACCAGGATCACCGGTATCCGGCCGCCATACTTGCGGCGCACGGCCTGCGCCGCCGCCACCCCGCTCTCGCCGCCCCGCAACTGGTAGTCGGCGACGATCAGGTCGGGCTGCCCGTCGCCCGCTTCGAGGCAGGCCAGAATCTCTCTGGCGTCGGCGCCGTCGAAAACCTCTATACCCTGCCGCTCGAGCAGCGCGGTCATGGCATCTCGCACCAGCGGGTCGTCCTCCAGCAGCGCCACCGCCAGCGGTTTGTCTTCCCTCTCGCGGTCCAGCTGCGACGGCAACTGTCCCCCGCCTGCGGCGTCCTCCGGCTCAGCTCGCTGCGCGCTGAAGCCGAACATCGAGCCGCGTCCCGGTTCCGAACGCAGTTCGACCCGTTCGCCGAGAAGCTCGGACAGGCGCCGAACGATGGAGAGTCCTAGCCCGATGCCCTTGTTGCGGTCGCGCTCCGGATTGCCCACCTGGTAGAACTCCTCGAAAACCCGCTCCCGCTCGGCCTGTGCGATGCCGATGCCGGTATCCCACACCTGGATCCACAGGCGCTCTTCGCGGCGGCGGCAGCCGATCAGTACGCCGCCGCGCCAGGTGTAACGGATGGCATTGGAGACCAGGTTGCGCAGGATGCGCTCGAACATCAGCGGATCGCTGTGTACCCACTCCCGCGTGCGGCGGAAGCGCAGGCGCAGGCGCTTCTCTCGCGCCAGCGGCTGGAAGTCCGCTTCCAGCCGCTCGAACAGATCCTGCAGCCGGAAATCGGAGAGCCCGACCGAGACTGTGCCGGCATCGATGCGCGAGATGTCCATCAGTTCACCGAACATCCTCTCCAGGGCCTCGACGCAGCGACTGATCTTGCCGACCAGTTCGCGCGGACGCGGCAGGCTCACCTCGCCCTTTAGCGAGGCGGCAAACAGGCCGAGTGCATGCAGCGGCTGGCGCAAGTCGTGACTGGCGGCTGCAAGGAAGCGCGATTTGGCGCGGCTGGCTTCCTCGGCGCGCGCGCGCGCCATATCGAGCTGCTCCAGGTTGATCAACAACTGCGCGCTTTTCTCGGCGACGCGTCGGTCGAGCTCGATGTTGAGCCGCTCCAGGTCGCCATAGGCGCGGAGAAAGCGCTGCATCAGCAGCCAGCCGGCGGTGGCAGTGAAGAACAGCGCCAGATAGGGCATCAGCCGGATGCTGTCGAACATCTCCGGCCGGAAGGAGCCGAGCCAGTCGTAGGCACCGAAGCCGATGGAAATCAGGCCCACACCCGCCATCAGAATGGTGCCCGTCTCGCGCCGCCGCAGCGCGGTAAGGCCCACGGCAACGGCAGGAGTCACCGCCATCGCAAGCGAGAGGAAGAGGCCGGCACGCGTGCTCGTGTGCGCCGAAACGAAGGGCAGCAGAGCGTAATAGGCGAGCAGCGAAACCGGCAGCAAGGCGCGCAGCAGCGCTTCGTAGCTGGCCAGCCGCACGCCGACGAATCGCAGCGCGAACAGGCACAGCAGCGCAACGAAGCCCTGGTAGAGCAGCGTCATCCAGATTTCCCAGTGCGGCTGCGGGATGGCCTGGTAGTACAGCAGATCGATGACGTTGCGCGCCGCCCAAAGCAGCGAAGCAACGGCGAACAGGGCGTACATCGCGTCTTCTCGCCGCCGGCTCCACAGCACAAGGAAGAACACGCCGATCAGACCCAGCGCCGCCGCCAGCGCCACCGGTCCCACTGTTTGCGTGGCGAAGCGCCTCCAGTAAGCCTCGCGCAGATCCTCCTCCAGGCCAAAGCGCACAGGCGACAGCCCGCTCTGGTTGCCGCTGCGGCCGCTGACGCGGAGATGGATCAGGTTCTCGCCGACAGCGAGGTGACCGGGCGGAATGGCGAACAGCTGAGGCCGCTTCCAGGTTCTGGCCGGCGGGTCGGCGACGCCACCGCTGCGGGCAATCAGCACGCCGTTGATGAACACCTCGATCTGGTCGCCAAGGCGCGGCACATAGAGCGCATGAACAGCCTGGGGCGGCGCATCGAGCACCGGGCGCAGTCGGTACCAGCCGCTGCCGCTCGCCTGCGGACGGGTCTTGCGCCAGTCGTCCGGCAGGGACTGGGGCTGCCACGCCGCATCGTTCCCGGGCGGCAGGACGGTATCGCCATAGACGAAATCCGCCTCGAAGTAGGTGGTGCCAGCAGCCAGGGCGGCAGCGGCGGCAAGCAAGGCGCCAAGGAACAGCGTCGCATGACGAAGAACGCGCAGCAGGACCCTCACTTCCGCGCCCCTTCGGCTACCAATGCGCTCGACATGGATAAGTCAGTCTCCGCGGTACGGCAGTTAGTTCTACGCGAGCTGGGCCATGGCCGAGTAGTACGCCACGAAGCCCCCTACGGCGGCCACTTAGACCTTCCTGCGCACGAGCTTGGCCCGATCGCAAAGCTTGAAAGCCTCCTCGATCGGCCGCTCCGGGACGGATAGCTCGCACAGGACATTTTCCTGTTTTTCGCCAACTCCACAAGGTAGCAAGCCGCACCCGCCACTTTCCCTTGCAATCGAATGACCGCTGGCATGGCGGGAATGGAGGCCACCAAGAAGGAAGAAGAGCCGAAGAAGTA
>CAYYXS010000037.1:0-46861 GCA_964475635.1 uncultured Rhodocyclaceae bacterium
CAGTTCAAAGAGTGGTACGAAAAGCGCCACGACTACGCCCGCGCCTGGAAGGCGCGCACGGGCGGCCAGGTGGTGGCGACCATGTGCACCTACACGCCCGAGGAAGTCCTCATTGCCGCCGGCATGCTGCCGGTGCGCGTGCTGGGCGCCCACGAGCCGCAGAACGTCACCGAGCCGCACATCTTCGGCATGTTCTGCCCGTTCTGCCGCGACTCGCTGGCGCAGGGTCTGCTCGGCCGCTACGAGTATTGCGAAGGCGTGACGCTCACCCAGTCCTGCATCCAGTACCGCCAGGCCTTCAACTCCTGGCGCATGCATGTTCCCACCGTCAAGTGGGACTACTACCTGCCGATGCCCAACGAAGTGCAGTCGCGCTTCGCCCGCGCCGCGCACTACGCCGAAATCAAGAAGTTCCGCGAATACATGGAAGGCGTCGTCGGCAAGAAGCTCTCCGATGCCGATCTCAAGCGCGGCATCGAGATCGTCAATGAAAACCGCCGCCTGCTGCGCGAGCTGTTCGAATACCGCAAGGAAGCCAACCCGCGCGTGACCGGCGTCGATGCCCTCTATGCCTCGCTCACCGCCCAGTTCATCGACAAGGAAGAGCACAACAAGGAGTTGAAGCGCGTGCTCGCCGAGCTGCCCAAGCAGCCGAACAACCGCGAGGAAGGCATCCGCTTCATGACCATCGGCTCGGAGAACGACGACGTCTCCTTCATGGCCATGGTCGAATCGGTCGGCTCGACCATCGTCATCGACGACCAGTGCTCGGGCACGCGCTACTTCTGGAACGAGGCGCGCGTGCAGGACGACCCGATCGCCACCATCGCCGACCGCTACTGCGAGCGGCCGGCCTGCCCGACCAAGGATTACCCGGCGCATACCCGCTTCGACCACGTGCTCAAGCTGGCCAAGGACTACAACGCGCGCGCCGCCATCTTCCTGCAGCAGAAGTTCTGCGACCCGCACGAGGGCGACTACCCGGATCTGAAGCGCCACCTGGAGGAGAACGGCGTGCCCACGCTGTTCCTCGAATTCGACATCACCAACCCGCTCGGACCCTTCCGCATCCGCGTCGAGGCCTTCCTCGAAACGCTGCGCGAAGAGGAACTGTTCTGATCATCTCTGTAAAAAGGAGCTAAACGCCATGGCCAAGTACCCGACCGAACCGCTGCAGTGCTGGAAGAAAGCCAAGGAGCTGCGCGAGCAGTACTACATCAACTACGCCCGCGCCAAGGACAAGGGCGGCATCCGCTGGGGCGCCGCCGGCTGGTCCTTCGACGCCATCCCGACCGGCTTCGGCGACGACGTGTACCCGCTCACCGGCGAGCCCTACGGCGCCAGCATCGCCTTCGACCGCAAGTTCGCCAAGGAGTGCCTGGACGCGGCCGAATCGGTCGGCTTCGCCCGCGACCTATGCGCCTACATGCGCCTCTACTGGGGCGGCATGCACCTCAACAAGTACCTCTACGGCGGAGAATTCCCCAAGCCCGACTTCAACTTCCAGACGCAGATCTGCTGCTCCCACGCCAAGTGGTACCAGCACGCCTCGAAGTACGAGCAGGTGCCCGACTTCTACGTCGACGTCAGCATCGGCGCCTACAAGGACATCACGCCCGAGCGCCTCGACTACGTCACCAACCAGCTGCACGAGTCGATCGCCTTCGTCGAGCGCGTGACCGGCCGCAAGTGCGACGACGAACTGCTCATCCGCGCCATCAAGAACGAGATGCGCGCCACCTCGCTGTGGGCCGAGGTCTGCCTGCTCAACCAGACGCGCCCGGCCCCGCTCGACGAGAAGACCATGTACTCGCTCTACGTGCTGGCGGTGCTGCACAAGTCCTCGCAGTGGTGCGCCGACTTCTACCAGGAGCTGCTCGACGAGGTGAAGGACCGCGTCGCCCGCGGCATTGCCGCCGTGCCCAACGAGCGCTGCCGCGTCATGTCCGACACGCAGCCGCCCTGGGCCTTCCTCAAGATCTTCCGCTACCTGGAGGAGTTCGGCGCGGTATCGATCGGCTCGCTGTACACCTTCGGCCTGGAGGGCACCTGGGAGACGCGCGAGGACGGCAGCTGGATGCCGCGCACCCTGCCCTGGAAGAAGGGCATCGAGATGAACGACCGCGACACGGCGCTGCGCCTGTACGCCGACTGGAACCTGTCGAAGCCGCTCTGGCAGCACTTCTTCGACCCCTCGCTGAAGACCGAGATGATGAAGTACATCGTCAAGCACTGGGGCGTCGACGGCGTCATGATCCACATGAACCGCGGCTGCGAGGGCCTCTCGATGGGCATCATGGAGAACCGCCTCGGCCTGGCCGCCGCCGGCATCCCGGTGATGACCTACGAGGGCAACATGGGCGACGAGCGCGAGTTCGACATGGTGCGCGCGCAGAACCGCGTCGATTCCTTCATGGAGACGCTGAACCTCAAGCGCGAGTTCGTCGCCGCCTGAGCGCGCAGGGAAAAGTCAGTCCGGCCGGGACGGCGATCGCCACCCGGCCGGACGTGCAACACCGGACGGAATACCGCCCGGTTTTACGTTACTTCGCGTACTGCCTGACCAGGGCGCGCGCTTCCTCGATCAGCTTCTTGCCGTCCGCTCCCTTTGCGGCGGCATCCTTGATCCACTCGTCGTCGACCTGGTCGGTCGCCTTGACCCAGCGCTGGTACTCGACATCCGGCAGATGGTGGAAGGTGCCACCCAGGTCCTTCGCCACCTTCTTGAGCGGCTCGACCACGGCATCGAAGCCCGACTCGCCGGCCCAGGCCGAGGTCTCCAGGCCGCTGTTGGCGTCGATCACCTTCTTCAGCTCGGGCGGCAGGCCGTCGTATTTCGCCTGGTTCATGCCGAACAGGAAGATGGTGTTGGAGATGCGCGGCGCACCCAGCGGCACGTCGAGGTGGTACTTGGCGATCTCGGAGAGCTTGATCGCCGGCGTGCCTTCCCAAGGCACGGCGGCGCCGTCGACCACGCCCTTCGAAAGCGACTCGGGCACCGCCGGCAGCGGCATCTGCACTGGCGTGGCGCCGAGGGCGGCGATCATGCGCGAATTCATGCGCGTGGCGGCGCGGATCTTGAGGCCCTTCACGTCCTCGAGCGTCTTCGGCTGCTTGCTCGGGAAATGGAACAGGGCGCCGTCATGGACATGCATGAAGATGCGCCTGACGCCCTTGAACTCGTCCTGCGCATTCTTCTCGACGTAGGTCCATAGGGCCATGCTGCCCGACCTGGCGGTGGCCGCCATCCAGGGCAGCTCGAACACCTCGGCTTTGGTGAAGCGCCCGGCCGCGTAGGTCGGCA
This sequence comes from uncultured Rhodocyclaceae bacterium, assembly GCA_964475635.1. Taxonomy (GTDB): domain Bacteria; phylum Pseudomonadota; class Gammaproteobacteria; order Burkholderiales; family Rhodocyclaceae; genus Desulfobacillus. The sequence goes on from CAYYXS010000037.1 coordinate 3,305, forward strand.
CGGTCCATACGATGTCGGCGACGCCGTCGCGGGCCTGGTCGAACAGCTGCGCCGGCGTGCCGCCGAGCTGCATCGACGGGTAGATCTGGCACTTCAGGCGGTCACCGGACTCCCGGGCGATCTTGTCGCACCAGGGCTGGATCAGCTTCACCTGGGCGCTGGATGCTGGCGGCAGGAAGTGATGTACCTTCAGGGTGACCTGCTGCCCCATCGCCTGCGTCGCTGTCAGAACGGCGGCCGTCAATGCGGCCAGCTTGAATGCTCGTTTCGCTTTCACTCGACTCTCCTCCTTTTGAAGTTATGGTGACACATCGTATTTCTCTTGGCCGGCCTGCTGCCGGCTCACGCCGGCAACACCTTGCCCGGATTGAGAATTCCCTGCGGATCGAGCGCGCGCTTCAACTGGCTCATCAACTTCAGCTCGCTCTCGCTGCGCGAACTGTGCAAATGTGCGCGCTTCAGCGTGCCGATGCCATGCTCCGCCGAGATGGATCCGTGCCAGTCGCCGACGCATCGATAGACGATCCCGTCGATTTCGTCGACCGGCTGCGCGCCTTCGCCTATACGTACGCCGATGTGGATGTTGGCGTCGCCGATATGGCCGAAGAACACTGTCTCCAGCTCTGGCCAGCACAGCCGGAGCCGGACGCAGCAGTCCTCGATGAAGGCGCCAATCTGGCCCGTCGGCACGCTCACATCGAAGCCGGTGTGGGGCCAGAATATGCGCCGCAACTCGCCCGAAGCATCGCGCACCCGCCAAAGCGATTCAGCCTCGGCCCCCGTCTGGGCAATCACCGCATCGGCCACCACGCCGGCCTCGAGCGCTTCGCCCAGCACCCGCTCGAAGCGCTCCTGGTCCGGCAGCGGCTCGGTGCCCATCGACTCGACGAGCACGTAGCCGCCGAAATCGCGGGGCAGCGGCGCGGCCAGGCCCTGTACCTTCGCGGTTACCAGCCGGTAGAAATCCGGCCACATCAGTTCGAACGCGGACAGCGCCGGGCCAAGGCCGTCGCGCACATGGCGGAACAGCGCCAGCACCGCGGGATAGTCGGCGACGGCGCACAGGGCCGTGCAGGCGCTGCGCGGTTGCGGGTGCAGGCGCATCACCGCCCGCGTGATGACGCCCAGCGTGCCTTCGCTGCCGATGAACAGCTGCTTGAGGTCATAGGCGGCATTGCTCTTCAGCATCTTGTTCAGATTGCTGACGACGCTGCCATCGGCCAGCACCGCTTCCAGGCCTAACGTCAGATCGCGTGCCATGCCGTAGCGCAGCACGCGATTGCCGCCGGCGTTGGTCGAAAGGTTGCCGCCAATGGTGCAGGAACCGCGCGCGCCGAGATCCAGGGGGAAGAAGAGGCCTGCCTTCCTGGCTGAATCCTGTACCGTTTGCAGCGGTGTGCCGGCCAGGACGGTGGCGGTGCCTGCAGCGACATCGATCTCTTCCACCCCGCACATTCGTTCGAGCGACAGCAGGACGCAGCCGGGCACCGGCACCGCACCCCCGGCGAGGCCGGTCAGACCGCCCTGCGGTACCACCGGGAGCCGCAGGCGGTTGCAGTTCCGCAGGAGGTCGCCGACCTCTCCGGTATGCCTCGGCCGCGCCAAGGCCAGGGGCACACCCGGCGCGGCCTCCACCATCCAGTCGCGCAGGTGCCGGTCCGGGATGTCATCGCCGACCAGCAGCAGATCTTCACCGACCGTCGCGGCCAGTTCTACTATTCTTGCGTCCATGCCTTCCGCCGATCAGTGAAACTGCGGAACTCTAGGCTGTCCGCATTATTCAGTCCATAGCATTTTCTTTTGATCCGCAATTCGCGCCGTTGATAGTCAAGCCGCGCCCCCCTACGCCTCCTCGAAGAGTCCGGTCACCAGGTCGCGCAGCCATCCGTTGCCCGGATCGTTCTCCACGCGCCAGCCCCAATGCAGGCTAACGTCGAATTCATACGACTTGATGGCCGGCTTGACGATTTCGTATTCGCCCGTCTGCAGGAAGGTCTGCGCCACGCGTATCGGCAACAGGACGGCCAGGTCGGTCCGCTTGAGAATGGAAGGAATGACCATGAAATGCGGAATCGTCAGGCGAATGTTGTCCTGCAGACCCAGTTCCTGCAGCAGTCGCGCCGTGTCGGCATGGGTACGGATCACGATGTACTCGATCTTGGCCAGCGTCGCGGCCGTTGCCTTGCGCCCTGCCAGGGGGTGGCCCGAACGCACCATCACAACACGGGAGGATTCGACCAGAAGCCGGCTTCGCTTCGTCCCGGTCACGCCGGCCAGGTAACCGAAGGCCAGGTCGATCACGCCGTTTTCCAGGGCAGGCTCTATCTCTTTTTCATCCAGTTGCATGACCTCCAGGCGCACGCCGGGCGCCTGGGCATGCAGCGCTTGCATCAGTCGCGGCAGGAAGACAACCTCGCCGAAATCGCTCATGTGCAGGCGAAATATGCGGGATGAACTGGCCGGATCGAAACGTTCGTTCTCCAGCACCGCCGTCTCGAGCAAATGCAGCGCCTCCCGCACCACGGAAGCCAGGCGTTCCGCCATCGCGGTGGGCGCAACCCCGCCCGGCGTGCGGACGAAGAGCGGGTCGCGAAAGCGCAGGCGCAGTTTGGTCAGGGCGTGGCTGACGGCCGGCTGCGACAGGCCCAGCCGCTCCGCTGCCCGGCTCACGTTGCCGGCCTCGAATACGGCGCGGAAGACGCGCATCAGGTTCAGGTCGAGATTGTCCATATGCGTGCCAAGAATAACATTTAGCAGATTTATTTCATTGATTAATTATTAAGGCCTATGTATTCTGCGCTTCGTGAGCGGAGAAACCGAACGATGAGGGATGTCGCCACCGAAACCGCCGCCCACGGCTATGCCATGATCGCCCGCCGTCCGCAGATGGTCCTGGTGCATGTCGATGTCGGCACGCAGAACCTGGGCGGCAGCGTTACCAATGCGGCGCGCGGCCGCATCCCCGCCATCATCGTTGCCGGGCGCTCGCCGGTGACGAGGCGCGGGTGAAGGCGAAGCGCCCGCTCGTCATCACCTCCTACCTTGGCCGCCAGGTGCGCGCGGTGGAACGGCTGGCGGCGCTGTCGGAGCGGATCGGCATCGCCGTCTGCGAGGTCAGCCCGCAATACCTGAATTTCCCCGGTGACCATCCCCATCACGTCGGCTAACGGCGCAACAGCCTGCTGGCACTCGAACAACTGCTCGAACTGACACCCGAGGCCGGCAGCGCAGGCCGCAGCGAACGCCGTGGCTGGATAGCCGGGGCGAGGGCGTATTGGGTTTCGGCCACCTACTGCACGCCCTTCCTCACGATCATCTGCAACAATGGCGGCTGGCATTCGCCGAAGCTCTCCACCCTCGGCGTACACCCGGAGGGCACGGCGAAACGCAACGATACATACTGGGTCACGGTCGCTGCCAACGCGCGCCTTGCCGACATCGCCGCAGCGGCCGGCAACGCTGTCGCATACAGGGTCGACAAGCCGGACAGACTCGGGGAAACCTTGCAGGAAGCCATGCATGCGGTGCGCTCGGGCCGCAGCGCCGTGGTGGATGTGAGCATCACACCGGTCTCGGCGCAGGTGCTGGCTTAGGGCCCGACTATTTTCCTGACCCCGACCCGCACCAGGTCGGCGGCCGAGCCGGTCGAGTCGGTGAGCGCCACCGAGATCGGCACCAGGGCGTTCATCGAGGGGGCGTGCATCTCCTTGGCGTAGGGCGTCGCCCAGTGGTCGAACTGGCCGAGCATGAGCAGGGTGTCGGGGCGGATGCCCTGTCGCAGGATGGCCTTGCCGCGCGTCGTACCGGTGCCCGAACTCACCTCGAGCCAGTCGCCCTCGGCGATGCCGAGTTCCGCGGCGCGGCCCGTGTTGATGACCACCCCGGCGTGGCCGCGCAGATTGCCGCTGACCTCGTCCATGAGCGGGATGCCGGCATTGCTGCCCCAGGCGTACTGCATGCTGCGCGAGGTGAGCAGCCAGAACGGATGGTCGGCGAGCTGGCCGTGCTTGCCCGCCTCCTGCTCCCAGATGCCGGGGAAGTCCTGCCATTCCGGCAGCGCGCGGTATTCGTCGAGCTGCGCGTCCCACCATTCGATGCCCTGCTCGTGCAGGCGCCGGCCGAGTTCCAGGCCGACGCGGCAAAGCCGCTCCTGGAAGGGCATCTCGAAGCGGATGCCCTGCTGCTTCAGCTCGGGGAAGAGATACCACGACAGGCGCGAGATCGGCCGCGTGCGCACGCCCTGCGCCTTGTACCAGTCGAGGCCGTCGCTCTCCTTGCCGCCGGTCAGCTCGGCGCTGGCGGCGCGGCAGACATGGTCCCAGATCGCCTCGGCCTCGTGCCGCTGCGTCGGGTCGAGGCCGAAGTCATAGCCCTCGCCGGCCAGGGCGACGCCGGCGGCGCCGCGGTTGATGGCCTGGTTGTAGCGATCGAGCAGGCCGGTGCGCGCCGCCAGCTCGGTGGCGATGTCGGTGAAATCCATCGTCTCGCCGGCCGGCGCCACGGCCGGCTGGCGCAGGGCGAAGCCCTCGCAGTCCCAGAACTGCTCGATGAACTTGGTGCCGCCGATGCGGATCAGCTGGGTGCTTTCGTAGTCGGTGCGCTCGGGCAGCAGCACGTCGGCCATGTGGTTGGTCTCGTCGCGCGTGTAGGCGAAGGCGACGACGAAGGGAAACTCGGCGATGCGTTCGGCGATCTCCTGCGTGTCCCAGAAGGAGATGGAGGGATTGGTGCGGTAGCAGAACCAGACGTCGGGCGCCGTCACCTTGGGCCAGCGCTCGGGCGAGTGCTTGCGGAACAGCCAGGCGAGATGCGTCGGCCCCAGCGCGGTGCTCCAGGGTGAATTCGAGGAGAGCGGCACCAGCGTGCCGTGGGCGTTGCGCACCGCCGGGCGCGCCGCCCAGTGCTCCTTGTCGGTTGGGTTCATCGGGTAGTGCATGAAGCCGTCGCGGTCGATCCGCACGCTGGCCTGGCGCGAGGTGGCCGGCCGGTTCAGGCGCACCGTGGTGCCGAGCGTGCCGCCGGGCACTTCCAGGCCGCCGATCAGGCAGGGCAGCAGGGTGCGCGCCCAGCAGCACTCGTAGCCGCCCCAACCGTTGTTCACCGTGCGGCCCAGCGCGATCGCCACCGGCCGGTAGGGCAGCGTGACGCCGTCGATCTCGATGGTGGCGCCGACGCGGGCGTGCTCCAGGTATTCGCCGGCGATGCGGCGGACGGTGCCTGGGCGGATGTCGCAGATCGCCTCGGCCCATTCCGGCGTGTACGGCTTCATGTGTTCGACCAGCTTGCCGAAGGCGGTCCCGGCCTCGATGCCGCGGTGCATCCAGATCTCGCCGTCGGCGCCCTCCTCCAGCGCGTCCAGCGTGTAGCGGCCCTCCAGCGCCGGCTCAGTATCCGGCGTGTCGAAGGGCACGGCGGCATTGCGCCTCATGTCCCACAGCAGCGGCTTGCGCGTTTGCGCATCGCGCAGGTAGAAGCCGCGCGGGCCGATGAGGTAGGGCGAGCCGGTGTGCTGCCTGAGGAACTCGACATCCAGCCGCGCGCGCGGCTGCTCGTGCAGCAGCACGTGGATCAGGGCGAACAGGAAGGCGGCGTCGGTCTTCGGCCGGATCGGCACCCATTCGGCCGAGGCGGCGCCGGTCACCGACAGGTGCGGCTCGATCTGCACGCGCTTGACGCCACGCGCCCGCGCCTCGCCGTGGCGCCAGGCGCCGACCACGCCGCCCGAGGCCTCGATGTTGGCGCCGAAGGACAGGATGTAGTCGCAGTGCGGCGTGTCGGCGGCGACGGTGAAGGCACGGTGCCACAGCTCGCCGTAGAGGTGCTCGGAGTGGGTGCATTTCACGCCCTGGCCGCTGCCGAAGCTGAAGTCGATGGGCCCCCAGGCCGAGAGGAAGGCCGGGAAGGTGCCCATGTAATAGGTCGGCGTGCCGCCGCCGCCGAAGGTCGCCGCCACGCGCGGGTAGCCCTCCTCGTCGGTGAGGCCCTTGGCGCGCACCTCGTTCAACTTGTCGGCAACGATCCCGAAGGCCTCGTCCCAGGAAATCGGCACGAAGCCGGGATCTTCGTTACGCCCCTTCTTCGGGTTGCTGCGCTTCATCGGCTGCAGGAGCCGGTGCGGGTTGTAGGTCTTCTGCAGCAGGCCGTAGGCCTTGACGCAGCACTTGCCGGCGCCCGGATGGATGCTGGCGGCGGCGAAGTTCGGCTCGATCTCGGTGGCCACCCCGTCCTCCACCTTGACGGTGAGCAGATCGGGGCCGGCCACGCACTGGTAGCAGTACTGGGGCACCTTGCGCACGCGGTCTGGCTGGCTCATCGCTTCCTCCGGAGGACAGGGTAGCGCGGCGGCCGGGAACGCTGTCCCCCTTCCGGCTACGGACGCCACATGAATGGACATTCATTCATGATTGCGCCGCCGCCGCGCCGCGATTAACATCGCGTAAAACCGGCATTGTCCCGCCGCCACGGCCGGACGACAAGCGCGAGGTGTGACATGCATTTCCAAGAAATCGACGGCGCGCGCGGCGCCGGCAACATTTCCTGCGCCCGCGCCGCGGCGCTCTTCGCCGCCGCCGGCGGCACCGCCCCCGGCACCCTGGCGGCGGAAATCCTCGCCACGGCGGGCGCCGCCGCCCCGCTCGCGCAATGCGTGCTGCTCGCCTACGAATGCGGCCGGCCGCCGCGCCTCGTCGCCGGCGCAGGCGGCCGCGGCGAGCGCGCCCTCGCCGGCATCGTCGAGCGCTATGCGCGCGACTTCTACCGCCTCGACGGCAACCAGCGGGTGATGGCGGAGCGCCGCACGCGCGGCCGCCTCGTCCTGCACCGCCAGAGCCGGCAGGACATCGCCCACGAGGGCTACCGCGCGGCCTGCTACGACGCGCCGCGGGTCGACGCCCGCGTCGCCCTCATGCTGCAGCCGGCCGAGGACATCTGGCTGTCGCTGAATCTCTACAAGGACCGCGGCCTGGGCGATTTCTGCGCGGCGGAAATCGAGGCACTGGCCGCCCTCGGCCCGCTGCTGGCGCAGGCGGCGCGCCAGCACTACCTGATCGCCGGCCAGCTGCGCCAGGGCGTGCCGCAGCTCATGCTGGCGCGCCTGCGCGGCGCCTGCCGCGAGCTGAGCCCGCGCGAGCTGGACGTGCTGCGCGGCATCCTCTCCGGCCGCAGCGCGGCAGAGATCGCCGCCGCCCTCGGCATCAAGCCCGCCAGCGTCGTCACCTACCGCAAGCGCGCCTACCGCCGCCTCGGTGTCTCCAGCCAGGCCGAACTGTTCGCCCTCGGCCTGTCGCTGGCGCTGCCGGCGGGGTGAGGGGCCATCCCCCCTCCCCTTCCCGTGGAAGGGGGCGACGGCGGTTCGCCGCTGCGACGCAGCAAATAGGTCGAGAGCATCGGCTGTGTCCCCACCAGGGGCCGTGTTGCGATATCCGGCCGGCTCAGCGCTTGCGCCTGCGAGGCGATGGCGAAGCCGATCCCGTATGGACGCCTCCCACCCCGTGAGCGCTGAGCACGAGTTACCCCCCGCGCCGGTCACCTCTGGTGATAGAGGGACCGCCGGCGCCCGGCGCCGTGGATAACTCTGCGGTGGTAACGCGCTGGGAGGTGGACCCTCACGGGCCGACGGCATCGAAGTGCCCAAGGAGGAAGATACGAAGATCTTCACAGGCAAACCGGAGGGGCACGAGGTCAAGCTCATGCTGGCCAAGGCGGTACGCTCCTTTGTTGGCGGCAACAAGAGCGACGCACACGATGCCCGCGCCATCTGGACGGCGGTGCAGCAACCGGGCGTCAAGGCGATGTCCGTCAAGACCGAGGAGCAGCAAGCGATTCTGGCGCTGCACCGCATGCGCCAACAGCTGGTGGGCGATCCCCCGTTCACTGATCAACGGCTGCAACAATGCGAACGGGGCTCGTGAGTGTCAGGGTCACGGCCATGAAAGAACCCATCTCGCCATGCTCCTTCGGTAGCAAGGGGCTCCTACCGAATCACACCGTCAAGGCGCCGAGTTGATCTGGAGCCTGTTTCGGTACGCTCCGGGGCTCATGCCGATACGCTGCCGAAAGAGACGCGTAAACGAACTGGAGTCGTGGTAGCCCACCTGGCTGGCAATGACGTCCACGCTTTGGTCGCCGGTTTCAAGCATCGCACGGGCGGCCTCGAGCCGAAGATCCTGCAGATATGCGAGGGGCGTCTGGTCCAGAGCGGCCTTGAATCGCCGGATGAGCGTGCGGTCACTGACCGCGAGCGCCTGTGCGAGATCGGAGATCCGTAACTCCTTGGTCATATTACCCTGGAGCCAATGCTGTGCGCGCTGCACCAAGGAATCCGCATGTGTTCGCTCGGCGAGCAACGGCAGGTAAGGCACTTGGCTAGTCTGGCTCACGTCGATCAGCAGACTCTTGGCGGTCTGTGAGGCGATGGTCGACCCCGCAAAACGTTCGATGACGCGTATCGCCTGCAATAGGTAGGTCGCCGAAGCACCAGCGCATATTAGCCGATCGGCTTCGGTGATTATCGAGCGAAGTTGCAGATCGACCTTTGGGTACTTGGCGCGGAACTGGCGTTCCAGCCACCAGGTCGTCGTCGCCGTTCTTTCGTCAAGCAGTCCAGTCTGCGCCAGGATGAACGTGCCAGTGCAGTTCGCTGCGACCCACGCCCCTGCGCGCCATTGCGCAAGCAGCCAGGCACTGGTGCCGATTTGGCGGTCAAGGGTCCGATCAAACTGCCGTCGCCCCCCGTAGTGCAGACTGGGGATGAAAACGACGTCGTAGCGTTCGCTCGGGTCCAGTTTGTGCGTCGGAAGCTGCAGGCCGTTGCTTGCCACGACGGCCCCCCCCGGCTCGGAAACGAAACGCCATTCGAACTGTATTGCAGCGGAACCTTGTTGTCGCCACAGGTGCGAGTTTGCAGCATGCAGGATATCGGCGAAGCCGCCGACGCTGGAGGCGTAGCACTCATCAAACGTAAGGATCGCAGCGCGAATCATGTCGTGACGGAAACCGCATGCAAATAGTCAGTTTTGCCACTCTACACCGCATTCGCCGATTTCTAAACTGAGCCTTTCTTAATCATTTCGCCAGTTGAGCGGTTGATGCTGTTGCAAATGCGAGGCCATCGCCCGCACCCGCTTCGGCAAGCTCGTGACTGGTCAAACACTGGAGCCAAGTCATGCGAGTCTTCATCGTCCACGCGCACCCCGAGCCGAAGTCATTCTGTACGGCCATGAAGTCGGTTGCAGTCGACGAGTTCAAACGGCAAGGCCACGAAGTCCAAGTATCAGACCTGTATGCCATGGGCTTTCAGTCCGTCGCCTCGGTTGCCGACTTTGGCGACCGCGCTGATCCCGATTACTGTACCTATGCGCTTGAGCAGCGGCACGGGGTTAAGACCGGGACGCTCAGCGCCGACATTCGCGCCGAGCTTGATAAGCTCCTTTGGTGCGATCTTCTTGTGTTTGTCTTTCCCATCTTCTGGTTCTCGACGCCGGCCATCCTCAAAGGTTGGATTGACCGGGTGTTCGTGTCAGGCCAGGTTTACGGCGGCAAGCGTTTCTATGACCGCGGCGGATTGACGGGGCGCCGTGCTCTCGTTGGTCTCACACTCGGTGGTCAAGAGCACATGTTCGGGACACAAGGCATCCACGGGCCAATCGAAGACATGCTGAAACATTTCCTGCAGGGTACGCTGGGTTATTCGGGACTGCAGGTTTTGCCTCTCTTCGTTGGCTGGCACGTCCCCTACATCTCCGACGAAGCACGGCACCAAATTCTGGAGGCATGGAGAAGCCGTATTCATTCGATTGACGCGGACGTCCCTCTTCAATTTCCGAGCGTTGCGGACTACGACGACCAGATGCATCCGCTGTCTGGAGGTCGAATGCTGTTGTCCCAGTTTTAATTGATCAAGGAAAACATGAATGATCAAGTGCTCACATAAGCGGGGTGTTCAGATTATTGAACTGAGCCGATCGGATAGGAAAATGCCTTTACGGGAGCGATGTACGACCAGTTGCGCGAGGCATTGGCTGAGCTTGGGGACGAAGTGTTCTGAACGGCCGGCCTCGATCATTTCAGCTCGGGGGACCGGGATTCGGAACGGAAACACGCTCTCCTCTGCTGGCTCACGAACGCTCCTCCCCTCCGTGTGTGCCTTCCTGGCGCCACGGATGGCGCATCGGTGGGGGACGACGCAGGCAGCCCGGGCCAGGATTGCTATCGCATTTGCAGGAAGCATCGCCCTGCTGGCCGGCCGGGAGGACGTCTACTACTTGGCGGAGGCACTGACCGTGTTTCTGTTGAGGATGGGCGGCCTGACCAACCCACTGGGTACCAAGATCACGCTGCAACCCTTTGGGCAGAAGGCAGGCGCCGCTTCGGCCCTGTTCGGTTTCCTTCAGATGGGCTGGCGGCCCTCGCCATCGGAGCCTTCTCTACGCTGGTAGTGCCCGCCCACTTGGCCTTCTGCATCGTCCTGACGGCTAGCTTGGCGCTTTCGCTGCTATAGCCTTCAGGGAATTGGCTGCTCGCTGAATGTCAGCGGTCAGCCGGTGGTGCGCTCGCTGTCGTGGGCGGGCTCAGTGACGCGAGGATCTTGTCGCGGCAGATCGACAGGATTTCATCGGCCAGCGGCGAATCGTCCGGGCAGGCGCGCGACATGACAATGGCGCCGACCACGTGCGCCAGTATGTCGAGGGATTTTGCTCGCGCCTGGCTTGCGTCTGCACCGTCCAACGATACGTCCTCGCGGCTCAGCGCAGCCAGCAGGCTCTCGATGCCGGCCGCAAACGTGGCCCGGACCGCTTCCGGCTGACGCGCGGCATCGCCGCCCAGCGCTGCCATCGTGCAGCCGGTCGCGCGGCTGTCGCGGTGCTCGCGAGAGAGATACAGCCGCACGAATTCCGACATATCCACACCAGCGGTCAACGCCGCGACCTGCGCGATGCTGCAGGCCGCAGATTCCGCCATCAGGTCGGCCTTGGTGCGGAATTGCTTGTAAAAGCCGCCATGGGTGAAGCCAGCGGCAGCCATCAGATCGGCAACGCCAACCCCATCGTAGCCGCGCTCCCGAAACAGAGTGGACGCCGTCTCAACAACGTGCGCCCGGTTGGCTTGCGCCTGTGCCTTGGTGACCTTCATTTCTCGACCGCTGTGGGTTTGTGCCTGCATGAAAGCCCCAGTATACATTGATGTCAACCATCATCAAAGCCTTGACATGTTAGATTACGATCGTCATCATTAAGCTATTTCCAACACTAGAAGCTGATGCAACATGACCGAGAAGACGCTTTTTGAACCGCATACCCTGGGTGGTCTGACGCACGCCAATCGCATCGTCATGTGGCCGGGCGCTGGGATGCGCTGGATGGCGCGCGTCAAGGGCTGATGCCGGACATTCGACAAACACACGCGGCCGAGCGCTATCGGCCACAAGCCTGACCGTTTCCGCTCTGCCTTACTCGAAGAGTCACGCCATGCCTTCTCCGCTATGACCGACACTCATCTCACCGCGCCCACTCGCTTCGTGGATATCGACGGTACTCGATTCGCCTACCGGCGCTGGGGTAACACCGATCCCTCACAGCCGCCTTTATTGCTTCTACAGCACTTCCGCGGCGGCATGGACCACTGGGACCCGTTGATGACGGACGGTCTTGCCGAGGGCCGCGAAGTCATCCTCTACAACGGCCGCGGCATTGCTTCGTCCAGCGGCCCGCCGCGCACCCGCATCGAGGACATGGCCGATGACGCGGCAGCCTTCGTTCGCGCGCTGGGCTTGCAGCAAATCGATGTTCTGGGTTTCTCGCTGGGCGGCTTCCAGGCACTGGACTTGACCTGGCGCCATCCCGAATTGGTGCGCAAGCTGATGCTGCTGGGCACCGGCCCCCGCGGCGGCAATCCCGACATGGAACCGCGTGTGCTGACCACGGCCCCCCGGCCGGTGCCCGTCTTCGAAGACTTCCTGTACCTGTTCTTCGGTCGATCGGCACAAGCCGAGCTGGCCGCGCGCGAATTCTGGCATCGCCGTCATCAGCGCGTCGATCAAGACCCGCCGTCCTCGCCGGAGGTCGCCAAGGCGCAGATCGAGGCCAACATGCTGTACCTGCCCAGGCTGTCGGAAGACGACCCTTTTGCCTACCTGCGCAGCATCCAGCAGCCTACCTTCATACTTAACGGCGTGAACGACGTGATGATCCCGACCATCAACTCGTTCTACATGGCCCGCAACCTGCCGAACGCCCAGTTGTTCATCTACCCGGACTGCGGTCACGCTGCGCAGTTCCAGTGCCCGCAGCGCTTTCTGTATCACGCCGTTCGGTTTCTGAGCGAGTGACGGCCACGGCACTCATCGACCCCAATTCACGATCCAGCATCCAAAGGCACTCGCCATGTTCAAGTTCAAGTTCCTGCTATGGGCGTTCACCCAGCTCCTGAGACGACAGATCAAGAACAACCTCGACTGCGCGCGTTACGTCGAAAGCAAGAGCCTGGTGTTTCAGATCCGTACGGTCTCCGGCGTCGGTCGCTACTTCGTCATCCGCGATGGCGCCATCCGATCCTCTGCCGGACTGACGACGAATCCCCAGTTCACTCTGAGCTTCAAGGATGCCGCGAAAGGCTTCGAGATCTTGTCGGCCAAAGACAGTCAAGCTGCCTTCCTGAGGGGCCTGGGCAGCAAGGACTTGACCATCAGCGGCGATTTCCAGGAGGTGATGTGGTTCCAGGGCCTGACGGCATTCCTGCAGCCGCCGAAGGTCGTCTCCCCTTACGACCGCACTGTTTTCTGAGTCACCGACTCGTTGCTTCGAGCAGCCGAATCATGTGGTCCAACCAAAAAGCTCACCAGACAGTTAAGCCGTTCGCCATGAATGAGACACAGATGAAAGCAGACCTGTTGAACCAGCCCTTGCACCTGCCCAATGGCAGCGTGCTGCGCAATCGGCTCGCCAAGGCGGCCATGAGCGAGACGCTGGGCACCTACGATAATCGTCCGACCCCGGACCTGGTGCAGTTGTATCGGCGCTGGGGCGCCTCCGGCTTGGGATTGATCATGACGGGCAATGTGATGATCGACCGCCGCGCATTGGGCGAGCCCGGCAATGTGGTGATCGAGGACGAGGCGGACTTGCCTGTCCTGCGGCACTGGGCACACGCGGCGACCGGGCAAGGGGCGGCCATTTGGGCACAGCTCAACCATCCGGGCAAACAGTCGACCAAGGGGTTGAATGCGTTCAACCTCGCACCTTCGGCCGTTCCTTTCCGCGAGGACATGGCGGCATTCTTCGAGACCCCGCGCGAAGCCACCACGTCCGAGATCCAGGACATCATCGAACGCTTCGGGCGCAGCGCGGCCATCTGCAAGAAGGCCGGGTTCAGCGGCGTGGAGATCCACGGGGCACACGGTTACCTGGTCAGCCAGTTCCTCTCCCCGCACCACAACCGCCGCAGCGACGAATGGGGCGGCAGTTCCGAGAAGCGGCGGCGTTTCGTGCTGGCCGTCTATGCAGAAATCCGCCGCCAGGTCGGTCCGGACTTCCCGGTGGGGATCAAGCTCAACTCTGCCGACTTCCAGCGCGGAGGCTTTACCGAAGAAGAATCGATCGAGACGATCCGCGCGCTGGCCGATGCGGGCATCGACCTGATCGAGATATCCGGCGGCACCTACGAGGCACCCGCCATGAGCGGTGCGATGCAAGAAGCGAAGAAGGCCTCCACCGCGGCCCGCGAAGCCTACTTCCTCGAATTTGCCGAGAAGGTGCGCGCCACCGTGAAGGTGCCGCTGATGGTCACCGGTGGTTTCCGCACGGCGTCCGGCATGAACGCTGCCCTGCGCTCCAGCGCGCTGGATGTTGTGGGCTTGGCGCGGCTGCTGGCAATCGATCCAGACGCGCCCGCCGCCTTGCTGCAAGGGCGCGACAGCCTGCAGCAGGTGCGCCCGATCAACACCGGCCTCAAAGCTGTCGATCGCATGGGGATCATGGAGGTGCTGTGGTACACGCGCCAGCTCAAGCGCATTGCAAGGGGTAGAGAGCCGCGTCCCGACGAGAGTGGCCTGTCAGCGTTCTTGAAGTCTGCTTTCAACAGCGGCTGGGGCACCTTTCGCACGCGGCGCCTGCGGGCGCGCAACTAAACGCCGAGGCTCGCGACCCAGGAGCCCATTCATGATGAATATCACATGAATCGATCCACAGCCCGATCCAAGGAATCCGTAACCACCAAGAGGAGAAATGACCATGACTTTCAAGGCGCTGCTGAGCACTAAAACGGGCGATGCGATTTCCACCACCTTGGTCGACTTCGATGAAGCCGACCTGATGCCGGGCAACGTCACCGTCGCGATCGACTATTCGACGGTGAACTACAAGGACGCGATGGCGGTCAGCGGCCGCGCGCCGGTGATCCGACAGTTCCCGCTGATTCCGGGCATCGACTTCTCGGGCATCGTGGAAGCCTCGTCGCACTCAGGATTCGAGGTGGGCGACCGCGTGGTCGCCAACGGTTGGGGCCTGAGTCAGACCCACCATGGCGGTTTCGCGCAGAAGGCGCGCGTCAGCGGTGACTGGCTGGTCAAGCTGCCTGACGTGTTTTCGACGCGCGATGCCATGGCTATCGGCACGGCGGGATATACCGCGATGCTGTCCGTGCTCGGGCTGGAGCATGCAGGAGTGACGCCGAACAAAGGCGACATGCTGGTGACTGGGGCGGGCGGAGGCGCCGGTTCCATCGCTATCGCTTTGCTGTCCAAGCTGGGTTATCGGGTGGTCGCCTCAACCGGACGGATGGAGGAGACCGACTACCTGCGCGAGCTGGGTGCTGCCGAGGTCATCGACCGCCGCACGCTGTCCGAGCCGGGCGCACCGATCGCCCAGGAACGCTGGGCCGGCGCGATCGACTCTGTGGGCAGCCACACTCTGGCCAACGTGCTTGCGCAGACCAGCTACCGTGGCGCGGTGGCGGCATTTGGGCTCGCGCAGGGCGCGGACCTGCCCGGCTCGGTACTCCCCTTCATCCTGCGCAATGTGACCCTGGCCGGCATCGACTCGGTCAACGCGCCGCAGGAAGTGCGGCTACAGGCATGGGCACGTCTGGCCACTGACCTGGATCTAGGCAAGCTCGCACGCGCAACGCAGGTAGTCGGCCTGGCAGAGGTGCCGAACCTCGCCAGTAAGGTGCTCCAAGGCCAGGTTCGGGGCCGTACCGTTGTCGATGTCAATGCCTGAGATCGTACCCAGGAGAAAACGATGGACCGTTCCGACCCGCGCAGCGAATCGGGCACGTCCTACATCCATGCGCCGAACCGCTCGATCAATGTCGGGGGAACTGCCTTCGCCTATCGAGACCTCGGTCCGCGCGCCGACGTGCCCTTGATCCTGCTCAACCACTGGGGCGCAGTGCTGGACAACTTCGACCCGCGCATCGTCGATGGCCTGGCTCGTCAGCATCGCGTCATCGCCATCGACTACCGCGGAATCGGTTCATCCGGCGGCACCGCGCCGGTGACCGTGGACGAGATGGCGCGCGACACCATCGCGCTGATCCGCGCGCTGGGTTTCGATCAGGTCAATCTGCTCGGTTTTTCGCTCGGCGGCTTCGTGGCGCAGGACGTGGCGCTGAAGGCGCCGAGCCTGGTGTGCAAGCTCGTCCTCACTGGCTCTGGTCCCGCTGGCGGTCAGGGCATCGACCAAGTGGGTGTGGTGTCCTGGCCGCTGATGCTCAAGGGCCTGTTCACGCTGCGCGACCCCAAGTTCTACCTGTTCTTCACCTCGACGACCAACGGTCGGCGCGCCGCAAGGGCGTTCCTTGAGCGGCTCAAGGAACGCAAGGCCGGCCGCGACAAAGGCCCGACGCCCAGCGCTTTCCTGCGCCAACTCAAGGCGATCAAGGCCTGGGGCCAGCAAGCGCCGCAGGACCTCGCCCGCCTGCGCATGCCGGTCCTGATTGCCAATGGGGACAACGACATCATGGTGCCCACTGCACTGAGCCGCGACATGGCCCGTCGCATTCCCGATGCGCAGATCATCATCTACGAAGACGCTGGGCACGGAGGCATCTTTCAGTATCACGCCGATTTCGTGTCCAAGGCGCTGGCGTTTCTAGCGGAGTGAGCCATGAACGCTTCTACCACGACAGCAAGAATTCACAGTGCCTTACCTGGCCTTTCCTGAGCTGATCCAGCCCACGCTGACCGAACTCATCGGGCAAGTCCTGTCCGGCAAGGTGGTGCTCCAGCCCTTGGCGTGAGATGGATTTCGTCCGGACCCTGCCACATCATTCACCCAACATTGGAGTTAGAACAACATGAAAGCACTCACATTCAAACGCTATGGCAAGTCGCCTGAGATCGGGTTTGCCGAAGCTCCCCGCCCCACGCTAAAGCCCGATGAACTGCTAGTCCAGGTCCACGCCGCGGGGTTGAACCCAATCGACAACATGATTCCGACGGGAATGTTCAAACCCGTCCTGAAGTTCCAATTGCCGGCCACGCTGGGCAGCGATCTTGCTGGCGTGGTGACTGAGATCGGCAGCCGCGTAACACGTTTCAAGCCAGGCGATGCCATCTTTGCCAGCCTCTTCGATCTTGGCACGGGCTCAATCGCCGAATACGCGGTGGTGCCAGAGAGCGTTGCCGCACCGAAGCCGACCAATCTGGATTTTGTCCAGGCCGCCTCCATTCCGATGGTCGGGCTTACCTCGTGGCAAGCATTGAAGGAGCGCGCCAATCTTAGGGCTGGTCAGAAGGTGTTCATCCCTGCGGGGGCCGGCGGTATTGGCACGTTTGCGATCCAACTGGCAAAGCACTTTGGCGCCAAGGTGGGAACGACCACCAGCACGGGCAATGTTCAACTGGTAACCAGCCTGGGCGCAGACGAGGTGGTCGACTATAAGAAACAAGAATTCGAGAAAGTGCTGCGTGGCTATGACGTGGTGCTTGGCACTCTTAGGGGCGACGCGATTGAGAAATCCATCGACATCCTCAAGTCGGGGAGCAAGATTGTGTCTCTCATCGGTCCGTTAGACGCAGCGTTTGCACGCGCACGACGGCTGAACTTCTTCTTGGCGTTCGTGTTCGGCTTGATGAGCCGCAAAATCATGCGCCTTGCAAGAAAGCGGGACGTCACATACTCATTTCTCTTCGTGCATCCCGATGGCGACCAACTCTCCGGAATTGGCGAACTCCTCAAGTCAGAACGCATCCGTCCAGTGATTGACAAGGTGTTTCCGTTCGAGCAAGCAAAGGAGGCGCTTGAATACTTAGCCCAGGGACGCGCCAAGGGCAAGGTCGTCGTCAAGATCAAGTGAGTTGCCAAACGCATGACGGTAGAGGCCACGCAGGCCCCGGCCTTGCCGGGGGATACTTACCCTTGCTTGGTTATGGCACCGCAACATGCGTCAACCGTTGAGGGCCCTCTCGCGATCGAAGAAGGTATTCAGGCGTTGGGCCAGCAGCATGTCGCCTTCGATTTTGAGCTTGCCGGTCATCAGGGCCGTCATGCCATTCAACTCGCCCTTGAGCAGAGCCACCAGGTGATCGTCCTTCATGGCGATGCTGACGTCGGCCTTGGGTGCCAATCCCTCGTGCACCGTGCACTTGCCGTCATCGATCACGACATACATCGGATGGGTGATCTTGTATTGAACGGTCTTGCGCACGCCGGCGCTCGCGCCAGGGATGATGGCTTCGGGAAAGCGATTGATCAATTCATTAGGGGTCATGGTTGTCTCCTTGAATGGCGGTGGTGCCCGATCCAGATTTTGAACCCTGCGCCGAATGCCGCTTACCAATTTCGGCCAAAACGTCAGTTGCCCCCGATCAGCATGACCTGTGTCAATCAATGACCGCTCTGACGGTCCTGAGCATCCCAGCGGCTTCGTGCGCGTGTAAAGGCCGACAAGTTGGCGTAGCCAACAATCAGTGATATCTCGGTCAGCGACAGCGCACTGCTGCTCATCAGGTGGCGGGCCACATCCTGCCTCACATCTGAGACGATGTCGCGGTAGCTCAGTTGTTGCTCGTGCAGGCTGCGGCGCAGCGAACGGTCGCTCATATGCAGCGCACGGGCTACGTCGGCCTCGCTCTCGGCACCGCGGCCCAGTGCGATGGCATGGCGCAACACGCGCTTGAGGCGCAGCACCAGGTCTTCATCGAAACTACCGCCCACGCCGTGCAGAAGCTGGGTGGCGCGCTGCGGATCAGTCTCGACCGGGGCCTGCTCCAGCCAGCGCCGCGCAAAGCAGACCGTGGCTTCATCGGCATTGAATTGCGGCGTCGTGCCGAAAACCCGGGCATAGGCCGCCGCATCCTTGGGCTGACGTTGCGGCAGATAAACCGCGTCCAGCCTGAATTGCGGCCCGCACAGGGCTTTGAGCACGTTGGCGATGATCGCCAGCGAAGCGGCCACCAAATGGTCGTAGCCGGGAATGCGAGTCTCGTGCACGACGTAGGCGAAGGCCGGACGCTCGGCGCTACCGACAGCCATGATGCCCGAGCCTTCGCTGTGCAGCACCGCCATGCGCGCAAAGATATCCATGGCCGCTCGTACGGTGGCCGCATGGCGACCGATGGCGCCCAGATAGCCCAGCAATTCGATGCGGGCTCGACTGCCGGCCAGCAGGCCGAAATGAGCACAGCCACTCAGCTGCGCGGCCCCTTCAAGCAGGCGGCCGACCGCATGCAGCGACACACGCTGCTCGTCGTTCGCTACCTCAGCAGCCGAGATGCCGGCCTTGCACAGCAGGCGTGCCTGGCCCACGCCAAGCTCGGCGGCTGTTGCGAGCGCGAGCCGTGCCGGTGCGGCTCGAATCATTGCGCGTCTCATCGCCATATCCTCCAAGCCCTGATCCTGATCAGGGGCAATCAAATCATCAAATGAATTGGCCGGAAATGGTAAGTCAAGTTGCTCAGGTTTGCGATGATGCACCCATCGAACGCAGATTCGACGCAACAAGAGGTGCGCCGCGAACACATTTTCCAAGCGCAACTTAACAACATTGGAGACAAAACCGATGCCCGCTTCAAGCTACACGCGATTCATGTTCGGCACCGCCGCCTTGTTCAATTTCGGCGCCGCCGCGCTGTTCCTGCCGGGCCTGGGCCTGGCCGCGGCGCTCAGCCTGCAGCCGCAGGCCGGTCAGGGTCTGTTTGACCAGGTCGCCCTGCTGGCCATTTTCATTTTCGGCGTCGGCTACTGGATGGTTGCCGGCAACCCGCAGGCGCATCGCGGCATCGTCAAGCTCGGACTGGCAGCCAAGCTGGGCGTGATCGCCATCGCGTGGGTCCATGTCCTGTTCGTCGGCGATGCCAATGTGCGCCTGGCCCTGCTGGTCTCGGGCGACTTACTGTATTCGCTGCTCTTCATACAGCACCTGCGGCGCACGGCCTGAGGCCCGGCACTCACGACCGTTCATCACCCCCTTCCATACCAACACTTCAGGAGACCTCCGTGGCACAACATCCCGTCGTCGTCTATGGCGCCAGTGGCTATACCGGCATGCTCATCATGGATTGGCTGATTGATCAACGCATTCCCTTCACGGCGGTCGGTCGCAGCGCCAGACGCATCAAGGAAATGATGGCGCAGCGCGTCGTGCGTCTCGAATCGGCCATCTACGAAATCATCGAGTCCAATCATGATGTCGAGTCACTGACCCGGGCCTTCAAGGGCGCGAAGGTGGTCTGCAACACCGTGGGGCCGTTTATCCACTTCGGCAAGGAGCCGATCGAGGCGGCCTTGCGCGCGGGCTGCCACATCGTCGACACCACCGGCGAGCAGGAATACATCCGCAGGGCCCGCGATGAATTCGGCGAATCCTTCCGTCAGGCTGGCCTGGTGTTCGCGCCCTCGACTTCCTACATGTACGCCTTTTCGGAGATCGCCGCCGAGCTCGCGCTGGAAACGCGCGGCATCGACTCGTTGGATACCGCCACGCTGTGCCGCGCCTCTCGCGATGGATCCTCCGGCGTGACTGTCGGCTCTACCGCCTCGATCTTCGATGTTTTCCGCCACGAGCAGCACTACCTGTGGGAAAAAGAACTGGTGGCGCATCCGCCAGGCACTTCCTTCGACGTGGTCGACCCCAACTTCATTCACCCGGTGTTCTCGCTGCCCTGGGGCGGCACTTCCTTGCCGATTTTCTACCAGCACGATGCGCGCGTGCGCAGTTGCATCTCCAGCGTCGGCTTCTACGATAACGAGTTGGTGATGCGCATGGTCAAGGCCATTGGCGACCAATGGGAGGCCGAATACAAGGACCTGCCCGAGGACGCGCAGAACGCCGCAATCGAGCAGATAGTCGCCTCCACCACGCCGAAGATGCCGCCGCGCGAGCGCACCACCACCTTCCGTACCGTCGACGTGGCCATCGGTCGCGGCCAGCTTGCCGCCGTGCGCGCCACTGTCCATGGCATTACACCCTACATTTCGACGGGTGCCTTGCAAACGGCGGCGGCCATCAAGCTGATCGACAACGACACCAGGAAAGTCGGGTTCACTTCCGCCTGCAAGGCGTTTGGCCACGACTACCTGCTCGGCTTCCTTGAACAGCGCGGCCTGGCCCGCGGTTCGGTGGTTTCGTTGTAACCCTTTTGAGATGGATTACTATCGAAACAAGGTCGCCGTCATCACCGGCGCGGGTTCGGGCATTGGCCGCGCGCTGGCCGTACAACTTGCACAGGCCGGCGCGCGCCTGGCCCTGTCGGACATCCAGCAGGCGGGGCTGAGCGAAACGTGCGAAGCCTGCAAGATGCTGGGTGCGGAAGTGCGCGGCTACCACCTCGACGTGGCCAGTCATGAGGCCTTCCAGGCCCATGCCAGCGAAGTGCTGCGCGACTTCGGCGCGGCCCATCTGCTGTTCAACAATGCCGGCGTGACCCTGATCTCGACCGTCGAGCACGCCTCGCTGAACGAACTCAGGTGGCAGCTCGACGTCAACCTGATGGGCGTCATCTACGGCACCAAGGCCTTCCTGCCCATCATGCGCCAGCAGCAGCAAGGTGTGGTCATCAACCTGTCGAGCATCTTCGGCTGGCTGACCTTCCCTGCGCAAGGCTTCTACAACGTTAGCAAGTTCGGCGTGCGGGCCTTCACCGAATGCCTGTGGCATGAACTGCGCGGCAGTGGCGTGCGAGCCGTGAGCGTGCACCCTGGCGGCATCCGCACCAATATCGAAAAGGCTGCGCGCCGGGCCCGGCTGGCCGACGAATTCGAGGCTTCGCTGATGCCCACGGTGGATCACACCCTGCGCACCCCGCCCGAGACCGTGGCGCGCGACATCCTGCGCGGCGTGGCCAGAGGCAAGCGCCGCATTCTCACGGGCTACCTCGCGCGCGTCTGCTACTGGCTGCCGCGCCTGCTGCCGAATCACTATGACCACATCGTGCGGCTGCTGATCAAACTATCTTAAACGTAACTGGAGGCAACATCATGGCAATCATCGACTTCTTCGATCGCGGCTGGCGCATGCGGCCGCAGGGCGTGGCCTATGTCCAAGACGGCGCGCCCACCACCTTTCAACAGGCCGGCGAGCTGAGCTGCCAGATCGCGCACGCGCTGTTGCGCGAGGGATTCGAACCAGGCGCCAAAGGCGCCGTCTGGGCCGGCAACGACGTCACGGCCTGGCTCTGCACGCTGGGGCTCTGGCGCGCCAACCTGGCCTGGATTCCGGTGGGAATGCGCAATCCACCTTCCGAGACCCTGCACATCCTGAACGCCTTCGATTGCGAGGTGGTTTTCTTTCAATCGGCCTTCACGGAGGTCATCGAAGCCTTTCGCCCCCAGTTGCCCAAGGTACGCTCCTGGATCTGCATCGATGGCACTGCGGCCGGAGTGCCGAGCTTGCAGGATTTCGTCGCCGACGCGCCCAGGACCGACCCGCGCGTGACGGCGGAGCTCGACGACGTGGTCTTCGTCGGCGCTACCGGCGGCACCACCGGCATGCCCAAGGGCGTGATGAACACGCACCGCAGCATTCAGACCTTCGTGGCCCACTTCATGATCGGCACGCCCTACGGCGCCGACGAAGTGCCCGTCAACCTGGCCGCCGCACCCATGACCCACACCGCGGGCGTGCTCTCGCTGCCCTGCTCGGCGCGAGGCGGCACCGTAGTGGTCGTGACCAAGCCCGATCCGCAGCTGATGCTGGCGGCCATCATGCGCCACCGCGTCACGGAATTGTTCCTGCCGCCGACGGTCATCTACCGCCTGCTCGACATCCCCGGCCTGGCCCAGAAGGTCGACTTTTCTTCGCTGCGCTATTTCTTCTACGGCGCCGCGCCCATGTCGGTCGAGAAGCTCAAGCAGGCTCTTCAGGTTTTCGGACCCGTCATGATGGGCGGCTATGGCCAGACCGAGGCACCGGCCTCGATCGCCTTCCTGCCGCCAGGCGAACATTTCGTCAACGGCGAGTTGGCCCCGGACGAACGCCTGGCCTCGGTCGGCCGGCCCAACCCACTGGTTCGTGTCGAGATCATGGACGAGGGCGGGCGCATTCTCGGCCCAGGCGAAACGGGCGAGATCTGCGTGCGTGGTGACCTGGTCATGAAAGGCTATTACGCCAACCCGGAGCAGACCGGCTCGACGCTTGTTGACGGCTGGCTGCGCACGGGTGACGTGGGGCACCTCGATGCCGACGGCTACCTGCACATTACCGACCGCAAAAAAGACATGATCATCAGCGGCGGTTTCAACATCTATCCGAGCGAGGTCGAGCAGGTCATCTGGAGCCACCCGGCCGTGCAGGACTGCGCCGTCATCGGCGTGCCCGACGAGAAATGGGGCGAGGCGGTGAAGGCGGTGGTCGAGCTCAATGCCGGGCACAGCGTCATGGCCGAGGAATTGATCGCCTTGTGCAAGGACAAGCTCGGCTCGGTCAAGGCGCCCAAGACGGTGGACTTCATCGCCTCGCTGCCGCGCAGCCCGGTCGGCAAGGTGTTGAAGAAGGATCTGCGCGAGCCTTTCTGGCAAGGCGTGCAGCGCAAGATATGAACGAGGTCACTTTGATGAGCAATCAGTCTCTCTACATTGCCGGCATCGCCATGACGGTGTTCGGCCGCCATCCCGAGCGCAGTGTGTTCGACCTGGCCGGCGAGGCCCTGCGGGGCGCGCTGCGCGATGCGGGCTGCCGTGCCGAGGACATCGGCGCCGTGTTCTATTCGGGCATGACGCAAGGGCCGCTGCAAGGCCAGCTCTCGATTCCGGGCCAAGTGGTGTGCGGACACATCGGCTTGCACAGCGTGCCCATCTTCAATGTCGAGAACGCCTGCGCCTCGGGCAGCACGGCTGTGCACCTGGCGCTGCAAAGCCTGCGCGCCGGCAGTACCGACGTGGCCCTGGCCCTGGGTGCCGAGAAGATGAACATTCCCGACCGTGCCAAGGCCCTGAGTCTGTTCGAGGCTGGCTGGGATGTGTCGCGCGCCGAGGAGAATTTAATGACCCTGAGCGCGCTGGGTCAGGACATCACGCCACCGCCCAGCAGTGAATCGGACAAACCCTACAGCCGCTTCATGGCTATCTACGCGGCTCTGTGCCGCCACCACATGGCCACTTACGGCACCACGCAACGCCAGCTCGCGGCTGTGTGCGCCAAGAACCACCAGCACTCGGTGCACAACCCCTGGTCGCAGTTCCGCAAGCCCTTCAGCATCGACGAAGTGCTGGCCGCGCCGCCTATCACCTACCCATTGACCCTGCCCATGTGCGCGCCGCTCAGCGACGGCGCCGCCGCCGCCATCGTCTGCACCGAGGCCGGGCTCCAACGACTCGGCATCGATCGCCGCCGCGCCGTGCGCGTGGCGGCCAGCGTAATCCAGAGCTTCAGCCCGCGCGGCCTGGACCAGCCCGAGCTGCACGTGGCGCGTCGCGCCGCGCTGCGCGCCTATGAGATCGCCGGCCTCGGCCCTGAGGACGTCGATGTGGCCGAGGTGCACGATGCCTCGGCTATGGGCGAGATCATCCAGGTCGAGAACCTCGGCTTCGTGCCGCAGGGCCAAGGCGGCCTGGCCAGCGAACGCGGCGAGTTCAGCCTGGGCGGTCGCCTGCCGGTCAACCCCTCGGGTGGCCTGGAGTCCAAGGGCCATCCGCTCGGGGCCACGGGCATCGGCCAACTCTTCGAGCTGTGCACGCAGTTGCGCGGCGAGGCAGGGGTGCGCCAGGTCGAAGGCGCACGTGTCGCCATGCAGGAGAACGGCGGCGGCTCGATGGGCTTCGAGGAGGCCGTCGTGGCCATACACATCCTGACGAAGTAAGGGCGGTGCGCCTAGACTGCTGTCCGACCACGCCCGCAGAGGCCATTCAAGAGCCATTCATCAAGACAAGGAGACTTATATGCTGCGCTTCAAGGACACCACCACGCTGCCCACCGTCGGGCTGTCTGGCTTCGAACCGCCGATGAACGAGATTGCGGCGGCCATGCAGGATGCCGTGCACCGCTTCAGCAAGGAAGTGCTGCGGCCCGCCGGCCAGGCCCTCGACAAGATGACGGCCCAGGAGGTGGTGGCGCCGGGCTCGCTTTACTGGCAGACCATCGAGCAGGCCCAGCAGATCGGCCTGATGGACGGCGGACTGCCGGGTGACGACGTCTACAGCGCCGCGCTGGTCGAGGCCGTGGTGGCCGAGGAGCTGGGCTGGGGCGATTCGGGCCTGGCCATTTCCATCCTGGCCGGCGGCGTGCCGAGCATGATGGCGCAGGCCCTGGGCAACCAGGAACTGATCGACCTCACGCACGGCAAGGTGGGTTGCTGGATCATCACGCAGCCCGACAAGGGCTCGGACATTCAGATCGTCTACCCGGAACGCGACTGGCCGCCGGGCACGCCCGGCAACCGTGGCAACCTCTGGGGCCGTCTCGACGGCGACGAGATCGTCATCAACGGTCAGAGCGCGGCCTGGGTCTCGAACGGCGCGGTTGCGCAGACGGCCATGGCCTACATCGGCGCCGACTACGGCGACGGGTTGCTCGATGCCAATGGCAAGCCCAATGGCATGGCCGTCATCCTGCCCCTGAACCTGCGCGGCGTGTCCAAGGGCAAGCCGCTGGAGAAGATCGGCCAGCGCGCGCTGCCGCAGGGCGAGATCTATTTCGACAATGTGCGCATCCCCAAGCGCTTCGCCGTGGCCCTGCGCGACCGCTACGAGGCCAACATGACCTCGACCTGGTCCACCGCGGGCACGCTGATGGCTTCGGTGTTCACGGGCGCTGCACGCTCGGCCTTCGAACTCGCGTTGGCCTACTGCCACGAGCGCAAGCAGGGTGGTGGTTTGTTGATAGGCCACCAGCTCACGCGCTGGCGCCTGGGCGACATGCTGCGCCGCATCGAGCTGTGCCGTGCCTCGGCGCGCCGCACAATACAGTATGCGGCGCAGTCGCCGCAGACGCATCCTTATGTCACCGCCATGTCCAAGGTGACCGTGACCGATGAAGCCATGAAGGTGGCCACCGAGGCCCTGCAACTTTTCGGCGGCGCCGGCACCTCGCGCGAGTTCCCGATCGAGAAGATCTTCCGCGACTGTCGCGCTGCGCAGATCGAAGACGGCGAGAATTACACGCTGACCATGCGACTCGGTCTGCTTGCTGGCCTCCTTTACGAAGACGGGTGGACCAAGCAGTGATGGCAGCCTCTTGGACGATGACGAGGAGAAGCCAGTGTAAGCCTTGCTGAAAGCCGCTTGCGTGCTCATCTACATGCTGGGCGCTGCCGCAGTGGCCGGGGCTCTGGCGGCCTCGCTGGCCTTGGCCAGCCCGATAGCGGGCCTTCTGCTGGCCGCCCACGCCATCGAAGCGCGGTTGTTTTTCCGCGTGGTGAGGCGCTACCCCGGGTCGCTGGCGAGTCGCACGGATTCCACCGGGGCAATGGTGGCAGCACGCAGGGTAGCGATCAACCGTGCAACAAGGGAAGTCCATGGCGGTGCCGGGCCGGCAGCCATGGTTTTGGCTGGCGCCCCTTCGGGCGGCCGTGCGGGGCGCTGACTGGACGGCCACCCCCCTCCCCCCTTCCCGAGGAAGAGGGCGACGGCGGCGCTCTCTATCGGGCTTTCAAATCGTCAGGACGGATCGGCAAGCTGCGCGCACGCCGGCCTGTTGCCGCGGCAAGAGCATTGGCCACCGCCGGTGCCAAGGGGGGGACGGCAGGCTCGCCGATGCCGGTCGGCTTGTCGGCCGAAGGCACGATGTGCACTTCGACCTCCGGCATCTCGTCGATCCGGACGAGCGGGTAGTCATGGAAGTTGGACTGCTCGACGATCCCTTCCTTGAGCGTGATCGCACCGTGCAGGACGGCGGAAAGGGCGAAACCCACCGAGCCTTCGACCTGGGAGCGCACGTTGTCCGGGTTGATGACCCTACCGCAATCCACTGCGCACACGACGCGGTCGACGCTGAAGCTGCCGTCGGGTTTGACCGTCACCTCGGCGACTTCCGCCACGCAGGAACCGAAGGATTCGTGTACGGCCACGCCGCGTCCCCGCCTGACGCCGCCGCCCTGGGCCAGGGAGCGTCCCCAACCCGCCTTCTCGGCGGCAAGCTTCAGGACGGCCGCATGGCGTGGCTGCTTCCGGAGCAGCGCCAGGCGGAAGGCAACCGGATCCTGGCCGGCGGCGTCGGCGAGTTCGTCGATGAAGGTCTCCGTGGAGTAGGCGGTATGGGTCGAACCCACAGAACGCCACCAGTGGACAGGTATGGCGATATCCTCCGGCGTGTGCAGGTCGACGTGCAGGGCGGGGATCTCATACGGCAGGTTTGCCGCGCCTTCCACCGATACGGGGTCGACGCCGTTCTTGACCATGCCGCCGAACGCCGTGCCGGCGAGAATCAATCGGCATCCTTGCTCGCGCGGCGGCCAAAGCTGCCGCCGGCGTAGAGCATGTGGATCTTGACCTGTTCCTGTTTCAGGCCGAGCAGCGCCGCCACTGCCGGCTGGTCGATGGATTGAAACTGTTCGCCGTTCCAGATTTCGCACTCGTCCCTGCCGAGGCGCACGACGCAGTTCATGGGCTCCATCGCCGCGTGCGCCAGATAGGGAAAGTCGTAAGCGGCGCGCAGCACCCGTGCGGGCGAGGCGAAGGCGGCATCGATATCCCCTTCCTTGCGGACCATGGCGCCCGGCATCCTGGCCAGTGCGCGGTAGCGGGCGAGGATCTCGTCGCTGCCAAGCTTGAACGAAGCCGATTCGTCCCACTCGACCTGCAGGGCGTCGCGGCCGCGTTTCGCGCTCCAGGTGTCCCTCGCCAGCACGGCGACGCCGGTCGGGATCGGCACCACCGCGGCCACGCCCCTGACGGCCTTCGCCTTGGCCGCGTCGAAGGACTTGAGCCTGGCGCCGAAGCGCGGCGGATGGGCGACGACGATGGCCGTGCTGCCGCCGGTGCCCTGGAACTGGCCGAACAACAGGTTGTTATAGCGCTGGGCGTCGGCCGGGGCGCCTTCGACGCGCACCTGCGACCAGGCCGCATCGAGTTCCTCCGCGACGATGGTGGCCAGCCCGGTGTACGTGCCCTGGCCCATCTCCAGATGCTTGGAGATGACCGTCACGACGCCGTCGGTGCCGATGCGCACGAAGGCGTTCGGCTCGAAGATCGGTGCGGCGGGCGCGGCAGCGCCGGCGGGAACGCCGGGACCGGCGGCGGCCGTCGCGCCGGGCAGATAGACGGCCAGGGTCAGGCCTGCGGCGCCCCGCAGGAAGCGGCGCCGGCTTTCGTTCTCGATACGGGGCAGGTGGGTCATGGCGCGATCTCCCTCAAGCCAGCGCCTTCGCCGCGTCATGAATGTTCTATCGATGGCGAATACCCGTCCGGAGAATGATCGATCGTCGGGCAACGTTCAACAACTGGAGGCCGCAGATGCTGATTTCCATCATTTACGACAGTGGCTATGGCCACACAGCCAAACAGGCGCAGGCGGTGGCCGAGGGCGTCCGCCGCACGCCGGAAGCGGAAGTGCGGATGATCGCCGTGGCCGATGGGCCGATCCCCTGGGAAACACTGGAAGCCAGCGACGCCATCGTTTTCGGCTCCCCGACCTACAACGGCTCGGTCAGCGCCCGGTTCAAGCAGTTCATGGAGGACGCGACGCGCCCCGCCTGGCATCCCCAGAAGTGGCGCAACAAGATCGCCGCCGGGTTCACCAATTCCGGTGCCATGCATGGCGACAAGCTGAATTCGCTGATTGCCATGACGCTGTTCGCGGCTCAGCACGGAATGTTCTGGGTCGGTCTCGACCTGTTTCCCGGCCGCACGAAGGACGAACCCAACAGGATCGGCGGCTGGCTGGGCGCGATGGCCCAGTCCAACGACGACCCCCCGGAGCTTTCCCCGGTCGAGAGCGATTTGAGGACGGCGGCGCATCTCGGCCAGCGAGTCGCCGAGGTCGCCCGACAGTTCCGCCGGGGGCTCGCTTGAACGTCGGGTCAAGTGCGCGACCCCTTGCCGTATTGCAGAGACTGACTTTGGGTGTGGATATCCTGCAGGAAGGTGGCGCGCAGACCGGGTTATCCGCCGCGATGCAGTCGCCGATCTCCTCCAGATTCAGTTCGGCCTGGACGGTAATGCGGGCTCGCAGTATTTCTTGCGACGCGCAGCAGCCAAGTCGGCGTGCTTGCGCTCAAGGCGGCCGAGAATCTCCTCGGCCGACCGGCCCTTGCCGGCGTCCGGCATATTGTTTGCTGACCTACAGCCAACGTGGAACGGTGCGCCGGTACTCCATGTATTCGTTACTGAACTTCAAGCTCATCGCACGTTCTTCAAATGGGATGTACCAGTAGTGCGCCAGGATAAAAAAGCCAACGGGGCCAACCAATGGAGAGAGCGAACCCAATGCGCTGGCAGCGCCGACGAGGGCGGTGAGCATACCGAGATACATGGGGTTGCGCGTTCGTAAAAATAGCCCTTCCGTCGTTAGCGTGCCCGGCGGACTGAAGGTGTCGATGTTAGTGCCAAGACGGCGGAAAAGCCGTGAATGCCAACTGGCGGCGCCAAGCCCTGCCACGATCAGCACGGTTCCAAACCAGTTGTATGGCTGCGGCAGCCAAACGGCTGCTGGAACTGTAAAGTGGAGAGCCAGCATCGATACGACGGTCGCAAACCAGACAAAGGGGGGCAGTAACAGGCGTTTCATGGTGGTTGCCTCGGATCGAAGGGAAGGGCACAGTATCTCCGCTCCGATGATCGGCATCGATAACCTGGGTTAACAGTGTGCCAATAACATCTTCCACTCATGAGGTCTTCCATCGCTTGGCCGGTTCCGAGCTTCCGGACTGGCCCACCCTGGAACAAGCCACACGCGAACGGAGACTCAAACGCGGCGAGCCGCTATTCCTGGCGAATGAGAGAAAACCCTTCGTCTTCGTCGTCAACAAGGGTGTGATAAAGATGGTGTACGAAACACCGAACGGCGATTCATGGGTAAAAGGCTTTGCCGAAGCCGGCATGTGTTTTACCAGCCTGAATGCGCTCGAAGAGGATGGCCTGACGAGTTTCTCTGCCTACGCCGAAATCGAATCGTGCATTCATCAAATCGACTACCGGGCGTTATGCTTCCTTGCAGACCGACATATTGCCTGGCAGCGTGCCGTAGCCAATGCCCTTAAGTTCTATGGGCAGCGCAAGGAGCGGCGAGAAATGGAGCTTCTCACGCTATCGCCCGAAAATCGTTACCTACGGTTCATGCACGATTACCCGGAACTGGCGGCGATCCTGCGGCAACGGGATATTGCAAGCTATATACGGGTAACGCCAGTGGCACTGAGTCGCATCAAGTCGCGACTCAAGGGCTCCACCGGAGGCGGGCCGCCCCAGGGCAAGCCATGATCTCTCTCACTCTTGCCCGCTCCCGCCAGGCGTGAGCGGCGGCGGCCTCAGCGCTGCTTCCTGCGCTTCGCCGGCGCGGCGGAGGGCTTCGGCAGGTCGGTACGGGCGTAGTACCAGTCGACGCATTCGCCGCCGGCCTTTGCGCGCGCGGCGGCCTCCTTCACCGTCGCCGGCGCCGGCAGCACGGCCTTGTCGCCGGGCTGCCAGCCCTCGGGGGTGGCGACGCCGTGGCTGTCGCTCGCCTGCATCGCCGCCAGCAGGCGCAGGCATTCCTCCACCGAGCGGCCGTTGCTCATCGGGTAATACAGCATCGCCCGCACTTTCGATTCCGGATCGATGAAGAAGGCGGCGCGCACCGCCGAGGTGTCGCCGGCGCCGGGCTGGATCATGCCGTAGTCGTGGGCCACGCGCATCGCCTGGTCCTCGATGACGGGAAACGGCACCTCGACGCCGAAGTTGTCGCGGATGCTGCGCAGCCAGGCGAGATGGGCGTAGGCGCTGTCGACCGAGAGGCCGAGCAGCTCGCAGCCGAGCGCCTGGAAGCGCGGCCAGGCGCGCGAAAAGGCGACGATCTCCGAGGTGCACACCGGCGTGAAGTCGGCCGGGTGCGAGAACAGGAGCAGCCACTTGCCGCGGTAGTCGGCCAGGGCGCGCGGGCCCTGGGTGGTGCGCACGGCAAAATCGGGCGCCGCTTCGTTGAGCCGCGGCAGGCTGGTCTTCCAGATGTCTTCCATTGTGGTCTCCTGTTATCGCGCCTCGAAGCGCGCCTTGATTTCCTCGGGTACCGGCGCGGCCTTCATGCTTTCCGGGTTGGCCGGATCGCGCAGTGCCCAGACGCGCAGCTCGTGGCCTTCGACGACGATCCTGCCGTCATTGTGTACGCGGTGCCGCACCAGGAACAGCTTGTTGCGCCACTCGTCGATCCAGCTTTCGATGGCGATGCGCTCGCCGAAGCGCGAGGGGCCGTGGAACTTGGCGCCGACGTCGACGATGGGAAAGCCGGCCAGGCGGTACTGCGGCCACAGCTGCGGCCAGGCCATGCCGCACTCGCGAAACAGGTTCTCCGTGGCGCGGTCGAACCACTCGAAATAGCGTGGGTAGAAGACGATGCGGGCCGGGTCGCAATCGGCGAAATCGACCACGAACTCCTGGCGCACCGGCTTCATTGCGGTCGCGCCTTGCCGAAGGCCTCGAGCTCGGCGCAGGCGGCGTCGATCGCCGCGATGCGCGGCCAGGGGGCGAGGTCGATGTCGTAGCGTCGCGCGTTGAATACCTGCGGCACCAGGCAGAGATCGGCAAGGCCGGGCGCCTCGCCGCAGCAGAAGCGCCCGCGCTCGGGCGGCGCGGCCAGTTGCCGCTCGAGGGCGTCGAAGCCGAGGCGGACCCAGTGCGCGTACCAGACGCGCACCGCCTCCTCGGAGTGGCCCAGCTCGTGCTCGATGTATTGCAGCACGCGCAGGTTGTCGAGCGGATGGATGTCGCAGGCGATGGCTTGCGCGACGGCGCGCACCCAGGCGCGGGCGCGCGCCTCGCGCGGCAGCAGCGGCGGCTCGGGGTGGGTCTCGTCGAGGTATTCGACGATGGCCAATGACTGCGTCAGCACGGCGCCGTCGTCGAGCACCAGGCTGGGCACCAGGCACTGCGGGTTGAGGGCGGCGTAGGCCGCATCGCGCTGCTCGCCGGCGCGCAGGCGCAGGCTGACCTGCTCCACCGCGAGGCCCTTCAGATTGAGGGCGATGCGCACGCGGTAGGAGGCCGAGCTGAGGGAAAAGTGGTAGAGGCGCATGGCGCGGCTCAGACGATGCGCACGGCGAGTTCGCCCAGCCCGCCGATGCCACCCCTGAGAAAATCGCCGCGCTGCACGCGGCCGACCCCCTCGGGCGTGCCGGTGTAGATCAGATCGCCCGGCTCCAGGGTGAAGTACTGCGACAGGCAGGCGACCGTCTCGGCGACGCTCCAGATCAGATGGCCGATGCTGCTCTTCTGGCGCGCTTCGCCGTTCACCTCCAGCCAGATCGCCGCGCGCGCGAGGTCCGGCGCCTGCGCCGCCGGCGTCAGCGGGCCGATCGGCGCCGAGGCGTCGAAGGCCTTGCCCAGCTCCCACGGCCGGCCCTTGTCGCGCAGCGCCAGCTGCAGATCGCGCCGCGTCATGTCGAGGCCGACGGCGTAGCCCCAGACATGACGCAACGCCTGCGCCGGATCGATGTCGGCGCCGCGCCGGCCGATCGCCGCCACCAGCTCGATCTCGTGGTGATAGTCCTCCGTCTTCGGCGGGTAGGGCACATCGGCCGTCGTGCCGGCCGGCACCGGCACCAGGGCGTCGGCCGGCTTGGCAAAAAAGAAGGGTGGATCGCGCTCGGGGTCGAAGCCCATCTCGCGCGCGTGCTCGGCGTAGTTGCGGCCGACGCAATAGACGCGGCGCACGGGAAACAGATCCTGCGTGCCGGCCACCGGCAGTGCGACGGGTGGCGCGGGCTGAAAGACGTAATGCATGGCGGGCTCTCCGTTGGGCTTGATTAATTGTATGTGTGCTTATAATATAACCTTGAATCGTTTTTGTCTAAATCTATTTTTCGCCCCCGACAAGGAGACATGATGAACCCGCTCGGCTCCCTGGAAGAACTCCCCGCCGACTACCGCCGGGCGCTCGCCGCGGCCAACCTGGTGCCGCTGTGGCCCAACCTGCGCGCCCTGCTGCCGCCGGGCAGGCCGGCGAGCCGGACGGCGCCCACCCTCTGGCGCTGGCAGGACATCCGCCCCCTGCTGCTGCGCGCCGGCGAGCTGACGCCGATGGAAAAGGCCGAGCGGCGCGTGCTGGTGCTGTCGAATCCCGGCCGCGGCCTGGACAACCTGCAGGCCAGCAGCGTCATCTACCTCGGCATGCAGCTCGTGCTGCCGGGCGAAACCGCGCCCAACCACCGCCACACGCCCAATGCCGCGCGCATCGTCGTCGAGGGGCGCGGCGCCAGCACCGTCGTCGGCGGCAGCCAGTGCCCGATGGAGCCGGGCGACCTGATCCTCACGCCGACCGGCCTGTGGCACGAGCACCGCCACGAAGGCGAAGGGCCGGCGATCTGGCTCGACGTGCTCGACCTGCCGCTGATGGTCTACCTCGACCGCTCCTATGCGGTGGAAGGCCGGCCGCAGCAGGCGGCCACGCCGCCGGCGCGCTATTCCGCCGGCGGCCTCGCCCCGCTCGCGCAGGGGCGGCGCGCGCAGGACGATTATCCCCTGCTGCGCTATCCCTGGCGCGAGGCGCGCCGCGCGCTCGAGGCGCTGGCGGCGGACGCCCCCGCCGGCACCGCGGTCGAGCTCGCCTACATCAATCCGGAAACCGGCGCGGCGCCGCTCAACACCCTCGCCTTCGGCGCCCTCCTGCTGCGCGCGGGCGAGGCAGCACAGCTCGCCCGCATGTCGGCGGCGCGGGTGTTCCATGTCGTCGAGGGCGAAGGCACGGCCGAGGTCGACGGCGCGCCCATGGCCCTCGGCCAGGCCGACACCTTCTGCGTCCCCGGCGGCGCCGCGCTGCGGCTGGCCAACGCCTCGTCGCGCGCGCCGCTGTGCCTGATCGGCGCCGACGAGTCGCCGGTGCAGCGCAAGCTCGGCGTGTTCGAGCAGTGGCAGGACTGAAAGGAAAAGCCATGAACACATCGTCAGCGGAAAACCCGGTCATCGTCGTCGGCGGCGGCATCGGCGGCATGGCCGCCGCGCTGGGCCTGAGCCAGGCCGGCCACCACGTCCTCGTGCTGGAGCGCGCCGCCGAGATCGGCGAGATCGGCGCCGGCATCCAGCTCGGCCCCAACGCCTTCGCCGCGCTCGACGCCCTCGGCGTCGGCGAGGCCGCCCGGCGCCGCGCCGTCTACACCGACCAGCTCGTCATGATGGACGCCGTCGACGGCAGCGAGGTCGCCCACATCCCGGTCGGCGAAGCCTTTCGCACGCGCTTCGGCAACCCCTACGCCGTCATCCATCGCGCCGACATCCTGCTCTCGCTCTACGAGGGCGTGCAGCGCGCACCCAACGTCGTCGTGCGCACCGGCGCACGCATCGAGCGGGTGGCGGTGGATGCCGGCGGCGTGCGCGTCACCGACGCCGAGGGCCGCAGCTACGCCGGCTGCGCCCTGATCGGCGCCGACGGCGTGCACTCGGTAGTGCGCGAGGCGCTGCTGGGCGACGCGCACCGTGTCTCCGGCCACGTCGTCTATCGCGGCGTGGTGGCGCGCGAGGACATGCCCGAAGACCTGCGCTGGAACGCGGCGGCGATCTGGGTCGGCCCCCGCTCGCACATCGTGCACTACCCGCTGCGCGGCGGCGAACAGTACAACCTGGTCGTCACCTTCCACAGCCGGGAAGCGGAAACCTGGGGCGTGCGCGAGGGCAGCGCCGAGGAGGTCGCCTCCTATTTCACGGAAATCTGCGAGCGGCCGCGCCGCCTGCTGTCGCGGCCGACCTCATGGAAGCGCTGGTCC
The DNA here is from genome assembly GCA_964475635.1 of uncultured Rhodocyclaceae bacterium. Classification (GTDB taxonomy): domain Bacteria; phylum Pseudomonadota; class Gammaproteobacteria; order Burkholderiales; family Rhodocyclaceae; genus Desulfobacillus. Next base: position 37,560 of record CAYYXS010000037.1, read on the forward strand.
ACCGCCGACCGCGACCCGGTGGCGCAGTGGGGCCGCAGCCGCGCCACCCTGCTCGGCGACGCCGCCCACCCGATGCTGCAATACCTCGCCCAGGGCGCCTGCATGGCCCTGGAAGACGCGGTGACGCTGCGCGAGGCGCTGCACGCTTCGGGCGACGACCTCGCCGGCGCCCTGCGCCTGTACGAGTCGAAACGCATCGTTCGCACGGCGCGCGTGGTGCTCTCGGCGCGCGAGATGGGGCGCCTCTACCACGCCGCCGGCGTCGAGCGCCTGGTGCGCAATTCGCTGTGGCAGGGCCGCGCGCCGGAGCGCTTCTACGACGCGATGGAATGGCTCTACGGCTGGCGCGCCGAGCGCTGCCTGGAGTAGCCATGGCAAACCGCCCGCGCACGGACGGCATCGAACACCTGCCCGGCCACCAGATCCGGCGCCTGCAGCAGGTGGCCGTGGCGCTGTTCGCCGAGACGCTGCAGGCCTGGGACATCACGCCGGCACAGTATGCCGCGCTGGCCACCCTGGCGCGGCAGGCGCCGCTGTCGCAGGCCGCGCTGGGCGCACTGATCGCCTGCGACCGCGCCACCGTCGGCGGCGTCATCGAGCGCCTCGACGCCAAGGGCTGGCTGCAGCGCACACGCGATCCCGCAGACCGCCGCCAGCGCCTGCTCGGCCTGACGCCTGAGGGCCGCGCCGTGCTGCGCCAACTGCACCCGCTCATCGATGAAGTGCAGCAGCGCCTGCTGGCGCCTTTGTCCGAGAGCGAGCGGCGCCGCTTCGATGCGCTCTGCCTGAAGCTGCTGAAGCACCACGCCGGTTAGGGCTCTGAGTCAGACCAGGCGGGTCTTCGGGTTAAAGGACATCGGCTGCCAGTTGTGCGCGCCGAGGAAAGAGGAGCTTGCCGTTGGTGCAGTCGATGTCGAGCTTGCGGGTCCACGCCAGGACGAGTGCTATAAGGCTCCGTTTCATGCGTGTCTCCTCCTTGCGTGTTCGTTATCCGTGTATGGCGCGTGCCGCTGCAAAAGTCAGTCTCCACAGCACGGTGACGCACACAACTTTACCAACGACGCTCAGCTTGAATTAGGGGCTGCAGCCGCCCCTGTTCCCCCCTTTGAAAAAGGGGGCGAGGGGGGATTTGTCGGCCGCTCGCGCACCGGCCACCGTCGAAAAATCCCCCTTGTTCCCCCTTTTTGACCGAACGGCGGCAACCTGTTCCTTGCTGCTCACCGGCACGCGGCCGATGGCCTCGCCCGTGGCGGGTTGAGCGAGTCGAAGGTCTTCTCGGAACCGGCCGGCTTGCCGTTGAGGGTGTTCAGGTAGGTGTTCATCGGGTTCCTTTGGGGCTAGCGCAACAATCCATCCCAGAGGCGCCGCCGCTCGGCCAACGGGTCGGACACCACGGCCGAGGCCACACCGAACCGCATGGTGAGGCGGCGCTCCATATCGTAACGCGGCCATCCCGGATCTCCGCTCTTGACGAAGGCAGCCCAGCGCGCGTGCATGTCATCGGCCAGAGGCTGGTGGCCAGGGCCGCCGAGAAAGGGTTGCGCCTGCTTCGTCGCCAGCGTGTCGAAGACATAGGGCACATCGACCACATGCGCCGCGCCCAGCCGCCCGCCGAAGCCGGGGGAGGACCAGCCAAACTGGTAATGCCAGACCGGCGCACCGGCAGCGACCCGCTCCTCCGCGTAGCGCAATGCAGGAATGCGGAAGGTCTTGTCGGATTCGATGGCGGCCAGCATGTCGCCCGGCTTGGCCTGGGGCCGCGCTTCGCGGTACACGGCCTCCGCGCCGGCGGGCAGCCCCCCTCGGCGCAGGGCAGCCGCCACGGCCGGCGCCGGAATCTTGTCGACCGTGCCGCCAGGCACCAGGTAGAGACGAGCCTCCTCATCGGTGCTGCCAACCAGCAGTGGCATGCCGGGTGGCGCATGGCGACGGAGCGCGCCAAGTGGCGGGTCGGTGAGCACGCTGTCGTCGACGACCGGCAGATAAGGAGGCTGACCGCCTAGCTCCGTCCATTTGGCGACATCGCGCAGGTCGGCGATCGTCGCCTCGACACCCGCAATCAAGGCCGGCAGCGGCACGGCGGCGAGCGCGCTGGCAGTGGGCTGCACCCCGAGCATGCCGGCCGTGGCGCGCGTGATCCGGCGCGCCTGATCGGGCGTGAGATGGTTCGCCGGCGGACTCTGCGCGATCGCCTTGTGGAACAACCCTTGCGCTGCGGGCATGCCCATTTCCTTTGCCATGTGAGAGAAGAAGCTGCATCGCGCGCCGGGACTGTCTTCATCCGGTCGGGCTAGCGCAGCAGCCAAAGCGAAATTGCAGGGAAAGCCACGAGCAGGGCGATCCTCGCCAGATCGGACGCCAGGAAAGGGATGACCCCCTTGGCGGTTTCCAGATAGGGCACGTCCTTCGCCAGCCGCTGGATGATGAACAGGTTCATCCCCAGCGGCGGATGGACCAGGCCGATCTCCACCACCATCAGCGCCAGGATGCCGAACCAGATCGACTTGTCGGCCAGCGACAGGCCGAAGAAATCCAGTCCCATCACCACCGGATAGAAGATCGGGATGGTGAGCAGGATCATCGCCAGCGAATCCATCACGCAGCCCAGCAGGATATAGACCAGCAGGATGGCGCACAGCACCAGCAGCGGCGGCAACCCGCTGCCCTTCACCCAGACGGCCAGCTCGCCGGGCATCTGGGTGATGGCCAGTCCCGAATTGAGCAGATCCGCCCCCAGCAGCACGAGGAAGATCATGGCCGTGGCCTGCGCCGTGCCCAGGATGCTCTTCGCCAGCGTCACCCGGTTCAGCCCGCCCCTGGCGAGGGCGAGTGCGGCGCAAGCCGCCGCGCCGATCGAGGCTGCCTCGGTCGGGTTGGCCCAGCCGCCGTAGATGCCGACGATCACCACCACGAACACCAGGATCACCGGCGTCACCGCCAGCAGCGCGTCGAACCGCGCGCGCGCGCCCATGCGCTCCCCCGCCGGCCCGGACTGCGGACTGAGCGTGACGAAGGCGCGGATCACCAGCATGTAGCCGAGTGTGGCGATGATGCCCGGAATCACGGCGGCGACGAACAGCTTGCCGATCGACTCCTGGGTAAGCACCGCATAGATCACCAGCGGCACCGAAGGCGGAATGAGGATGCCCAGCGTGCCGGCGGCGGCAAGCGTGCCGGTGGCCAGCCGGCCCGAGTAGCCATGGCGGCGCAGTTCCGGCAGCGCCACCTGGCCCATGGTAGCGGCGGTGGCCAGCGACGAGCCGCAGATCGCGCCGAATCCGGCGCAGGCGCCGGTGGCGGCCATCGCCAGTCCGCCGCGCCAGTGGCCGATGAACGCCGCGACGCAACGGAACAGCGCCTGCGACAAGCCGCCGTGGGTGGCGAACTGCCCCATCATGATGAACAGCGGAATCACCGCCAGGTCGTAGTTCGACAGGCGCGCATAGCCCAGGTTGTTCAGCGTGAACAGCAGCGCGCTGACATCGCCGCCGTTCATCACCAGGAAGGCCGCCCCGCCGGCGGCGAACATCGCCGGACCCACGTGCAGGCGCAGCACCAGCGCGAGCATGAGCCCGGCGAAGATCCATAATCCGATGGCGATGCCGCTCATGGCGCGCTCCTGCCGATCGCGGCGACCGCATGCCCTGCCCGGTAACCGCCCGTGAGGGCGAGCAGCGCGAAGCTCGGCACCAGCAGCGCCACCGGAATCCACATCGGCACCGAGAGCAGCGTCGACACTTCGCCCCCGGCATGGGTGTCGAGCGTCTGCAGCGCGGTGCGCCAGGCTAGCAGCGCGGCCATCGCGGTGAGCACGAGGTGCGCCACGGCGTCGAGCGCGGCGCGCGCCCGCGCCGGCAGCCAGCCGGTGAAGGCGTCCACCTTGATGTGATGGTCATGCACCTGGCAGTAGGGCAGGAAGGCCGCCGCGCCGACGGCCGCGCCCATCTGGAGCAGCTCGACGTCGCCCTGGATCGGTGCGGCGAACAGCTTGCGTCCGACGATCGAGACGATGGACATGGCAATCAGGGCGACGAACACCAGCCCGCCTGCCATCGCCAGGCCGCCCGCCGCATGCTCCAGCACGCGCTTCACTGCGACGGCGCGGGCGGCCGGTGCCGGCGCGGTTTCTGCAAACCCGCCCGCTTCACTGATACCGCTCATGGCCCGGACTACTTGAGCTGGCCGGCGGCCAGGCTGTGCGCAGCGGCGGCCAGCCTGGCGCTGTCGATTCCTTTCGCGGCGTACTCCCTGACCCACTCCTCCTCGACCGCGGCCGCGGCCTTGCGCATGGCAGCGTAGTCGCTCTGCCCGATGGCAACAATCCTGTTGCCCGCCGCTTCGGCCTTCTTGCGCGCCGCCGCCGTGGCCTGGTCCCAGGAGGTCCCCGCCGCCTCCACCAGCGGCAGGCCGCTGTTGCGATCAACCACTGCCTTGAGATCGGCCGGCAGGCCGTCGTATTTCTGCCTGTTCATGAGCAGCGCCAGCGCATTGGCGGAAAAGCCCGGCTCGCCCGCCGGGGGCTCCACATGGTATTTCGTCACCTCGTCGAGCTTGACGGCCGGCACCACTTCCCACGGCGCCATGGCGCCGTCGACGACGCCCTTCGCCACCGCCTCGGTGATCTGCGCCGGCGGCATGTTGACCGGCGTTCCGCCCAGCGCCGCAAGCATGCGCGAAGCCATGCGCGACGGGCTCCTCAGCTTCACGCCCTTGAAATCGGCCAGGCCGAGGAGCGGCTTGCCGGCGGTGTTCATGACGAGGCCGCTGCCCGAATGGATGGCGAGCACTTTGTAGGCCTCGAACTCTTTGACGGCGTGGTTCTGGTAGAACTGCCACATGACGCGACTGCCCGCCAGGCCGCCGGCGGGCAGGACGAAGGGCAGCTCCACCGCCTCGATCGTCGGGAAGCGCCCCGTCGAGTAGCTCGGCGAAGTCCATACGATGTCGGCCACGCCGTTCTTCACCTGATCCACCAGTTGCGGCGGCGTGCCCCCCAACTGCATGGCCGGATAGATCTGGCACTTGAGACGCCCGCCGGAATCCTTGCCGAGCTTCTCGCACCAGGGCTCCAGCACCCCCTTCTGGAAATTGGAACTGGGCGGCAGGAAGTGGGACACCTTCAGCGTCACCTCCTGCCCATGGGCGGCCGCCAGAGCGGACGCAAGAACGGCACCGACCAACCAACGCGAGCACTTCATTTCATTCTCCTCCTCAGGATGGACAAGCGGCAGGCGCGCGCCGCGGACGCTGGCGGCGCCTGCTCGAAATAAGTTGAATTCAATCGGAGCGACCCGCCGCCGGCTGGGGCATCAGGAATTCCCAGGGCGAAACCTCGCCCTGCCGGTCGACCACCACCTCGATCAGCACCGGCGCCGCCGCGCCCAGCGCCTGGTCCAGCGCGCGCCTCAGTTGCTCGGGCGTGTTCACCCTGTGGCCGGCCATGCCGAAACTGTCGGCCAGCTTGACGAAATCCGGGTTGCGCAGTTCCGAGCCGATCAGGCGGCCCTCGAACAGCCGCTGCTGGTCGCGCAGCACGTTGCCGAAGGCGCCGTTGTTGAAGACGATGGCCACCAGATTGATGCCGTACTGCACCGCCGTCGCCAGATCCTGCAGGCCGAACAGGAAGCCGCCGTCGCCGGAGATCGAGACGACGGCCTTGTCCGGATTGCCGACCTTGACGCCCAGCGCGGTCGGGAAGCCGAAGCCGAGGGTGCCCTGGTGGCCGCAGGTGACGAAGGTGCGCGGCCGGTACACCGGAAAGCCGAAGTAGGAAGTGAAGCCGGCCTGGCAGATTTCCTCGACGAAGAAACCGTCGCGCGGCAGCACCTGGCGGATCGCATCGAGGTAGCGGATGTGGGGCTGGATGCGCTGGATCTCTTCCTGCGTGCGCGCCTTGATTGCCACGAATTCGTCCTCGCGGGAAGCGCGCCGGCCGCCGCCCCGCAGGGCCTCCGTCAGCGCCTTCGCAGCCGCCGCCGCATCGCCGACGATGCCGAGCGCGGGCCTGATGCGGGGCATCTGCGCCGGATCGATGTCGATGTTGATGATCTTCAGCTGCGGGTTCTGCCCCGGCCAGCGGAACCATTGCAGCTCCAGCCGCGAGCCGATGCCGATCAGCACGTCGGTCTCGCGCCAGCGCTTGAAGCCTGCGGCGCAGGTGAAGCCGAGGGGATGGTCGTCCCCGACGATGCCCCGGCCGCCGCGCCAGGACACCACCGGCGCCTGCAGCAGCTCGGCCAGATCGAGCACTTCGCGCGCCGCCGCGGCGGCGCCGCTGCCGACCATGATCATCGGGTTGCGCGCGTCCCTGAGCAGCTTCGCCGCCTGCTCGATCCGCTCCGGGTCGGGCACGATCGCGGCCTCGGGGCTGGGCGGAACCGCAGCCACCGGGGCCTTCATGCCGAACACCTCCCAGGGCATTTCCAGCGCCACCGGACGCGGCCGGCCGCCGGCCGCCTGGCGGAAGGCTTCCACGACGAGGCCCGGCGCCTGCGCCGGATGTTCGATGCGCGCCGACCACTTGGTCAGGCTGCGCAGCGTCGCCAGCTGGTCCGGCAGTTCATGCAGATGGCCCTTGCCCGAGCCGATGTAGTCCGACGGCACCTGGCCGGTGAGGCAGACGATGGGCGCGCTCGCGCCGTAGGCCGAGCAGATCGCCGCCGCCGTGTTGAGCACGCCCGGCCCCGGCACCACCGAGAACACACCGACCCTGCCGGTCGACTTGGCATAGCCGAACGCCATGTAGGCCGTCGTCTGCTCGTGGCGCGCTCCGATCACGCGGATCTTTTCGCCGGCCCGCTGCAGGGCGTCGAACAGGCCGTAGGTCTGCACGCCGGGAATGCCGAACACGGTATCCACGCCATGCTGCAGCAGCGTCTCGACGATCGCCTCGCCACCCGTCATTCGGGCCGTCATGCTGCCACCTTCGCGCTTTCAGCTTGAAGTGGGTAGAGGCCGCGGCCCTGCGCATGCAGGCGCGCCAGCCCCAGCAGGGCATCGATCCGGGGGGTCGCTTCGCCAATCTTGCGGCCGATCTCACCGACCACGCCAAGCAGGGCGTCGAGCTCGACCGCCTTGCCCGCCTCGACGTCCTGCAGCATCGAGGTCTTGAACGCCCCCAGCTCGCGCGTCACCGCGTTGCGCGCTTCGCCGCTCTGGCCGATCGGACAGCCGATACGGGCGCCGATGCGCGCCGCCTCGGCCATCACCTCGAGGCAGTAGCGGTTGACCAGGGGATCGTCGAGAATCCGGTCGCAGGTGGCGCCGGTGATCGCCGAAATCGGGTTCATGGTCATGTTGCCCCACAGCTTGAACCAGATGTCGGACTGGATGCTGCGCGAGACGAGCGCATCGAAGCCGGCGTCGCAGAGCCGCGCGGCGAGCGCGCGCACGCGCGCCGAATCGCTGCCGCCGGGCTCGCCGACGATCAGCCGCCTGCCGAAGCCGTGCCGCACGAAGCCCGGCTCGATCAGCGAGAAGCTGCCATGGACGACGCAGCCGACGACATGCCGCGACGGAATCGCCGCGGCGATCGCCCCGTGCGGATCCACCGATTCCAGGCGCATGCCCGCATGCTCGCCGCCGAAGCCGTCGAAGAACCACCACGGCACGCCGTTCATGGCGGTCAGCACGACGCTGTCGGCCTTCAGCAGCGGCGCGATGCACCGGGCGACCTGCGAGAGCGCCGGCGCCTTGACCGCGATCACCACCAGATCCTGTGCGCCGAGCGAGGCTGGATCGCCGCTCGCGCGCAGCGGCACGGTCAACGTCTCTTCCCCGGACTGCACCCGCAGTCCGTGGCGCTGCAGCGCCTCCAGCGTCGCGCCCTGGTCGATGGCGCTGACTTCCGCGCCGCCGCGCGCCAGCTGCGCGCCGATGAATCCGCCGACGGCGCCGGCGCCGTAAATACAGATCTTCATGCTGTCTCCGCCCGGTGTGTTATCTGTTCTGGCGGCAAGCTTAGGAGGGCCCGGCGGACGCGGCTATTCCGATCCGGCAGGCCCTGGCCGAATCCGGCACGAATTTACGAAGGGGAACGCGGCGGCGGGCGCCGCGCGGGAAGTGCGCTGCCGCCTCAGCCGGCGGCGCGCTTGAGCGTGTCCGACGGCCGCTCGCCGAAGCGGCGCCGGTAGTCGGCGGCGAATTTGCCGAGGTTGCCGAACCCCCAGCGGCCGGCGATGCCGGTGACGGTGGCGTGGGCCGGCGCTTGCTGCAACTCCCGCCGCACCGCCTCGAGGCGGACGTCGCGCAGATGGTTCATCGGCGTGGTCTGGCGATAGGCGCGGAAGCCCTGGCTGAGGGCGCGGATGCTGACGCCCGCCGCCTGGGCGATCGCCGCCAGCGTCAGCGCTTCGCCGGCGTGGCTGCGCATGAACTCCTCCGCCATCCTGACATGGCGCGGCGCCGGCGCCGGCTGCGGCCGCAGCAGCAGATCCGAGTAGGTGTGCCGGTGCTCCAGCAACAGCATCAGCATCACCGTTTCTTCCAGCCGCTTGACGAACAGCCCGCCTGCCAGCGGCGCCGCGGGCGAGGCAAGATAGCCGAGCAGCAGGCGCATCGCATCGAGCCAATGCCCATAGACGGCGCAGTCCGCGCCGATCGAAGGATGAAACGTCAGCGCGCGGTCCAGGGAGCGCCCCAGCAGCCGAGCGCAGAGGGTTTCCATCTCGGCCTGCCCGATGCGCAGGTGCATGCGCAGGCTGTCGGCGCTGAAGCGCTTGACGATCCGGCTGTCGGCGGAGTCGACCACCATCAGCCCCGTCCCGCCGTCGAACCGCTGGGCGCCCGAGGCAATTTCCGAGCGCCCCGTCAGCTGGGTCGTCACCAGGAGGAAATCCCTGTTGCGATCCAGCGCCAGCTCGATTTCGGAACCGAAGCTCAGAGTGGTCAGTGTCAATGCGCCGACCCGCCCCAGCTGCAGCCGCGTATTGAATTTCGCGCCGGAGCCGAGGATGCGCAGGCTGTGGCGGCTGTAGACTTCGCTCATGCGCGCCGACGCCTCTTCGGGATCGCAGGTGCTGAATTCCGTGGCGTCGCGGCCCAGGCATTGCGCGCTGTCGCCCAGCAAGGCGATATGCGGCGCCGCTGCCCCGCCCTGGCCAAACCCGAATCGCCGCGGATCGATCATTGCACGCTCCCATGAGCCCGCCCTGCGGTCGGCAGGCGGGAACAAAGCAAACGCGAAGATGATAGCACTCCGCCTGCTGCCGGCCGGGCGGCGCGCCGTTACAGCCTTTTCCCGCCCAATCCCAGATAAGTCTCGACGACTCTGGGGTCGTCGGCCAGGGCGCGGCTGTCGCCTT
>CAYYXS010000038.1:0-46646 GCA_964475635.1 uncultured Rhodocyclaceae bacterium
CTTACGGCAGGACTTTCACCTGCAAGAGTGCGCCCGTGCCGGGCGCACGAAAAAAACGGCCCCGCGCCGCGGGGCCGAAACTCTCTCGCTACGTTGCCCGTCCTCCACCCTCCTCGAAGCAGAAGCCGGGAGCAGTCGACAGTAGGCTTAGGCTGTCATGGCTGTCGATGCGGCATTATATTCCTGCAAATATAATTCCTGTCAATGTTGTTGATTCCCTCGTCAGAGAAGTTCTCCGGCGGGCGCGCGCCATGCCCGCCGTATCGCAGGAGCTGACTTTTCCCGTTGGCGCCGGGCGCCACCCTCGGCGCCGCCACGCCGTTGGCGATCGGCATCGGCGGCGTGGCGGCCCGCCCGGAAGGCAATAGGAAGCGGGGAAGAAGGCAAGGGGCGCAGCGCCCTGGAGAGAAGAAGGCAACCATCGTCTTTCCGATGCCGCTGGACATCATGGAGACGCTGAAGAAGCTGACGGCCGACAGGCCCTGAAGCCTTTCCGTCATTCCGGGGCCGCGAGTGAGCCGAAACCCCGGACGTGATCCGGGGGGAACCCGGAATCCATGCGACCAACAGAACGCCTGCTCCCAGCGCACGCTGAGGAGAATTGCCGAGTCGATCAGACCGACCTGATCGTCATGGGCAAGCACGGCCAGATCGAGATCGAGGAACTGCTGTTCGGCCGGATGCAGGCGACGAATGCGGAGATTGGCAGTCCTTCACCGCCCCCCTCCACACACAAAATCCTCACGAATGGAAGGATTCAGGCAAGGGAATTCGATTTCCTATAAGAATCCGCACGATCGTGAGGATTTGTTGCCAAGCGCCCTGATTTGGCGCAAAATCCGCACAATCGTAAGGATTAAAACATGAAGATACCCATCGACAATGCGGCAACCCTCGGCAAGGTGGTGCGCGCCAGCCGCAAGGCCCAGAAGCTCCGCCAGGACGACGCAGCAGGCAGCATCGGCGTCAGCGAGAACTTCCTTGGCAAGATCGAGCGCGGCAGGGATTCCGTGCAATGGGGGAAGCTCTTTCAAGTTCTCGAGGGACTGGGCGTCCGGGTGATGGTGGATGTGCCCGATAGCGTGGCCGCCTATTTGAACGACCCATCCAGCAGCCAGGACAAGCCATGAACGGCCGGTCTTTGCGCGCGTCCATCAATTAGATTGAAGTCGGCACACTGCAGGAAATCGCCGGACTCTGGAGCTTTCGATACGCTGACGCATGCCGCCATCAAACGCATGTCGCTGGCGGGCGCCCAGCACAAGCTGGCGGTCGTCCTGCAAGCTGGCGCGCTCTTTGAACCTGCGGGCGCCACACCCTCCACCCATATCCTGAAACCCGATCACCCGGATGAGGACTACCCTCATTCCGCGATCAATGAATGGTTCGTGATGCGCCTGGCGAAGCGACTCGGCCTTGATGTGCCCGAGGTGCATCGGCGCTATGTCCCATCGCCGGTGTATCTGATCGATCGCTTTGATCGGATTCCGGATGTTCAGGGCTGGCAACGCCGGCACGTAATTGACGCCTGCCAACTACTGGGGCTGGACCGCAGCTTCAAGTACAGCCAGGGCAGCATGGAGAGTCTGGCGGCGTTGGCCAATGCCTGTCGCAGCCCGGCGGCGGCGCGGTCCCGGCTCTTTGGCTGGCTGGTGTTCAATGTGCTCGTCGGCAATAGCGACGCCCACCTGAAAAACCTGAGCTTCCTGGTCTCACATGAGGGCATTCAGTTGGCGCCGTTCTACGACCTGCTCAGCGTGGCCACTTATGACACGCCCGCCTTCGACAAGATGGGCTGGCCGGCACAAACCCGACTGGCCTGGCCGATTCTGATTCTGGGTGTCTGCCACTTTTCGGACATCACCCGCGCACTGCTGCTGGAGGCTGGCGCGTCGTTGAATCTGGCCAAAGGCACGGCCGGGCGCCTGCTGGAAAATCTGCGCAGCCGCGCCGTGCGGGAGGCTGAAGCGCTGTACACCGAGATCGAAGCCAAAAATGCCCAGATCGCCCATGCGCACCCCGAACTGTCGACAACGATGGCGGGCGAATCCCGTTGCCTCAGAACCATTCTGCACACCGTCGTCAAGGAAATGGCAAAACAGGTCGCTTGATGAAATCGGACGCCGCAGGAAGACGCAACTGCTCCTGCAGCGGGTTGGCGACCAGTTCGGCGCGAATGATCAGACAACTTGGTGCATCGCGCGATAGGCCGGCGTGCCCATGATGGCCGCCGCCAGTTCGCAGCGCAAGGCGGGTCCCCTGGACAAAGTCAGCCTGCGCAACACGGCGACAGGCATTTACCCGCGGCCATGGCATCATGCGGGCCATGAACCGCGCTCTGCATTGACATCTTGGCGCTCTCGCTCGACCGCGCGCGCCTCGCCCTGCTCCTGCTGCTCGCCGCCATCCTCGGCGTCGGCTTGTGGGCCTATCGCGGCGTCGGCGATTCCTTGCGCGAAATCCGCGCCACCGGCCTGACCACCCTGCTCGACACGCAGATCGAGGCGCTGGAGCAGTGGATCGCGGAAGGGCGGCACGAGGCGGAGCAGCTGGCCGCCGAACCCGAGTTGAGTGCTGCCGTCGCCAAACTGATCCGCGGCAGCCCCGGCCAGGGCGACGGTTCCCGCATCGTCGAAAGCATCCTGAAAACGGCGGGCGCGATCGGCGTCACGGCGGCCCATATCATCGACGCCCAGGGGGGCATCCTCGGATCGAGCGATGCGGAGCGGTTGGGCCGGGGGGTGGCGCCCGACTTCTTCGCCCATCTCGCTCCGGCCCTGGCCGGCAAATCCGTTTTCGTCCGGCCGCATCATGGCGGCGGCAGCCAGTTGGGGCGCGCCTGGGTCACCGCGCCGGTGCGTTCGAAAGACGGCAGGGTGATCGCCCTCATCGCGCTGGGTTCACCGGCCGACCAGCGCTTCGCGGCGCTGTTCAAGGTGGCGCGCCCGGGCAATACGGGCGAGTCGCTGGCCTTCGACGCCGAGGGCTGGCTGTTGTCGGAGAGCCGCCATGCCGATGCGCTCGCCCGGCGCGGCCTTCCGCCCCGGCTGGTCCTGCCCGACACGGACAACACGCTCACGCAGCTCGGCGCCGCGGCCACCGCCGCGCGCACGGCCGGCGATGGCGCACGCCAGGGGCTGCTGCTGACCCCCTATCCGAATTACCTGGGCCGCGATGTCGTCGGCGCCTGGCGCTGGCTGCCGCAGCACGACATCGGCGTGGCCGTCGAGATGGAGGCCGGCGAGGCCTATGCTCCGCTCACCTATCTGCAGATCGGCTTCGCCGTGGTGCTACTGCTGATGGGCGCCGTGTGGCTGTCGGGCTTCCTGCCGCCGCAGGTGCTGGCGTCGCTGCTGCGGCGCGAGGGGCGCGCAAGGCAGCTCGGCCCCTACCGGCTGGTCCGCCAGATCGGCGAGGGCGCGCTCGCCAACGTCTATCTGGCCCAGCACAAAATGCTCAAGCGGCCGGCGGCGGTGAAGGTGCTCAAGCAGCAGTCGACTTCCGACGAATGGACCGCCCGCTTCCAGCGCGAGGTGCAGTCGGCCAGCCAGCTCGGCCACCCCAACACCATCACCATCTACGACTACGGCGTCGGGCCGGGCGGCGAGTTCTGGTATGCCATGGAATATCTGGAAGGCCTCTCGCTCGCCGACCTGGTCGAGCGCTACGGCCCGCTGCCGCCTTCTCGCGCGGCCTGGATCCTGCGCCAGGTCTGCTCCTCGCTGTGGGAGGCGCATGCCCACGGCCTGGTGCATCGCGACATCAAGCCGCAGAACATCATGCTGTGCGATATCCACGGCGAGCGCGACGTGGTGAAGGTGCTCGACTTCGGCCTCGTCAAGCAGATGTCCGACGAGCAGACGCGCGACCTCACCAGCACCCTGCGCATCCTCGGCACGCCGCTCTACATGTCGCCCGAGCGCATCCGCCATCCCGGCGACGCCGATGCCCGCGCCGACATCTACGCCCTCGGCGCGGTCGCCTACCACCTGCTCACCGGCCGGCGCCTGTTCGAGACCGAGACCGAGCACGATCTGCTCTACCAGGCGATGCACGTCGTGCCGCCGCTCGCTTCGGAGCACGCCCCGCATGCCCTGCCGGTGGAACTCGACGCCCTCATCGCGCGCTGCCTGGAAAAAGACCCCGACCGGCGCCCGCAAAGCATGGCCGAAGTGGCCAGCGCCCTCGACGCCGTGCTGGTCTATCAGCCGTGGACGCGGAGCCAGATCAATGCCTGGTGGGACAAGCACTGGGTGCCGGAGGGACACCCGGAGCGGCGGTTTGCCGTGCCGCAGTGATCGTTTTCGCTTGAGCCGTGAGGCCGGTCTCCCCCTTTGAAAAAGGGGGGGAACAGGGGCGGCTGCAGCCCCTGACTCAAGCTGAGCATCATTGGTCATCAAGATCGATTTTCATGATACACGATGGTTCACCGCCCGGCGCCGGACGCCGTCCCCCGCCTGTACCACACCGCCTCCTCCTGCTCCATCTCCTCCAGCCGCGCCTCGGCTTCGTGCAGGGTCTGCGCCAGTTCGGGCAGCAGCACGTCCTGCAGGGCGCGGGCGCGGCGCGCGGTGCGGCGGTAGTCGGCGAGCAGGCGCTCCAGGTTGCCGCAGAGCGCCGCCAGGCTGGCTGAGCGGCGCAGCAGGTCGGCGAAGGCCACGCGGCAGGCCTCGGCCTCGGGCGAGGGCAGGGTCGGTGCGCGTGCGGCGGACAGGGGGCCTGCCAGCGCCGCATCGATCAGGCGCAGCCCCAGCAGCGGGCGCACGCTCACCCCGAGCCGCGCCTGGTCCGTCGCCGCCGGCGCAACCACCTGCAGGCCCTGCAGGCCGTGGCGCGCCAGCGCTGCCGCCAGCGCGGCGCGCGCCGCCGCTTCGGCACGGCGGAATTCGTTCTGCAGCGCCGCGTGGCGGCGCAGGCCGCGCACCATCTCCGCCGCCAGCAGCAGGCACTTCTCGTCGAGGAAGGCGTGGCCCTCGCGCAGGGCGCGCGCCTCCTCGCGCAGTTCCAGCACGGCGCTGCGGGTAGGGGTGACGTGGTTCATCGCCGCCCCCGCAGGTGCCCGGCGATCTGCGCATCCGACAGCCGCGAAAGTTCCCCCTCGGGCAGGGTGGCGAGCAGGCGCCAGCCGGCCTCCAGGCTCGCCTCCAGGCTGCGCGCCGCGCGCTGGTGCAGCAGTTCGCGCTCGAAGGCCTGGCCGAAGGCGAGGTAGCTGCGGTCGGCATCAGTGAGCCCCTCGTCGCCCACCACGCTCGCCAGCACGCGCGCCTGCACCGTGCGCGCATAGGCGGCGTAGAGCTGATTGGCCAGCGCCGGGTGGTCGGCATCGGTGTAGCCGGCGCCGGTGCCGTCCTTCATCAGGCGCGACAGGCTGGGCAGCACATCGATGGGCGGATAGATGCCGAGGCGGTCGAGTTCGCGCGAGAGCACGATCTGCCCCTCGGTGATGTAGCCGGTGAGGTCGGGCACCGGATGGCCGATGTCGTCGGCCGGCATGCTCAGGATCGGCAGCTGGGTCAGCGTGCCGGCGCAGCCGCGCAGGCAGCCGGCGCGCTCGTGCAGGCGGGCGAGGTCGGAGTAGAGGTAGCCGGGGAAGCCCTTGCGCCCGGGCACTTCCCCGCGGCTGGCGGAAACCTCGCGCAGCGCCTCGCAGTAGTTGGTCATGTCGGTGAGGATCACCAGCACGTGGCGGCCCTCCGTGAAGGCCAGGTATTCGGCCGCGGTCAGGGCGAAGCGCGGCGTGAGCAGGCGCTGCGTGCTGGAATCCGAGGCGAGGTTGAGGAACAGCGCGGTGCGCGCCAGCGCGCCGCTCTTCTCCAGGCTGCGGCGGAAGAAGTCGGCCGAGTCGAAGGGCAGGCCGATGCCGGCGAAGACGATGGCGAAGTCGCCGCCGCGCAGCCGCGCGTGGCTGGCGATGTCGACGGCGATGCGGTCGTGCGGCAGGCCGCCGCCGGAGAAGAGGGGCAGCTTCTGGCCGCGCACCAGGCTGTTCATCAGATCGATGGCGCTCACGCCGGTTTCGATGAAATCGCGCGGCAGGTCGCGCTCGACCGGGTTGATCGGCTGGCCGTCGATCGGCCGTGTCTCGTGCGCCGGCAGCGGCGGCCCGCCGTCGATGGGCTCGCCGACGCCGTTGAAGACGCGGCCGAGGATGCCCGGGCCGAGGGCGAATTCGAGCGGCGCGCCGCGCAGCCGCAAGACCGTGTCGGCCAGCGCCAGGCCGGCGGTCGACTCCAGCACCTCGACGGTCATGAATTCCTCGTCGAGTGCGGCAATGCGGCCGAGGCGCGCACGGCCGTCGCCGCCGCGCACCTCGACCGCCTCGTTGAGCCCCGCCTCCAGGCTGCGCCGCACGAACAGCAGCGGCCCCTCCAGGCGCACGGCGCCGCCCTCAATCGTCAGCCGCGGCCGCATCGGCTGCCTCCTTCCCTGCATGGATCAATTCGCCCAGTTCGCGCTCCAGCTGCGCCTGCAGCGCGGCAAAGCGCGCCGGCTCGCCCTCGCCGATCTCCTCGCCCATGCGCTGCAGGGCGCGCAGGACGGGCAGGGCCGCCAGCCGCTCCGGCGCGACGCCGGCGGCGAGCGCCTGTTCGGCCAGATCGAGGAAGCGGCCGACGAGGCGCATCATGGCCGACTGCCGCGCCGGGCTGGCGCAGCGGTCTACCGGCGAGAGCGCCGACTGGCGCAGGAAGGCTTCGTTCACCAGCTCGGCGCAGAGCAGGATCAGTTGCTGGCGCGGCGGCAGCGCGTCCTTGCCGATGATGCGCGCCATGCGCTCGAGGCGCGCCTGCTCGTTGAGCAGGGCGAGGAAGCGCCGGCGCAGCGCCGGCCACTCCGGGTTGCCCTGCTCCGCCCACCAGGGCGCGAAGACCTCGGCATCCTCGGCGTAGGACTGCAGCGGATGCACCGCCGGATAGAAGCGCGCCTGGGCGCGGCGCACGTCGAGCGCCCAGAAGGCGCGCACGTAGCGCCGCGTGTGGCTGGTCACCGGCTCGGAGAAGTCGCCCGCGGGCGGACTGATGGCGCCGAGCACGGTGACCGAACCTTCGTCGCCGGCCAGCGTCTCCACCGCCGCGGCGCGCTCGTAGAACTCGGCGATGCGGCTGGCGAGGTAGGCCGGGTAGCCGCCCTCGCCGGGCAGCTCGCCGAAGCGGCCGGAGACCTCGCGCAGCGCCTCCGCCCAGCGGCTGGTGGAGTCCGCCATCAGCGCCACGTGCAGGCCCTGGTCGCGGAAATACTCGGCCACCGTCATCGCGCTGTAGATGCTCGCCTCGCGCGCCGCCACCGGCATGTTGGAGGCGTTGGCGACGATCACCGTGCGCTCCATCAGCGGCCGGCCGCTGCGCGCATCCGTCAGGCGCGGAAACTCGTCGAGCACGCCGGCCATCTCGTTGCCGCGCTCGCCGCAGCCGAGGTACACGATGACGTCGGCGTCGCAGCCCTTGGCCAGCGCCTCCAGCAGCACCGTCTTGCCGGTGCCGAAGCCGCCGGGGATGGCCGCCTTGCCGCCCTGCGCCACGGGAAACAGCGAATCGAGCAGGCGCTGGCCGGTGATCAGCGGCTTGGCGCAGGGCCGCCGCGCGCGCACCGGCCGCGGCTGGCGCACCGGCCAGTCGTGGCTCATGGCAACGGCATGCTCCGCGCCATCGTCGGCACGCAGCGCCAGCACCGTTTCGTCCTCGGCATGGCGGCCGGCAGCGGCGATGCGCAGCACCGTGCCCGACATTTCCGGCGGCAGCAGGCAGCGCTGGGCGCGGCCGGCCGCCGGCGCCGCCGTGCCGAACGCCGCGCCGCCGGACAGCCGCGCGCCGGCGGCGACCAGCGGGGTGAAGAAAAAGTCAGCCGCCGCAGCACGGCGCAGACCCGGCTGGACATAGCTCGAGCCGGTGCCCGCGAGCGGCCGCAGCAGGCCGTCGAAGATGCCGCCGAGCAGACCGGGGCCGAGGCGGATCGCCAGCGGCCCGCCGCTGCCGAGCACCGCGTCGCCGGGTTTCAGTCCGCCGGTGTCCTCGTACACCTGCGCCACCAGCTCGTCGCCGTCGAGGCGCACCACCTCGCCGATGAGGCCCTGCGGCCCCACCGCCACCGCCTCGCGCAGGGCGAACGGCCCCTCGGCGCGCGCGCGCAGCACCGGGCCGCTGATCCAGCGGATGCGGGCCCGGCTCATGGGCGGCCATCCCCCCTGCCCCCTTCCCGCGGAAGGGGGTGACGCTCGTTCGCGGGCTGCGCCCGCTCCATGTCGTTGACTGCGCCCCCTGCACCTTCAAGCTGCAGCAGCAGCCGCGACTCGATCTCGCGCCGGTCGGCGAGCAGCGCCTGCAGGCTGCCGTCAACGCGATTGCCGTCGCGGCAGATGCGCAGGCCGGCCTCCAGCCCGGCATCTGCGGCGAACGCGATTTCCTCTGCGCAACGGGCGGCGAAGGCCTGCCGCTCTTCCCCGCTCCAGCCGGGCGGATGTTCGACGCGCCAGCCGCCGGGCGGCAGCGCGCGGCGCGCCGCCTCGGCCAGGTGGCGCGTCCACGCCGCGCGCGCAGCCGGCTGGCGCCACAGCTCGCGCAGGGCTTCGGGCAGCCTGGGCAGGGCCTGCGCCAGCAGGGCGACGGCGCGGCGCCGCGCGTGCGCCCGCTGCGCGGTGTCGAGGCGGGCCTGTGCCGCGACCTCACCATCGGCGAGGCGCGCGCGCTCCGCCGCGGCCGCCTCGCGCAGGCGGCGGCGCGCCTCGGCGCGCGCCTCGCCGAGCAGCCGGCGCGCGCGTTCGCGCGCCGTCTCGCGCTCGGCGGTGCTGCGGCGCTCGCGCTCGGCGGCGATAAGGTCCAGCAGCGCCCTGGCCTGTTTCACGACTCCTCCATGCCGAGCTGCAAGCGGATGCGCTGCGCCAGGTCCGGCGCAGCGATGCCGCCGATGAGATCGTCCACCACCAGCAGCAGCGGCGCCTCCGCCGCCTGGGCGGCACGCAGCGTCGCCTCGGGCAGGCGCACCGCCACGGCGGCACTCAGCAGCACCAGCGGCGCCTCCCGGCGCGCCTGCGCCAGCGCGGCGGCCTCCGTCCCCGGCGCCGGCACGCGCACGCGCGCCCCCGCCAGCCGGTAGCCAGCCGCGCTTGCCTCGTCGCCGACGTAAATCGGGGGCTGCATCAGCCCTCCGCCGGGCCGCCCCAAGGAGGGCTGAAGTCAACGACATGGAAGCCGCGCAGCGGCTGAACCGGCGTCACCCCTTTCCTCGGGAAAGGGGTAGGGGGATAGGTACTCATCTCTAGCCCAGGCGGTCGAGGATGAGGATGGAGACGATCAGGCCGTAGATGGCGATGCCCTCGGCCAGCCCGACCAGGATCAGCAGCCGGCCGAACAGCTCGGGCTTTTCCGCCAGGGCGCCGACGGCCGCCGCGCCGACGCGCCCGACGGCGATGCCGGCGCCGATCGACGAGGCGGCGGTGGCGATGGCGGCGCCGAGCAGGCCGCCCTGCCAGGCCGCCGGATCGAGGCCGGCGCGCGTCACGGCAGCCAGGCCGGCCGGCGCATAGCCCAGCAGCAGGGTCGCGGCGGCGCCGAGCACGGCCGCCAGGACGGTCAGAGCGGCGGTGAAACGGAGTTTCGGGTTCATTGCGGATTCTCCCTGTGCGTGAAATCGGGCGGCGGCAGCGGGCGGAACGGCCGCCCCTGCGCCGCCAGAAAGCGGATGAAGAATTCGAACAGCACCAGGCGCGTCGTCTGCACCGAGACGACCAGCAGTTCCAGCGCGATGATGAAGGCATTGCCGGCGACGAGCACCGCCAGCGCGCCGCCCCCCGCCGCCCCGGCCAGGGCGACGACGGCCGCCGACAGGCCGGCATGCGCCAGGGCGAAGGCGCCGATGCGCACGAAGGACAGCGTATTCACCAGCAGCTGCAGCGGGCGTTCGACGAGCCGGCCGAGCGCCGCCGGCAGGGCATCCGCGCCGCCCGCCGCCCAGGCGCCGGCGCCGCAGGCCAGCGCGCCGGCGAGGGCCAGCAGCAGGCCGGCCGGATGCAGCAGGGCCGCCAGCAGGCCCGTATAGACGGCGACCAGCCAGGCCTCGTGCCGCAGCCAGGGCCGCAGCTCGCCGCGCCAGTGCGCCTGCAGGGCGTCGAGGCCCAGCCCGGCCAGCAGCAGCAGTGCGCCGCCGGCGAGCGGCACGGCGAGCACCGCCAGGGGCGCTTCGAGCGGCTGCAGCCAGAGCGCCGGCAGCAGGCCCTCCATGGAGAAGACGCTGCCGAAGGCCAGGCCGAACACGGCGGCGGCCAGGCCACCGGCGACGAACAGCCGGGCCAGGGCGAAGCGCCGGCGCAGCAGGAAGGCCGTCGCGGCAATCAGCAGGCCCTGGCCGAGATCGCCGAACATGTAGCCGAACATCAGCGGTGTCGCCACGGCGAGCAGGCGGCTCGGATCGGCCTCGCTCGCCCCCGGCATGCCGAGCGCGCGGGCGAACACCTCGAAGGGCCGCGCCCACCACGGATTGCGCAGCACGAGCGGCGCGCCGCGCCCGGCCGGCGGCGGCGGGAAATGCAGCAGCGCCGGCACGCCGGCGCGCTCCAGCGCCGCCGCCAGAACCGCGCCCCCGGCGTCGGTCCAGCCGGTGATCCAGGCGATCCACTCGCCGGCATCCAGCGCCGGCACGTGGCGCAGCAGCCACTGCATGCGCGCCGCATCGCCCAGCGCCCGCCGCAGGCCGTGGCGCTCGTGCAGCGCCGCGAGCTCGCCGCGCAGCGCAACGGCGCGCTCCTGCAACCCGGCCAGCCGCCGGGCAATGACATCGGGATCGTTCGCCAGCCAGGCCGGCAGCGGCTGCAGCCGGCCCTTGAGGGCGGCCACCTGCTGCGCCAGCGCCTCCAGCGCCGCCGCCGGCATGACGACGACGGAATGCCCGGGATCGCCCTCCTCGAGCGGCAGTTGCAGCGCGCCCGCCGGCAGCTCGACGGCGCCGCCCGCCGGCACTGCCAGCAGACGCGCCGCCAGGAGCGGCCCGACCGCCGCCAGCGCGGCGCAATCCAGGCCGCGCGCCGGCGGCGCCTGCAGCAGGCGCTGCCACAGCCGCGCCTCCTGTTCCTCGGCCTCGCAGCGCTGCAGCCGCCTGATGAGCGGCTCCGTCTCGGTGGCCCAGGCGCGCAGCACCGCCAGGGCGCGCGCCAGGGCCGGCAGCGGCGCCTCGGGAAACGGCGAAGGCTGCCAGCCGCCGGCCGGCCAGTACGCCTGATGGCGCGCAGCCAGCGCGCGGTATTCGGCCAGCAGCGGCGCGATGCCGGCGAGCGCCTCAGGCAGCGTGCGGGCGCTGCGCGTCTCCAGTTCGACGGCGCCGGTGGCCGCCAGCGCCGCGAGCGCCGCCGCCGCATCGTCGCGCGCCAGCACGATCTCGAACCAGCGCGCCGGCTGTGGCCGTAGTGTCATGACAATTGCGTCTCTGCCAGGATGGCACGCGGCGCCATCGCCGCGCGCAGGCGCTCGAGTTCCAGCAGCGCCAGCGCAAGGAAGACGAAGGCCGCCGCCGGCGAGAACAGGCAGCGGCGGAAGAGCACCTCCAGTCGCGACTGCAGGTCCTGGCGCAGCGGCCAGGCGGCGTCCGGCGCGGCGGCGCGGAAGGCGGCGGCGTGCGCGCGCAGGGCGCGCTCCAGTTGGCCGAACAGCGCCGCGTCCTCCTCGTCCCTATGCGGCGCGCGCCTGCGCCATTCCGCCAGCCAGGCCTCGATGAGCGATTGATCGGGGCGGCGCGCAAAAGTCAGTCCCTGCAGCACGGCGGCGAGCGCCGGCTCCCCGTCCATCCACGGCAGCACCTCGCCGCCTTCGCGCAGATGCTCGATCGCCGGCAGTTCCGGCAGCGGCGCGCACCATTCGGCCGCCGCGCGCCATTGCGGCGGCATCCAGTGCGCCACCTCCGCCACCAGGGCGCGCCAGCGCCGGCGCAGGGCGCGCTCCAGCGCATGCGTCCCGCCCGCTTCGGTGCACTCCTCCAGCCAGTCGCGGAAGGCCGCCTCACGCCCATAGGCCAGCGCCGCCGGCCAGCCGCGCAACGCCGCCAGGCGCTGCCAGGCCGCCGCGTCCGGCCGCCGGCCATAGCGCCCCTGCAGGCGCGCCTGCAGGTATTCCATGCCGCCGTTCATGAGCCGCTCCCGATCAGCCCGGCAGCGACGGCCGCCACCGCCGCGGCGATGACGGCCTCGTCGGCAGGACTGTCCACGGGCAGGGCGGCGAGCCGGCCAATCTCGGCCTCGACCGCCTGCGTCTCACGTTGAATGCGCCGCGCCACCGCCTCGCGCAGCCGCGCCAGGCGCTGCTCGCCGCGCGCGGCGATGCGGCCGGCCTCCTCGCGCGCGGCGCGCTGCAGTGCTTCGCCCTCGGCATGCGCCGCCGCGATGGCGGCCAGCGCCTCGCGCTCGCTCGCCAGCACCTGCGTGATCGCCGCCTCGACATCTTCAGCAGACTGGTCTTCCGCCATCGACGCATCCTCCGCAGCCTATGACAAAACTCTGAGGCCGCGGCGCAGAGACGTCAAGCGCTTCCACAAAAGCGCTGCCGGTATTACCATTCAGTTCCAAAGAGAAACTCGATCATGTCTCTGGCCGACACCATCTATCAGCGCAGCCTCAAGCTTCCCGACGAAGCAGCACGGGAGGCGCTCGATTTCATCGAATTTCTCAGCCAGCGCTACGGCGTCGCGGATCTGGCCACCGCAAATGGCGAAGAGGCTGCCTACGACGCCTGGTTCAGATCGCAGGTAGAGCAGGCACTGAACGACCCGCGCCCGGGGATTCCGGACGAAGAGGCACGCCGGCATTTCGCCGCCCGGCGTCAGGTTCTTCGCTCCCGAGCGCAAGACACGGAATGATGAAGCTGCTCTGGCATCCGCTGGCGATGGCGGACCGAGAGCACATCATAGACTTCATCGCAGGCAACAACCCGCTGGCAGCGTTGGCGCTCGACGAAAGCTTCGACGAGCACGCCGAACGCGCTCAAACCCACCCCGACCTTTATCGCCCTGGACGGCTACCGGGAACACGCGAGGTCGTGGCGCATCCCAACTACGTAATGGTGTACCGCGTAGAAAAAGGCATCGTGACGATTCTGCGCGTGCTCCATGCGGCACAACGCTGGCCTTCTTCGGAATAGATCAGCCCGCGCTCACGACGACGATGTGCACCCGGTAAGGCCCGTGCGCGCCGAGCACCAGGGTCTGCTCGATGTCGCCGGTGCGCGAGGGGCCGGAGATGAAGTTCACGGCGCGCGGCAGTTCGCCGCACTCGCTGCGGATCAGGTTCCACGCCTCTTCCATGCCGGCCACGATGCGCGAAGCCGGCACCAGGGCGATGTGGGTTTCCGGCAGCAGACTGGTTGCAGCCGGCGTGCCGGCGCCGGAGAGCACCACCAGCGAGCCGGTCTCGGCCACGGCGCAGAAGACGCCGGTGATGCCGGCGAGGTCGTCGCCGCGGGCGGGACGGCATGCCACCTGCAGCCCGGCGCCGGCCCAGTCGAGCGCGGCGAGTTGCGGCCAGGCGGCTGCGGCGGGGGACAGCCCCTGCGCGGCGAGGTAGCGCGCCACGGCCGCAGGCGCATCTTCCTCGCGCGGCACGACATCGACGGTGCTGGACGACAGCTCCGCGCGCGCGACGAAGCGGGCGGCGAGATCGGCCTCCAGCGCCGGCCGCGGCCCCTGCGCGCGGCGCGCCAGCGCCGCATCGAGCGCGACGCGCCCCGCCTGGGCGTTTTCCCCGGTGCGCCCAAGGCGCCGGCGCATGCGGCCGAGAATCTCCTCGCGCGAGCTCACTGGACTACCATCCCCCCGCCCCCCCTTTCATAAGGAAGGGGGTGATGGTCGTTCGCGGGCTGCGCCCGCTCCGGTTCGCTGACTGCGCCCGCTTGGGACGGCCCGGCGGGGGCGCTCATGCGACGCGATTCCTCGGCTCGCCGCGGGCGAAGGCTTCCAGGTTGCCCGTCAGCTGGTCGAGCAGGGTCTGCATCGCCCGCGCCGAGGCCCAGGCAACATGCGGCGTCAGGATGAAGTTGGGCAGGTCGAGTTCGAGCAGCGGGTTGCCCTCGTGCGGCGGCTCCTTGGACAGCACGTCGAAGCCGGCGCCGCCGATCCAGCCCTCCTTCAGCGCGCGCGCCAGCGCCGCCTCGTCCACCAGGCCGCCGCGCGCGGTGTTGATGAGCACGGCATCGGGCTTCATCAGCCGCAGCTCGGCTTCGCCGATCAGGCCGCGCGTGACCTCGGTCAGCGGACAGTGCAGCGAGACGACATCGGCCTCGCGCAGCACGTCCGCGAACGCCGTCCTGCCGGGCCTGACTTTTTCCGCGCCCACCCCTTTATGCTCGCCCCACAGCACGCGCATGCCGAAGGCCTCGGCCAGGCGCGCCACGCCCTCGCCGAGCGAGCCGCGGCCGAGGATGCCCAGCGTCGCGCCGTGGAGGTCGCCGATCGGATGGTCGAAGAAGCAGAAGTTGCTCGAGCGCTGCCACTGGCCGGCCTGCACGTCGCGCCGGTAGGCGAGCAGATTGCGCTTGAGCGCCAGGGCCAGGGCGATGGCGTGCTCGGGCACGGTGTTCACGGCATAGCCGCGGATGTTGCTGACGACGATGCCGTGTTCGCGGCACCAGGCGAGGTCGACGTTGTCGGTGCCGGTGGCGGCGCAGGCGATCATCCTGAGCCGCGGCAGGGTGGCGAGCAGCTCGCCGCGCAGCTGCACCTTGTTGGTGATGACGATGCTCGCCTCGCGCACGCGCGCGGCCACGTCCGCGGCGGCGCTGAGCGGATATTCGTCGTAGTCGTGCGGAAAGTCCGGCCGGCGGAAGGTGCCGCGGATGGATTCGCGTTCGAGGAAAACGATGCGGTGTCGTGTCATTGGTCTACCCTGTCTTTACCACGGCGACACGGCGCGAATCTCCATTCTTCGCCGTGTTCGCCGTGGTGAGCCATGCAATCAGCGGCGTCTGCCTGAAGCATACAGCTCGCGGAAGGTGCGCCCCTGCGGCGCCGGAAAGTCGCGCCCCGCCGTCCACGCCGGCGCGAGGCCGAGGACGCGGATGCGTTCCTCGCCGCCGGCCAGCCATTTCAGGTAGCGCGCCCCCAGCTTCGCCGCCAGCGCATACAGCCGCGGCCGCTGCGCCAGCCAGCCCCACAGCGCCAGCAGCCAGCGCTCGCCCCACGGCCGCAGGCCGCGCGTCATCTCCTGCTCGCGCAGCTTGCGCATCAGCTCCGGCAGCGGGATCTTCACCGGGCAGACGACGCCGCACTGGTTGCACAGCGTGGCGGCCTGCGGCAGGTCGAGGGCATTCTCCAGGCCGACGTAGAGCGGCGTCAGCACCGAGCCCATCGGCCCCGGATAGACCCAGCCGTAGGCGTGGCCGCCGACCACCTGATAGACCGGGCAGTGGTTCATGCAGGCGGCGCAGCGGATGCAGCGCAGCATCGGCTGGAAGTCGCCGCCGAGGAGATCGACGCGGCCGTTGTCGACCAGGATGAAATAGAGGTGCTCGGGGCCGTCCGTGTCGCCCGGCCGGCGCACGCCGGTGAGCAGCGAGAAATAGTTGGAGATGATCTGCCCGGTGGCCGAGCGCGGCAGGATGCGCATCAGCGTGGCGAGATCCTCCAGCGTCGGGATCACCTTCTCCACGCCGGTGATCACCACATGCACGCGCGGCAGCGTCGTCACCATGCGGCCGTTGCCCTCGTTGGTGACCAGCGCCACCGAGCCGGTCTCGGCGACGAGGAAGTTGCCGCCGGAGATGCCCATGTCGGCCGAGAGGAAGTGCGCGCGCAGCACCTCGCGCGCCTCGCGCGTCATCTCGCCGATCTCGCGCTTGCGCGGCCTGTGGTGCACGCGTTCGAAGAGCTCCGCCACCTCTTCGCGGGTCTTGTGGATGGCCGGCGCGATGATGTGCGAGGGCCGCTCGTTGCCGTTGATCTGCAGGATGTATTCGCCCAGGTCGGTCTCCACCGGCTGCACCCCGGCCGCTTCCAGCGCGGCATTGAGGTCGGCCTCCTCGGAGAGCATGGACTTCGACTTGATGGCCTTGTTCACGCCGTGGCGGCGCGCGATGTCCACCGTCAGGCGGCAGATCTCGGCGCCGTCGCGCGCCCACAGCACCTGCGCCCCGCGCTGCGTCGCCTCTTCCTCGAAGCGCTCCAGCCACAGGTCGAGGTCGGCCACGCAGGTATCGCGGATCGCTTGCGAGGCCGCCCGCGTCGCCTCCAGGTCGATCTCGGCCACGGCACGCCGGCGCCCCTCGACGAACAGCGCCTTGGCCGTCGACAGCTTGGCCTGCAGCGCGCGGTCGCCGGCCGCCGCCGCGGCGCGCGCCTTGAAATGCATGGAGCGGATTTCCATGATTCTCTCTCAGGGCATCGGGAATCGCCCTGGATTGCCGGGGATGCCGATGATTCCAGGGCTGGTGAGGAGCAGGCCGCGCATGGGGCGCATTATCGCCCATCAGGCCAGCGCGGCAAGAACCTCCGGCGAGGGCGCGAAGTCCAGGCCGAGGCGCTGCAGCAGCTCGGCCTCGCGCTGCCTGGCGCGGCGCACAGCGGCGCGCTTGACGTGGCCGTAGCCGCGTATCCGCTGCGGCAGGGCGGCCAGTTCGACAGCCAGCGGCAGGCTGGCCGCATCCAGACGCGGCAGCAGGGCCTCGATCAGGCGCGCATAGTCCCGCGCCAGGGCGCGCTCCAGGCGCCGCTCCGCGGTACGGCCGAAGACGTCGAGGACGCCGCCGCGCAACCGGCGCCCGCGGGCCAGCAGCTTCAGGAACGGCGTCAGCCACTGCCCGAAAGTCAGCTTGCGCGGCACGGCGGCGCCGGTGAGAACGGGCGGCGCCAGGTGGTAGCGCAGGCGCCAGCCGCCCTCGAAGGCCGCATCCAGCTCGCGCCGGAACGATTCGGCGCTGAGCAGGCGCGCCACCTCGTATTCGTCCTTCACCGCCAGCAGCCTGGCATAGCTGTCCGCCACCGCCTCGGCCAATCGCTGTCCCTCGCCCAAGGCCTGTTCGGCCTGCAGAACGCGCCCGGCCAGCGCCCGGTAGCGCTGCGCCAGCTTTTCGTCCTGATATTCCGCAAGGCGGGCGGCCTGCCGTTCGATCTTCTCTTCCAGAGTGGCCGCGCCGGACGAAGCCGCTGCGCCCAGCGCGGCCGGCTCGGCCGCCGCCAGCCGGCCCGCTTGCAGGGCCAGCCGGCTCATGTCGACCGCCACGCCGTTCAGTTCGATGGCGCGCTCCAGCGCCGCCAGCGACAGCGGGATCAGGCCCTGCTGCCAGGCATGGCCAAGCAGCAGGAGGTTGGCGCCTGCGGCGTCGCCCAGCGCCCGCTCGGCCAGCGCCTGCGCATCGCACTGGGCCAGGTTTTCCGCGCCGGCGGCAAAGCGCATCTTCTCCAGCAGTGCCGCCGCCTGCAGGTCGGCGTCGGCATCGCGCACGAAGGCGTCGGTGGGCGTCTCATGGCTGTTGGCAACGATGCGCGTGCGGCTGCGGCTCACCGTCTGCAGGGCGGCATCGCCGGCGCCGACGACCAGATCGCAGGCGAGCAGCAGGTCGGCCTGCCGGGTATCGATGCGCGCCTGGTTGAGCAGCTCCGGCCGCGCCGCGATGCGCACATTGGAGAGCACCGCCCCGCCCTTCTGCGCGAAGCCCATGAAGTCCAGGGTCGAGGCGCAATGGCCGTCGAGGTGCGCCGCCATCGCCAGCACGGCGCCGACGGTGACGATGCCGGTGCCGCCGACGCCGGCGACGAGGATGTCGCAGGGCGCCTCGGCCAGCGCACTGCGCGGCTGCGGCAGGCGTGCAGCGGCGGCCAGCAGGCGCGCGCGCAGCTCCGGATTCTCGGCCGCCTTGCGCGGCCGGCCGCCGACGACGGAGACGAAGCTCGGGCAGAAGCCGTCGGCACAGGTGAAATCCTGGTTGCAGGACGACTGCTCGATGCGCCGCTTGCGGCCGAGCGGGGTTTCCAGCGGCTGGACGGAGAGACAGTTCGATTGCACCCCGCAATCGCCGCAGCCCTCGCATACTTCGGCGTTGATATACAGGCGGCGCGCCGGCGCGGCCAGCCAGCCCTTCTTGCGCCGGCGCCGCTTCTCCGCCGCGCAGAGCTGTTCGTAGATGAGCACCGTCACGCCCGGCACTTCGCGCAGCTCGCGCTGCACCGCATCCAGTTCGCCGCGCGGATGAAAGCTGGTGCCCGGCGGAAAGTGCCTTTTCTCGCCGCGGTATTTCTCCGGCGCGTCGCTCACCACGACGACGCGACGCACCCCTTCCGCCTCGACCTGGCGCGCCAGCTGCGCCACGCTGATGCGGCCGTCCGCCGGCTGGCCGCCGGTCATGGCGACGGCGTCGTTGTAGAGGATCTTGTAAGTGATGTTGGCCCCGGCCGCGACGGCCTGGCGGATCGCCAGGCTGCCGGAATGGAAATAGGTGCCGTCGCCGAGGTTCTGGAAGACATGCGGGCGCCGCGTAAACCGGCCGTGCGCCGCCCAGTCCGCGCCCTCGCCGCCCATGTGGATGGCGCCGACGGTATCGCGTCCCATCCAGGACGCCATGTAGTGACAGCCGATGCCGGGCTGCGCCACCGAACCCTGCGGCACGCGGGTCGAGGTGCTGTGCGGGCAGCCGGAGCAGAAATACGGCACGCGCTTGACGGCATCGGCGGCGTTCGAGAGCAGGGCCGGCGCGGTGAACTCCGCTACCCGCGCGCGGCGGTCGAGCTGCGGCCGGTGCCGCGCCAGCCATCCGGCGACGAGCGGCAGCAGGCGCGAGGGCCGCAGCTCGCCGGTGGCGGGCAGCAGCGGCTCGCCGTCGAGGCCGGCCTTGCCGAGGATGCGCGGCCGGCCGCCCTCCGGCCGGTTGTAGAAGCGGCTGCGCAGCTGCTGCTCGACCAGGGGGCCCTTTTCCTCGATGACGAGGATCTCCTTCAGGCCGGCGGCGAAGGCGTCGGCGCGGCCGGCTTCCAGCGGGAAGCTCAGCCCCACCTTGTAGAGCCGCACGCCGCCGGCCTCGAGTTCGGCCAGGCCCAGGCCGAGCCGGCGCAGGGCCTCGATCAGGTCGAGATGCGCCTTGCCGCAGGTGACGATGCCGATGTCCGCCTGCGGCGCCGGGCAGAGCAGCCGGTCGACGGCATTCGCGGCGGCGAAACGGCGCACGGCATCGAGCTTCGCCGCCAGGCGCAGCTCGATGGCCGGGCTCGGCGCGTCGCCGGGCCGGTAGTGCAGGCCGCCCGGCGGGGCGACGAAGCCGGCCGGCGCCGGGAAATCCGTGCGCAGTCCATCCAGGTCGACCGTCATGCCGCTCTCGACGGTTTCGGAGATGGCCTTGAAGCCGATCCAGGCGCCCGAGAAGCGCGACAGCGCCCAGCCGTAGAGGCCGAACTCCAGCATCTCGGCGACATTGGCCGGATTCAGCACCGGCATGCTCCAGGCCTGCATCAGGAAATCGCTCTGGTGCGGCATGGAGGAAGAGACGCAGCCGTGGTCGTCGCCGGCCACCACCAGCACACCGCCGGTAGGCGAGGAGCCGTAAGCATTGCCGTGGTGCAGGGCGTCGGCGGCGCGGTCGACGCCCGGCCCCTTGCCGTACCACAGGCCGAAGACGCCGGCGACGCTGCGCTGCGGATCGGTCTCGACCTGCTGGCTGCCGAGCACGGCGGTGGCGCCGGCTTCCTCGTTGATCGCCGGCAGGAAGCCGATGCCGGCCGCCTCGATCAGGTGGCCCGCCCGCCACAGCGCCTGGTCGTAGCCGCCCAGCGGCGAGCCGCGGTAGCCGCTGATAAAGCCGGCAGTGTCGAGGCCGCGTCGCGCGTCGAGCCGCCGCTGCATCAGCGGCAGGCGCACCAGGGCCTGGGTGCCGGTGAGAAAAATCCGGCCTGAGTCGGCCGCCAGAGCGTCTTCGAGCCGATAGGCGGCGCGGGCGAGTGTTGCGGTCGCTTGCATGGTCTCCTCCTTGTTTTGGCGAATTGTGCGGAAGAGCTGCCGGAGAATGTTTCTTTTTATTCCTGTTATTCGTGGATAATCGAAACGTTTATTTCGACAACGAGGCATTTCAGGAATGAAACAGCTAGACATCTATTCGAAGAAAATCCTCCGCGAGATGCAGCTCGACGCGCGTCGCTCGGTGCAGGAGCTCTCCGCCCGTGTCGGCCTCTCCGCCACGCCCTGCTGGCGGCGCATGAAGGAGATGGAGGAGGACGGCCTGATCCGCCGCTACACCGTGCTGCTCGACCGGCAAAAACTGGGGCTGCACGTCTGCTGCATGGTGCAAGTGAACCTGCAGCGGCACGTCAAGGGCGCCATCGAGGCCTTCGAGCAGGCGATCGGGAATTTCCCCGAGGTGATCGAGTGCTACCGCGCCACGGGAGAAGCGGATTACCTGCTGAAAGTGGTGGCGCCGGACATCCCCGCCTTCGACGCCTTCCTGCACCGGTACCTGTTCACCCTGCCCGGCGTGGCCAATGCGCGCACCAGCGTCGTGCTGAAGGAGATCAAGTACGAGACGGTGCTGCCGGTCTGACGACAGCGAACCCGCATTTCACGATGTGATATAGTTTTTTGCACCCCAACAAGACGAGACCGCCTTGCCGCAAGCCGAAGCAAAAAGCTCCATCCAGGTGATCGAGCGCATGATGACCCTGCTCGACGTACTGGCCCACCACCACGATGCGGTCAGCCTGAAGCAGCTGTCGCGGGAAACCGGCCTGCATCCCTCCACCGCCCACCGCATCCTCGCCGCCATGACCGGCAGCGGCTTCGTCGAGCGCGCCGAGCCGGGCGCCTACCGCCTCGGCATCCGCCTGCTGGAGCTCGGCAACATCGTCAAGTCGCGCATCAACATCCGCGAAATCGCGCTGCCCTTCATGCAGGCGCTGCACGGCCGGATCGGCGAGAGCGTCAACCTCGGCATACGCCACGACGACGAGATCATCTACGTTGAGCGCACCTCCAGCGGCCGCTCCTCGGTGCGCGTGGTGCACCTGGTCGGCGCGCGCGCACCGCTGCACGCCACGGCGGTGGGCAAGCTGTTCCTGGTCGAGGACGGCCTGCAGAAGCTGCGCGAGTACGCCAGGCGCAGCGGCCTGCCCGGCTACACGCCGACCTCTCTCACCACCCTGCCGGCCCTGGAAAAGGAACTTGACCGCGTGCGCCGCCACGGCATCGCCTTCGACAACGAGGAGATCGAGCAGGGCCTGCGCTGCATTGCCGCGCCGGTGCGCGACGACCTCGGCGAGCTGGTCGCGGGCCTTTCCGTCTCGGCGCCGGCCGAGCGCTACAACGCAGACTGGGTGCCGCTCATCAGGCAGGCGGCCGACGACATCTCGCACGCCCTCGGCTACGCGAAAAAATAAGGCCGGCTTGCGCCGGCCCGTTCCGATATCCGGAAGGAACCCCTCAGCCGGCCGGGCGGCGCGCAAGGGAAGCGCTGGGCCGGCCACTGTGGGCCGAGGCGTTCTCGATCCAGCGCTTGATCCGGTTGGCATCGCCGATGCGTGTCAGCTTGCCCCAGGAATCCAGCAGCACGATGACCACCGGCTTGTTGCTCAGCCAGGCCTGCATCACCAGGCACTTGCCCGCCTCGCGGATGTAGCCGGTCTTCTGCAGGGCGATCTCCCAACCCGAGGCCGGGCTGCGAACGAGTGTATTGGTATTGCGGAAAGCGATCGGCCGCCCGTTCGTCCACACGGTGCGCTCTCCGGTGGTGGACAGTTCGCGGATGAGCGGATAGTGCGCGGCGGCGGCAACCATCTTGGTCAGGTCGCGCGCGCTGGAAACGTTGGCTGCAGTCAGTCCCGTCGGATCGGAGAAACGGGTGTCCTTCAGGCCGATCGCGGCGGCCTTGTGGTTCATCGCCTCGATGAAGGCGGCGCTGCCGCCCGGATAGTGGCGCGAGAGCGCCGAGGCGGCGCGGTTTTCCGAGGCCATCAGCGCCAGGAGCAGCATGTCCTCGCGGTTGAGCTGGGTGCCGACCTTCAGGCGGGACGAAGTGCCCTTGAGCATGTCTACGTCTTCATGGCCGATGGCCAGGGTTTCCGCCAGGGGAAGCTGGGCGTCGAGCACCACCATCGCCGTCATCAGCTTGGTGATCGACGCGATGGGCAGGACGGCGTCGGAATTCTTCTCGAAAAGGACCTCGCCGGAGGACTGGTCCTGCACCACCACAGCGGTGGATTTCAGCAGCAGATCGTCGGCATCCTGCGGCTCGCTCAGCTTCACGACCTTTGCCTTGCGCTTGGCCGCCGACTTCTTGGTCGATGCGGCTTCGGCCGGCGTGGCGGCATCCAGGGTGCCCAGCGCCAGCACGGCGCAAATTGCAAACAACGTCGGCAGTTTGAACTTCACGCACTCCCCCGTTCTTGTTTGGGATAAGCAAAATCCAGTTTAGCACTGAATTGCCAGTTTGCAATAAAAATAGGCTGTTATGGTGAGTTTTTAATGTTTTTTCGAATTACGTCAACCCAAGGAAAGTGCGTACTTCCTCGCGACGCGCCATCGTATCCGTATAGCCGAGCTCGATCAAGGCGCGCGTGTAGGTTTGTTCGAACAGCAGGTAGCTGGCCAGTGCCGAACCGGCCTTGCTGGTAGCGCCGATGCCGCGCAGCATGGCCCGCACCGGCCAGGGCAGACTTTTCACATGCCGTGCCGCCATATAGTCGAGCCGCTGAGTGGGGGCGATCACCAGGGTCTCGATCCGGCGCAGCGGCAGGCCTGCCTGCTCCCGGATTTCGGGCGGGATCACCGACACGGTGTGGTTGATGCGCTGCAGACGTTCCAGGTCGACATGCAGGCTGTCGAGGAAGATCGAGGAAAGGGCATGGCCGGCGATCTGGGCCAGCGGCGGATAGACATCGCCGCGCATGCGCTCCTTTTCTTCCGCCATGCGTCCGGCACCGACGACCAGAATGCGCTCGGCGCCCAGGTGGATGGCCGGCGAGACCGGCGCCAACTGGCGCATCGAGCCGTCGCCGAAATACTCGCGGTGGATCTTGATGGCCGGAAAGATGAAGGGAATGGCGCTGGAGGCGAGCAGGTGGTTGACGGTGAGCCGGGTGCGCGCTCCGGCACGATGCGTGCGCTTCCAGGTCTCCGCCGTGCGGTGGGCCTGGAAGAAGCTGACGCTGTTGCCGGACAGATAGCCCGAGGCGGTCAGCGACACGGCATACAGCGCGCCGCTCTCGATGGAGGCATCGATCTTCCGGAAGTCGAGATTGCGCTCGAGCAGATGGCGCAGGGGCGTGTTGTCGAGCAGTGAGCGCGGGCTGTGCTTGAACAGCCAGCCGAACATGAAGGCCGAGAGCCAGTTCAGGCCGCTCAGGCCTATGCCTATGGCATCGGCGCGATAGACCTGGGAGGCGTGGAAATTGCTCCAGACCTCATGCAGGTATTGCACGCCCTTGCCGAAATCCTCGGCGAAGCAAGCCAGCGAGGCGGCGTTGATGGCGCCGGCCGAGGTGCCGCAAATGATCGGGAACGGGTTGCGACGCGGCTCCGGCAACAGTTCGCGGACCGCGTCCAGCACGCCCACCTGGTAGGCGGCGCGCGCGCCGCCTCCGGTCAGGATCAACGCCGTCTTGTCGTGACTGACTTTCATTGGGACTATAACGGCTGCCTTGCGGCGGCCTTGAAGCCTGTCAACCCCGCGCGGCCGCCTCCACCACCGTCAGGGCGGTCAGGTTGACGATGCGCCGCACCGTCGCGGTCGGCGTCAGGATGGAGACCGGCGCGCGGGTGCCGAGCAGCACCGGGCCGATGGTGACGCCGTCGCCGGCGGCCTGCTTGAGCAGGTTGAAGGCGATGTTGGCGGCGTCCAGCGTCGGCATGACGAGCAGGTTGGCCTCGCCCTTCAGGCGCGCGCGCGGGAACACCTGGCTGCGCACTTCCCCGGACAGCGCCGCGTCGCCGTGCATCTCGCCCTCCACCTCCAGCTCGGGCGCGCGCTGCCACAGCAGCTCGGTAGCGCGCTGCATCTTGCGCGCGCTCGGCGTGTCGTAGCTGCCGAAGCTGGAGTGCGACAGCAGCGCCACCTTCGGCGTCAGGCCGAAGCGGCGCACCTCCTCGGCAGCAAGCAGGGTCATCTCGACCAGCTGCTCCGCACTCGGATCGTAATTGACGTAGGTGTCGCAAATGAACGCCGTTTGCCTGGGCAGCATCAGGCAGTTCATGGCGTAGTAGGACGAGACGCCCTGGCGCCGGCCGATCACCTGGTCGACGTAATGCAGATGCAGGGCGTAAGTGCCGAAGGTGCCGCAGAGCATGCCGTCGGCGTCGCCCTTGTGGATCATCATGGCGCCGATCAGGGTGTGGCGGCGGCGCATCTCGATCTGGGCGTAGCCGGGCGAGACGCCCTTGCGCTCGGTGAGCTGGTGGTAGGTCTGCCAGTAGTCCTTGTAGCGCGGGTCCTGCTGCGGGTTGCACAGCTCGAAGTCGACGTCTGAACGCAGGCGCAGGCCGCATTTCTGGATGCGGTGTTCGATCACCTCGGGCCGGCCGATCAGGATGGGCTTGGCCAGGCACTCGTCCACCACCACCTGCACGGCGCGCAGCACGCGCTCGTCCTCGCCCTCGGCATAGACGATCCGCTTGTCGCTCTGCTTGGCGGCGGCGAACACCGGCTTCATGAGCAGGCCGGAGTGGTATACGAACTGCTGCAGCTGCTCGCGGTAGGCGTCGAAATCGGCGATCGGCCGGGTGGCCACGCCGGAATCCATCGCCGCCTTCGCCACCGCCGGCGCGATCTTGACGATCAGGCGAGGATCGAAGGGCTTCGGGATCAGGTACTCTGGACCGAAGTTGAGTTCCGAACCGGCATAGGCCGCCGCCACCACATCGGACTGTTCGGCATGGGCCAGATCGGCGATGGCGCGCACCGTCGCCAGTTCCATTTCCTGGGTGATGGTGGTGGCGCCGACATCGAGGGCGCCGCGGAAGATGAAGGGAAAGCAGAGGACGTTGTTTACCTGGTTCGGGTAGTCCGAGCGGCCGGTGGCGATGATGCAGTCGGGGCGCACAGCCTTGGCCTCCTCCGGCAGGATCTCGGGAATCGGGTTGGCCAGCGCCAGGATGAGCGGCTGGTCGGCCATGGTCTTGACCATCTCGGGCTTGAGCACGCCGGCGGTCGACAGGCCGAGGAAGATGTCGGCGCCGGCAACGATCTCGGCCAGCGTGGTCGCCTCCGTCTCCTGGGCGAACTGCGCCTTGCTCGGATCGAGGCCGGCCAGGCGCTTGCGGCTCACCACGCCCTTGGAATCGGCCATCCAGACGTTCTCGCGACGCAGGCCGAGGGCGATCATCAGGTCGACGCAGGCGATGGCGGCCGCCCCCGCCCCCGAGCAGGCCAGCTTGACCTCCTCGATCTTCTTGCCGACCACGCGCAGGCCGTTGAGCACCGCGGCGGCGGAAATGATGGCCGTGCCGTGCTGGTCGTCGTGGAAGACCGGGATGCGCATGCGCTCGCGCAGCCTCTTCTCGATATAAAAGCACTCCGGCGCCTTGATGTCCTCCAGGTTGATGCCGCCGAAGGTCGGCTCGAGCGCGGCGATGATGTCGATCAGCTTGTCGGGATCGAGCTCGTTCACCTCGATGTCGAAGACATCGACGCCGGCGAACTTCTTGAACAGCACGCCCTTGCCCTCCATCACCGGCTTGCCGGCGAGCGGGCCGATGTTGCCCAGGCCCAGCACGGCGGTACCATTGGTGATCACCGCCACCAGGTTGCCGCGGGACGTCAGGCTGGAGGCCTCGGCGGGATTGGCGACGATCTCCTCGCAGGCGGCAGCCACCCCGGGCGAATAGGCCAGCGCCAGGTCGCGCTGGGTGATCAGCTGCTTGGTCGGTGTGACGGCGATCTTGCCGGGGCGGGGTTTGCGATGATACTCGAGAGCTGCTACGCGGATTGCTTCATCCATCTTTATGTCCTTGTAATTGCCGCAGAGGCAACAGTGAAGTTTATCGGGCCATTCGAATGTGGCATAATATTGCACTTTCCGCCTCAAACCGCCAGCATCCCACGTCTTACACACATCCGCCGCCCGCCCTTGCCGGCCCGCGGCCCATTAGATCATTTGCAACGATCCGTCCGGAGATTCCGCACCATGAACCAGCGCTTTTCTGATCCCGCCTCGCTCAACGCCCCCGCCTATGTCCGCCATGCCCGGCTCAAGGCCTGGGTGGCCGAGGTGGCCGCGCTCACCCAGCCCGACCGCATCGTCTGGGCCGACGGTTCTGTGGAGGAGTACGACCGGCTTTGCGGCGAGATGGTCGCAGCAGGCAGTCTGATCAAGCTCAACCCGGCCAAGCGCCCGAACTCGTACCTGGCCTGGTCCGATCCTTCCGACGTGGCGCGCGTCGAGGACCGCACCTTCATCTGTTCGCAGCACAAGGACGACGCCGGCCCCAACAACAATTGGGAAGACCCGGCGAAGATGAAGGCCACCCTGACCGGGCTCTTCAACGGCTGCATGCGCGGCCGCACCCTGTACGTCATCCCCTTCAGCATGGGCCCGCTCGGCTCGCCCATCGCCCACATCGGCGTGGAAATCTCGGATTCTCCCTACGTCGTCGCCAACATGAAAATCATGACGCGCATGGGCCGGGCGGTGTATGACGTGCTCGGCGAGGACGGCGAGTTCGTGCCCTGCCTGCACTCGGTCGGCCACCCGCTCGCCCCCGGCCAGCAGGACGTGCGCTGGCCCTGCAACAAGGACACCAAGTACATCGTGCATTTCCCCGAGACGCGCGAGATCTGGTCCTACGGCTCGGGCTACGGCGGCAACGCCCTGCTCGGCAAGAAGTGCTTCGCCCTGCGCATCGCCTCGACCATGGCGCGCGACCAGGGCTGGCTGGCCGAGCACATGCTGATCCTCGGCGTGGAATCGCCCGAGGGCGAGAAGAGCTACGTCGCCGCCGCCTTCCCCAGCGCCTGCGGCAAGACCAACTTCGCCATGCTGATCCCGCCGAAGTCCTTCGGCGGCTGGAAGGTCACCACGGTCGGCGACGACATCGCCTGGATCAAGCCGGGCAAGGACGGCCGCCTCTACGCCATCAATCCGGAGGCCGGCTATTTCGGCGTCGCCCCCGGCACCTCGGAGAAATCCAACTACAACGCCATGGCGACGCTCCACGCCAACATCATCTACACCAACGTGGCGCTCACCCCGGACGGCGACGTCTGGTGGGAAGGCATGAGCAAGCAGCCGCCCGAGAAGCTCACCGACTGGACCGGCAAGGAATGGACGCCCGAAATCGGCAAAAGCAGCGGCCGGCCGGCGGCGCACCCCAACGCCCGCTTCACCGCGCCGGCCAGCCAGTGCCCGTCGCTCGACCCGAACTGGGAGGACCCGGCCGGCGTGCCCATTTCGGCCTTCATCTTCGGCGGCCGCCGCTCCACCACCGTGCCCTTGGTGTTCGAGGCCTTCAACTGGAACTATGGCGTCTATATGGCCGCCACGCTCGGCTCGGAGACCACTGCCGCCGCCGCCGGCAAGGTCGGCCAGGTGCGGCGCGACCCCTTCGCCATGCTGCCCTTCTGCGGCTACCACATGGGCGACTATTTCAACCACTGGCTGCGCATGGGCCACGTCATCGACAACCCGCCGCGCATCTTCACGGTGAACTGGTTCCGCCAGGACCGCAACGGCAACTTCATGTGGCCCGGCTTCGGCGAGAACATGCGCGTGCTGAAATGGATCGTGGACCGCGTCAAGGGCCGCGTCGGCGCGGAGCAGACGCCGCTCGGCTGGATGCCGCGCTTCGAGGACCTCGATTGGGCCGGCCTGGAGGAGGTCAGCAAGGCTCAGTTCCAGGAGTTGACCCGCGTCGATACCCGGACGTGGCAGGAGGAACTGGACCTGCACGGCGAGCTTTTCGACAAGCTCAAGGAGCGCCTGCCCAGGCAGCTTGTATTGAAGCGCGAACTGTTCCGCATGAGCTTCGGCGCACTGGAGTAGATGCGTTGCTGCACGAATCGAGAAGGGCGCCCGAGGGCGCCCTTCTTGCTTTATCCTGATTGCCCATGAGCGAGAAGAATCCACTGCCTAACATCGCCGGGCGCATGGGCGATATCGCGCCCTTCCATGTCATGGAACTGCTCACGCGCGCGCGCCAACTCGAAGCGGCGGGCCGCGACATCGTGCACATGGAAGTCGGCGAGCCGGACTTTCCCACGCCGCAGCCGGTGATCGAGGCCGCCGCCGAATTCATCCGCGGCGGGCAGGTCTTCTACACACCGGCGCT
This sequence comes from uncultured Rhodocyclaceae bacterium, assembly GCA_964475635.1. Lineage (GTDB taxonomy): Bacteria > Pseudomonadota > Gammaproteobacteria > Burkholderiales > Rhodocyclaceae > Desulfobacillus. Next base: position 28,196 of record CAYYXS010000038.1, read on the forward strand.
TGGCATTCCGCAGCTGTGTGAAGCCATCTCCCGCTTCTATGCTGAACGCCACGGCGTCACGGTTTCGCCGGAGAGGATCATCGTCACGGCAGGCTCATCGGGCGCCCTGCTGCTGGCGCTGGGCGTGCTGCTCGACCCCGGCGACGAGCTGCTGTTGCCCGATCCCGGCTATCCCTGCAACCGTCACTTCGTGCGCATGCTGGAAGGCGTGCCCCGCGCACTCTTCGTCGGACCGGAAAACGGCTATCAGCCGACGGCGGAGCATGTCGCGCTGCACTGGACGGAACGCACGAAGGGGCTGCTGGTCGCCTCGCCCGCCAATCCCACCGGTACCATGATTGCGCCCGCGGCGATGGCTGGACTTGCGGCGTGCATCGCCGCCCGCGGAGGCGCCCTGCTGGTCGACGAGATCTACCACGGCCTCACCTACGGCTGCGCGGCCGAAACGGCACTGTCGCTCTCCGACGAAATCTTCGTCATCAACAGCTTCTCGAAATACTTCGGCATGACGGGCTGGCGCCTGGGCTGGCTGGTGGCGCCCCAACGCTTCGTGCGCGAGATCGAGAAACTGGCGCAGAACCTGTTCATCTCGCCCTCGACGCCTGCGCAGCATGCCGCGCTGGCCGCCTTCCGCCCGGAAACGATAGCCCTGTTGGAAGCCCGGCGCGACGAGTTCGCAGCACGACGCGATTATCTTCTGCCGGCCCTGCGCCGATCCGGGTTTCTCATCACCGCCGAGCCGAGCGGCGCGTTCTACCTCTATGCGGATTGCTCGGCGCTTGCTCCGGACAGCGAAGTTTTAGCGCGCAGGCTGCTCGATGAGGCGGGCGTGGCCATCACCCCCGGCCTGGACTTCGGCGCCAACGCACCACAGCGCCACGTCCGCTTCGCCTACACGGTGGCGCGGGACCGGCTGGAGGAAGGCATGGCACGACTCTCACGCCACCTGGGAACATAAGACGAACGCCCGCTCCGTGCCGCCGCCTCAAGGCGCTGCTTTTCCGCCAGCACCTTGGCGGCATAGAGGCCCTCTTCGTCGCTCACCGCGCCAGCATACTGCTGCAGACCGGCCTCGATCGACCCGGCGCGACGTATGGATTCCTTCAGCACCATGGCGCCGACCTGGATGTTGGCCAGTGGGTCGAGCAGGCTGCTGCCTGAGGCCAGCGCTTCCAGCTTGTCCTGGTGGAAGCGCGGGATCACCTGCATCAGGCCCAGCGCGCCCATCGGACTTTCGGCAAACGGATTGAAGCCGGATTCTACCGCCATCACGGCAACGATCAGCATCGGGTCGAGGCGCAGGCGCTCTCCGGCCGCCTGCGCGGCGGACACCAGCGGCTCGACCGCTGTTCCCGCGACGCGATACTTGCGAGACAGGTAATCGGTAACCCCGCGGATCTGTCCCGAGGCGGCACCCTGTTTCGATGGCGTCATTGCAGCCGGCCTTGCGCTTGCGCTGAAGCCTTGGCTGCCGCCTGACCGATCACTCCCGAACCAGCTCTCTCCGCTGTGCGCAGACACCAACAGCGTCGCCAGCACGCCTGCCATCAGCAACCCTCCAAGGACAAGGAGGGATAGGCGGACCGACTCCTGGGCAAAGCTTTTCATGGCTGTGTCATTCATGCAGATACCTCTCCTTTGCCAGCCCGGACTCCTCGCGTGTTTCCGCATGACGCAGGGGCATCATTCGAGTACGGGCTTGGGAAATCAAGAGCGCGCGAGGGCCCTCTTCACCGGCATGACGGGCCGGTACCGGCGTGACAGAAAGCGAACTTCGTAAACCGAGGCAGCCCTATCGGGCAAAACAGGTCACGTCTTATCGCATCGCACAATACGCATTGTATTGATTATGAATCATAAGTCAATACATTTGTGCGTTGCGCACATGTTTGCGCCACTTGATTCACTGCTTAAGAAAACAGACCGCGGATGGGCAGCCAGGTCATTAAGTAACCAGGCCACCCATCCGGGCGGTCCTGACAGGCTCAGGAAGGACGCGAGCCAGTCGGGAATGGCCAAGCAGCCGCGGGATTGAGCGACGACTTCAGGCCGGGAGCTGCAGCGGTTGACGGTGCAGCTGCGGCGGGCGCGGGTGCGGCCGCCGGTTTTGCAGCGGGTTTCGCAGCTTTCTTCGCAGCGGGCTTCTTCTTGGCCGCTTTTTTCGCCGCAGGCTTTTTCGCAGCCTTCTTTGCCGCAGGCTTCTTCTTGGCCGCTTTTTTCGCGGCGGGCTTCTTCTTCGCCGCCGGCTTCTTGGCGGCTTTCTTCGCCGCCGGCTTCTTGGCAGCAGCTTTCTTCGCCGCCGGCTTCTTGGCGGCTTTCTTCGCGGCCGGCTTCTTGGCGGCTTTCTTCGCCGCCGGCTTCTTGGCAGCAGCCTTCTTCACCGCCGGTTTCTTGGCGGCAGGCTTCTTGGCAGCAGCCTTCTTGGCGGCCGGCTTTTTGGCAGCGACCTTCTTGGCGGCCGGCTTCTTGGCAGCGGCCTTCTTGGCGGCCGGTTTCTTGGCGGCCGGCTTCTTGGCTTTAGAAGCGGGTTTCTTAGCAGTAGCCATTTCAAACCTCCTATGTGAAGTAACAGGAAAGAAACACCATCTACTACAGCCCGCCTCTGCAAGCACGGACTATCCAACGGTGTGGCCAAGCCGCACCGGCTGAATTCAGGAAGCAGCCCGCCGTCCCGTTGCGGTCAGCGCGCGCAGGCAGGCATAACGCCTTGCCTCTCGGTTGCGACTTGCTTCGGTTGACTCGGGCGTCGGCAGCGATGCCGCTGCGACTGACTAAAGGGAAAGAAGAGGGGAGGATGGAAGGGAAAAGAACGGCGCTGAAACTGGAAGGAGGTCGCGGCCCGTGGCCGACGAATATCGCAATTTGCATCAAGCGGGCTCCGTTTTTCTCCTGCTGCCTGTTCGTGAGACTGCCTTTTCCTCTGGCGATCCTGCCTTTGCCTGCTTGACTCGGGCCCTGTCATACCTACTAGATCTAGTGCCCAGGCAAAGATTTCGACCTAATTCTAGTAGCTTGACTTTTCGGATGCAAGTGTTTTTTGCATTTATTGTCATGTCGTGCAACACGGCGTCGCAAAAAAAACACACACAGCATGCGCTCACGACGCACGTTCATCGAGTTGCCGTCGCAACTGCACCCAGTCGAAATGAGGGCCGGGATCAGACTTGCGGCCGGGAGCGATGTCGGCATGGCCGGCGATGTCTTCGATGGGATAACGCTGCCGCAGGTCGCCGATGAGCCGCGCCAGTGCGGCATACTGCGCCGGATCGAAAGGCAGATCTTCGCAGCCCTCGAGTTCGATGCCGATCGAGAAGTCGTTGCAGCGCTCCATGCCGCGCCAGCTCGACTCGCCGGCATGCCATGCGCGCAGGCTGCAGGGAACGAACTGGACGATCTCGCCGTCGCGGCGAATGAAGAAGTGGGCAGAGACGTGCAGGGCATGTATCCCGCGAAAATAGGGATGTGCCTCGGCATCCAGCCTGTTCGTGAACAAGCGCTCGACGTCGTCCCCACCGAATACGCCGGGCGGCAGGGAAATGGCGTGCACGACGATCAGGCGCAGGGGCTGCCCGGCAGGCCGCGCGTCGCAATTCGGCGACGGTACGCGCCGTGCGTCGTCCAGCCAGCCCTCGGCGTCAAGGCCGCTCATTCAGCCCGAGCCGCTCCATGCGATAGCGCAGGGAGCGGAAGGTGACGCCCAGCAGCCTGGCGGCCGCCGTCCTGTTGAAGCGAGTCTTTTGCAGCGCATCCAGGATCGCCTGCTTCTCGAGACAATCCAGGTAATCCTGCAGCGGCACTTCGACCTCGCCCATCGGCTCGGCGGCAGTTTCGCCGGATACGGCCAGAGGAGCAAGGTTGAGATCCTCGGCGCCGATCTCGCTGCCGCCTATCAGGGCCAGTGCGCGCTCCAGGATATTCTCCAGTTCCCGCACGTTGCCGGGGAAGGGGTATTCGCTCAATACCTTCAGCGCAGGGGCCGTCAGACGCGGCGCCTGCAGCCCAGATTCCCGCGCGAGCCGCGACAGGACGCTGTCGACCAGCAGCGGAATGTCCTCGCGGCATTCGCGCAGGGCGGGCATCTTCAGCTCGATGACATCCAGCCGGTAGTACAGATCCTGGCGGAACCGTCCCCCAGCGACCAAATCCTTCAGGTTCTGGTGGGTAGCGCTGATGATGCGCACATCCACCGGATCCTCGCCGGGCGCACCGACCTTGCGCACGCGTTTTTCCTGGATCGCCCGCAACAGCTTGACCTGCATATTCAGCGGCAAATCCGCCACTTCGTCAAGGAACAGCGTGCCGCCGTGCGCCGCTTGGAAGAAACCGTCGCGATCAGTATCGGCCCCGGTAAATGCACCCTTCCTGTAGCCGAAGAATTCGCTCTCCATCAGGTTTTCCGGAATGGCCCCGCAATTGACGGCCACGAAGGCCTGATCCCGCCTTGCCCCCAGCTGGTGAATCTGTCTCGCCGCCAGCTCCTTGCCGCTGCCCGACTCGCCGCCTATATATACAGGGGCCTGGCTGCGCGCCACTTTTTCGATCATCGCGCGCACCTGGCGGATGGCCTGAGACTCTCCCAGCAGAGCCGGGCCTGCGCTGCCTGACCGGCTCGCATCCCGGTCTGGCAGATTGAGCGCCGACTTCACCAAGGCGCGCAATTGCTCCAGCGAGACCGGCTTCGGCACGTAATCGAACGCGCCAGCCTTCAGCGCGGAAACCGCGTTTTCCATGCTGCCGTGAGCGGTGATCACGGCAACGGGCAAATCGCGACACTGCTCGCCGATGAGGCGCACCAGCTCAAGACCGTCGCCATCCGGCAGCCGCATGTCGGTCAGGCAAAGCTGATAGGCATTCTCGCCAAGGAATCGACGCGCCTCGGCCAGGCTCGCCGCACAATCCGCTTCGAGCCCCATTCGCGAGAGCGTCATGTCGAGGAGTTCGCGGATGTCGTCCTCGTCATCGACGACAAGCACGCGATCTATCGACTGCTGTCCCCTGCGTTCCTGTTTTCCTGCCACTGCTGGCTTCTCCCGATTATCCGAAAATGTGCGCCGGGATTGTTTCCCGCCCATTCGAGCTGCGCGTCATTGGCCTCGCAAAGCTCGCGTGCGATAAACAGGCCCAGCCCGGTTCCCTTGGCGTAGGTCGTGAAAAAAGGCTCGAAGATCTTGCCACGGGATTCCTCGTCCACGCCGGCGCCGTCGTCGATGACATGAAGTTCGACTCGTTCCGCCCCGGGCAGGCTGCTCGCCCAGATTCTTACCGAATCGGGTCTGCCGCTGCAATAGCGCGAGGCGTTCGACAACAGGTTCCACAGCACCTGGTTCAGATGGGCGCGATCGAAGACCAGGGGCGTGTCGGCCGGGACGTCCAGCGCGAAAAGACTCCGACCGATCTGTTCGTGCATGGCCAGCTCGTCGAGAAAGCTATCCAGGAAGCCGGCCAGCCTGATCGGCTCCGGCTGCGCCCGGTCGCGGCGGCCGAGTTCCAGCACATCCCGCACCAGTCGATCCAGGCGCAGAGCGTTGTCCATGATAATCCGCGTCAGGCGTCCCTGCGCCTCGGCGGACCTGACCTCGCAAAGCAGCTCTGCCGCATGGCTGATGGAGGCGAGCGGGTTGCGTATCTCGTGTGCGATGTTCGCCGTCAACCTGCCCAGCGCCGCCAGCTTGATCTGCTGCGCCTGCTGCTGGATCCGCCCCATGTCCTCGATATAGATGAGCACGTCTCCGCTTTCCCCGGCATGCACAAAGCGCGCTCGCAGCACGCCTCCGCTGCCCGGCACGCGCAGCGTGCATGCGTTCGCACCAAGGTCGGTCTTGAAGTAGCGGTAATGCTCGGCCAGGGCGACCGAGAAGGAAGCCAGGTCCGGCTGCGCCGGGGCGCGCACCCCGAGCAGCGTCTCGGCCTGCGGATTCCACTGCCGCACCTGCTCGCCTGCATCCACCACCATCACGCCGTCCTGCATGTCGCGAATCACCCGTTCGCTGACCGAGAGCTGGTTCGCCAGATCGATGCCTCGCCGCCGCGCCAGCTCCTCGTTGGCAATCACCCGCCTGGCCAGCAGGCGGGCGGAAATCGCAGTGCCGAAGAAACCGATGCATAGGATGCCCGCCTGGACGAAATCCGCCGGGTCCGCTCCATAGCCGAGGACGCGCAGGCCCTGCTCGAACAGCACGGCAACTGTCGCCAGTGCCGCGAAAAACAGCGTCAGGCGTCCTTGCCCCACCAGGCCGGCACCAGCCAGCGCCACCAGCAGCATGACGGCCAGCCCGCTCTTCTGCCCTCCGCTGGCGTACATCATCGTGGTAATGGCCAGGATATCCACGGCCATCTGTACGGTCAGCATGGTGTTGAAACCGAGACGCAGCTGCTTCAAGGCACCGTAAAAGAAGATCGCCAGCAGCCAGTAGGCCAGGCTGGACCAGAGAAAAAGACGGAGATCCTGCGCGCCCAATCCGCTCGTTCGCGGATAAAAGGCCGCCGCGAGCAGAAAGACGCTCGCCACGATCAGGCGGTAGATGTTGAAATAGTGAAGGGACGTCCAGACCGAATCGGGGCGTCCGGCCGTGTAGGGCAGATCGGCCCGTCTTTCGCTCATGCGGCGCCGAGCCGACGGTGCTCTTCGCTGCAGAAATACCCGTCGTCGCTCTGCAGGGACTCGCTTTCGGGCAGGTGCACTCCGCAGCGGGCGCAAGCGACCATGCGTTCGGCAACCGGCTGCGCCGGGTCGCCACGTTCGACGCGGGCCGAGCCGGCGCGCCGGAAGCCCTTGTAAAAAAGATAGGCGATGAAAACGAGGATGAGCAGAAGGATCAGCTTGGACATGCCTTGGCCCGGCTCCTTCGCCGCCCGTCACCAGCGGGGGCTGTTGGGAGTGGTCGGGGTGAGAGGATTTGAACCTCCGACTCCTGCGTCCCGAACGCAGTACTCTACCAGGCTGAGCTACACCCCGACGTATTTCGAAGGGTGTCAGGAATCGGCACCCGCCGAAACGAATGCAGCCGCGACCGCAACTCCAGCTATATCAGAAGTCGCGTGCGACTGCGAATGATGCCAATTGTACCAGAGAATCCTTGAATGTCGAAGCCGGCAGCGCCGCAATCGCCTCAATCGCCTGCGCCGCTTCTGTCTCGGCACAGCGCCTCGTCTCCTCCAGCGCGGCGGTGGCGCGAATCGCCGCCAGCACCGCCGGCAGTGTATCGCGTCCGCCCGTCTCGATCGCGCGCCTGACGCACGCCGCCTGCTCGCTGCTGCCGTGCTTCATGACGTGAATCAGCGGCAGCGTCGGCTTCCCCTCGGCCAGGTCGTCGCCAAGATGCTTGCCGGTAACGGCCTCCTCGCCGGAGTAATCGAGCACGTCGTCGACGATCTGGAATGCGGTACCGAGATGCATGCCGTAGCGCGCAAGTCCCTCCTCCACCGGCGGCGGCGCGTCGCTCAGGATGGCACCGAGGCGCGCCGCCGCCTCGAACAGCTTCGCCGTCTTGAAGCGGACCACCTGAAGGTATTGCGGGATATCGACGTCGGCGTTGCGGCAGTTGAGCAACTGAAGCACTTCGCCCTCGGCGATGGTGTTGGTGGCATCGGCCAGCACCTGCTGCACGCGCATGCTGCCGACCGAGACCATCATCTGGAAGGCGCGCGAATAGAGGAAGTCGCCCACCAGCACCGAGGCAGCGTTGCCGAACAGGGCATTCGCCGTCTTGCTGCCGCGGCGCAGGTCGGACTCGTCGACCACGTCGTCGTGCAAGAGGGTCGCCGTATGGATGAACTCGACCACGGCGGCCATCTCGTGATGATGCCTGCCGCCGTAGCCGAGTGACCCGGCCGAGTACAGCACCAGCGCCGGACGCAAACGTTTCCCGCCCGCCCCGATGATGTATTCGGCGACCTGGCGGATCAGCACCACGCCTGAATGCAGGCGCGCACGGATGACGGCATCGACCGCCTGCATATCGGCGGCGATCGGCGCATAAAGGGCTTCAAGGCTCAATGGGCGATTCCCGGCAAAGGGGGCATGGTAGGGGGGCGGCCGGGAACCGTCAAGAAGGCTTTGACCGGATGGGGATTTTTATATAGAATGTGCGGTTCTGTTGCAACACGAACCACGGAGTCCATCATGTATGCGGTCATAAAAACCGGCGGCAAGCAGTATCGCGTCGCTGCCGGCGAAAAACTGAAAATAGAACAGATACCGGCAGATGTGGGCGCTGAAATCACCCTCGACCAGGTTCTCATGGTCGGCGACGGCGAATCGGTGAAAATCGGCGCGCCGCTGGTGCAAGGCGCTTCTGTCCAGGCGAAGGTCCTCGCCCAGGGCCGGCACGAGAAGGTGAAGATCTTCAAGATGCGTCGGCGCAAGCACTACCAGAAGCACCAGGGCCATCGGCAGAACTACACCGAAATCCAGATTTCCGGCATTTCGGCGTAAGCAAGGAGAGAACACATGGCACATAAAAAAGCAGGCGGCAGCTCGCGCAACGGCCGCGACTCCCAATCCAAGCGCCTTGGCGTGAAACGCTATGGCGGCCAGCTCATCAATGCCGGCAGCATCATCGTGCGCCAGCGCGGCACCCAGTACCATGCCGGCGACAACGTCGGCATGGGCCGCGACCACACGCTGTTCGCCAAGGTTGACGGCACGGTCGAGTTTTCTGTCAAGGGTGCCGAGAAGCGCAAGACGGTGAACATCGTCCCGGCCGCCTGAGCAACCCGGTCGCCGCGACAAAAAGCCCTGCCGTCGCGGCAGGGCTTTTTGTTTCCCACTCCTATGAAGTTCTTCGACGAAGCCAGGATCGAGGCCATTGCCGGCGACGGCGGCAATGGCGCTGCGACATTCCGGCGCGAGAAGTACGTGCCGAAAGGCGGGCCATCGGGCGGCGACGGCGGGCGCGGCGGCAGCATATGGGCGGTAGCGGACCGAAACCTCAACACCCTCATCGACTACCGCTACACGCGCATCTTCCGCGCCGAGCGTGGCGAGAACGGCATGAGTTCGGATTGCTATGGCCGCGGCGGCGAGGACCTGGAACTGCGCATGCCGGTCGGCACCGTCATCAGCGACCTGGAAACCGGCGAGGCGATCGCCGATCTCGATCATGACGGCATGCGCGCCCTCATCGCACAGGGCGGCCAGGGCGGTCTCGGCAACATCCACTTCAAGTCCAGCACCAACCGCGCGCCAAAGCAATGCACGCCGGGCACGCCGGGCGAGCGGCGCGAATTGAAACTGGAACTCAAGGTGCTGGCCGACGTAGGCCTGCTGGGACTGCCCAATGCCGGCAAATCCACCTTCATCCGTGCCGTATCCTCGGCGCGGCCGAAGGTCGCCGACTACCCCTTCACGACCCTGCAGCCGAACCTCGGCGTGGTGCGCGTGGACGCGAGCCGCAGCTTCGTCGTCGCCGACATCCCCGGCCTGATCGAGGGCGCGGCGGAGGGCGCCGGCCTCGGCCATCGCTTCCTGCGCCACCTGCAGCGCACGCGCCTGCTCCTGCACATCGTCGACATCGCCCCCTTCGACCCGGCTGCCGACCCGGTACGTGACGCCCTCGCCATCCTCGACGAGCTGAAGAAATACGACCCCTCCCTATATGACAAGCCGCGCTGGCTGGTGGCCAACAAGATCGATCTCCTGCCGGAAGATGAACGCGAGGGACGCCTCGCCGCTCTGGTCGGGGGATACGGCCCCGTCGAGCGGCATTTCGCCATCTCGGCCATCAATGGCGCCGGCTGCCGGGAGCTGACTTTCGCTATCATGGCGCACATCGAACAGCAGAAGGCGGCCGATGCCGTCGCCCAGTACCATGAGGAAGAGGATTAGTCAGGCGCGCCGGCTGGTGGTCAAGGTCGGCAGCGCGCTGGTGACCAACAACGGCAGCGGCCTGGCCGGCGACTTCATCGCCGAACTGGCACGCCAGGTTGCCGACCTGCGTGAGAACAAACGCGAGGTGCTGCTGGTCTCCAGCGGCGCGATTGCCGCCGGCATGCAGCGCCTCGGCTGGACGACGCGTCCGCACGCCATGCACGAGCTGCAGGCCGCCGCCGCCGTCGGGCAGATGGGCCTGGCACAGGCCTATGAGTCCTGCTTCTCGCAATACGGCCTGAAGACCGCGCAGATCCTGCTCACGCACGAGGACCTCGCCGACCGCCTGCGTTACCTGAATGCACGCTCGACGCTCACCGCCCTGCTCGGTCTCGGCGTGGTGCCGATCATCAACGAGAACGACACCGTCGTCACCGACGAGATCAAGTTCGGCGACAACGACACCCTCGGGGCGCTGGTCGCCAACCTGGTGGAGGCCGAGGCCCTGGTCATCCTCACCGACCAGGCCGGACTGTTCACCGCGGACCCCCGCAGGGATCCCGCGGCGACGCTGGTCGCAGAGCATCGCGCCGACGACCCTGCTCTGGAAACTATGGCCGGCGGGGCCGGCACCGGTATCGCCAAAGGCGGCATGATCACCAAGGTACGGGCCGCCCAGCGGGCCGCACGAAGCGGCGCGCACACCCTGATCGCCAGCGGACGGGAGAGCAACGTGTTGCTGCAACTGGCTGCAGGAGAGGCCGTCGGCACCCTCCTGTATGCCATGGCAACGCCGCTGGCGGCGCGCAAGCAATGGCTGGCCGACCACCTGCAGCTTGCCGGCAGTCTGGTGCTCGACGAAGGGGCGGTCAGGGCGCTGGAAGCCGGCAGGAGCCTGCTTCCGGTCGGCGTCACCGCCGTGGAGGGCGAATTCGGGCGCGGCGCGGCCGTCGCCTGCCGCACCGCGGGCGGACGCGAGTTCGCGCGCGGACTGGCGAACTACTCAAGCTCGGAAGCGCGCCGCATCGCGCGCCAGCCCAGTTCGCAGATCGAGGCCATCCTCGGCTATATCGACGAGCCGGAACTGATTCATCGGGACAACCTGGTGCTTCTGTAGCGTTTCACCGACTACTGCGCCAGCAACTGCCGCAGCGCATCGCCCGGATCGGAAGCGCGCATGAATGCCTCGCCGACAAGGAAGGCATTCACGCCGTTGCCGCGCATCAGGGCGACCTCCGAGGGCGTCGCAATGCCGGATTCCGTCACCACGATGCGATCGCTGCCGATGCGCGGCAGCAGATCGAGCGTCGTCTGCAGCGAAACCTCGAAAGTGCGCAGGTTCCGGTTGTTGATGCCGATCAGCGGCGTTCTCAGCTGCAGGGCCAGGTCGAGTTCGGCGGCATCGTGCACTTCGACCAGCACGGCCATGCCCAGCTCGTGAGCGAGGGCTTCGAGTTCGCGCATTCGGGCGACGGCCGCGACGATGAGCAGGATGCAGTCGGCGCCCATCGCGCGCGCCTCGACCACCTGATATTCATCGACGATGAAATCCTTGCGCAGCACCGGCAGTGCGCAGGCGGCGCGCGCCTCCTGCAGGTATTCCGGCGCACCCTGGAAGAACTGCCGGTCGGTCAGCACCGACAGGCAGGCGGCGCCGTGGGCTGCATAACTGCGCGCAATTTCGGCCGGGCGGAAATCGGTGCGGATGACGCCTTTCGAGGGACTGGCCTTCTTGATCTCGGCGATCACCGCCGTACCGCCGCGACTGACTTTTGCGCGGATGGCACCGGCGAAGTCGCGCGGCGGCGGCTGCGCCTCCGCTTCGGCGCGCAGGGCAGCCAATGGCTTCTGCGCCCGTGCGGCGGCCACTTCCTCGCGCTTCACGGCGAGTATCCGCTGCAGGATGTCGCTCATTTGAACTGCTGCGTGCAGCGCACGAACCGGTCGAGCTTGGCGCGCGCCGCGCCGCTGGCGATGGTCTCGCGCGCCAGACCGATGCCATCGGCGACCGAGGCGGCGATGTTCGCCGCATAGAGCGCAGCGCCGGCATTCAGCGTGACGATCTCGCGCGGCGTGCCCGGCGTGTCGGCGAGCGCTTCCAGCAGCATTTCCTTCGACTCGGCGGCGTCGGCCACGCGCAGGCCCCGGTTGGAGACCATCTGCAGGCCGTAGTCCTCGGGGTGGATCTCGTACTCGGTGATCTCGCCGTTCTTCAGTTCGCCGACCATGGTCGCTGAGCCGAGCGAGATCTCGTCCATGCCGTCCTTGCCCCACACCACCATGACGTGATCGGCGCCCAGCTCGCGCATGACGCGCACCTGGATGCCGACGAGGTCGGGATGGAAGACGCCCATCAGGGTGTTGGGCGCGCCGGCCGGGTTGGTCAGCGGGCCAAGGATGTTGAAGATGGTGCGCACGCCCATCTCGCGGCGCACCGGGGCGACGTTCTTCATCGCCGGATGGTGGTTCGGCGCGAACATGAAGCCCATGCCGACGGACTGGATGCACTCGGCCACCTGTGGCGCCGTCAGGTCGATCTTCGCGCCGAGCGCCTCCAGCACGTCGGCCGAGCCGGATTTGGAGGAGACGCTGCGGTTGCCGTGCTTGGCCACCGTGGCGCCGGCCGCGGCGGCGACGAAGGCCGCGGCGGTGGAGATGTTGAAGGTGTGGGCGGAGTCGCCGCCGGTGCCGACGATGTCGACAAAGTTCGCGAGGTTGGCAAATGCGTGCGGCGTCTCGACGCGGGTGCACAGCTCGCGCATCACCTTCGCCGCGGCGGAGATCTCGCCGATAGTCTCCTTTTTCACGCGCAGGCCGGTGAGGATGGCGGCGACCATCAGCGGCGTGATTTCGCCGCCCATGATCTGCCGCATGAGGTGGAGCATCTCGTCGTGGAAAATCTCGCGGTGCTCGATGGTGCGCTGGAGGGCTTCCTGAGGTGTGATCATGTCATTGCTCCAGAAAATTCTTCAGCAGGCGGTGGCCGTGCTCGGTGCGAATCGACTCGGGGTGGAACTGCACGCCCTCGACTGCAAACTCGCGGTGGCGCACGCCCATGATCTCGCCGTCCTCCGTCCAGGCCGTCACTTCCAGGCAGGCGGGCAGCGAATCGCGCGCGATGGCGAGCGAGTGGTAGCGCGTGGCGGTGAACGGGTTGGGCAGGCCGCGGAAGACGCCCTTGTCGGCGTGATGCACCGGCGAGGTCTTGCCGTGCATGAGCTGGCGGGCATGGACGATTCTGCCGCCGAAGGCCGCGCCGATCGCCTGGTGGCCGAGGCAGACGCCGAGCAGCGGAATCCTGCCGGCGAAGGTCTCGATGGCCGCCACCGAGATGCCGGCCTCGGCCGGCGAGCAGGGGCCGGGGGAGACGACGATGCGCGCCGGGTTCAACGCTGCGATTTCTTCCGGCGTGATCTCGTCGTTGCGGAAGACGCGCACCGTCTCGCCCAGCTCGCCGAAATACTGCACCAGGTTGTAGGTGAAGGAGTCGTAATTGTCGATCATCAGCAGCATGGCGATCTCCTCACTCGATGCGCGTGTCGAGGCCGCGCTCGGCCATTTCGGCGGCGGCGAGCTGGGCGAGCGCCTTGTTCTGCGTCTCCTGCCATTCCGCGGCCGGATCGGAGTCGGCAACGATGCCGGCGCCGGCCTGGACGTGGATGCGGCCATCCTTGACGACGGCGGTGCGGATGGCGATGGCGAGGTCCATGTCGCCGTGGAAGCCGAGGTAGCCCACCGCGCCGGCATAGATGCCGCGCTTGACCGGCTCCAGCTCGTCGATGATCTCCATCGCGCGCACCTTGGGCGCGCCCGAGACGGTGCCGGCCGGGAAGGCGGCGCGCAGCACGGCGAGCGCGTCGAGCCCGGGCTTGAGCCGGCCCTCGACGTTGGAGACGATGTGCATCACGTGCGAGTAGCGCTCGATGACGAACTGCTCGGTCACCTTGACGCTGCCGGTCTCGGCGACGCGGCCGACGTCGTTGCGGCCGAGGTCGAGCAGCATGAGGTGCTCGGCGCGCTCCTTCTCGTCGGCGAGCAGCTCGGCGGCGAGCGCCTCGTCCTCCTCGACGGTCCTGCCCCGCTTGCGCGTGCCGGCGATGGGTCGCAGGGTGACGGTACCGTCCTCCAGCCGCACGAGGATTTCCGGCGAGGCGCCGACGACGTGGAAGTCCTCGAAGTCGAAGTAGAACATGTAGGGCGAGGGATTCAGCGTGCGCAGCGCGCGGTAGAGCGCCAGCGGCGTGGCGGCGTAGGGCTTCGACATGCGCTGCGAGAGCACCACCTGCATGATGTCGCCGTCCACGATGTACCGCTTGGCGCGCGCCACGGCCTGCTTGAACGGCTCTTCGCCGAAGGAAGAGATGGCCGGCTGCGGCGCGGCGGGCTGTTCGGCGGGGATGCTCACCGGCTCGCGCAGGCGCGCCAGCAGTTCCTTCAGCCGCCCCTGGGCGCGCTTGTAGGCGCCCGGCACGCCCGGCTCGGCATAGACGACCAGGGTCAGCTTGCCGGACAGGTTGTCGACGACCGCAATCTCCTCCGACAGAAGCAGGAGTATGTCGGGCGTGCCGAGTTCGTCGGGCTTGTCCGCTTGCGCCAGTTTCGACTCGATGTAACGCACCGTGTCGTAGCCGAAGCAGCCGACCAGTCCGCCGCAGAAGCGCGGCAGGCCGGCGCGCGGCGCCAGGCGGAAGCGCGCCATGAACTCGCCGACGAAGGCGAGCGGGTCGCAATCGTCCTGCCGTTCGGCGATGCGGTTGCCGGTGAGCACCATGACGTCACGGCCGTAGGCGACGATGCGCGTCGGTGCGGCCAGGCCGATGAAGGAATAGCGGCCGAAGCGCTCGCCGCCCTGCACGGATTCGAGCAGGTAGGTCCACGGCCGATCGGCCAGCTTGAGGTAGATCGAGAGGGGGGTGTCGAGGTCGGCGAAGGTTTCCAGGGTCAGGGGAATGCGGTTGTAGCCCTGGGCGGCCAGCGCGTTGAATTCGGCTTCGGTCATCATGACTCCACAGCAACTTGAAACTTGAGATACACGGGCGCAAACAAGGCGCCCGCCGCTTGCACTGCTTATTCAGGCAAGCGACGCCAGGGCCAGGCCTCCCCGCCGACGGCGTATTTCCTCACGCGTTTCAGGTTCAAGTGGAGCACGATGTCCTTGTTTCAGATGTCCCGCAGGCGGCTCGCCGCCTCTTCGAGAGTGGCTACTATAGCATCGGCACCGAGATCGCGCACGTCCTCACCCTCGCTGTAGCCGTAGGGCACGCAGAATACCGGGCAGCCGGCGGCGCGCGCGCCGGCAACGTCGTTGCGCGAATCGCCGACGACGAGGGCCTCGGCGGGGGCGATGCCGAAGCGTTCGCAGAGGTGCAGGAAAGGCAGCGGGTGCGGCTTTTTCTCTGCCAGGGTGTCGCCGCTCACGGTCAGGTCAAGCAACGGCGCGAGGCCGCTGGCGGCCAGCAGTTGTTCGGTGAAGGCGCCGGCCTTGTTGGTGACGCAAGCGGTTTTCAGCCCCGCTGCGCGCATGGCCCGCAGCCCCTCGACGACGCCGGGGTAGATGCGGGTCTTGCGGCCATTCGCGGCGGCGTAGTGGCGCTTGAATGCCGCGAGGGCTTCCTGCGCGTCCGGCGCGGCCGATTCGCCGGGATAGCCGAGGCAGCGGCCGACGAGGTTGGGAATGCCCTTGCCGACGAAATCGCGGATGGTGTCGGCCGGCAAAGTCAGCCGCCCCAGCTCGGCGAGCATGGCGTTGGCCGCGTCGGCGAGGTCGGGAACGGTGTCGAGCAGCGTGCCGTCGAGGTCGATGAGGACGGCCCTGATCGCCATCAAGCCTTCGCCAGCTCGGCGCGCAGGGCGGCGATGATGGTGTCGTAGCGGTTCGGATCGCCGTCCTTGCCGGCGCCGAAGACGGCGGAGCCGGCGACGAAGGTATCGACGCCGGCCTGGGCCACTTCGCGGATGTTGGCCGGGCCGACGCCGCCGTCGATCTCCAGGCTGACTTCAAGGCCGCGCTCCTCGATCATGCGGCGCACCCGGCGCGCCTTGTCGAGGACATGCGGGATGAACTTCTGCCCGCCGAAGCCGGGGTTCACGCTCATCAGCAGCACCATGTCGAGCTTGTCGAGCGTCCATTCCAGCACGTCGAGCGGGGTGGCCGGGTTGAAGACGAGTCCCGGCCTGCAGCCGGCCTCGCGGATCAGGCCGATGCTGCGGTCGATGTGTTCGGAGGCTTCCGGATGGAAGGTGATGTAGGTGGCGCCGGCCCTGGCGAAGTCGGGAATGATGCGGTCGACCGGCTTGACCATCAGGTGCACGTCGATGGGGGCGGTCACGCCGTGCTTGCGCAAGGCCTCGCACACCAGCGGGCCGATGGTCAGGTTGGGCACGTAATGGTTGTCCATCACGTCGAAGTGTACGATATCGGCGCCGGAGGCGAGGACGTTGTCCACCTCTTCGCCGAGCCTGGCGAAGTTGGCGGAAAGAATGCTCGGTGCGATGCGGTAGGCCATGGTCTCTCCCTAGGACGACACGGATTTTAAACGCATTCGCCGCCCCCGCCGGCTAAAAGAAATTATGGCTTCCATAAGCCTGCCCCTATAATGGCCGCATGGCGGAAAGCAAGAAATACGAGATCACTGTGACGGCCGAATCGCATTACCTGGCCGACCAGTCGGACCCGCAGGACGGGCGCTACGTCTTTGCCTACAACATCGCCATCCGCAACACCGGCAACATCGCCGCCCAGCTGATTTCCCGCCACTGGATCATCCGCGACGCCGACGAGCATGTTCAGGAAGTGCGTGGACTCGGCGTGGTCGGCCACCAGCCTCTGCTCAAGCCCGGCGAGAGCTTCGAGTACACCAGCGGCTGCATCCTCACCACGCCGGTCGGCACGATGCGCGGCAGCTACCAGATGACTGCCGAGGACGGAACCCAGTTCGAGGCAGCGATTGCCGAGTTCACCCTGGCCATGCCCAGGGTGCTGCACTGAACCTTCTGGCCCCGCAGCCGCCGGGGCACCTTCAACTGCGGTAGTCGGCGTTGATCTTCACGTAATCGTAGGAGAAGTCGCAGGTCCACACGGTGGCCTGGGCGCCGCCGCGGGCAAGATCGACACGCACCGCGATTTCCTCCTGCCGCATGACGCGCGCGCCGGCCTCCTCGCGGTAGCTCGCCGCACGGCCGCCGTCCTCCGATACCAGCACGTCGTCCAGCCAGAGCTTCACGCGCGACACGTCGAGGTCGGCGATACCGGCATTGCCGATGGCGGCCAGAATGCGGCCGAGGTTGGGGTCGGAAGCGAAGAAGGCGGTCTTCACCAGCGGAGAATGGGCGATGGCGTAACCGACGCTCTTGCACTCGCCGGCATCGCGACCGCCAGCGATCCGGATCGAGATGAACTTGGTGGCGCCCTCGCCGTCGCGCACGATGGCCTGGGCGAGTTCGGCCGCCACGGCGGCGACGGCCTCCTTCAGCGCCGCGTAGTCGGCGCCGGCGGCATCGGCAATCGGCACATTGCCGGCCTTGCCCGAGGCGATCAGCACGAAGGAGTCGTTGGTCGAGGTGTCGCCGTCGACCGTGACGCAGTTGAAGGAAGCGTCGGCGGCCTCGCGCACAAGGCGCTCGAGCAGCGGTTGCGCCACGGCCGCGTCGGTGGCGACAAAGCCGAGCATGGTCGCCATGTTAGGGTGGATCATGCCGGCGCCCTTGGCGATGCCCGTGACCGTGACCGCCGTACCGCGGAGGCTGACTTTTCGCGAGGCGGCCTTCGGCACGGTGTCGGTGGTCATGATCGCCTCGGCGGCGGCGGCCCAGTTGTCCTCGCGCAGGTCGGCTTTGCAGGCGGGGAGCCCCGCTTCGATGCGCTCGACCGGCAGCGGCTCCATGATGACCCCGGTAGAGAAGGGCAGCACCTGCGTGGCGGCGCAGCCGAGCAGTGCGGCAACCGCCTTGCAGGTGGCGCGCGCCGCATCGAGGCCGGGCTCGCCGGTGCCGGCATTGGCGATGCCGGTATTGACTGCCAGGGCGCGGATGCCTCCGGCGGCCAGGTGTTCGCGGCAGACGAGGACCGGCGCGGCGCAGAAGCGATTCTGCGTGAACACGCCGGCGACGGCGGTGCCTGCGTCGAGGCGGATCAGCAGCAGGTCGCGGCGGTTGGCCTTGCGGATGCCCGCTTCGGCGATGCCAAGGGCAACGCCGGCAACGGGGTGGAGTTGTGCGGCGGCAGGCGAGTTCAGATTGACGGCCATGGTCGCGCCCTCAGCTCAGCTTGCCGTGGCAGTGCTTGTACTTCCTGCCCGAACCGCAGGGACAGGGATCGTTGCGGCCGATCTTCTGGCCCTGGCGCACCTGGGGCTGCGCCGGCTTTTCCGTCTCGCCGGACGTGCCGAGCGCCTCGTCGTAGCCGGCATGGTGGTACTGCACGTTCTCGACGGCCGGCTGCGGTTCGCTCTCGGCGATCTGCTCCTGCGTGCGGATTTCGACGGTCATGAGCAGCTTGGTGACCTCGTTGCGCACCGTCTGCAGCAGGCCCTCGAACAGCTCGAAGGCCTCGCGCTTGTATTCCTGCTTGGGGTTCTTCTGGGCGTAGCCGCGCAGGTGGATGCCCTGGCGCAGGTGGTCGAGCGCCGCCAGGTGCTCGCGCCA
>CAYYXS010000039.1:0-41721 GCA_964475635.1 uncultured Rhodocyclaceae bacterium
TGGCGGCGTGTCGCTCGCTGGAGAACTGCACGGTGGGCAGGGCGTCGACGAGGGACTCAGCTTGCCGAGGGCATGCCGGCACTGTCGCCCTCCATTGCGCGGCGAATCATGGAGCATTTCCGCCGCACTGGGCCCATTGCCGATACGGAGCACGAACTGACCGCACGCGAGAAGGAAGTGCTGGCGCTCATCGGCCGCGGACTGCGCAATGCAGACGTGGCGAAGTTGCTCGCCATGGCCGAAAGCACAGTGGCGAGCCATATCAAGACCATCTATCGCAAGCTTGGCATCGGCTCCCGCGCCGAAGCCTCCTGGCATGCCGCCAGCCTGGGCCTGGCGCCGAGGGATACGAAGTAGGCATTGAATGCGAAGTGCGGCCTGAAAGCCGCATCGCTACGAGATGCCACGGACAGGCCGCTCATTCGTTCCGGTCCTGGCAACGCCACCGCCCATCACTCCGCCCGTGCCGCTTGCCGGATCGCCTCGGCGGCCCACTGGTTGAGGCTCTGCCCATGCGCGG
The DNA here is from genome assembly GCA_964475635.1 of uncultured Rhodocyclaceae bacterium. Taxonomy (GTDB): domain Bacteria; phylum Pseudomonadota; class Gammaproteobacteria; order Burkholderiales; family Rhodocyclaceae; genus Desulfobacillus. The sequence goes on from CAYYXS010000039.1 coordinate 521, forward strand.
CAGCGGCGATGACAGCGGCCTCGTGGAGTGCGGGATCGACGCGCAGGGAGAACTTGCCGGAGAAGTGCTTGCGTGGGTCGACGCCCTCCTCGGCGCAGGCTTCAAGAAAGACCCGCAGGGAAATCTCGCCTTCGCGACGCAGGCCATCGACATCCCTGGCGTAGAAGTCGGCGCCACCGTTCAGCCCGACGAATTCCCCCCGGAACATTTGAATATCCGGATCGAATGAGATGACTGCCTGATAACCGTTGATCGTCATGGTGTTCATGGTTTCACTCCGTGATCGTCAAGCCACTTGCGGATGGACTCCACCGCGCCCTTGTCCGTGGTCGGCTCGGGATGCGGTCGGTGGAACACCCGCCGGTCGCCAAACAAGCGCACCAGCACGCGCGATCCTTCCCGCTCGGCCACCTGCCCGCCCAACTCGACGAACAGCGCCTCGATATCGGCCCAGCGAACATTTGCTGACACGGGCCTGGAAAAGATCAATTCCAAGGTGCGCTGGTGCTTTCGCTTCATGGCCACATGGTAGCAAAAATTGGTATCAACGAACAAGCGATAGCCATGGAGTACATCTCTCCCTCCTACCCTGCCGCCGTGTCGCGAAGGCTGACTTTTCCGGTTGGCAGCCCTATGGCTCCCGGTCTGGCGATCCGGACCCGGCCAGGAGCAGCGCTTGCAGCACGCCGGCCCACGCCGCGGCAACGTTGTCGGCCCGATACCCTCCGCCTCCCATCACCATCAGCCGGCCCCGCGCATGGCGCTCGGCCAGCGCCACCAGGCGCCGGGCGGCATGGGCATGCGCGGCCGGGGTCAGGCGCAGGTCGGCCAGCGGATCGCCGGCGAGGCTGTCGGCGCCGCACTGCAATATGAAAAATTCCGGTTGAAATCGTTCGAGGTGCGCTTCGGCCTGCCTCCAGGCGGCGAAGAACTCGGGGTCGCCGGAGCCGGGCGGCAGCGGCAGATTCAGCTTGGTGCCCGCCGCCGCATCCCGGCCCGTCTCCTCGGCATGGCCGCTGCCGGGAAACAGCGTGCGGCCGTCCTGGTGGATGTCGACCATGACGAGATCGGGATCCCGCTCGTAAGAGTAGAACACGCCGTCGCCGTGGTGCGCGTCGATATCCGCATAGGCAATGCGGCGGATGCCGTGCTGCGCGCGCAGGGTTTCGATGGCGACGCCGATGTCGCTGAAGGGGCAAAAGCCGGCGCCGCGCTCGCGCCGGGCATGGTGCATGCCCCCGACCGGCTGAAAGCTGCGCCGCACCGTGCCGGCCATGAGCAGCGACAGGGCTTCCAGCGCGGTGCCGACCCGGTTCGCGGCATCCTCGTACACGCCCGGATAGGCCGGCGTGTCCGCATCGTCGATGAAGCCGCTGCCTTGCTGCGAGCACAGCCGTACCCAGTTCACGTGCGACGCGCTGTGAAAGCGCAGCAACTCCTCGGGCGTGGCCAGGCGCGGCGCGCCGAGGCGGACCCGCTCATGCAGGCCCAAACGTTGCGCTTCCGTCCAGAATGCCGCCTGACGGTCGATCGCGTTGGGATGCTGCGCGGGGACATGCCGCTTCTCCAGCGCCTCCCCCATCCAAACCACGGTGTCGAATTCGCGGGACGCCGGCATGTGCAGTTCAGGTGCCTTGCTTGCAGCCGGTTTCGCGCGCGAAGCAGATCAGCACCAGCGACAGGATCACGCAGGCGTACATCAGGGCGAAGCCGGCCTGCCAGGCGGCGGCGTCGTAGAGGCGCGCGCCGTTGGCGCTGGCGCCGCTCCAGTGGCGGTCGAGCATCCAGCCCACCGCCGGCTGCAGGATCATCACGCCCGTCATGGTTCCCATGTTGATCACGCCCGAGGAAGTGCCGGTCAGGCGCAGCGGCACCGATTCCTTGGCCCAGGCGAAGCCGATGATGATGCAGCCGGAGACGAAGCCGAGCAGCAGCAGCAGCCCGACCAGCAGCGGCAGGGGCAGCCGCAGGAAGATCACCGCCGTCCAGCCGAGCACGGCCAGCGCGCAGGCGGCGACGTAGAGGGGCTTGCGCCGGCCGAGGCGCTCCGACCCGGTGCCGAGGATCGGCCCGCCCAGCGCCCAGGCCACCAGTTGCGCCGAGGCGATCGCCGCCGCCCCGCGCGCGCCGAGGCCGTAGACCTGCATCAGCCAGGGCACGCCCCACAGCCCGGCGAAAGTCATCACCGCGCCGGCCACGCCGCCCGGCACGATCGCCAGCAGCCAGGTGTTGCGATAGGAGAGCACTTCGGCCAGTCCGCGCCAGACCGAGCCATGGCCGCCTTCCCCGTGCCCGCCGTCGTGGTGGCTGGCGAAGCCGGCGTCGGCCGGATCGTCGCGCACGCGCAGCCAGATGGCGGCGCAGAGGGCCGCGGTGACGGCGGCGGAGGCGGCCATCACCGGGCGCCAGCCGAAGGCCTCCACCAGCAGGCGCAGCGGCACGCCGGCGAAGACGCCGCCGACGATGCCGACGAACAGGGCCATGCCCGAAGCCAGCGTGAACTGGCGCGGCGTGAACCAGTGGCTGGCCAGCTTCAGCATGGAGACGAAGGCCACCGCCACCGATCCGCCGATGAGCAGGCGCCCGATGCCGGCCCAGCCGAGGTTCGGCGCCAGGGCGAAGAGCAGCGTGCCGAGCGCGGCGGTGCCGGCGCCCGCGGCGAGCAGCTTTCGCGGTCCCCAGCGGTCGGCGATGATGCCGGTGGGGATCTGCATCGCCACGTAGGAATAGAAATAGAAGGCCGAGAGGTTGCCCAGCGCCGCCGCGCCGATGGCGAATTCCGTCATCAGCCGGTCGGTGAGCACCGCCGGCGCGACGCGCTGATAGAAGCCGATGAGATAGAGCAGTGCGCCGAGGCCCCAGACGAACCAGGCGAGTCTTGCGGGCGGGTGATTGCGCCCCGTCATGACCACCAGGGCGATTGCATTTGAACCCTCGGCGCCTGTGCAGAAGGTTCCCTCCTTTGAAAAAGGAGGGACAGGGAGGATTTTCCACCCCCCTGCTCCGCGACGTCGCCCGGAAATCCCCCCCAACCCCCCTTTTTCAAAGGGGGGAGCGGGGTGTCAGGCCGACCACGCTGCCAAATGAAATTGCCCTGTTGCGTCCACCACAGCCGCGCGCGCAGTCCCCAGCCTGTGGTATAGCCCAGCCCCGAAAAACGGATGAGGCGGTTGCGGTCGACGATGAACCAGGCGGGCGTGGCGCGCACGCCGAGCGACCAGGCGATCTCGCCGCGCGCATCCACCAGTGCCGGGTAGGCGAGATCGCGCTCGCGCATGAACTTCGCCACGGCCTCGGCATTGCCCGACTGCATGGCCAGGGTCAGCACCGGCCAGTCTTCGGCGATCGAGGCGATGGTGCCTTCCTCGGCGCGGCAGATCGGGCAGGATTCGGACCAGACATACAGCAGCAGCGGCCGGCCGCCGGCCTCGCGCAGCGCCGCCTCGAGGCTGATCGGGCGGCTGTCGGCGAGCCGGCCGGCAATCGGCGGCAGGGTGCCGGCCTGCATCTCGCGCCCCTGCCAGAACTGCAGGGCGACCACGACCAGCAGGAAAAATCCGATATCCCGGAGCAGGCGGCGCCGCTTTGCCGGCCGCGCCGGATCGGACGCGCTCAGCACTGCTCCCAGGGCAGGCCGTCGAAGCGCCAGCCGGCCCTGGTGCCGCGCCGGTGGTTCTCGTCCAGCTCGCCCTCGAAGCCGTGCAGCACGTTGTACACCTGGCTGAAGCCGGCTTCCTCCAGGGCGTAGCCGGCGGTGACCGAGCGGTTGCCGCTGCGGCAGATCAGCACGATGGGCCGGTCGACGCTCGCTGCCTTTTTGACGTGGGCGATGAAGTGCGGGTTGACCTCCCAGTCCGGGCCGTCGTTCCAGGGAATCATCATGGCCCCGACCGGGTGGCCGACGAACAGGAACTCCATCTCGCTGCGGCAGTCGATGAAGAGGGCGGCCGGATTGTCGTTCAGGAACTGGTAGGCTTCCTTCGGTTCGAGGTGATTCATGACGGCATCCGTTCTGATCGGGATGCTTCGATTCTAGCGCATCGCTCCGGGCGTACGCCACCCACAAAGCCACCCTGGGCGCAGGGTTGCTATCGGACATCCGGCCGGCTATCAATAATATTGAGACAGGGCCGTTCATGAAAGCCATGGCCGAAAATCAAGGTGCCGAGATGCATGACTGGTCGGCGGCCGAGTTCCAGGCTGTCGCTGCAGTATCCCCGCTGCCGATGCTGATCACCCGCATCGATGACGGCGTCGTCCTGGCCGCCAATCCGCTCGCCGACGCGCTGGCCGGCGTCGCAACGGGAGAGTTTGTCGGCCGCAGCGTGCGCGAGCTGTACGAAGATCCGCTCGAACGCGAGCGCATCCTGGGCCTGCTCGCCGGGAACCCGAAGCTGAGCGATTACGAACTGCGGGTGAGGCGCGTCGACGGCAGCCTGATCCGGCTGGCCGTGCATGCGGCCCGCGTCCGCTACGAGGGCGCCGCCGCGACCTTCGTCACGGCCCAGGACATCACCGAGCGCCGAAACAACGAGGAGGCGCTGCGGCTGAGCGAAGCCCGCTTCGCCAGCATCGTCACGACCGCCATGGATGCCATCGTCGCGATAGACGAGCTGCAGGTCATACGCCTCGTCAATCCGGCCGCCGAGAGGATGTTCCGCTATGGCACTGAGGAGCTGATCGGGAAGCCGCTCGACATGCTCCTGCCGAAGCGTTATTGCGAATCGCACCGCAGCGTGGTCGATGAGTTCGGCCGCAGCGGCGCCACGACCCGGCGCATGGGCGCGCTGGGCACGGTCTGGGGCCTGCGGCGCAGCGGCGAGGAATTTCCGCTGGAAGTGTCCATCTCGGCGATGCGGCTCAACGGCAGCCGCCTGTTCACCGCCATCCTGCGCGACCTGACGGAGCGGCTGCGCGCGGAGCGCGAAATCCGCGAGCTCAACGAATCGCTGGAGCGCCGCGTCCTGGAGCGCACCGCCCAGCTGGAAAGCGCCAACCGCGAGATGGAGGCCTTCTGCCATTCGCTGTCGCACGACCTGCGCACCCCGCTGCGCGCGATCAACGGCTACGCCGCCCTGCTCGGCGAGGCCCTGCCGGAGGGGCAGGAGCAGCGCATGCTCCTCGGGCGCATCCGCGGCAACACCCTGCGCATGGACATGCTGATCGAGGACATGCTGGCGTTTTCGCGCCTGTCGCGCTCCGTGCCGCGCTGCCGCGAGATCGACATGGCCGCTCTGGCGCACGCCGCCGCCGCGGAGCTGAAAGAGCAGTTCCCGCAGGCCGCCGTCGCCATCGGCGCGCTGCCGCCGGCCTTCGGCGACGAAGCCATGTGGCGGCAGGTCTGGATCAACCTGATTGGCAACGGATTGAAGTATTCTTCCCGTACAGCCGCCCCCAGGGTGGAGATCGGCAGCCAGGAGATGGATGGAGAGCAGACATATTTCGTCGCCGACAACGGTGTCGGCTTCGACCCGCAGCACGCCGGCCGGCTCTTCGAGGCCTTCCAGCGTTTGCACAGCGAAGCGGAGTTTACCGGCACGGGCCTGGGGCTGGCCATCGTCAAGCGCATTGTCGAGCGCCACCGCGGCCGCGTCTGGGGCGAATCCGAACCGGGCCGGGGCGCGCGCTTTCATTTTACGACCGGAAACGCCGTCGACTGTGCGCCGGCAGCGCCGCAGAGCGCCCGGCTCGGTTGCTGATCGTCTGGAGTAACCTCAGCTTGCGCAAGCCGACCTTCATCCTTTCCGCCCTTCTTCCGGCATTCCTTTGCGCCGCCTGCAGCCATCTCGGCGTGGCCGGCATCGTTCCCGGCGTCGCCACCGAGGCGGATGTGCGGGCGCGGCTGGGCACGCCAGGCATGGTCTGGGACGAGCCCGACGGCGGCCGCCTGCTCGAATATTCCGGCCAGCCCAACGGCACCTTCTGCCACCAGATCGCCATCGGGCCGGACGGCAGGCTGCGCGAGGCCCGCCAGGCATTCACCGAGGAGAACTTCCGCCGCCTCGTGCCCGGCCTGACGCAGGAGGCGGTGCGCCGCCTGCTCTGCGTGCCGGAGGAAAAGCTGCGCTACCATCTCAAGCCCGACGAGGAGGTCTGGTCCTGGCGCACCGGCGAGACCACCGAGAAGATCGAATACCTGAACGCCTACTTCGGCGGCGACGGGCGGCTGCTGCGCAGCGACCGCACGGTCATCTACAAGGCCAGCGGCCCCGGCTTCACGCACAGGAGATTTGACAGGCATCCACGGCGCGGGTAAGGTTCATTCCGCGCCGATTTGATGTCAGCTTGCGGGGCGCGAAACAAATTCCGCTAAAGCGAGCGCAAGCCCGTTCGCCACATTGCCGAACGGGTTTTTTATTTTCAGGACCATCATGCAGCCCGACCGCAGCGCATTGCTCCGCAGCCTCCTCGCCCAGCGCATCCTCGTCCTCGACGGTGCCATGGGCACCATGATCCAGCGCCAGGGGCTGGCCGAGGCCGACTATCGCGGCGCGCGCTTCAAGGATCACGCGAAAGAGCTGAAGGGCAACAACGACCTCTTGCTGCTGACGCAGCCCGAGGCGATCCGCGCCATCCACGCCGAGTATCTCGCCGCCGGCGCCGACATCGTCGAGACCAACACCTTCAACGCCACCTCGATCTCGCAGGCCGACTACGGCCTGGCGGCGCTTGCCTACGAGCTGAACGTCGCCGGCGCGAAAGTGGCGCGCGAAGCGGCCGACGCATATTCCACCGCCGACAGGCCGCGCTTCGTCGCCGGCGTGCTGGGGCCCACTTCGCGCACCGCCTCGATCTCGCCCGACGTGAACGACCCGGGCTTTCGCAACGTCGGCTTCGACGAGCTGGTGGCGGCTTACACCGACGCCGTGCGCGGCCTGTGCGACGGCGGCGCCGACCTGATCCTGGTCGAGACCATCTTCGACACGCTGAACGCCAAGGCGGCGCTCTTCGCCGTCGAGCAATACTTCGACAGCGCTGGGCAGCGCCTGCCGATCATGATCTCAGGCACCATCACCGACGCCTCCGGCCGCACGCTCTCCGGCCAGACGACGGAGGCCTTCCGGAATTCGCTGCGCCACGCGCAGCCCTTGTCCTTCGGTCTCAACTGCGCGCTCGGCGCCAGGGAGCTGCGCCAGTACGTCGAGGAACTGGCGCGCATCAGCGACTGCTTCGTCTCGGCCCACCCCAACGCCGGCCTGCCCAATCCGCTCTCGCCCACCGGCTACGACGAGACGCCGGAGATGCTGGCGACGGAGATCGCCGACTGGGCGAGGCACGGCCTCATCAACATCGCCGGCGGCTGCTGCGGCACGACGCCCGCCCACATCGCCGCGATAGCAAAAGCGCTGGAAGGCATCGCCCCTCGCCGTCCTGTGGAGACTGACTTTTCCCTGCGACTGTCGGGGCTGGAGCCGTTCAACGTGGGCGAGGGCTCGCTGTTCGTGAACGTCGGCGAGCGCACCAACGTCACCGGCTCGAAGGCCTTCGCCCGCCTCGTCCTCAACGGCCAGTTCGCCGAAGCCGTCGCGGTGGCGCGCGCCCAGGTCGAGGCCGGCGCCCAGGTGATCGACGTCAACATGGACGAGGCCATGCTCGATTCGCAGGCGGCGATGGTGAAGTTCCTCAACCTGATCGCCTCCGAGCCGGACATCGCCCGCGTGCCGGTGATGGTCGATTCCTCCAAATGGGAGGTGCTGGAAGCGGGCCTGAAGTGCCTGCAGGGCAAGGGCATCGTCAACTCCATCTCGCTCAAGGAAGGCGAGGCAAAATTCCTCGCCCAGGCGCGCGCGGCGCGGCGCCTCGGCGCGGCGGTGATCGTCATGGCCTTCGACGAGCAGGGCCAGGCCGACACGCTGGCGCGCAAGACGGCCATCTGCCGGCGCTGCTACGAGCTGCTGGCGAAGGACGGCTTCCCGCCCGGCGACATCGTCTTCGACCCGAACGTCTTCGCCATCGCCACCGGCATCGCCGAGCACGACAACTACGCCGTCGACTTCATCGAGGCGACGCGCTGGATCCGGCAGAACCTGCCCGGCGCCAAGGTCTCCGGCGGCATCTCCAACGTCAGCTTCAGCTTCCGCGGCAACGAACCCCTGCGTGCCGCCATCCACACCGTCTTCCTTTACCACGCCATCCGCGCGGGGCTGACGATGGGCATCGTCAACGCCGGCCAGCTCGGCGTGTACGAGGATATTCCCCTCGATCTGCGCGAGCGCGTCGAGGACGTCGTGCTGAATAGACGCAAGAGCGGCCGCCCCGACCCCGCCGAGCGCCTGATCGAGATCGCCGCCAGCGTCAAGGGCGCAGCGAAGGAGGCCACCCAGGATCTCGCCTGGCGCGACAAGCCGGTGCGCGAACGCCTCGCCCACGCCATGGTGAAGGGCATCACCGACTTCATCGTCGCCGACACCGAGGAAGCGCGCCTCGCTTCGGCCCGCCCGCTCGACGTCATCGAAGGGCCGCTGATGGACGGCATGAACACCGTCGGCGACCTCTTCGGCGCCGGCAAGATGTTCCTGCCGCAGGTGGTGAAGTCGGCGCGCGTCATGAAGCAGGCGGTGGCCCACCTCATCCCCTACATCGAAGAGGACAAGAAGAGGAGCGGCGCCTCCTCGAAGGGGAAGATCGTCATCGCCACGGTGAAGGGCGACGTGCACGACATCGGCAAGAACATCGTCGGCGTGGTGCTCGGCTGCAACGGCTACGAGATCGTCGACCTCGGCGTCATGGTGCCGGCGGAGAAGATCCTGCACGCGGCGAAGGAGCACGGCGCGCAGGCGATCGGCCTGTCCGGCCTGATCACGCCCTCGCTCGAGGAGATGTCCCACGTTGCGGCGGAAATGCAACGCCAGGGCTTCGACCTGCCGCTCCTGATCGGCGGCGCCACCACCTCGCGCGCCCACACCGCCATCAAGATCGCACCGCACTACGGCGGTGCCACGGTGTACGTGCCGGACGCCTCGCGCGCCGTCGGCGTCGTCACCAAGCTGCTCTCGGCCGAGATGCGCGCGAGCTTCGTCGCCGAGATCGCCGCCGACTACGCGAAAGCCCGCGAGCAGCATGCCGGCAAGAAGGGCGTGCCGCTCGTTTCCTTGGCAGCGGCGCGCGCCAACCGCTACAGGTTCGCCGATGGCGCGGCACCGCAGCCGAAGGTATCGGGCGTGCAGGTGCTGCGCGACTACGATCTCGCGCAGCTCGTGCCCTGCATCGACTGGTCACCGTTTTTCCAGACCTGGGACCTGGCCGGTTCCTTCCCCGCCATCCTCGACGACCCGAAGGTCGGCGAGACGGCGCGCCAGGTGTATGCCGACGGCCAGGCCATGCTCGCGCGCATCGTCGCGGAGAAATGGCTCAGCGCCAACGGCGTGTTCGGGATTTTCCCGGCGAATGCCGTCGGCGACGACGTGGAGCTCTACACCGACGAATCGCGCCAGAGCGTGCGGATGACCTGGCACAACCTGCGCCAGCAGCAGGCGCGCCCTGATAGTAAACCTCGGAAGCCGAATACCTGCTTGTCGGACTTCGTCGCGCCGAAGGACTCGGGCGTCGCGGACTACGTCGGCGCCTTCGCCGTCAGCGCCGGCCTCGGCATCGAGCAGAAGCTGGCCGAATTCGAAGCGAAGCACGACGACTACAGCGCCATCCTGTTGAAGGCGCTGGCCGACCGCCTGGCGGAAGCCTTCGCCGAGCACCTGCACCGGCGCGTGCGCCGCGAGTTCTGGGGCTACGCCGCCGACGAGGCGCTGTCGAACGAGGAGTTGATCGCCGAGCAATACCGCGGCATCCGCCCCGCCGCCGGCTACCCCGCCTGCCCCGACCACACCGAGAAGGGGCCGCTGTTCGCCCTGCTCGATGCGGAGAAGCACACCGGCATGACGCTGACCGAATCCTTCGCCATGCACCCGGCGGCGGCGGTCTCCGGCTACTACCTCGCCCACCCCGAGGCGCGCTACTTCGCCGTGACGAAGATCGGCCGCGACCAGTTGGAGGACTACGCGAAGCGCAAGGGCATGACGGTGGCGGAAGCCGAGCGCTGGCTGGCGCCGGTGCTGTAATCCTCCCAGCCGCGCTCTGTTTTCCACTGCGCCGGATGCGCGTATCATGGTTGCAGCATCGATGCCTGGAGAAAACGATGACTGATCGCATCACCATCGACCCCGCCATTTGCCACGGCAAACCCTGCATTCGCGGCTTGCGTTATCCGGTCGAGAATGTTCTTGAGTGGCTGGCGAGCGGCATGAGCATCGAGGACATCCTCGCCGATTATGAAGACCTTGAGCGCGAGGACATCCTGGCCGCGCTGGCGTTTGCCGCGCGGCTATCCCATGTCAAACGAATCGATTCGCTTGCGGCATGAAGTTTCTGGTCGACGCCCAGCTTCCGCGGCGTCTCGCCATATGGCTGGTGAAAGCTGGGCACGATGCCCGGCATACGCTCGATCTACCGCTCGGTAATCGCACGACTGACGGAGACCTGGCCGCACTGGCTGCAAGAGAGCAACGAGTCGTCATCACCAAAGACGCCGATTTCGTCCAGTCCTATCTGGTTGCCAGAGAACCGGACAGGCTGCTGCTGGTCACGACCGGAATATAGCCAACGCGGATCTTGAAAGGCTGATGCAAGCAAACCTTCAGGCCATCGTTGCAGCATTCGAATCACACCATTTTGTGGAAATCGGCCGTTCCAGTCTGGTCATCCACGAATAGTGCTCCCAGGCCTCCGCCGGGCCGCCCCAAGGAGGCCTGAAGCCAACGACGCGGAAGCCGCGCGCGCCGGTCGGCTGTGCAAAGCGGGCCGTGGGACGGGGGCGGGGGAAGGGTTTCATCCTACACGCCCCAGGTCACCGGCACTTCCTCCTTCAGGGAGTATTCCAGCAGCTCGATCAGCGGCACGGCGCGGCGGGCCAGGCTGACGTACTCGCGCTTGCCGCCTTCGGGGGTCTTCTCGAAGACGCGCTCATCGTGGTCGACGACCGGCTTTTCCGCCTTGTCCTGCGCCACGGCGGCCTTCAGGCGGGCAATCGCCGCGGGCAGCTGCTCGACGGTGACGATGCCCTTCTCGCCGGGCGCCTTGCCCATGATCTCCATGAGGGTCATGGCGACGTCGCCGAACATCATGACGTCGCCGGCGGCCTTGGATTTGAAAACGATCAGCATGGGTGAGGATTATACGGCCGGCTGATAGAATTCCCGGCATGAAAACGCTGAAACACCTCTTCGAGAACAACCGCGCCTGGGCCGAGGGCATCACCGCCGCGGAGCCGGCCTTCTTCGACAAGCTGTCGCACCTGCAGAACCCCGAGTACCTGTGGATCGGCTGCTCGGACAGCCGCGTGCCGGCCAACCAGATCACGGGACTCGCACCGGGCGAGGTGTTCGTCCATCGCAACGTCGCCAACGTCGTGGTGCACACCGACCTCAACTGCCTTTCCGTCATGCAGTTCGCCATCGACGTGCTGAAGGTGAAGCACATCATCGTCTGCGGCCACTACGGCTGCGGCGGCGTGCGCGCGGCGCTCACCGGCCAGCGCCTCGGCCTGATCGACAACTGGCTGCGCCACATCCAGGACGTGCGCGACAAGCATGCCGCCCTGCTCCAGGGCATTGCCGGCGAGGAGGCGCGCAGCGACAAGCTGTGCGAGCTGAATGTCGTCGAACAGGTGGCGAACGTGGCGCAGACCACCATCGTGCGCGATGCCTGGGAGCGCGGCCAGGACCTGGCGGTGCATGGCTGGATCTACGGCCTGTCCGACGGCCGGCTGCGCGACCTCGGCATGACGGTCGCCGGCCTCGACAGCCTGGCGGCGACCTGCGAAGAGGCCCTGCGCCAGCTGCGGTGAATACGGCCCGCATGATCCGCCTGGGCGTCGACCTGGGCGGCAGCAAGATCGAGGTCGTCGCCCTCGATGCGGCCGGCCGCGAGCTGGCGCGCTTGCGCCGGCCGACGCCGCAGGGCGACTATGCCGCAACCGTGGCGGCCGTCGCCGGGCTGGTGGACGAGGCGGAGCGTGCGGCAGGCCGGGCGGATTCGATCGGCGTCGGCACGCCGGGCGCCCTTTCCGCCGCGACGGGCCTCTTGAAGAACGCCAACTCGACCTGCCTCAACGGCCGCCCGCTGCAGCAGGATCTCGAAGCGGCGCTCGGCCGCCCCGTTCGCCTGGCCAACGACGCCAACTGTTTCGCCCTGGCGGAAGCCGCGGACGGCGCGGCGCAGGGCGCCGAAGTCGTCTTCGGCGTCATCCTCGGCACCGGAGTGGGCGGTGGCATCGTCGTCCACGGCAGGGTGCTGACGGGGGCCAACGCCATCGCCGGCGAGTGGGGCCACAATCCGCTGCCCTGGCCGCGCGACGAGGAACGGCCCGGCCCCGACTGCTACTGCGGGCGCCGCGGCTGCATCGAGACCTGGCTGTCCGGCCCGGGCCTGGCGGCGGACCATCGCGCCGCCACGGGACAGGTGCTGGCGCCGCCGCAGATCGCCGCCGGCGCCGCGGCGGGCGAGTCGGCCTGCGCGGCCAGCCTGGCCCGCTACGAGGCGCGGCTGGCGCGGGCGCTGGCCCATGTCATCAACCTGCTCGATCCGGAGGTGATCGTGCTGGGCGGCGGCCTGTCGAACATCGACCGGCTTTACGAAAACCTGCCGCGCCTGTGGCAACCCTGGGTATTCTCCGACCGGGTGGCGACGCGCCTGGTCCGGCACGCGCACGGCGATTCCGGCGGCGTGCGCGGCGCGGCATGGCTATAAAGGAAGAAACATGACGGGCAGGATCGACAGCGTATACATCGGCGGCATTTCTCCGTTGCCGCCGGAAGGCCATCCCACGGGCATTTTCAAGCAGGCGGCGGCCGGCCCCGTCAGGCTCGGCACGGAAGGGCTGGCCGGCGATGCCCAGGCCGACCGCCGCGTGCATGGCGGGCCGTGGAAGGCGCTGCATCACTATGCGGCGGAGAACTACGCGCGGCTCGCCGCCGCCTTCCCGGACAGGGCCGCGCTGTTCGTGCCGGGCAGCTTCGGCGAGAACGTGTCGACGCGCGGCTGGGACGAGGATTCGGTGTGCGTCGGCGACGTCTTCCGCATCGGCGCGGCCACGGTGCAGGTGAGCCAGCCGCGCCAGCCGTGCTGGAAACTGAACCATAAATTCGGCGAGGACGGGCTGATGCGCCATGTCGCCGAGCATTGTGTCGGCGGCTGGTATTACCGCGTGCTGGAAGGCGGCGAGATTGCGGCGGGCAATGAATTCGTCCTGATCGACCGCAACCCCGCGCCAGTGTCGCTGCGCAAGTTATGGTTCACCTTCCGCGCGCACCGGCCCGATCCGGATCAACTCGCGCGGCTGCGCGAAACACCCGGCCTCTCGCCCAACTGGGTGCAGAAGCTGGGTGAGCGCATCGCCTGGCTAAGGCAAAATCCTTGAATCCCTGGGTGAAGGTTTTCCTGCCCTTCGCCGCGGGCTATTTCCTCTCCTACCTGCTGCGCACGGTGAATGCCGTCATCGCGCCGGAGCTGGCGCGCGAGCTGGCGCTCACCGCCGCCGACCTCGGCCTGCTCACCAGCGCCTACCTGCTCGCCTTCGCCGCCTTCCAGATTCCGCTCGGCCTGCTGCTCGACCGCTACGGCCCGCGCCGGGTGGAAGCCGGCCTGCTGCTGTTGGCCGCCGCCGGCACCCTGTTGTTCTCCTTCGGCACCTCGGCCGCGGAACTCGCAGCCGCGCGCGCGCTGATCGGGCTGGGCGTCTCTTCCTGCCTGATGGCGGCTTTCAAGGGTTTCGCGCAGAACTTCCCTCTCGAACGCCAGGCCTCGCTGACCGGCGCCATCATGGCTTCCGGCGGCCTGGGCGCCGTCACCGCCAGCCTGCCGCTGGAATTCGCCCTGCCCTTTCTCGGCTGGCGCGGCGTGTTCCAGGGACTGACTTTTCTGCTCGCAGCCGTTGCCGCGTGGATTTTTTTCTCCGTGCCGCAGCGCGAGGCCGGCGTCTCGCGCGACGCCCTCGGCGCGCAGCTGAAAGGCGTCGCCGGCATCCTGGGCCAGCGCATTTTCTGGCGCTTTGCCCCGCCGATGGCGCTGATCACCGGCGGCTTCATGGCCGTGCAGGGCCTGTGGGCCGTGCCCTGGCTGATGCACGTCGACAATCTTTCCCGCCACCAGGCGGCGGGAGTGCTCTTCGCGCTCAATCTCGCCATGCTGCTCTCGCATCTGGGCATCGCCACCTTCGCCCTGCGCCTGGCGCGCGCCGGCATCACGCCCTTGCGCCTGCTGCTCGGCGGCTTCGGCCTGGCGCTCGCCAGCCAGGCGGCGATGCTGGCCGGCCTCGGGCCGGCCATGCCGCTGTGGTTCGCCTATGGCGTCGGCGTCTCCGGCGGCTCGCTGTCCTATGCGCTGCTGTCGGCGCATTTCGCGCCGGCGCTCTCCGGCCGCGTGACGACGACGCTCAACCTGCTGCTGTTCGTCGGCGCCTTCACGCTGCAATGGGGGCTGGGCGTGCTGATCGACGGGCTGACCGCATTCGGCTTTGCGGCGGCAGCGGCCTACCGCATCACCTTCACCCTGCTGCTCGCTCTGCAGGTCGCCGCCTACGCCTGGTTCTTCCTCGAAGGCCGAAAACGCTGATCAACCGGGTATTGGAGCATGCCGGAATTCGTAGCACTGCCAGATTTGCGTCTCACAAGCCTGAGGGTTGCGTAATATCTGGCGACCCCAGAAGGTCAGCACAGCCCACCCCTTCGACTGAAGCAGGTTTCGTCTCACGGCATCTTTCTCGAGTGCCTCCCGGTTGCCGTGATAGGCGAAGCCATCGCAGTAAATCGCTATTTTCCTGTCGGGATAAGCGAAATCGGGAATCGTCAATGGCTTGCCAGATTCGTCGGTATACGGAAATTGCGCCACCGGCTCGGGAAGCCGTCCGCCCACCCTGACGGCCTCGAGCAGGGCTTTCTCTATCGGAGTGTCGGAAGTCGGGGGCGAAGCCCGGGACGCATTCAATATTTCCAGCCACTCCGAGGATATCTCCCTGCCTTCCCCCGGCTTGCCCTTGCGCGGCACGGCGGTCATTTGCGCATGGCCAAACTGGAACAGCGCGTCCCTCACCAGCTCCTTGTCGAGGAGCCCATGGTCAATCTGGTTGCGGGACGACTTGAGGCAGCGGTAGCAGGCACACTCACAGTCATGCCCGAACAGCCGCGCGTGGGCGGCTTTAGCCCACATGCCCAGATTGGCGGCAAGCTGTTCCAGGTATCCGGCCCCACCCGGCGCGGTCTCGTAAAAAGTCAGTGTCCAGCCCCCGGCGCCGTCCGGGTGATGGAAATAGGCGATCTCGTCGGCCTCGATTTCGAGCATTTCCTGCGCACCCACCACCAAGGCTTTTCCGAGGGTTCGGCAGAATGACTTGGCATCCGCATCGTCGCGGGGAGCGAGCAACGCAGGCACGGCCAGCACCAGCACATCGGCGGAAAAGGAATAACCGAGAATGAACTGGCGCGGCGTGCCATCGCAGACACGCTTATGGTCGTCATCCCAGCTTTGCGTCTGCTTGTCGGTCAGGCGCGGTGGGCGATGCCGGCCGCAGGCCGGGCAAAGCTCGAACCGTTCCCCTTGGCCCCCACAGCGTGCCTGCCGCCCCCAGTTGGTCACCAGCAAGTTGGCCCTCGGCCTGAATTCCGGCGCAATGAATTCATAGGGATAGATCGTTGCCTCGCCCTCGAAATCATGCAAGAGATGTTCCTTGCGCTCGAAGGTCAGCCGCTGGCGGCTGTCTTCGGCTGACGTGATCTGGGTGTTTTCCTCGGCTTCGAACGAATCGATGAGCGCTACTTCCGCCTGATTGCGGATCGGCTGATGACAGCGAGGGCACTCGTTGACGGTTTCCGCCGCGGCAAAGCCGCAGTTGTTGCAGAAGCAGAACCGTTCCACCCGTCCCGATTGATCCGCTCCGCGCTCGCCGGCGGCAGCGCGGCGGCTTCCCTCGAAGAAGGCCCGGATGCTTTTCAGCTTGTGGCCGTTGGCATACACCATGTTGCCCGGCGCGAATTCGAACAGCGCGATCCATGCCGGCCTGCGCAAGGTCGGCGTATCGCCGACGCCGGGATCCAGCGAGAAGGTATCGGTCGGAAACTGATACGAGGGCAGAACGCCGGTTTCCGAGAAATACGACAGCACGAAGGCTTTCTCCCGATCCTTCGTCAATTCGTAATAGGCACGCTGACGTGCGCGGCGTTTCTGCTCGAATTCCCTGGAGTGGACGATATGGGTGAATTCCTCGAACTCCCGGTGAAGGCGGATCACCTGCGCATGCCAGTCCTGTACGGTTGCCTCGAAGAGTCCGGCAAATCGCTCGACAACATCGACCGCTCCCGTCTCTGCGCCGAAAACCGCAACGGCCCGCGCGGCGATCTCTGACTTGCGCTGCCCGAGTTCTTCGAGAATCGGGGCATAGCGATCCTTTTTCAGGATTTCGGGATTCTCCGGATCCTCCAGCAGATCGCCCATCAACCACGAGAAATCCTGGCTGATTTCTTCCAGCGCGAACGAGCGTACATGGCGGGCGACGATCTTTTCATTGGCCAGCCGCACGATGGGCGGACGGTATTCGCCGCGCACCAGCCACGACGGGTCTTCAAAGCAATGCCGATCGTGCGGTCCCGTCCCGCAAAAAGTAGTGACGAAACCGATGCGCAACCGGCGGCCGGCGCGACCGGCGCGCTGCACGTAGTTGGCCGGACCGGGCGGTGCATTCCGTAGCAGCACGCTGTAGAGGCTGCCGATGTTGACGCCCAGTTCAAGGGTGGGGCTGCACACCAGGGTTTCCAGGCGGCCTTCCTTGAAGTCGGTTTCGCGCCGTGCCCTCTGTTCCTGATCGATCTGGGCGGTATGCTCCAGCGTCCGCAGCCTGCGCGGTCGTTCCGACGTGTAGAGATCGACGTAATAGTTGGACCGGTCGGCCTGCTCAGGCCGCAGTTCCTCGGCATGCCCGGAACATCCAGTCATCGCGAGACAGGCATCGCCGCGATACGGCCGCCAGATGGCGCACTTGCGGCAGCGCCAGCCGCTCCCTGCCTGCACCAGGCGAATGACGCGCCGCGATATCTGGAGCGGTCGGCCGCCCGCCAGGTGCCGTCGCACGGCATCCGGCAGCACGGTCGGAGATTCCAGGATTTCGAAATCCAGCAACAATTCGACCAGGCGCCGCGTCCATTCCTCGCCGACGACATCGCCGAGGCCTGTCGAGAAACTCATACTGAACCTCGACCAGCGCCAGGTTCTCCAGGGCGATGCGCTGATGGGTGGCGCGGCAGAACTCCCCCGCCGCTTCGTATTCGAGCGTCCGCCGCCAATAGGCAGACTCGTCCCGCGTCAGATTGCGCTTGGCGAGCCCCATGCCCTGGAATAGCTCCAGCACGCGCAGGGGTACGTCCTGAAGAGCGATTCCTTCTGCTCCGGCATCCCGCACCGCTTGCTCGATGGCATGCCGCAGCGCGAACTGCCGGTGGCGGTCGCCCATGTAGCCGGCCTGGTGCGCCGCATCCTGCCGGTTGTCGGCGAAAACCAGGAGCTTGCGGTCGTTCTCCGGCATCTTGTCGAGATGATGGGTGCCCAGCACCGATACGCTGGACGCAACCCCGGTGCGCAGCAGCGTCAGCACATCCCCACGCGTGTAGCGGCTGTTGCAGACCGGGCAGGTTGTGCCGCGGCCCTTCAGCACATACTGGCGGCTGATGTTCTCTTGCGGGACACAGGCGCCGTTTTCCTCGAAAACCTGCCCCGTGACATGGTCGACCGGCAACTGCTGCAAGCGGCGGCGGGCCGCCGTCGTCTTCGGTTTGCGTCCGCGCGGAGCGGGAGGATCGTCCTCATCCGCCCCATCGTCAGTCCCGTCGTCCTCGCTCTCTCCGACCAGGAATGGCGTGATGAAAGCCGTATCCTCGTCGCTGACGAATTCATCGTTGGCGAGCGTGCGGTCGGGATGCTCCGGATCGAAGCGCACCTTGACGAAATCCTGTCCGCAGGTACGGCACAGCACGGCGGGCCGCACGGCGCTGCCGCATCGGGCACAACGGTCGCTGCCGTCGGCCGTCAGCGTCCGGCAGTCCGGATTCATGCACAGGCCGACGTCATAGACGCCGTGGAAGAAGGTGTGCAGCTTGGGGCGCAGCGAAGGCGGCTCTTCATCATCACCGAAGCTGCCGAGCAGCAGATAGGCTTCGATCAGCCGCGCCAGTTCATCCTCGGAAAGCGGCGCCAGACCGGGCAGCTGCGCCCGCAACTCGATGCCGATCTCGGCCAGGGAGCGCGGTACCGCAGCCACGGCACTCAGCGCCGCCAGGAATTGGTTGCCCTCCAGCAGCGCGCGGATTTTCTCCTGCGCGCTTCCCGCGGCCGGCGCTTTGCTTCCGCATACCCGCTCGGCGAACCTGACCAGCGCGGCTTCGTTTTCATGCACAAAGAGGCCGATGTCGCGCTCGCCGAGCCGAACCGCCGGCGGCATGTAACTTGCGCGAGGCGGTTGCGCGGGCAGATAGGTCTCGCCGATGATGTCCCGCGCTTCGAAGCCTTCATCGAACAGGTCGGAAGCGAATCGCGCCAGGGCCTCGTCGCCGCCGGCATCCTGCGAAACCGTGGCCGAAGTGCCGATGCAGCGCAGCGTGCCCCGGTCCAGGTTGCAGCGCGCCTTCAGCCGGCGCAGCAGGCAGGCCAGTTCCGTGGCGAGCGCGCCGCGATAACTGTGTATCTCGTCGAGAACGGCATAGCGCAGGGCGGAACCGAACAACACCCGGTCGGCCTTGCGCACCAGCATGAATTCCAGTTGCTTGTAGTTGGTGAGCAGGATGTCCGGCGGGTGGCGGCGGATGGCGTCTCGTCCCGCAATCTCGTTGCCCGCCACGGGTTCGCCCAGTACTTTGGCGACATTTTCGCTGTCGCCGGTGTAGAGCGCGAACGTGATGCCGGTTCCCGAATCGCGGATCAGTTCGCGCAGACGGGTGAGCTGATCGTTGGCCAGCGCGTTCATGGGATAGAGCAGGATCGCCTTCGTCCCCGCTACGCCCTGTGCCTTCATCCGCAGCACGCCCGAGAGGACGGGCAGCAGGAAGGACTCGGTCTTGCCGCTGCCGGTGCCGGTCTTGACGATGATGTTGCGGCCGTCCTCGACCGCGCGCAGCGCCGCCTCCTGATGCGCGAACAGCGACGCGGCGCCGAACGGCCAATGGAGCCGGGCGAGTTGGGGATGACCGCAGCCGGAGGCCAGCATGCCGGCGAGTGGCATCCCCCCGGCGAAGTCGCGCGACAGCGTGACGTAGGGCCCCTTGACCAGCACTTCGGCGCCATTGACATGCGCTTCGAACTGCTCGCGCAGCTTCGGGTCGGCCAACCGGTACGAGCTCTTGATGAAGCTCCGGTATTGCCCGATCAGATGGCGGACGCTTTCGACGACGGAGAAGCGGTTCACGACAGTCCCCGTCCCAGCAGGAAGGACGTGCGTACGTCCGACAACCAGTGCTCGCGGAAGTGATGCTTGAGATCGGGCCTCGCCCCGGCAAACTGCACCAGTGCTTCGAGCGAAACCATGCGATCCTTCCAACCCAGGTCAAAAGCCGCCGTGAGCGCGGCACGGTCGGCGCAACTGGCGATCCAGGCATCTTCGCGGCCAAGGGCATGAGCGAAGAGCTCCCTCTCGCCCGCATCCAGTTCGTTCGCCAACGGCAGGGCTACCGCAAGGCGCATCGTTTCCAGCGGTGTGACGCGGTGCGTCTTGCTCACGCCCTTCAACTGCTCTTGATCAACGGCTACGTAGCCCCGCCGCATCGGATCCCCGGTGCGGACCTCCTCCAGGCACTTTTCTACGGTCTCCACCGTGAAGTTGCCGATCAGTGCATTCCAGGAACGCGTACGGACCGCCTCGATGATGATGTTGGTATCGACGAGAACGATCTGGCCGCGCTGCATTGTCCCCGTCCCCGGTCACAGATCGAAGGGGACGGGAAGGTCATGGCTTTCGAAAAACTCCGCGAGGTCCTCGAAAGTCATGCCGAGCAGCGAACCCGCGCGGCGCACCGATATGTCGCCTGCCAGCAATCCCGCATGCAAGCGCTGTGCGAACTCGGCGCTGAACGAGCGCGGCGCCGGTTGCTTTTCCGCCAGCCGACCGTTGGCCGTCAATTTCATGTCCTGGATGTCGAGCAGGTCCGCCTTCGACAGCAGTCCCAGGTAGAACATGCGCCACTTCAAGGCCAGCGCCGAAACGCAAAGCTCGGTTGCCGTTCCGTTCAGCCAGTCGTGGATATCCTGCCCGGCGCGATTTTCCCACCGCACCGCCAACCAGCGCTGCGGCATCAGCAAGGCGCCGGCGAAGTTGTCGGCGAGTTGTTCGATGCGCTTGTGCCGGCCCTTCCCCCGGTAGTCGCCATCGGCAAATTCCTTGTGCTCCGGCGTCATCTGCTCCCAGGTCAACAGGTGGAAGCTCTCGTGCGCAAGATCGAAGCAGCGCCGGCCTTCGGGTTCTTCGCGATTGATCAGGATGGTGTTCAGGCCGGGCAATTGGCAGGCAGCGCCAGAGATTCCGCGGGGCGCGCCGACATAGAGCACCAGCGCGCCGAGCCGGACCTTGATGGCGGATTCCAGGTTCAGCGCGGGGATCTCGCCCAGTTGCCATTCATGACCCAGCGCCTCGGCTGCGGCCCAGGCGTCCTCGAAGCTGCTCTTCTCCGTAAGCGCGAGGCGGGGCTGCAGCGGGCTGGCCGGCTTGCCGGCTTTCTCGCCCAATTTGCGGTAGAGCGCGATCCAGCGCCCAGCCTTGTCCTCGAACTGATCGAGCAGTCCGACTTCGGCATCCCGATGGGCCCGCCAGCTGAAACCGCCCTCGCCGACCAGCCGCAGGGAATCGGTGAAGAAGTCCAGATCGACCTGGAAGATCTCGACAGCGCGCAGCAACTCCTCCGCCGAAATCTTGCGCTGGCCGGCCTCGATCGCCGCCAGGGTCTGGCGATCCTTGAAGCCGAGCTTTTCGGAGAGCTGCGCTTGGGTCAGGCCGCGCTGTTCGCGTGCATAGCGAAGGCGCCGGCTGATGAGATCGGTCATGGTGTTCCCCTCGTGACTTGCGGGCGGCTCGCTCGCCCGACCGGACGACAGTATCGCCTCAGGCCTGCCAATTTATCATTGCATACTCAGAAATGCAAGAAATAATTGCATTTTCTTATCAGTCACGTCTCCATGCGGCCAGCCTTTCCTCAAGGAAAGCGACGAACTCGGGGCGCTTGCGCGACATGCCGGGGAAGGCGGCGAGGATGTGGGCGAAGTCTTCGGGCGTCAGGCCATAGGCCTCGGCCACAGCGCGGTTGGCGGCCCAGAGCTGCGGCCAGAGCGCGCGGTCGTCCGTGATGTGGCCGATGCCGGTTTCCCAGGCGTGGCGGGTTGGGATGCGCGGCAGGCGGGCCACCACATCGGCCGGCGGCACGGGCATGGGCAGGATGTAGGTGAAGCTGACGTGGATGCCTGCCGTACGCAGCCTCAGCGCGTAATCGAAGCAAAGCGAGTTCAGTACCATCGCCGCCGCATCGGCCGGGACTTCGCCAACCGTCACGCCGGTCAAGGTGTGAGCGCCCGCCGAATGCTCGGGCAGCACCGCGGCGATGCAGGTGCGTTCGTTGGTGTTGCTGGCGGTCTCGCGGAAAACGAGCGTGGCGGCCTCGCGCGGCCGGCGCCGGTATTTGCTTTCGGCCTGCTCCACCGAAAGCCACCAGCGCACGGGCTTGATGCCGACGAGAAACTGGTCGACATGCTTGCCCTCGAAGACCGGCCAGAAACCGCGCTCGCGCATGAGTTCGATGGCCTCGCCGTCATTGGCCGGCTCGATGCCGAGCACGGCTTTCGGCGTCCAGAGCTTGCCGGTCGTGGAGTTGGTAAAGAGGTCTTTGTCACGCGCCGAGTTGTAAATGAGTTCGTGCGCCATGTCGGTGAAAAGCCGAGCTCGCCACGACCCCGCCCCCTCGCTGCCCAGCGTCGGCTTGCCCGCATACATCTTCCTCACGATCTCCTGATCGCGCGAACTGCGGTATTCGAGAAAGGCCAAGGTAGCCGGCGAATAGCGCGCAATCTCGTCGCGGGTGATCAGTACCTCCCAGGGCTTGCTCCCGGTCTGCTCCAGTTCCGCCACGTCGCGGCGCATGAAGGCGGCGGTGAAGGCGCCGGCGCGCTCGGCATCCCTGCGCGCGACGAGGCTCACGAACTTGTAACGGGAATCGATGGGGAAAATCTTCTCGCGGTTCTCGAAGCCGTAGAAGCGCTCGACCGTCACGTCTTCGAGCAGATGGCGGCGAATGCCGACCCAGCCGTCGCCGTTGTAGAGCACCGAGGGCACCACCAGGCCCGCAGCGCCGCCTGGCGCGATGTGGCCGAGGGCGCGATCGACGAAGTATTTGGCCAGGTCTTCGTGCGCGGTCTGGGACTTCGCCTCGGCCAGCGGAAAGTCGCCGCCGCCGCGCAGCAGCCGGGCGATGGTCTTGGCCCGTTCCTGGTAGGCGGCGAACTCGCCCGCCAGGCCGTGATGCGCGGCGTGCAGTTCGCGGATGCGCCGGTCCAGCTCGTTGCCCTTGCAGGCGCGGATCAGCGCATCGAAACGGCCGTAGAACTCGATCTTCGACGGCAACACCTTGTCCCAAGGTGGATTGCCGAGCACGGCGTCGAAGCCCGGGTGCTCGCGGTCGAGAAAGACTTCCGGAAATTCCAGTTCCCAGTGGAAGAAGCGTTCCTGCCGCCGCACGTCCTCGAAGCGCGCCCACCAGGGCCGGCTGCGCGCGTCGGTGTGCAGATCGAACGAGGACATCAGCATCGGCAGTTCGGCCCAGATCTCGGGCAGGAAGGGCGAGGCGCTGCGCAAGTCCAGCAGCAGCCGGGCCTGCGCCAGGGCCGCCTCGGCGCGGCGCAGGCGATCGTCCTTGTAGGCATATTCCCCGGGCGTGTCGCGCCGTATTTCGGGCGGCAGCGGCGCATCGATCAGGCGGCGCTCGGCGAGCGCCTCGTCGAGCGTGCGCCGCAGTTCCGTCTCGAACAGGCCGCGCGTGTGGCGCTCGCGCGGCTTGCCGAATTTGGGGTCGGGCGGCGCATCGAAACGCGCCAGCGTGCTGCCGAGCAGCGAGTTGCCGCAGCGGATGTGGTGCGAGAAGAAGGACAGCGGCCGCTCGCCGGCCAGCGATTCGATCCACAGCGCCACCTGTGCGAGCTGCACTGCGGCGGGGTTGAGGTCCACGCCGAACAGGCAGCGCTCGATGACGCGGCGGCGGCACCAGTCCAGTCCCTCTGTCTCCCAGCGCGCCCTGACATCCGGGGAAAGCGCGCGATCCGGATGGAACTCGGGCGGCGGGTTGCCGTCCCCCTCGCGGCGATATGCGGCGAACAACGCCGGCGCGAGGAAACGCGCCGCCCCGACGAGAAAGTGGCCCGAGCCGCAGGCGATGTCGATCACGCGCAGGCGCTCAATCTCCGCCGCGCTGCGCCCCTCGACCAGCGGCCCCAGCGCGTGGCGGGCCAGGTCGTCCACCATCGCCGTCGGCGTGTAATACGAACCGCTCGATTTGCGCGCCGAGCCGGGCTTGAAAAAGAACTCCCCAGGCTCGATGCGACGCAGGAGTTTCAGCGCGGCGCCGCGCTTGATGGCGGGTTCGCCTTCGTCCGACTCGTCGGCCTCGTCCTCGGCCTCCTCTTCGGCATCGTCAAGGGCCTCCTCGGCCTCATCGTCGTCCGGCGCAAGCTCGGGGTGAAGGTGCGCGGCGGCCGTCCCTTCCAGAAGCGCCGCGTCGCCGCGGACGTGCAACTGCTTTTGCTCGCAAGCCTGACCACTTCCTCGGGCGTCAGGGCCAGCTCCCGCCCCGCCACGCTGACTTCGACCATGCGCTCGGCGGCTTCGGCCGGCTCGTATTCGAGCAGGCCCTCATAGACATGGCCGAGCTGCTCGATTTCCAGCTCGCGAAAGGACACGCGCTCGCGGCCGACGCCGCGCCGCGGCCGGGCGGTGGCCAGCGCCAGCAGGATCGCCGCCATGCAGCGGTCGTCGAGGCGCAAGGCGCGCAGCAGCGCGCCCTCGGGCGCGGTTTCGCTGAACAGGCGACCGCCACGCGGCGGGATGTTCTCGAGGTCCGGCAGGTTCGGCGCAATGCCCTCGTTGAAGATGCGGAACAGCGCCAGAAGCTGCTGCCAGAGGCCGTGGCGGCTGGCGGCGAGCGCCTGCGGCGGCGTGCGCAGCAGCCGCGTGACGATGCCGTCGAGGGAATAGCTTTTCTGGTAGAGCGGATGGCGGATCAGGCGCTCGTCGCGCGCCTCGGCATAGAGGATGAACAGCAGCCGGTAGAGGGCGAGGAAGCCCGCGTCCCGCAAGGCTTCGAGCGAGGGCGGCTGTGGAAACGCTTCGGGTCGATTGCGCACGTCGTCGAGAAATCCGCCGACGATACGCTCGGCCGCCTCGAACACCGCAAGTTTGAGGTCGTTCGACACTTTCGCGCTGTGGCGGCGGCTTTCTTCCTCGAGCGCGTCGATCGGCCGCCTGCCGCCCGCGCCGGGCGCGAAATTCGCCGCGCAGAGCACGCGCCAGGCGGCGGCAAGGGAATCGCCGTCCTGCAACTCCGCGACCGAGGCCAGGCCGAGGTCGAAGGCGGCGCCGCGCGCGCCGAGCCCCGGCTTGCGGATCAGCCGCAGCGCATCGGGAGACAACAGGAAACCGTGATCCAGGCCCAGCGCGAGCAGACCATCCTCCAGCAGCCGGCGTGCCCTCGGCGATTCGAGTTCGGCGGGGTCGGGGCAGAGCAGGACGGCGGCAATGGAGGCGCCGTCGGCGTCTTTCAGGCTCAAGGGGCGCAGCCGCGGCTCTGCCGCATTCTCCTGCATCTCGAAGCCGAGCCAGTCGTCCAGTAGCGGGCGGGCGAAGCGTTCGCGGAAGTGGGTAAGCTCGGGCGCGGCGGCGCCGGACATCGCGTCCACGCCCCGCGTGACACGCTCCAGCGCCTTCCTGATCTGGGTGGCGGTGAGCTTCGGCCCGGCGCTGCCGCGCGCGCCGAGCACCGTGCCGAGCCAGTAGTCCGAGAAAAATCCCTTGTGATTGCGCAGCGAGGCGGCGGTCATGACGGCTCCGGCGCCAGTACCAGAAGCACGCCGAGCGGCTGCGGGGCCGCCGGCTGCGGTACTTCGGCGAAGCGTTCGATTTCTTCGAGCCGGCGACCGTAGTGGGTTTCCACGGCGGCGCGGCGCGCATCCCAGTTGGTGGCGGCCTCGCGGAAGAGTTCCATCTGGTCGCGGATGCCCGCGCGCTCGGCCGTCTCTTCTTCCTTGATCTCGGCGAGGCGATCGACACGATAGTGCGCCGCTTCCTCGCGCAGCACATTCACCATGCCGTCGCGTTCCCGGCGCAGGCGTGCGGCGCGGTTGCGCAGGTGTTCGAGGGCGGCGTGCGCCGCGGCGGCCTGCAGCGAGGCGAAGCGCTCGCCGAACATGCGCTCTACATCGTCCCAGGACGCCTCGCCCGGCGCGCCGGCACCTCCCGGAGCAGTGTTTGCGCGACCGCGTCGTCGAGGGTGTCCCCACTCACGCCGACGGCGATGCCGAACACTCGCCCGGCAGGCGAGTCGTCCCGGCCCAGGAAGGTGAATACGGCAAAGGCCTGCTTCGCGGCCAGCGGATGGCGGCGCACGGCGATGCGCGAGCCCAGGCTGTTGCGCGCAGGTTCCACGGTCAGCTCCCGCAAGGAGTACTCGCCCAGCGCGCGGGCGAGCGGATGCAGCCGGTGGATGAATTCGACCTCGCTCGCCGGATACTGCACGGCGATCGAGCGCAGGAAGGTGGCGCAGGCGTAGCGCGGCTCCACTCCCGGCCCCTGCAAGTGGCGCGGCACGTCGAGGCGGAATGTTCCAGGCAGGCTCGCTTGGCGCAGGCCGGCATACAAAGCGACGAGCATCGTCCGCTCGAAGTCGCGGTCATCCTCGATGATGGGGTCCGCCGAGGCAGCATTGGCGAAGGGAAGCGTCGAATGACCGTCTTCCCCGGCCAGCAGGATCGGGGCGATCTGGTAGGCGAACTCCTGCTCGCGCGCCTCGAATACCCTGATGAGGTTCTCGGAGGCCACCTCGCCGCTCGCCGCCGACTCGATGCGGCCCAGAACTTCCTCGATGCGGGCGCCCTCCAGGATGCCGAGGATGTCCGGCGTGGAGACGCGGTCGTCGTGCATCCGGGCGATGCGCTGCACCAGCCGGTCGAGCACCCGGTCTTCCGGCGAATCGGGATAGTACAGATAGCGGATCACCGGCGGGCGCGTCTGGCCGTGGCGGTCCACCCGTCCGTTGCGCTGTTCCAGGCGGTTCGGGTTCCAGGGCAGTTCGAAATGGTAAAGGCGGCAGCATTGCTGCTGGAGATTGAGGCCTTCGCTGGCGGCGTCGGTGGCGAGCAGGAAGCGGCAGTCGGGCTGGTGAAAGCGGGCAATGCGCGCCTTGCGCTGCGAGGGCGACAGGCCGCCCGTCAGTTCGACGCAAGCGTTGCGCAACAGCGGATGCCCGGCCAGCGCCTCGCGCAATGCCGCCAGCGTATCGCGGTACTCGGTAAAGACGATCGCCTTCTCTCCGGGAATGGGCAGCACGTCGCGCTCGATGTCGGCAATGAACGCGGCGACCTTCGGGTCGGGCAAGCCGGCCACCTGTTCGAGCAATTTGGCGATGGTCTTCAGTTTCTTTTTCTCGGCATCGCGCCGCCGCGCGTCGCGGGCGATGGCGGCGCGCAGGATGCGGGTTGCCGTTCGCTCGGCAGAGGCTTCGGCCAGCGGCAGGTCGGATTGCAGTTCGCGCACTTCCGCGCGCGCCGGCGGCTCCTCGATCGCCCGGCTGGCGAGCGCTTCGAGGCGATTGGCGACGGTTTTGCGCAGCGCGGAGCGGCTCGACAGCATGCGCTTCTTGATTCGACCGTCTTGCCGAGACCGACATCGTCGGCGATCAGCAGACTGCGGCGCGGCCCGGCCAACAATCGGGCAAGCGGCGCGAACTGGTAGGGTTCGGGCGAAATGCGGCCGGCGTGAAAGGCGGCGTAGCGGCTGTCGGGCAGCGATTGGAAGTGCAGAGCTTCATGGTGCAGCCGCCACACCGCGAGGGGTGTGAGCGAACGGCGATCGAGCGCCGGCGCGGGATCGGCCAGCGGCTCGAATTCGTCCGGCGGACTGAGCGCCTCGATGGTTTCGCCGGAATCCGGGCATTGCAGGCGGAACAGCGTGCGTTCGCCGAGGGCGACCTGTTCGCGCAAATGCCAGGCTTGGCCGCGGAGGAGGATTCGCATCGCTATAACTTGAGCATCCTCAGGCCGGCGTTCAGCTCCTCGATGTCGAAGGCCTTCGGGTCGAAGTCCTCGCCGATCCATTCGAGGAGATTCTCGCGTTCAGCGTGCGTGGGATCGGCGAGCGCACGCAGCATTTCGGCATAACCCCAGGGGCCGCCGCAGTCCTCGGGCGGCGCGGCGTTCTTGCCGGCGGTGCAGCGCGGGTAATGCACGCCGGGTTCCGGCGGCACGACTTTCTCGACTTTGACGGTGTGGATCCAGTCGTCGCCGAAGTCGTAGGTGTAGGTGAAGCGGCTGCCGGTATTCGCCACCACCGACAGGCGGTACTTGCGCTCGCTGAGTTCTTCCACGCCGAAACCGAAGGGATCGGCATCGCCCGGCCCATAGATCGTGTCGTTGATGTTGAAGCCGTGAAGATGGCTGTCCGTCCAGTCGAAGGCCATCTGGATCACATTGTGCAGCTTTGCTAGGGTCAGATTGCCGGGCACTTCGAGCCGCCGCCAGATCGCGGGCCTGATATGCGCCAGGTCGACGCGAAGCACGTAAATGTCCTCCGGTTTTTCGGCCGATGCCGTTTTCTTCGTGGCCATGGGGTCCTTCCCCGGTAGTTGGAAATATGCGCTGGCCGGAACGATATCAGAACTCCAGCGGGTCGACGTCGATGTGCCAGCGCAGGGTGTGCGGTGCCTTCAGTTCGCGCAGCGCCGCCAGCCACTGCCCGAGGAAAGCCTGCAGCGCCGGCCGGCTGCGCGATTCCACCAGCAGTTGGGCGCGCTCCAGGTGGGCCAGACGGTGCAGGCGCATCGGCACGGCGTCGTAGCGCGACACCTCGGCGGGCGAGAGGGCGTCGCCCAGCGCCTTGGCCGTCTGCAGGAAAGCGAGCGCCTGCTTCAATTCCGGCGCTTCCGCCCGCAGCATCGCCTGATGCGTGAAGGGCGGAAAGCCGGCGCGCTCACGTTCGGCCAGCTGGGCAGCGGCGAAGGCGGCGAAGTCGTGTGCCGCCAGGGCCCGGTAGAGCGGATGCTCCGGGTACTGCGTCTGCACCAGCACCTCTCCCGGCAGTTCGGCGCGTCCGCTGCGTCCGCCGACCTGCATGAGCTGGGCGAACAGCCGCTCCGGCGCGCGGAAGTCGGCGGCGAAGAGGGCCGCGTCGGCATTGAGCACGCCGACCAGGGTCAGCCTGGGAAAGTCGTGGCCCTTGGCCAGCATCTGCGTGCCGATGAGGAGGTCGGCCTCGCCCTTGTGGATGGCCTCCAGCACGCCGTGCCAGCGCGCCTGACTTTTGGTGCTGTCGCGGTCGACGCGCAGGATGCGCGCCTGCGGGAAGCGCGCGGCCAGCGCCTCCTCCAGCCTTTGCGTGCCGCGGCCGAAGGGATGGATGTCCTGGTTGCCGCAGCTCGGGCAGGCAATGGGGATGCGTTCCTCGCGCCCGCAATGGTGGCAGCGCAGACGCCGATCCTGCAGATGCACCACCAGATTGGCGGCGCAGCCGGGGCAGCGGCTGACCCAGCCGCAGGCCGGGCAGGCCAGCACCGGCGCATAGCCGCGCCGATTGAGGAAGACGAGGCTCTGCTCGCCGCGCTCCAGCCGCGCCGCGATCGCCCGCAGCAAGTGCTCGCTCATGCCGTCCTGCAGTTTCTCGCGCCGCGTATCGACGCAGCGCACGGCCGGCATGGATTCGGCCACCGCCCGCCCCGTCAATTCGAGCAGGCGGTAGCGGCCGGCCTGCGCCGCGGCCCAGCTCTCCAGCGAGGGCGTCGCCGAACCGAGCACGATCGGCACGCCGCGCTGCTTGGCGCGCCACACCGCCACGTCGCGCGCCGAGTAGCGCATGCCCTCCTGCTGCTTGAAGGAAGGGTCGTGCTCCTCGTCCACCACCATCAGCGCCAGGCGCGGCAGCGGCGTGAATACCGACAGCCGTGTGCCGAGCACGATGTCGGTTTCGCCGGCAAGCGCCTGGAGAAATCCCGCCGCCCGCGCGCCATCGGCCAGGCCGCTGTGCAGGCTTGTCAGCCGCGCGCCGGGGAAGCGACCGCTCACCCTCGCTTCGAGCTGGGGCGTCAGCGCGATCTCAGGTACCAATAACAAGGCCTGGCCGCCGCGCTGGAGCGCGCGCTCTATCAGGCGCAAGTACACTTCGGTCTTGCCGCTGCCGGTGACGCCGTGCAGCAGAAAAGTCTCGAAGCGGCCGAAGGCCTGTTCCACCGTCTGCAGGGCATGGCGCTGCTCTTCCAGCAGATCTGGTCCGGCAGCCGCCTTCAGATCCGGCACCTCGGCATCGGCAAGCAGCCACCCTTTCTCGATCAGTTCGGGCAGCTGTTTCGCGGCCGAGGCAGAAATCGCGCGCAGTTCCCGGCGCGTCATGGCGCCATTCGATTCCAGCCCCGCAAGCAGCCTTGCGGCGATGCTGCGCTGCGCCAGCCGCGGCAGCGCCAGCCGGCCGGCTTCCGTGATGCGGAACACGAGCCGATCCGGAGGGCGCGGCAGCGCACCAGGCCGCCGCAAGGCGGGCGGCAGTGCCAGGGCGACGACTTCTCCGAGCGGATGCTGATAGTAGCGGCTGAAAAAATCCGCCAGTGCCAGCCAGTCCTGCGGCAGGGGCGGCGCATCGCGCAGGATGGCGCGCACCGGCTTGAGTTTTTCCGGCGGCAGGTCGCTATCCGAACGGACTTCCAGGATCACGCCGATCTTCTCGCCGCGTCCGAAAGGAACGCTCACCCGCCGGCCGACATCGCCTGCATCCGCATCGGGCGCCAGGTAATCGAAGCCGTGCGTGAGCGGAAGATCGAGCGCGACTCGGACAATAGCCGAATTCATTTTGGATTTATTCAGACTGACTGCCGGCTTGGTTTCAAGTCTTCGCGAGAAGTATTGAAATCGATGCTAAGCCACTGCAATAAAAGCGCAATATTCTTGTCCACAAAATCTGTGGATATCTTTGTGGAAAACCCCTTGCTATTGGACTTAACTCCGCTCCAGACAAGGCATTTCCTCGCTTTGCCTATCCAATGATCTATAAAAAATCGTTTTGAAACAGTGGCGTAAAAAAAACGATAAAACTATGTCGAAAGTTACCCTTTCCCTGTGGTGGAACAAGCGATTG
Organism: uncultured Rhodocyclaceae bacterium; assembly: GCA_964475635.1. Taxonomy (GTDB): domain Bacteria; phylum Pseudomonadota; class Gammaproteobacteria; order Burkholderiales; family Rhodocyclaceae; genus Desulfobacillus. The sequence continues at coordinate 30,909 of CAYYXS010000039.1, forward strand.
TGAATAAGTCAACCCCCTGCACCCCACTTCGAACGCCTTATTTCATGCGGTTTTCGGGCCGGGAACCGCGCCAGGCCGCGCCCAGCCTGGCTATCCGGGAGGGGGGCGCCGGAAGCTAGGCTTGGCGGCGCTTGCGGCTGTGCTCGTGCACCGCATTCACCAGCGCGGCGACATGCTCCGGCGGCGTGAACTGCGAGATGCCATGGCCGAGATTGAAGACGTGGCCGCTGCCCGGGCCGAAGGCGTCGAGGATGGCGCGCGCTTCCTGGGCGATCTTCTCCGGCTGGGCGAACAGCGCCACCGGATCGAGGTTGCCCTGCAGCGCCACCTTGTCGCCGACGCGCAGGCGTGCCGCGCCGATATCGGTGGTCCAGTCGAGGCCGACGGCGTCGCAGCCGATCGAGGCGATCTCCTCCAGCCATTGCCCGCCGCCCTTGGTAAACACGATGCTCGGGATGCGCGCCCCCTCGCGTTCGCGGGTCAGGCCCGCAACGATGCGCTGCATGTAGGCCAGCGAGAACTCCCGATAGGCCCGGTGCGAGAGCGCGCCGCCCCAGGTGTCGAAGATCATCACGGCTTGCGCGCCTGCCTCGATCTGCGCGTTGAGGTAAGCGGTCACTGCTCTCGCATTCACCTCCAGCACGTGATGGAGCAGCTCTGGCCTGTCGTAGAGCATTGCCTTGACGATGCGGAAGTCCTCGGAGGCGCCGCCCTCGATCATGTAGCAGGCCAGGGTGAACGGGCTGCCCGAGAAGCCGATCAGCGGCACCGCGTTGCCGAGGGCGCGGCGTATCTCCGCGACGGCGTCGATCACGTAGCGCAGCTCGGCGTCCGGATCGGGCGCGGCCAGGTTGCGGATCTCCCATTCCTCGCGCAGCGGGCGCTCGAACTTCGGCCCCTCGCCTTCGGCGAAATACAGGCCGAGGCCCATGGCGTCGGGCACGGTCAGGATGTCGGAGAACAGAATGGCCGCATCGAGATCGTAGCGCGCCAGCGGCTGCAGCGTCACCTCGCAGGCGAGATGCGGATTCCTGCACAGATCCATGAAGCTGCCGGCGCGCCGCCGTGTTTCGCAGTACTCCGGCAGGTAGCGTCCGGCCTGGCGCATCAGCCAGATCGGCGTGTAGTCGGTCGGCTGACGCAGCAGGGCGCGCAGGAAGGTGTCGTTTTTCGGCTTGTTCATCGTGCGAGTTTACCACCCTGCGGGGGGGTCATTTGCGCCAGAAGGTCGGGGTGAGCACAACCAGAAGGGTGAATATCTCCAGCCGCCCGAGCAGCATGGCGAAGGTGCACACCCAGGTCTGGAAGTCGGTCAGCACGGCGAAGGTCGTCGCCGGCCCGACCTGGTTGAGACCGGGGCCCGTGTTGTTGATGCTGGCGACGACGGCGGAAAAAGCGGTAACGATGTCCAGGCCGCTCGCTGCCATTACGAGCGTCATGGAAACGATGCTGACCATGTACATGAAGCCGAAGGCCAGCACGGCGAAGACGATCTTGTTCTCCACCACCTCATGGCCCAGCTTGGTCTGGTGCACCGCGTTGGGATGCATGGCGCGCAGCAGCTCGCGATGCACCTGCTTGTAGAGCAGGATGGCGCGCACTATCTTGATGCCGCCGCCGGTCGAGCCGGAGCAGGTGGCGAAGCTGGAGAGGAACAGCATCCACAGCGGCGCGAAGATCGGCCACAGGTTGAAGTCGGTGTTGGCGAAGCCGGTGGTGGTGGCGATCGACACCACGTTGAAGGCCGAGAAGCGCAGCGCCGTCCAGAAATCGGCATAGACGCGCATCTCCCACAGGTACCAGGCGACGCCCAGCACGCTGGCGTACATCGCGAACAGGAACCAGCGCACCTCCGGATCGAAGCGGTAGGGCGAGAAGCCGCGGCCGCGCAGGGCCAGGAAATGCGTGGCGAAGTTCATGCCGGCCAGGGTCATGAAGAAGATGATCACCAGCTCGATAGGCACCGAATTGAAGTAGCCGAAACTGGCATCGTGGCTGGAGAAGCCGCCGAGCCCCATCACCGTGAAGGTGTGGATCAGGGCATCGCCCCAGCTCATGCCGGCCCAGGCCAGGGCGGGCAGGCAGGCCGCCGAGATGAGGAAGTACACCAGCCACAGGCCCTTGGCGGTTTCCGCCATGCGCGGGGTGAGCTTGGCTTCCTTCATCGGCCCGGGCGCCTCGGCCTTGAAGATCTGCCGTCCGCCGACGCCGAGCAGCGGCAGGATGGCCACCGCCAGCACGATCAGGCCCATGCCGCCCAGCCAGACCAGTTCGGCCCGCCACAGGTTGATGGAATAGGGCAGCGCATCCAGTCCCTCCAGCACCGTGGCGCCGGTGGTGGTGAGGCCCGAGACGGTCTCGAAATAGGCGTCGGTGAAGCTGAGCTTCGGCCAGAAGTACACCAGCAGCGGCACGGTGGCGAAGGCCGGCAGGCCGGCCCACACCAGCACCACCAGCAGGAAGCCGTCGCGCACCTTCAGCTCCTCGCGGTGCCGGCGGGTGGCGAACCAGAGCAGCGCGCCGCCGGCCAGCGCTGCGACGATGCCGTCGTCGAAGGCGAACTGGGCGCCGTCCCGAAGGATCCAGGCCACCGCCAGCGGCAGCAGCATGGTGCCGCTGAAGATCAGCAGAATCAGCGCGAAGACGCGCAGCACCGACAGGGCATTGCTCACAAGAAACTCACCCCGACCGAGAACAGCTTCTCCACCTTCGGCACCAGTTTCTTGGAGACGACGAAGACGATGACGTGGTCCTCGGCCTGGATCACCGTGTCGTGGTGCGCCATGATCACCTTGTACTGCGGCTCCTCGGCCAGGTTCTCGGCGTACGCCGGGACATCCTTCTGCGGCAGCCGGCGCACGAGGGCACCGATGGTGGCGCCCTTGATGACCGGCAGCGCCTCGATGCGGCGGCCCACCACCAGGGAGGACTTTTCGTCGCCGTGCACCACCAGCTCGAGCGCTTCCGCCGCACCGCGGCGCAGGCTGTGCACCGCCGCCACGTCGCCGCGGCGGACATGCGCCAGCAGGGTGCCGATGGAGGTCTGCGCCGGCGAGATGGCAATGTCGATCTGGCCGCCCTGCACCAGGTCGGCGTAGGCGCGGCGGTTGATCAGCGCCGCCACCCGCTTGGCGCCCATGCGCTTGGCCAGCAGCGCCGCCATGATGTTGTTCTCGTCGTCGTTGGTGAGCGCCAGGAAGAGGTCCATCTGGTCGACGTTCTCCTCGTCGAGCAGCTTCTCGTCGGTGGCGTCGCCCTGCAGCACCAGGGCGCGCTTGACGTTTTCGGCCAGCCACTGGGCATGGTGCTTGTTGCGGTCGATCACCTTGACCTGGTAATCGTGTTCGATGGCGCGTGTCAGGCGATGGCCGATGTTGCCGCCGCCGGCGATCATGATGCGCTTGACCGCCTTGTCCATGCGCCGCAGCTCGCGCATGACGCGGCGGATGTCCTTGGTCGCCGCCAGGCAGAACACCTCGTCGCCCGCCTCGATCACGGTGTCGCCTTCGGGCGTGACCGGCGTGTCGCGGCGGAAGATGGCCGCCACGCGGGCGTCGACCTGGGGGATGTGCTTGCGCATGTCCTTCAGCGGGTGGCCGACCAGCGGCCCGCCCTCGAAGGCGCGCACCGCCACCAGGCTGACCAGGCCGTCGGCGAACTCCAGCACCTGCAGCGCCTCGGGGAACTCGATCAGCTTGACGATGTAGTCGGTGACGATCTGCTCGGGACAGATGGAAAAGTCGACGGCGAAGTTCGCCGCGTCGAACAGGCCGGGGTAGTCGGCATAATCCGTCGAGCGCACGCGGGCGATGCGGGTCGGCAGGTTGAACAGGGCGTGCGCCGTCTTGCAGGCGCACAGGTTGGTCTGGTCGCTCTGCGTCACGGCGATCAGCAAGTCGGCGTCCTCGGCCCCGGCCTGCTGCAGCACCGAGGGGCTGGAAGCGTTGCCGGCGACGGTGCGCAGGTCGAGCCGGTCCTGCAGGAGAGCCAGGCGGTCGGCGTCCACGTCGACGACAGTGATGTCGTTGGCCTCCGAGACCAGGCTCTCCGCCACCGAGGCGCCGACCTGGCCGGCGCCGAGGATGATGATTTTCACTGTTCTTCTCCCTTGCGCCCGAGCGGGATGCCGAGGCCCTTCAGCTTGCGGTAGAGGTGGGTGCGCTCCAGGCCGGTCTTCTCGGCCAGCCGCGTCATGTTGCCGCCCTCGAGCTGCAGGTGGTGCTCGAAGTAGACGCGTTCGAAGGCCTCGCGCGCCTCGCGCAGCGGCAGGTCGAGCGGCAGGCCCGGCGCGGCGGCGGGCTGCGGCGCCAGCAGGCGCGTCACCTCTTCGGCGGAGATCTCCTCCTCCAGTGCGCCCAGGGCGAGCGAGCGCACGGCGCTGCGCAGATCGGCGTAGCCGCCGCTCCAGGCGTGGTTGCGCAGGGCATTGAGCGCCGCCGTCGACAGGCGCCGCAGCGGCACTTCGCCCGCCTCGACCAGGTGGCCGAGGATCTGCGCGGCGATTTCGGGCACCTCGTCGCGCAGCTCCGCCAGGCCCGGCGCGCCGAGGCTGACCTCGGCCAGCCGGCGCGCCAGCGCCTCGTCGAAGCCCGCCGCCGCCAGCTCGGCCGCGCCATGGGTGCTGGCCGCCAGCAGGCGCAGGTCGAACTTCTCCAGGCGTTCGAGGGCGAAGGCGATGTTCTTCTGCTGCAGGCGCGAGAGCGTCGCCAGCTCGTCGGCGAACAGCATGCCGCCGGCCGCCTTCTCCAGCGCCTCCAGCGCCAGCGGCTGGCCGAGGCTGCCCAGGTTGAGCCAGGCCTTGCCCGGCGCCTGCAGGCTGCGCGCGCACAGCTCGGCCAGGCTGCCGGAGCCGGTCTTCAGCATCAGCGCGCGGCTCTTGGCGGCGACCTGTTCGAGGCGCTTCTTCAGGTCGCGCAGGGGGGCGGAGCGCGCGAACGCCGCCAGCGTCAGCTCGGCGCGCGCCGGCGCCGCCGCCTTCTGCAGCGCCCGCTTCACCGCGGCGAGCAGCTTCTGCAGGGCGATCGGCTTCTCCAGGAAATCCTGCGCGCCGATGCGGGTGGCCTCCACCGCGGTGTCGATGGTGCCGTGGCCGGACATCATCACCACCGGCATGCTGAGCTGGCCGGCGGCGGACCACTCCTTGAGCAGCGTGATGCCGTCGGTGTCGGGCATCCAGATGTCGAGCAGCACGAGGTCGGGCCGCGCGCCGTTGCGCGCCGCGCGCGCGGCCGCCGCGTTCTCCGCCAGCTGCACGTCGTGGCCCTCGTCGCGCAGGATCTCCGAGAGCAGCTCGCGGATGCCGATTTCGTCGTCGACTACCAGTATTTTTGCCATAAGTGGTTTTACCATCCCCCCGCCCCCCTTCCCGAGGAAGGGGGTGACGGTTGTTCGCCGCTGCGCGGCCCCATGCCTTTGGCTGCGCCGCCCTTGGGGCGGCCCGGCGGGCGGCGCTCACGCCGCCAGCGGCAGCCGTATTTTCACCTGCGCGCCGCACGGCGCGGCATTCTCGATCTCGATCTGGCCGCGGTGCTCGTCCACGATCTTCTTGACGATTGCCAGCCCCAGCCCGGTGCCCTTCGCCTTGGTCGTCACGTAGGGCTCGAAGGCGCGGGCGAGGATTTCCTTCGGGAAGCCGCCGCCGTTGTCGGCCACCGCCAGCACCGCGCCGCGCGCCTCGCAGCGGGTGCTGACGCAAATCTCCGGCGCGGCCGTCTCGGCCAGCGCGTCCTCGGCGTTGGCGACCAGGTTGTGGATCACCTGGCGCAATTGCGCCGCGTCGCCGGTCACGCGCGGCAGGTTGTCGGCCAGCTCGACGCTGAGGCGCGCGCGCGAAGTCTCGTAGAGGCCGAGCACTTCCGCGACGAGGGCGTTGAGGTCCAGCGCGGCAAACTGCGGCGGCGGCAGCCGCGCGTAGTCGCGGAAGTCGTTCACCATGTGCTTCATCGCCTCGACCTGGTTCACGATGGTCTGCGTCGAGCGCTCCAGCATCTCGCGCTCGGCCCCCGCCAGCCTGCCGGCCAGCTTGTGCTGCAGGCGCTCGGCGGAGAGCTGGATCGGGGTGAGCGGGTTCTTGATCTCGTGGGCGAGGCGCCGCGCCACCTCGCCCCAGGCGGCCGAGCGCTGGGCCGCGATGAGCTGGGTGATGTCGTCGAACACCACCACGCAGCCGCCGCCGGAAGCCTCCGGCAGGCGCGCGCCGCGCAGCAGCAGCGCCTGCGGCAGGCCGGCGCCGTTCTGCATCTCGATCTCGCGCTGCCATTCGCCCTTGGCCTCCTCGCAGCCGGAGGCGATGGCGTCGCGCAGTTCCAGGTGGCGCCGCCAGCCGGCCAGGGGCTGCCCGAGCGCCTCTGCCAGGTCGTCGCGCAGGATGGCGCGCGCGCCGTCGTTGGCGGCGCGCAGGCGGTTGTCGGCGCCGAAGGCGAGCACGCCCGCCGAGAGGTTGCCCAGCACGCTCTCCAGGTAGGCGCGCGCCGATTCCGTCTCGGCGCGGCTCTTCTCGGCCAGCGCGCGCGCTTCCTCCAGCTGGCGCGTCATCTGGCTGAAGGATTGCGTCAGCACGCCGAGCTCGTCGCGCGTGGCGACGATCTCGCGCGGCGAATAGTCGCCCGCCGCCACCGCCTCGGTGCCGCGGGCGAGGATCGACAGCGGCGCCGAGAGCCTGCGCGCCAGCAGGAAGGCGAGCGCGACGGCGGCGAACAGCGAGAGCAGCAGCGCCAGGGTCAGCGTCAGGGTGTACATCCGCTTCAGGCTGCTTTTCGCCAGCGACAGCTCCTGATAGTCGCGGTGGGCCGCCTGCACGCTTTCGGCGCTGGCGGCGATCGAGGCCGGCACCGCCTGGGTGAGCTGCAGCACGCGCGTCTCCCCGGCGAACGAGGCGGAGGCCACCGGCGCCAGCACGCGCAGCGTCAGGCCGTTCGCGGCATCGCCCTCCACCGAGGACAGGCTGCGGCCCTGGCGCACCTGGCGCAGCTGCGCGGGCGAGGGCAGGTCGGGCAGCAGGGCGGTGCGCTCGCCGCTGCTGCTGGCGAGCACCTGGCCGGCGACGGTGAGCAGGGCGGCGCTCTGCACGCCGGCCTGCTCGCGCAGGCGGTTCAGCTGCGCCGTGCGCGTGGCGTCGCCCGCATCGCCGAGATCGAGCGCCATGCTGCGCGCCTTGCCGGCGAGCTCGGCGAGCAGGTAGTCGAGGGCGTTGCGGCCCAGGGCGAGGCCGCCCTCCAGCGCCTTGTCCACGCGCACGTCGAACCAGGATTCGATGCTCTTCACGGCGAACTGCAGCGAGACGGCGTACACCAGCGCGCCCGGCACCACCGCCATCAGGGCGAACATCAGCACCAGGCGCAGCTTCAGGCGCGAGCCGAAGACTTCCGCGCGGTGCTCGCGCCAGAGCCGGACGAGCTGCCACAGCACCAGTCCGAGCAGGGCGGCGGCCACGGCGGCGGTGGTGCCGAGCAGCAGGCGGTAGTGGCCGGCGAACAGCGCCGTGTTGGCCGAGGCCGAAGTGAGCAGGAAGAGCAGGAGGGCCGCCAGCGCCGCGGCGGCGAACAGCAGGAGCCTCATTTGGCCGGGCTCTCCGTCCCCGGCGTGAAGCTCCAGCGCTTCACCTCCGCCGTGAGGTTCCAGTCCTTGTTGCCGATGGCGGTGACCTGGAAGGGTTTCGGCAGCTGGGTGAGGTCGAGCTTCAGGCGCAGCGCGGCGTTGTAGGGCTCGCCCGGCCTGAGCTGGGCCCGCTCCGCCACCGCCCAGTTGCGCAGCCGGCCGAGCACGCCGAGCGCCTCCTCCAGCGTGGGGAAGTTCTGGTGCAGGGCGCCGGAGGAGAGGCGGTACTGCCGCGTCAGCGCGTTGTAGGACAGCCGCCAGGTCTGCGTGCGGCCGGCGACATGCTCGTCCACCCAGTACCAGCGCGCCTTGCTCAGGGTGAACTCGGCGACGAAGTACAGCGCCACGCCGCGCGAGACGACCTCCTTCAGGCGGCTGCCGAGGTCGATGCCGAACTCGGCGTCGAGCAGCCAGGACTCCTCGCCCTGCGCGATCTCGGCGCGCCTCACCTCGATCTCGGCGGCGTGCGCCAACTGCATGGCCAGGAGCAGGACGGCAAGAAACACCAGCGCGCGCAATCCCAGCCAGCTCCCGCATCGCCCGATGGCGTCATTCCCGCGCAAGCGGGAATCCGGAATTACCGGGGTGGAAGCGGATTCCCGCTTGCGCGGGAACGACAGGCTAGTCCAGCTTCTGCAACAGCGCATAGTAAAAGCCGTCATGATCTTCGTTCGGCAGCAACTGCAGCCCGGGCATGCCCGCGGCAGGCAGCCGCATGCAATCTTCTTGTCGCGCGGCGAAGGCCGCGACCTGGCGCGCGTTCTCCTCCGGGAAGAGGGAGCACGTCGCATACAGCAATTTACCACCGGGGGCGAGCACCCGCCACAGCGCGTCGAGAATTTCCCCCTGCGTGCGGGCGAAGCGCGCGATGTCGCCCTCGCGCCGCAGCCACTTCGCGTCGGGGTGGCGGCGCACGACGCCCGAGGCCGAGCACGGCACGTCGGCGAGGATGCGGTCGAATTCGCGCCCGTCCCACCAGGCGTCGGGCTCGCGGCAGTCGGCCGGCACGACGCGCGCCAGCAGGCCGAGCCGGAACAGGTTCTCCGAGATGCGCAGGGCGCGCCCGGCGTCGGCATCCAGCGCCAGCAGGTCGACCGCGGCCAGCTCCAGCAGGTGCGCCGCCTTGCCGCCCGGCGCGGCGCAGGCGTCCAGCACGCGCATGCCGTCGTGCACGTCGAGCAGCGGCGCCGCGCGCTGCGCCCCGGCGTCCTGCACCGAGACCTGCCCCTCGGCGAAGCCGGGCAGGCGCTCCACCGGCACGGGCCGCTCCAGCAGGATCGCGCCGCCCTCGATGAGGTGCGCGGCGAGGCCCTCCGCCTGCAGCCGTGCGCAATAGTCAGCCGCCGCGACACGGCGGCGGTTCGCCCGCAGCGTCATCGGCGGGCGGCCGTTGCCCGCGGCGAGGATCGCCTGCCAGTCCTGCGGATACTCGCGCCGCAGCCGCGCGATCCACCAGCGCGGGTGCTGCCAGCGCGCCGCCTCGTCGTCAGCGGCGGCGGCCTCCAGCTCGTCGCGCCGCCGCAGGAAATTGCGCAGCACGCCATTGGCAAGCGCCTTGTACCTGCCGCGCGAAACCGCGCCGGCCGCCTCGACGGCCTGGTCGACAATGGTGTGCGCCTCCTCCGGCCGCGCCGCCAGGCGCGCCAGCGCCGCCAGCAGCAGCGCCCGCATGGCGGGTGCGGGAGGCTTCTCCATCAGCCGCGCGAGAAAGAAATCGTCGCGCCCGCAGCGGCGCAGCGCGCCGTAGGCAAGATCCTGCACGGCGCCGCGCTGGCCGGCCGGCAGGTCCGGCTGCGCGCGCCAGCAGGCGGCCAGCGCCTCGGTGAGCGAGCGCCCGGCGAGGACCTCGGCCACGGCCGCGGCGGCCAGGTGCAGGGCAAGCGCGAGGGAGTCGGGTTTCACAGGCGGCAAAATACACTATAGTGAGTTGGTCAGATAGTTACAATCAAATGTCATGCGCACCCTGTCCCTGGCCGATGCCGGGGCGCATCTCTCGGAGATCGTCAGCCAGGCCGAGGCCGGCGAGGAAAGCGTCATCACCCGGCGCGGCAGGCCGCATCAGAGGCTGTCGAGCGGGGAGACCACGCCCCGCCCGCCGCGGTTCAGCACATGGGTGTAGATCATGGTGGTGGACACATCGGCATGGCCGAGCAGCTCCTGCACCGTGCGGATGTCGTAACCCGACTGCAGCAGGTGCGTGGCGAAGGAATGGCGCAGGGTGTGCGGCGACACCGGCTTGACGATGCCCGCCTCCTGCGCCGCGCGGCGCATCGCCCGCTGCAGCATCTTTTCATCGATATGGTGGCGGCGCCGCGCGCCGCTGCGCGGATCCGTCGAGATGCCGCGCGCCGGAAACACGTACTGCCAGCCCAGGGACGTCGGCGCTTTCGGATACTTGCGCGCCAGCGCATCCGGCAGCCAAACCGCGCCGTGCCCCTGCGCCAGGTCCGCCGCATGCTGCGCCTTCACCAGCGCCAGGTGCGTGCGCAGCGGCTCGGCCAGCGCATCCGGCAGCACCGTCACGCGGTCCTTGCCGCCCTTGCCGTCGCGCACCGTGATCTGGCGCGCCGTGAAATCGACGTCCTTCACGCGCAGCCGCACGCACTCCATCAGGCGCATGCCGGTGCCGTAGAGCAGGCGCAGCATCAGCCCCGGCGTGCCCTCGATATGCTCCAGCAGCCGGCCGACCTCCGCCGTGCCGAGCACCGTCGGCAGCCGCGCCGGCTTCTTCGCCCGCTCGATGCCGTCGAGCCAGGGCAGGGGCAGCTCCAGCACCTCGCGGTAGAGGAACAGGATCGCCGAGAGCGCCAGGTTCTGCGTCGCCGCCGCCACGTCCCGCTCCACCGCCAGGCTGGTCAGAAACGCCTCCACCTCCGCCGCGCCCAGGTCGCGGGGATGCCGCTTGCCATGAAACAGAATAAAGCGTTTAATCCAATGGGCATAAGCCTTCTCGGTGCGCAGGCTGTACCCCTTGCGCCGGATGCGATCCCGCACGCGATCCAGCAGCTTCGGCGGATCCGGCGGATCCGGCAGTGCGGATGCGACCGTGGTTGATGGATAACTCTTTGCCTGGCTCACGATATACAGGAGAGAACGAAGAGATGCTTGAATTATACACCAGTACGAATAATCGATTAACACACCATTCGGTGTGCACATCACGTTGAACTAAACCGCTGACGCGGTGGTAGCGGGAGCTACTGCCGCGTTTCGCATT
>CAYYXS010000040.1:0-40477 GCA_964475635.1 uncultured Rhodocyclaceae bacterium
TAGCACTTAGCAATATAAAAAGCCATACGCCGATATGGATGGCCCCAACGTGGAGCTAACCGGCGCCAACAAGCGCAGCTTGTTGGCGTCCGGTTGAGCGCAAAGTTGGTCTTGGTCACCATAGCTCTACTTAGAGGCGCAAGTAATCCCGAAAGGGTCGTACATGGAAAAGACATACGTACAGGCCAGCAGAGGTTGCGGCTGCCTCTATGAACACCCCTGCGCAATCGGGACTGCATACGTAAATGGGCGAAGTAGCGAACGTTGCCAAGACGATATGCGGGACGGTGGGTCCCAAAATGACCAACCAGCGGCTCCATGGTTTGCGCGCGGCTAGGCCCCATGTTCCGGCGCTGAATAGCGCCATTGCCGCAGAGAAAGCCGGACCGTAACCCGAAGACCAAAACTCGGCGTATGACAATTGCCGACCGTCGACCTCCCAATCTTTGAGAGGAATTGCCATGAGTAGCAGAAAGAACGGGCCGACAACCATTCCACCTTGGCAAAGTACACGGAAGATGACTGGCATCCCATAGGTGTTGCGCCAGTACTGCGTGAATTGGCCGAAGTTCAGCATATTGGAGACGCCCAACGTAGAAGTAACCGGCGCTGCGCGGCTTCATCGCGCAGCGTCCGTGTTGACTGACGGGTTGGGGCCAAACCGGTACGTGGGGTGATGCCCGCCAACAGGCTGACGGAGTAACCCGGCGAAGCTGCGGCAGCACACGAAGCCGCCGCCGTGAAATGACGCGCGGGAATGGTTTCTCTTACCTTGGGTGAGGCCGACCACCCGAGAGGGTTTATGGGTTTGGACGGAACCGCTTGGCGAAGGACGTTCCTCTCCACGGGTTTAGCGCCTTCAGGCGCCAGCCACAAACTGACTGGCGTGCAGGCGGTCCGCGATGCGAAAGCCTTTGCAAAGACTGACACCCGCAGCAACCCGTTTGGTTCTGATTCTCGGTGAGTGCGTGAAAGTCGGCGCTGGTAAGACGGCGATTGAATGGCCGATGTCGGTTCGCTCGGCACCCCGGACACTGAAACTATCGAGAGAGAAGACGCGCTCACGATGGAGAGCCCCAACGTGGAGTTGAGCGGCCTTGCGCCCCACCAGGAGGAGACGAAATGACGACGCTCATGGCGCAAGGTCCGCTCGAACGCAGGGTTCAAGGTCCGCTCGAACGCAGGGTCGAACGCAGTGTTGAACGCAGTGTTGAACGCAGCCGCGATATTTTTCCGCGCCATTCTTGAGGTGCCTTTCATTTCGCCTTTTTTATCTTGGGCTTCGGCAAAGGAATTTCTTTTTCTGTTGCCCGAACAAGATTCGAAACCCATTCTCGATCATCGAGCTGATCTCCAATGAGGAAATAGGGCTTGGCGCCCGGGTAGGGGAGCGCTTCGGTGACATTTCCAATAAAGGACCGCCCGCCATCCGTTGGCTTGAGGAAAAATTGGTTATCGCAAACCAGGGCGATGACTTTGCCGTTGCAGTAGATGGCGTATTCGCCAAACATTTTTCGAAACGAGATCGAGCCTGCGTCACGGATCTGATCACAAACGTACTCGACGAATTCTAGGTCTGAGGCCATTTTTTCCTATTGAGCGAGACGTGGCAGGTGGGCACGAGAAAGCGGCTAACGTGGAGGTCACCGGCGCTGCGCGGCTTTATCGCGCAGCGTCCGGTGGACCGCAGGGTTATGCCTCATAGCCCTTTGTCATGTGGCGGCGCGGCTTGCTCGGGGAATGAGACAAGAGCCTTCAATTTGGCCGGAATGGTCAGTGCGCCTCTGTACCAGAGTGCACCAATTGAAAAGAGCGTCGCGCAAAGCAGGAGCAAGTATTTCGTTGGAAGATAAATGTGATCGGAAAATTCGTTGCCAGGGATATCTTCGTAGACAACGACGCGTAAGCAGTACAGAAACCACTTGACCGAAGATTCATCATTGGTGCTGCCGGGATAGCAGCCGCTCGTAGAGAATACGAACGAGGCAAGCGCCAGAATTGCGTACAGTGCCATCGTTATCGTTCCGAGTTTCTTGCTGTCTTCCATATGCTCTCCTGTGCTTCGATGGCTACATGTTGATATTGGCGATAACCCAGTTCTCGAAATTGTCGCGGTTGCGTATCGAAATGCCAAGCGCGTCAGCATTCGCGATGCTTCGCCTGAGCATCCAATATGCCTCATCGAATAGATTCACCGAAAATACTTCGCTTTCATTCTTTCCGTGGTGCTTCAGTTTGTTTCGAGCGATATTCCACAAGGAATATATCTCCGTGTTCTTCTTATCGCCCATTGCCGGAAGATTGGTCTGCTCTCGAATCCGCTGAATGGTCTCGAACGATTTTTCAACAACCGACGGGCGGTCTTGCTGGTTAAGCAGTCCCGCGAAGATGCCTTCGGCAGCTCCGGCAAGAGTAATGGCGCAAACATAGTCGCCCGCCAAGAAGAGATTGATCGCCTGGTGTAACTGCCGCTGGGCAATCTCCCACTTGCTTATAGTCGTATTGGGCTCAAATCCAAGTGACATGGTTGCCATGAGGCATAACGAATAGCGTTTATCCGCCGCAGCGGAAGCGGTTGATGAGGGCGCGGCGTCATGGCGGCGGATAAACCTTGTTGGACTGAACCGCCGTGCGGGCGGTGGCTATGGGGATTGTAAGCGGGCTATGGCGGGAGTCAATCGTTTGGCATGAAGGCGGGTGGGCAAGATGGGGTGGCCGGGTGGTGTCCGCAAGCTGGCCTCGGGTGGCGAGGGGCGCAAGCTGCTGCCGGGGTGTCAACGGTGGTGAAGCGCCGCCCGCTGTCCGGGTCGGTGCGGTAGCGCACGCAGACCAGGCGGTCGGCGAAACGCTCGCTCAGGCGGCGCGCGCCGTTCTGGTGGGGCTGGATTTTCTTGACGATCTGGCTGCGCAGGAGCGGCGCGGTGTCGGCGGGCGGCGGCGCGGCAGGGCCGTGCAGGGCGCCGCCCTGGCTGCGCCAGGCGTTCGCTCTTTCCTCACCGTGGATTCTTTTTGACATGGCCGCAGCTCCGGCTGGCTGTTTGCCGAAGCTTAGCAAGCGGGCATGCCAATGGCAATTGGGGGGCGGGTTTCCCCTCGCCCCGGCCCTCTCCCCGCAGGCGGAAAGAGGGGGAGGTACAGCCGGGCGGGCTCAGTCGGCCTTGATGGCCTCGATGGCGATTTCCAGGGCGACCTCGTCGCCGACATTCGGCGCAAACTTGCCGGCGTTGAATTCGCTGCGCCTGATCAGGGCCGTGGCGTTGGCGCCGAGGGCGTCCTTCTTCAGGATCGGGTGGGGCTTGGCCAGGAAGGAGGTGACGGTGAGGGTGACCGGCCTGGTGATTCCCTTGATGGTCAGATTGCCCTCGACGCGCGCGGGCTTGTCTCCGTCGAAAACCACATGGGTGGATTTGAAGGCGGCGGTCGGGTGGCTCGCGGTGTCCAGGAAATCCGTTCCCTGGATGTGCTGGTTGAACAGGTCGCTGCCGGTATCCACCGATTTCATGTCGATGGTGACATCGACCGAGCCGGATTTTGCCGCCTTGTCCAGCACCACGGTGCCGGTTGTCCGGTTGAAGCGGGACAACTGCTTGGAGAAGCCGAAGTGGTTGTAGGAAAAGCGCGGGAAGGTGTGGTTGGCGTCCAGTGCGTAGGTTTCGGGGGCGGCGTGGGCGGGCGCAAAAGTCAGTGTCGCCAGCACGGCGGCGAGGGCTTTGAGTTTCATGCGTGTCATCTCCTGGGTGGGTTGTTGGGACTACTTCTTCGCTGCAACGATGCGAAACCTGATCTGCACGTCGTCGGCGACGGTGGCGGTGTCTTTCCATTCGCCTTCGCCGATGTTGAACTGCAGGCGCTTGATGGGCAGCACGCCTTCGAAGACCTGCCGGCCGCCCTCGGCCTTGAGATTAACGGGGGCGACGACCTCGCGCGTGACGCCCTTGATGGTGAGCTTGCCGGCGGCCTCATATTTGCCTGCGCCGGCCGGGCGGATGGCGGTGGTGACGAAGCTGGCCTTGGGGTATCTGGCGGCGTCGAACCATTCCTTCCTCACCGTCTCGCGGTTGAAGTCCTCGGCGCCGAGGTCGAAGCTGGCGATGTCGATCTCGACGCTGGCACGGCCTTCGGCCGGCTTTGCCGGGTCGAAGCTGACCTGCGCGGTGAAGCGCCGGAAGACGCCTTCGACCGGCACGCCCATCTGCTTCGAGACGGCGACGACGCTGCTCCGGGCGGCGTCGAACTGGGCCAGCGCCGGGGCGAGCAGGGCGGCGCCGAGCGCCAGGGTGAGGGCGATGCGTTTCATTCAATCTCTCTTTCTGTCGAGGAGGGGGATCATGCGGGCGAGCACCTCGTCGCGATCGACGAGGTGGTGCTTGAGCGCCGCCGTGAGGTGCGTGATGACGAGCGTGCCCAGGGTGAAATTGAGGATCTGGTGCACGAGCAGCAGGGCGTCGCCGAGCGCCTTGTCCTTGGCCAGCAGGTCGGGCAGGGGAAGAATGCCCAGATACACCGTCTGGAAGCCCTTGGCCGAGCTCATCAGCCAGCCGCTGATCGGCACTGCGATGATCAGCACGTAGAGCAGATGGTGGATGGCGACGGCGGCGACGCGCTGCCAGGCCGGCTGGCCCGCGGGCGGCGGCGGCGCGGGGTGCTTCAGCCGCCAGGCGAGGCGCGCCAGCGCCAGCAGGAACACCGTGACACCGAGCCACTTGTGATAGGAGTAGAGCTTCAGCCGCCCGGGCGAGAAGGGCAGGTCGGCCATGTAGATGCCGAGCGGGAACAGGCTGAAGATGAGCAGGGCGACCAGCCAGTGCAGGGCGATGGCGGTGCGGGTGTAGCCGGTCGTCGGCAGGGGGGGCATCCTCATTCTTGTTGTCCTCGGCGATCGAAGCTGCTACGACCCGCGGCGCCGGCGGCGGGTTCCCCGGCGCGGGCCGATTCGAAGGTTTCGCGCAGGCCGCGCAGGGCCGACTCGATCCGCTCCAGGCGCTCGGCGTCGAGCCCGCCGAGCGCCTGCCGCATGTGTTCGAGGTGGGCGGGAAAGATCCGCCCGAACAGGCGCTCGCCGGCCGGCGTCAGGCTGACGATCATGCTGCGGCCGTCTTCGGTCGAGGCGCTGCGCCGCACCAGCTGCTGCGCTTCGAGGCGGTCGACCACGCCGGTCAGGGTGCCCTTGGTGATCAGCGTCTTCTCGCCCAGTTCCTTGAAGCTCATGCCCGGCGTGTTGCCGAGCGTGACAATGATGTCGAACTGCGCCGGCGTAAGGTCTATGCTGCGGATATGCGCCGCCGAATAGGCTTCGAAAGCCTGATAGCAGCGGGCCAGTTCGCGCAGCATGGGCAGGAAGGGTTCGCGGGCCAAGACCAGAAATGAAATTAGTTCTAACGCGAACCATATTAGTACGCATTAGAACTAGTTGTCAAGCTGGGCATTTACCGGCCCGCTTTGCACCAGGGTGGTGCGACCACCAGGGCTCACGCGATGTCTTGGTGCGCGACATCCAGCCGATCCCTGCCGTCAAAGAATAACATTCTGATTTAATGAGAAATTAAATCTGGCACGGTTGATGCAAACGAGGGAGTGCCTTTTCTTGCCCCTATTACTAACGTCTAATCAAGGAGCCCATCATGCGTAAGACCCTGCTTGCCTCGGCGATGGCCGCCGCGTTCTCTCTGCCCGCGATCGGCCATGCGCAGACGGCGCCGGCAGCCGCGCCCGCCAGCCCGCATACGCTGACCGCCAACCTCGGCCTGTTCAGCAGCTACCGCTTCCGCGGCATCGACCAGACCTTCGGCAAGCCGGCCCTGCAGGGCGGCTTCGACTACGCGCATGCGAGCGGCTTTTATCTCGGCAACTGGAACTCCAACGTGAATTCCGGCGCCGGCTATCCCTCCGGCAACCTGGAGATGGATTTCTACGGCGGCTGGAAGGGCGCCTGGGGCGACTGGGGCCTGGACGTCGGCGCGATCTATTACTACTACCCCGGCACGGATGCTCCCCTGGCGGCGCCGATCACCAACGCCAAGACGACCAGCGTGAATACCGGCAGCGTCGACAACAAAGAGGTCTATCTCGGCGTCAGTTGGAAATTCCTCTCGCTGAAGTATTACCACGCGGTGGACGATTACTTCGGCGTGCCGCACACCAGCGGCTCGGGCTATGTCGACCTGTCGGCGAGCTACGACCTGGGCGACGGCTGGGGCATCAACGGCCATCTCGGCCACCTGAACTTCAAGAACTACAGCAACGGCCGCTCGAACGGCGACTACACCGACTGGAAGATCGGCGTCACCAAGGACGTCTCCGGCTGGGTGTTCGGCGCCGCCTATGTCGGCACCAACGCCAAGGGCAGCTGCACGCCCAATATCGCCGGCCTGCCCCAGCCCTACTGCTTCGGCAACAGCTGGACCGGCGCGACGAGCATGAAGAACGCCGGGCGCGACACGCTCATCCTCTCGGTCAGCCGCACATTCTGAGAAAGGGATCGCCATGAAACTGGTAACCGCCATCATCAAGCCGTTCAAGCTCGACGAGGTGCGCGAGGCGCTTTCGGCCGTCGGCGTGGCCGGCATCACCGTCACCGAGGTGAAGGGCTTCGGCCGGCAGAAGGGCCACACCGAGCTGTATCGCGGCGCCGAGTACGTCGTCGACTTCCTGCCCAAGGTGAAGGTCGAGGCCGCCGTCAAGGACGAGCTGCTCGAACAGGTGATCGAGGCCATCGAGAAGGCCGCCAGCACCGGCAAGATCGGCGACGGCAAGATCTTCGTGTTCGACCTCGAACAAGCCATCCGCATCCGCACCGGCGAGACCGGCGCGGACGCGCTCTAGGGAGATAAAACATGAAAAAACTGTTTGCCATCCTGATGCTGGCCGTGGGTCTGGCGGCCGGCGCACCCGTCCTGGCCGAGGAAAAGGCGGCCCCGGCGGCCACGCCGGCAGCGGCAGCCCCCGCTGCGGCGGCCCCGGCGGCGGCAGCGGCCGCTCCGGCCGAAGCGGCGCCCGCCGCCGCGCCGGCGCCCGTGCCGAACAAGGGCGACACCGGCTGGCTGATCGTCGCCACCGCCTTCGTCATCCTGATGTCGATTCCCGGCCTGGCGATGTTCTACGGCGGCCTGGTGCGCGCCAAGAACATGCTCTCGGTGCTGATGCAGGTGTTCATCGTCTTCTCGCTGATCAGCCTGCTGTGGGCGGTGTACGGCTACAGCCTGGCCTTCAATGAGGGCGGCGCCTTCTTCGGCAACCTCGACAAGCTGTTCCTGAAAGGCGTCACGGCGGAATCGGTGGCGGCCACCTTCAGCAAGGGCGTGGTGGTGCCGGAGCTGATCTACGTCGCCTTCCAGGGCGCCTTCGCGGCAATCACCTGCGGCCTGATCGTCGGCGCCTTCGCCGAGCGCATCAAGTTCTCCGCGGTGCTGCTGTTCATGGCGCTGTGGTTCACCTTCAGCTACGTGCCGATCGCCCACATGGTGTGGTTCTGGACCGGTCCGGACGCCATCACCAGCGCCGAGACGCTGGCGACGGAGACGGCGAAGGCCGGCTGGCTGTTCCAGAAGGGTGCGCTCGACTTCGCCGGCGGCACGGTGGTGCACATCAACGCCGCGGTGGCCGGCCTGGTCGGCGCCTACCTGATCGGCAAGCGCGTCGGCTACGGCAAGGAATCGATGGCGCCGCACTCCCTGACGACGACCATGATCGGCGCCTCGCTGCTGTGGTTCGGCTGGTTCGGCTTCAACGCCGGCTCCGCCCTGGAAGCCAACGGCACGGCGGCCCTGGCCTTCGTCAACACCTGGCTGGCGACGGCGGCGGCGACGCTGTCCTGGATGCTGGTCGAGTGGATGATGAAGGGCAAGCCCTCCATGCTCGGCGCCGCCTCCGGCGCGGTGGCGGGCCTCGTCGCGATCACCCCGGCCTGCGGCTTCGTCGGCGTGATGGGCGCCATCGTCATCGGCCTGGCGGCGGGCGTGCTCTGTCTGTGGGGCGTGAATGGCCTGAAGCGCCTGCTCGGCGCCGACGACTCGCTCGACGTGTTCGGCGTGCATGGCGTCGGCGGCATCCTCGGCGCCACGCTGACCGGCGTGTTTGCCGCGCCCAGCCTGGGCGGCTCCGGCATCTTCGATTACGTCGCCAACAAGGTGGCCGCCGAGTATTCGATCGTGGATCAGGTCATCATCCAGCTCACCGGCGTCGGCACCACCGTCGTCTGGTCGGGCGTGGTGGCCTTCGTGGCCTTCAAGATCGTCGATGTGGCGATCGGCCTGCGCGTGCCGGAAGAGGAAGAGCGCGAGGGCCTCGACATCACCTCGCACGGCGAGACGGCCTACCACTACTAAGCAATCCGACCTTCGCCCTCCCTCGGAGGTCGGTGACGGGCGCCCCGGCTTGGCCGGGGCGCCCTTTTCTTCGGTAAAACCCTCTCGTCGTCCCGGCGGAAGCCGGGGCCCAGAAATGACGGCAGCCGATCGTGCGGCAGCCATTCTGGATTCCGGCTTCCGCCGGAATGACGGCGCTGAGGCTGTCGTGGCTGAGCCTCTCCCACAAAACTCCCCACACTGAATGTGGGCCGATGAAACCTTACCTGAACACCACCGTGCGGTTGCCGTTGAGCAGCACGCGGTCCTCGACCTGGTAGCGCAGCCCGCGCGCCAGCACCGCCTTCTCGATGTCCTTGCCGTAGCGCACCAGGTCTTCCATTAGGTTTTTCGACCATCTAGCGATAAACCTCCCGCCGATTGCCGACCCGCAAGACGCGGACGACGATGCGGCGATCCTGAATGTCGCAAACGATGCGCCAATCGCCGACACGGTATTTCCAGTAGTTGCCCAACTTCGCCCCCGCCAGCGCTTCTCCGATGCTGCGAGGATCGTCCAGCGCGGCCACGCGCTGCTTCAGGAACTCGACAATGCGGTGCTGAATTGGGCGATCCAGCTTCTTCAGGTCCTTAACGGCTTCCGGGTCGAACTCGATGTCATAGCCCAAGCTTGCGCTCCACTTCGGCCAGCGGGATCGTCTTGCGGTTGCGCCGGGCGCGTGCCTCGGCGAGGTAATAGTCCTCCAGGTCGTCGATGTATTCCAGAATGGCCTCTCGCGCCAGCGCGGTCTTGGTGCGTCCGGTTTCGCTGGCCAATGCGTTCAGGCGCTCCTCGATCGTTTCGGGCAGGCGTATGGCAAGCATTTGGGTTCTCCTTACCTTTAAGTGCTATACAAGTATAGCAAACCGATTACCTCGAACATATTCAAGAAGCCATCGAACGCAGCCGGCGCCATGTCGAAGGGATCGACGCGCGGGCATGACAGGGGCGCAGCCCCGCCCGTGTTTACCTGAACACCACCGTGCGGTTGCCGTTGAGCAGCACGCGGTCCTCGACTTGGTAGCGCAGCCCGCGCGCCAGCACCGCCTTCTCGATGTCCTTGCCGTAGCGCACCAGGTCTTCCACCGTGTCGCCGTGGTCGATGCGCACGGTGTCCTGCTCGATGATCGGGCCGGCGTCGAGCTCGGCAGTAACGTAGTGGCAGGTGGCGCCGATCAGCTTCACCCCGCGCCGGTAGGCCTGGTGGTAGGGCTTGGCGCCGACGAAGGAGGGCAGGAAGGAGTGGTGGATGTTGAGGATGCGCCCCGGGTATTTCTCGCACAGCTCGGGCGGCAGGATCTGCATGTAGCGCGCCAGCACCATGATGTCGCCGCGGGCCTCCTCGAACAGGCGCAGGATCTCGGCGTTGGCCTCGCGCCGGTTGTCCGTCGTCACCGGCACGCGGTGGAAGGGGATGCCGTGCCATTCGACGAAGCCGCGGAAGGTCTCGTGGTTGGAGATCACGCAGGGAATCTCGACATCCAGCTCCTTCGACTGCCAGCGCGCCAGCAGGTCGTAGAGGCAGTGTTCCTGCTGCGAGACGAGCACGACGACGCGCTTCTTCGCGGCGGAATCGGCGATGCGCCAGTCCATGGCGAACTCGGCGGCGATGGGCTGGAAGCGGCGGCGGAACTCGGCCAGGTCGAAGGGCAGCGAGTCGGCCTTGATCTCGATGCGCATGAAGTAGCGCTGCGTGTCCTCGTCGGCGTGGTGGCTGGTCTCGAGGATCCAGCCGCAGTTCTCGGCGATGAAGCCGGCCACCCGCGCGACGATGCCGACGCGGTCGGGGCAGGAGGCGGTCAGGGTGTAGCGGCGCTGTGCATGCATGGTTACTGTTCCATTTGCTCTTGTGCAGCCATCCAGGCGGTTTCGATTTCGGCCAGCTCTCCCGCCACTTCCGCCTGGCGCTGCTGACAGGCCTGCAATTCTTTCTTGTCCGGCGCCCGGTAGAGCGCCGGGTCGGCGAGGCGGGCGTCGAGCCGGCGCTTTTCCGCCTCCAATTGTGCCATGCGTTTTTCCAGTTGCTCGATTTCCTTCGCCAGGGCGCGCGCCTTGCCCGCGGGCTTGCGCTCGGGCGCCGGCGGGGGGGCCGCCTTCGCCGTGTCCTGGGGGCTGACTTTTGCCCCGGCTTTTGCTTCTTGCGGCCGGTCGAGCCATTTGCGGTAGTCGTCGAGGTCGCCGTCGAAGGGCGCGAGGCGTCCGTCGGCAACCAGGCAGAAGTTGTCGCAGACGGTGCGCAGCAGGTGACGGTCGTGCGAGACCAGCACCACCGCGCCCTCGTACTCGGACAGCGCCAGCGTCAGGGCGTGGCGCATCTCCAGGTCGAGGTGGTTGGTCGGCTCGTCGAGCAGCAACAGGTTCGGCTTTTGCCAGATGAGCAGGGCCAGGGCGAGGCGCGACTTCTCGCCGCCGGAGAAGGGGCCGACTTTCGAGGTCGCCATCTCGCCGTGGAAGTTGAAGCCGCCGAGGTAGTTGCGGAAGTCCTGGTCGCGCGTGCGCGGGTCGAGGCGGTTCAGGTGCCAGAGCGGGCTCTCGTCCGGGCGCAATTGCTCGAGCTGGTGCTGGGCGAAGTAGCCGATCGCGAGGCCCTTGCCCTCGCGGCGGATGCCGGACAAGGGCGCGGACTCGCCGGCGAGCAGGCGGATCAGCGTGGACTTGCCGGCGCCGTTGCGGCCGAGCAGTCCCAGGCGCTCGCCCGGGCGCAGGGTCAAAGTCAGTCCGCGCAGCACGGCGACATCGTTGTAGCCGGCCGCCGCATCCTCCAGCTGCAGCAGCGGATCGGGGCTGCCGACCGGCTCGAAGAAGCGGAATTCGAAGGGCGTGTCGACGTGGGCGGCGGTGACCTCCTCCATGCGCGCCAGCGCCTTGATGCGGCTCTGCGCCTGGCGCGCCTTGGTGGCCTTGGCGCGGAAGCGGTCGATGTAGCTCTTCAGATGCGCGATTTCGCGCTGCTGCTTGACGTACATCGCCTGCTGCAGGGCCAGCTGCTCGGCGCGGGCGCGTTCGAAGGCGCTGTAGTTGCCGGTGTAGAGCTTCATGCGCCGCCCCTCGATGTGGATGATGTGGCCGACCACGGCGTCGAGGAAGTCGCGGTCGTGCGAGATCATCAGCAGGGTGCCGCGGTAGGCGCGCAGCCAGCCTTCGAGCCAGATCACCGCGTCGAGGTCGAGGTGGTTGGTCGGCTCGTCGAGCAGCAGCAGGTCGGAGCGGCACATCAGCGCGCGGGCGAGGTTCAGGCGCACGCGCCAGCCGCCGGAGAACTCCGCCACGGCCTTGTCGAATTCCGCGTCGCGGAAGCCGAGTCCATGCAGCAGGGCGGCGGCGCGGGCGCGGGCGCCGTAGCCGTCGATGTGGCCGTAGTCCATGTGCAGATGGGCGATGGCCTCGCCGTCGTGGCGCTCCTCGGCTTCGCGCAGGGCGGCTTCGATGCGGCGCAGCTCGGCATCGCCGTCGAGGACGAATTCGATGGCGGCGTCCGCAAGGGCCGGCGTCTCCTGGCCGACGTGGGCGATGACCCATTGCGGCGGCAACTCGAGATCGCCCGCCTCCTGGTGCAGGTCGCCCCCGAACAGGGCGAACAGGCTGGACTTGCCGCAGCCGTTGGCGCCGGTGACGCCGGCCTTCCAGCCGGCATGCAGGCTCAGGCTGGCGCCCTCGATGAGCGGGCGGCCGGCGCGGGCGAGAGTGAGATTGCGCAGAAGAATCACGAAAATGCGGCCGGCCGGAGCAACCGGCGGCAAGGAAAAGGCGTTATTGTACGCAACCTGAATTCGAGACCGACATGAAGCGCCTGATTTTCCTGCTTGCCCTGCTGATCCCGCACCTTGCCGGGGCCGAGCAGGCCGCACCCGCCCCGATCGCCCCCGAAGAACGCAACGGGTTGCTCGATCGCGCCGCGGCCCTCAAGTCCGAAGCCGGCAGGATCAAGGCCGATGCGCTGAAAAAGCGCAAGGAGACCGATGCCGCCTGCTGGAAGAAGACGCTGGTTTCCGATTGCCTGAACGAGGCCAGGCGCGAGAACATCCGGAGCAACGCCGAGGCGCGCGGAAAAGAGATCGAGGCGAGAAAGATCGAGCGCGAGGTTCGACAGCGCGACCAGGCGGCCAGGCGCGCCAGGGAGGCCGAGGAAGCGCCGAAGCGCAGGGCGGCCAGGGAGCAGGGGATTGCCAGGGCGCAGCAGAAGAGCCTGGAAAGGCAGCAGCAGCGACAGGCCGAGCAGGCCAGGCGCGGGCAGGAGGCCGCCACGGCCGGCGCGCGCGCGCAGATGCTGGAGCGCAAGCGCCAGGAAAAGCTCGATGCGCAGCGGAAGAAGGAAGAGCGGGCCGAACGCAAAGCGCAGGAGTGGCTGAAGAAGGACAAGAAACGCGCCGAGGAGAAGGCCCGGCAGGAAGAGCGCAAGCGCCGGGAAGCCGAGCAGAAGAATACCTAGCCGAAGCGGATCTCGCCTTCGTTCTCCGGCCTGCGGCCCCGCTTGTCGGCGTGGCGGGCCAGGATGCCGATGACGAAATCCCGGTTCGAGGTATGGGGATAGAAGATCGCCACGGCCTTCGGCACCGGCGGCCAGGCCACCCTGACACGCCAGCCGGACAGGCGCAGCAGCGCAGCGCACAGCCGGCCGAAGGGCGCGGCGCGCATGTTAATATTTGCCGTCAAGCGATCTCCCTGTTCCCGTCGGCGGCGCCCGTCCGCGCCGCGCTTCCATTATTGCGGATTTGCCCATGAATAACGACGTGCAACGCGACATTGCCCGTCACGGCCAGGTGTTCACGCCGCCGGCCATCGTCGACCGCATGCTGGCGCTGCGCCGCAACGCGGGGCGCATGCTGGAGCCGGCCTGCGGCGACGGCGCCTTCTCGACCCGACTGCCCGGCTGCGTGGCCATCGAGCTGGACGCCGCGCACTGCCCGCCGGAGGCGCTCAACCTCGACTTCTTCGCCTATCCCGAGTCGGAGCAATTCGACAGCGTCATCGGCAACCCGCCCTACGTCAAGGCGCGCGACATCCAGCCCGGCACCCGCCGGCGACTGCATTCGCGCCTGCTCAACGGCCACAGCAACCTGTACCTCCACTTCATCGAAAAGTGCGTGCGCCACCTGAAGCCGGGCGGCGAGCTGATCTTCATCACGCCGCGCGACTTCCTCAAGTCCACCGGCGCGGCGCGCCTCAACACCTGGCTGTTCGAGCAGGGCACGCTGACCGATTTCGAGGAGCTGGGCGACGCGCACGTCTTCGACGGCGTGGTGCCCAACTGCGCCATCTGGCGCTTCGAGAAGGGCAACCGGGCGCGGCGCCTCGCCGACGGCCGGCGCATGGTGCTCTCCGGCGGCCAGCTCCTGCTCACCCGCGGCATCTACAGCGTGCCGCTCGCCAGCGTCTTCGCCGTGAAGGTCGGCGCGGTGTCCGGTGCCGACGAGATCTTCACCTCGGCCTCCCTCGGCAACGCCGATTTCGTCTGCTCGAAGACGGCGCAGACGGGAGAGCTGCGCCGCATGATCTACCTCGACCGCGAGGGGCCGATCGACTACCTGAAGCCGTTCAAGGAACGCTTGCTGGCGCGGCGGGTGACGAAATTCGACGAATCGAACTGGTGGAAGTGGGGCCGCCGCCATTTCGTCTCCGACGCCCCGCGCCTCTACGTCAACCAGAAGACGCGCCAACCGCGTCCGTTCTTCCTCAACGATTGCCGCAACTACGACGGCGCGATCCTGGCGCTGTTTCCGCACCGGCGCGACGCGGACCTGGATCGCCTCGCCGCCATGCTCAATGACGTCGACTGGACCGAGCTCGGCTTCGTCTGCGACGGCCGCTTCCTGTTCGCCCAGCGCAGCCTGGAGCATGCATTATTGCCCGAGGATTTCGCGCCGTTCGCCGCACGCCAACTGGTATAACATCGCCCCATGGTCCCGCGCCTGACAACCGCCCTCACCGGCCCGCTGCTCGAACTGGAGCGCAACTTCCTCGACCGCGCCACCGCCATCGAGCAGTGGTTCCGCGCCCAGTGGCAGGAACACACGCCGCCGTTCTACTGCTCGGTGGACCTGCGCAACGCCGGCTTCAAGCTGGCACCGGTGGACACCAACCTGTTCCCCGGCGGCTTCAACAACCTCAACCCGGCCTTCCTGCCGCTGTGCGTGCAGGCGGCGATGACCGCCATCGAGAAGATCTGCCCCGAGGCGAAGAACCTGCTGCTGATTCCCGAAAGCCACACGCGCAACCAGTTCTACCTGATGAACGTGGCGCGCCTGGCGGCAATCCTCGAACGCACCGGCCTGGGCGTGCGCATCGGCACGCTGATTCCCGAGATCGCCGCGCCGACGCCGCTCGAATTGCCCGACGGGCAGCGGCTGCTGCTGGAGCCGCTCAAACGCCTCAATGGCCGCCTCGGTCTCGACGGCTTCGATCCCTGCGCCATCCTGCTCAACAACGACCTCTCCGCCGGCGTGCCGGAGATCCTGAAGGACCTGCACGAGCAGACGGTCATCCCGCCGCTGCATGCCGGCTGGCATGTGCGCCGGAAATCCCGCCACTTCGCCGCCTACGACCGCGTCGCGGGCGACTTCGCGCGGATGCTCGGCATCGACCCCTGGCTGATCAACCCCGACTTCGCCGTCTGCGGCAAGGTGGACTTCCAGGCGCGCGAGGGCGAGGAGTGCCTCGCCGCCAACGTCGATGCGGTGCTCGCCCGCATCAAGGCCAAGTACGCCCAGTACGGCGTGACGGAGCAGCCCTTCGTCATCGTCAAGGCCGACGCCGGCACCTACGGCATGGGCATCATGACGGTGCGCGACGCCTCGGAAGTGAAGGGCCTCAACCGCAAGCAGCGCAACAAGATGGCGGTGGGCAAGGAGGGCCTGCAGGTCACCGAGGTCATCATCCAGGAGGGCGTGCACACCCACGAGACCATCGAGGGCAACGTCGCCGAACCGGTGGTGTACATGATCGACCGCTACGTCGTCGGCGGCTTCTACCGCGTGAACACCGAGCGCGGCCGCGACGAGAACCTCAACGCGCCGGGCATGCGCTTCGAGCCGCTGGCTTTCGACTGCGGCTGCAGCATGCCCGACTTCAACTGCGCGCCGGACGACGCGCCCAACCGCTTCTTCGCCTACGGCGTGGTGGGCCGCCTGGCCCTGCTGGCCGCAGCGGTCGAGCTGGAGCTGTCGTCCCCGCCGCTCGAAATCGCATGAAACTGGCGTTCATCCTCGACCCGCTCGAACACCTGAAGGCCTACAAGGATTCCAGCGTCGCCATGATGCGCGCGGCGCAGGCGCGCGGCCACGAGGTGTCCGCCGTCCTGCGCCCGGCGCTGGCCTGGCGCGCGGGCGCCGTGCGCGCCGCCGCCTCGCGCCTGACGCTGCGCGCCGATCACCAGGACTGGTTCGAGGCCGGGGCGCCGCAGGAGGCGGCGCTGGCGGATTTCGACGCCGTGCTGATGCGCCAGGATCCGCCCTTCGACATCGAATATATCGCCGCCACCTGGCTGCTGGAGCGGGCGCAGGCCGGCGGCGCCCGGGTGTACAACGACCCGCGCGCGGTGCGCGACCATTCCGAGAAGCTGTCGATCCTGGAATTCCCGCAGTTCACTCCGGAAACGGTGGTGGCGCGCGAGGCGGAAACGCTGCAGGCCTTCATCGAGGAAGCCGGCGACGCCATCCTGAAGCCCATCGACGGCATGGGCGGCAGCCAGGTGTTCCGCGTGCGCCGCGACGACCCCAACCGCAACGTCATCGTCGAGACGCTGACCGGCTGCACGGCGCGCACCATCATGGCGCAGCGCTACCTGGCCGAGATCGCCCGCGGCGACAAGCGCATCCTGCTGATCGGCGGCGCCGTCGTGCCCTTCGCCCTGGCGCGCATCCCCAAGCCGGGCGAGACGCGCGGCAACCTCGCCGCCGGCGGCAGCGGCGTGGCGCAGCCGCTCTCCGCCCGTGACCGCGAGATCGCCGGGCACCTGGCGCCGATCCTGCACGGGCGCGGCATCCTGCTGGCCGGCATCGACGTCATCGGCGACTGCCTGACGGAAATCAACGTCACCAGCCCGACTTGTTTCGTCGAGATCGCGCAGCAGACCGGCTTCGACGTGGCGGGCATGTTCATGGACGCGCTGGAACGGGCGTGCGGCGGCTAGGCGCCGCGCTGATCCTCGCGGCGCTGCTGCTGACGGCCTGTTCCAGGGCGCCGCAGTTGCACCAGCGCGAAGCCTACGTCTTCGGCACCCGCGTCGAGGTTTCGGTGTGGGGCGAATCGGCCGACCATGCGGCGCAGGCGCTGGCCGCCGTGCTGGCCGAGTTCGACCGCCTGCACCGAATGCTGCACGCCTGGCAGCCCTCCGAGCTGACCGCGCTGAACGAAGCCATCGCGCGGGGCGAGCACGGCATCGCCGTATCCGGGGAACTGACTTTTATCCTGAAGGACGCGGCGGACATCGCGGCGCGCTCCGACCAGCTTTTCAATCCGGCGATCGGCAAACTGGTCGCGCTGTGGGGCTTCCATTCCGACGAGTTCAGGCCGCAGCTGCCGGACACGGCGGCGGTCGAGGCGGCGGTGAAGGCCGCGCCGCGCATGAGCGACCTGTCCTTCGCCGGAGAACGTGTCGGCAGTCGCAACAGGGCCGTGCAGCTCGACCTGGGCGGCTATGCCAAGGGCTATGCGCTCGACCGCGCCGCGGCGATCCTGCGGGAAAAAGGTGTGAACAACGCGCTGATCAACATCGGCGGCAACGTCATGGCGCTGGGCGACAAGGGCGGCACGCCCTGGCGCGTCGGCATCCAGCACCCGCGCGCCGCCGCGCCGCTGGCCACGCTGGAACTGCGCGACGGCGAGGCCATCGGCACCTCGGGCGACTACCAGCGCTTCTTCGAGATCGACGGGCGGCGCTACTGCCACCTGCTCGACCCGCGCAGCGGCCGGCCTGCCGAGGGCGTGCAGGCGGTCACCGTGCTGATCCCGCCGCGGCCGGGCGCCGGCGTCCTGTCGGACGCGGCCAGCAAGCCGCTGTTCATCGCCGGCGCCGGGCAATGGCGCGGCCTGGCGCGCCGCCTCGGGGTAGACCGGGCGCTGCTGATCGACGGCAACGGCGTGATGCATGTCACGGCGGCTTTCCGCGAGCGGCTTACCATGCTGTCGTCGGACATGAAAATCGAGAGCCTGCCATGAGCGATGAGCATGTAGGGCGGATGCTGCGCCGCCGCGTCGGCCTGGACGCACTGCGCCGCCTGCGGCGCCTGGTCGACGCCGAGCGGGCGCAGGAGGCCGACAACGCCCGCCAGGCCCGCCATCTCGTCCTGGTCCTCGCCGTCCTGGCGGGCCTGGCTTTTCTCTTCTTCATCCAGCGCTGATTCCAGCCGCCCTTCGGTTACAATCGCTGCGGAACCTCCGTCAGCGACCATGATCGGCCTTTTCCTCATAACCCACGGCAGCCTGGGGGAATCCCTCGTCCAGTGCGCCTGCCATGTGCTGAACAAGCGCCCGCCGCAGATCGCCCAACTCGGCGTCTCCGGCCAGGACGACCCCCTCGACGTGCTCCCCCTCGCGTGCGACCTGATGAAGCTGGTCGATTCGGGGAAGGGCGTGCTGCTGCTCACCGACATCTATGGCGCGACGCCGAGCAACATCGCGCTGAAGCTCCTGCAGCCGGGCCGCGTCGAGGGCGTGGCCGGGGTAAGCCTGCCCATGCTGCTGCGCGCCCTCACCTACCGGGACAAGAACATGGAGACCCTGGTGGCCAAGGCCGTGGCGGGCGGGCGCGACGGCGTGATGCCGATGAAAGGCACGCGAGATGCCGCGGGCTGAAGCGGAGATCGTCAACAAGCTCGGCCTGCATGCCCGCGCCTCGGCCAAGCTCACCCAGACGGCGACGGCCTTCGCCAGCGAGGTCTGGCTCGAGCGCAGCGGCCGCCGCGTCAATGCCAAGAGCATCATGGGCGTGATGATGCTGGCCGCCGGCAAGGGCGCCAGTATCGTCGTCGAAACGGATGGCGCCGATGCGGAGGCCGCCCTGCTCGCCATCCTGAGGCTGATCGCCGACAGATTCGGGGAGGGCGAATGAGGCCCCCCCCCGGCCCCCCCAGGGGCGGGGGCGCCCGCAAGCTCGCTGCGCCCGGAAGTCGCGGGGCGCTCCGTGGTGACGTGCGCGCGATCGTTCGCTCCGCGAACGCTGCGTCCGGACTTGGGACGGCCCGGCGTCCGGACTCGGCAGTAGAGGCGCGATGAGCTTCACCATCCACGGTCTGGCCGTCTCCCACGGCATCGCCATCGGCCACGCCCACCTGGTGTCGCACGCCACGCTGGAGGTCGAGCACTACGTTCTGCCCGGCCGCTTCGTCGACGAGGAGCTGGCCCGCTTCGACCGGGCCGTGGCCGGCGTGCAGGCCGAGCTCGATGTCCTGATGGCCGGCACCGACGCGCATGCGCCGGCCGAGCTGACCGCCTTCATCGACCTGCACCAGATGCTGCTCGCCGACCCCCTGCTGATCGAGGCGACGCGCGAGCTGATCCGCGTGCGCCGCTGCAACGCCGAATGGGCGATGGTGCAGCAGATGGAACAAGTCGTCGCCCAGTTCGAGCAGATCGAGGACGAGTACCTGCGCGAGCGCAAGGCCGACATCGTGCAGGTGGTCGAGCGCGTGCTGAAGGTGCTGATGGGCCATCCGGGCCACCCGCCGAGGCACGCGCAGGGCGACCACCTCATCATCGTCGCCCATGACCTGTCGCCGGCCGACACCATCCAGTTCAAGCAGCTCAAGATCGGCGGCTTCGTCACCGACCTGGGCGGCGCCACCTCGCACACCGCCATCGTGGCACGCAGCCTGGCGATTCCCGCCGTGGTCGGCCTGCACCACGCGCGCCATCTGATCCGCGAGGACGACATGCTGATCGTCGACGGCACGCGCGGCGTGCTGATCGTCGATCCCGATCCGCGCGTGCTGGAGGAATACCGCCTGCGCAAGAGTGCGCTGGAACTCGAGCGCGCCAAGCTGAAGCGCCTGAAGAAAGCACGCGCCGCCACCCTCGACGGCATGGAGATCGAGCTGGATGCCAACATCGAGCTGCCCGGCGACATCAGCCATGTCAAGGCGGCGGGCGCGGCAGGCATCGGCCTGTTCCGTACCGAGTTCCTCTTCCTCAACCGCGACGGCATGCCCGACGAGGAGGAGCAGTACGAAGCCTACCGCAGCGTGGCCAGCGCGATGGAGGGCCGGCCGGTCGTCATCCGCACGCTGGACGTCGGCGCCGACAAGAACCTGCGCGGCGTCGAGCGCCTCGAGGCCAATCCCGCGCTCGGGCAGCGCGCCATCCGCTACTGCCTGGCCGAGCCGCAGATGTTCCTCGCCCAGCTGCGCGCCATCCTGCGCGCCTCCGCGCACGGCCGCGTCAAGGCGCTGGTGCCGATGCTGGCCCATGCCCACGAGATCGAGCAGACCCTGGCCCTCATCGGCCAGGCCAAGGAGCAACTGCGCGTCCGCGGCCAGGCCTTCAACGAAGGCATCGAGGTGGGCGGCATGATCGAGATCCCCGCCGCGGCGCTGGCCCTCGGCGTGTTCCTGCAGAAGCTGGATTTCCTTTCCATCGGCACCAACGACCTGATCCAGTACACACTGGCCATCGACCGCACCGACGAAGCGGTGGCGCACCTCTACGATCCGCTGCACCCGGCCGTGCTGCGCCTCATCGCCCATACCATCCAGGCCGGCGCGCACGCCGGCCTGCCGGTGGCGGTGTGCGGCGAGATGGCCGGAGATCCCAGGCTCACGCGCCTGCTGCTGGGCATGGGCCTCACCCAGTTCTCCATGCACCCGGCGCAGATCCCGGAGGTGAAGCAGGAGGTGCTGCGCAGCAACCTCGCCCAGCTGCGCCGCAAGGTCAGCCGCCTGCTCAATACCGACGAGCCGGCAAAGCTGCGCCAGCAGCTGGAGCGCATCAATGCGATTTGACATCGGCCTTGCGCCAAGGTAACTTTGCCCCCATAGCGCCGATTTGACCGTCAGCTTGCGGGCGCTTAACAAATACGGCTAAAGCGAGGGCGACCCAGTCCAGCGCTTAGCCGACTGGGTTTTTTATTGCATGGACAAGGCAACCGACAGCGTTGGCGAGGTGGCGCCGCAGCGCGCCCATTTCGATGCACCCCTCACCCTCTCGGGCGGCGCGGTGCTGCCAGCCTTCGACCTGGTCTACGAGACCTACGGCGAGCTGAACGCGGCGCGCTCAAATGCCGTGCTGGTTTGCCACGCGCTTTCCGGCAACCACCACGTCGCCGGCTGGCACGCCGACAACCCGAAAAACCTCGGCTGGTGGGACAACCTGGTCGGGCCGGGCAAGCCGCTGGATACGCGCAAGTTCTTCGTCGTCGGCGTGAACAATCTCGGCGGCTGCTACGGCTCGACCGGACCGGTGACCGACAACCCCGCCACCGGCCGGCCCTGGGGTGCCGATTTCCCGGTGGTGACGGTCGAGGACTGGGTGGCGGCGCAGGCGCGGCTCGCCGAACGCCTCGGCATCGAGGCCTGGGCGGCGGTGATGGGCGGCAGCCTGGGCGGCATGCAGGCGCTGCAGTGGGCGCTGGAGTATCCGGAACGCATCCGCCACGCCCTGGTCATCGCCGCCGCGCCCAAGCTGACGGCGCAGAACATCGCCTTCAACGAGGTGGCGCGCCAGGCCATCCTGACCGACTCCGACTTCCACGGCGGCCATTACTACGAGCACGGCGTGGTGCCGGCGCGCGGGCTGCGCCTGGCGCGCATGCTCGGCCACATCACCTATCTCTCGGACGACCAGATGGCGGAGAAGTTCGGCCGCAAGCTGCGCCAGGAGGACCTGCGCTACAGCTACGACGTGGACTTCGAGATCGAATCCTACCTGCGCTACCAGGGCGACAAGTTCGCCGGTTTCTTCGACGCCAACACCTATCTCATCACCACCAAGGCGCTCGACTACTTCGACCCGGCGCGCGACTATGGCGGCAGGCTCGCCGCGGCGCTGGCCCGCGCCCGGGCGAAATTCCTCGTCGTCTCCTTCTCCACCGACTGGCGCTTCGCGCCGGAGCGCTCGCGCGAGATCGTCTACGGCCTGGTGCACAACGGCCTCGATGTCAGCTACGCCGAGGTCGAGTCGATCGCCGGCCACGACTCCTTCCTGCTCGACGACCCGCACTACCACGCCGTGATGCGGGCTTACTTCGAGGGGATAGCGGTATGAGCAGGAAGCAGGCACGCCGGAGCGTGGAGCAGGGTTCCCGCCGCAGGCGGGATGCGACCGCGGAGGCGGGCGAACGCCCGCGTCGGCGAGAATGGCGTGCCAAGCGCCCGCTCCAGGTCGCACGTTCCGAGGCTCCACTTACGCGGGCGCCCCGCGGAGCGGGGATGCGACCGGCCGCGAATGCCGCTGGCCGCCGACAGCGCAGCCTTGATATCTGCGGCGACGGTTCGGAGGCGGCAACATGACGAATGTCGAGGGCCGCTTCGATTTCGACGTCATCGCCAAATGGATCAGGCCGGGCGAGAAGGTGCTCGACCTGGGCTGCGGCGACGGCAGCCTGCTGCGCTACCTGCAGGACGAGCGCGGCGTGCGCGGCTACGGCGTGGACAAGGATCCGGACAACGTCCTCGCCTGCATCCGCCACGGCGTCAACGTCATCCAGATCGACCTGGAGGCCGGCCTGTCCGGCTTCGAGGACGGCTTCTTCGATCACGTCGTGATGTCGCTCTCGCTGCAGACGGTGCGCCATACGGAACGCATACTCGACGAGATGCTGCGCGTCGGCCACGAGGCGGTGGTGAGCTTCCCCAACTTCGGACAGAAGAGCCATCGCGCGGCGATCGCCGCGGGGCACATGCCGGTGTCGAAAAGCCTGCCCTACCAGTGGTACAACTCGCCCAACGTGCGCTTCTTCACCATGGCCGATTTCGAGGACCTGTGCGCCGGGCGCGGCATCGTCATCCGCGAGCGCCTCGCCTTCGAAGGCGAGGACATCGTCACCGAGGACCCCAACCTCAACGCCAGCATCGCCGTCTACCGGCTCGGCAAAAACGGGCTGTAGGAACTGCCGCCCAGGTGTTCTGCTCCTGGGGCCCGGTACACGCCATCTCTCCCAAGACATTCTGATCGAATTGCGACAGAAATTGAGCGGCTGCCGAAAGTAGGCCGGCGCTTCGATTGGCAGACTGAACTCTCTCATTTCCAGGGAGTTCAAATGCGCATCGTTTTCCGTCTTGCCGGCACACTTGCCGGCCTCGTCATGACAACCGGAATGGCACAGGCTGCGGGCTTCACGGTCTCTACCGGCAGTCAGGCCGATGGCCGCTTCCCGTCGGCCCAGTTCGCCAACGTGATGGGCTGCACCGGCAAGAATCTCTCTCCGCAGGTCGTTTGGCAGGGCGCGCCGCAGGGCACCAGGAGCTTTGTCGTCACGATGTATGACCCGGATGCGCCGACCGGCTCTGGTTGGTGGCACTGGGTGGTGGCCAACATCCCGGCCAATGTCACAGAGCTGAACGAAGGCGCGGGCAGCCTGGGGGGAACACTGCCAGAGGGGGCCGTCCATGTGCGTAGTGACAACGGCCAGCCCGGCTATGCGGGCATTTGCCCGCCTGCCGACCAGACCCACAACTATGTCATTACCGTGCACGCGCTGAAGGTGGAGAAACTTGGCCTGCCTCCTCACGTCACACCGGCCATGCTCGGCTTCATGACCCTGGGCGCCAGCCTGGCGAGGACCAGCGTCACGGTCAAAGGCAGCCGTTGATGGGCTCGCCGTTCTCGGCGGTCGCGCGCCTACCTGCGGCCGCGCCGGTACGGACATTCAGATTCAGAGGAGGCCAACAAGTGATTAGCCTTTACGCTCGTCGCCATCGGCATGTCGACCAGGCGATCTGCCAAATCAGGGCCTTGTTCCTTGCAACCGCTGTCCTGCTGCCCATCGCAGACTTTCCTCGGGCTATGGCGCAGGACTCGGCGCAGAGCGCTCCATTGTCTCCCGGTGCGTCGTCGGATGCGGGCAAGAAGCGGCTTCCCGGGAGCATGCGGGAATACACGCAGACCGAAATCGATGATTTCTTCAAGGCGCCGGACTGGTACCCCGATGACCACTCCCCCATGCCACTCGTCGTCAGCCAGGGAAATCGCTCGAAGCGAGTGTGGGCCTGCGCATCCTGTCATCTGGCGTCCGGCATGGGACATCCCGAGTCGGCCAATCTGGCCGGGTTGCCTGCCGCCTATATGGTACGGCATCTCATGGAATACAAGATGCGCAGCCACTTCGAGCCAAGTCCGATGCATGAGATTGCCACTGGGCTGAGCGAGTCCGAGATGAACGAGGCAAGCGCATGGTTTGCCGCATTGAAGCCGCAGAAGTCCACGCACGTCGAGGAAACCGACGTTGTGCCCAGAACCGCAATTCAGCCCCGCCTGGTCATGCGGCAAGTCATTCCCAACGGCGGAACGGAGCCGATCGACGGACGTCTCATCGAGGTTCCCGCGGATCCGCAACGGGTGGCGATGCGCGACCCCTATGCCGGCTTCGTCGCATATGTGCCGCGCGGCAGCATCGCGCTGGGCAAATCCTTGGCGACCGGAGGCAGCGGCAAAACGGCCGACTGTGCGACTTGCCATGGCCGACAACTCAAAGGCACCTCCGAAGTGCCTCGGCTGGCCGGCCTCTCGCCCGACTATGTGCTGCGACAGATGAAGGCATACAAGTACGGCTTCCGGCATGGCGTGCAGGCAAACCTGATGAAGCCTGCGGTCTCCCAGCTGACCACTCAGGAAATGATTGCAATAGCCGCCTATGTCGGCTCCCTTGATCCCTGATGCTTCCGCAGAGGCCGCCCGGACGGTCGTTAACAAAAATTGCAGAGAAAGGAAAAGACATGCAAGGCATGACCAATGGCTCCTGCAGGACGCTTGCATTCATGGCACTGTCGCTGCTGATCGACGGCACGGCTCTGGCAGCGGGAGAAACAAGCAAGCGACTCGGGATAAAGATGGTGGATATCCCTGCGGGCAGTTTCACGATGGGGAACTGCTTGAGCGCCGGAATGGGAGTGTCCGGGAACGCCGATGCAGGCTGCGATGCCGAGGCCGACATGACAGAGACGCCGCGCCGCCACGTCGACATTCGCGCCTTTCAGCTCGGGCAGACCCACGTTACCCTGGCGCAATTCCGTACCTTCATCGCCGAGGCCGGGCGCAGCGACCTGCTTTCCGAAGAGTTCGTGAAGTGGAATAACCAGGGCGACGATGCGCCAGTGCTGATGGTGAATTGGGATGATGCGCAGGATTTTGTCGCCTGGCTGAACAAGGTGGATGGCGACGGCTGGCGCTTGCCAAGCGAAGCGGAATGGGAATACGCCTGCCGTGCCGGCCGCGGTTCCCGATACTGCGGCGGCGATGAAGCGGATGCCGTAGCATGGATCGGGATTAACAGCAAAGGCCGCCAGCACCCCGTCGGACAGAAACGGCCCAACGCCTGGGGGCTGTACGACATGAGCGGCAATGCCTATGTCTGGCTGCAGGACTGCGTGCATATCGACTACAGGGGAGCGCCTGCCGACGGCAGCGCCTGGACCGCAGGTTGCAACAGCGACTATCGAATGGTGCGCGGCGGCTCCTTCGAAAGCTATGCCAATTACACGCGCACCACATACCGCAGCTATTTCTGGTCCGACTTCCGCAATATCCGAATAGGTATCCGGCTTGCTCGGGCCCGCTAAGGGCGCTTCGTCAGAATCATTACTAATTTAAGGAGAAACGCATGAAGGGACGCCGCGAATTTCTGAAGGCCGCCGGCGCTGGCACGGCGGGACTGGCCGTGCTGGGCTCGGGCAGCGCGATTGCCGCGCAAGGGACACGCAAGACGGAAGCGCCGCCAAGGACACATTCAGCACCTCACGATCTGCCCTCCCGGGTGCTGCTGCTATCGATCAGGCATGCCGACGGCAGCGAAACTCTGGGAGCCAAGACCGAAAACGGTGTGATCGATGTTGCCCGGGCAGCGAAACTGCTGGGACAGGCCGCCCCGCTAACCATGCACGAGCTGTTGGCGGGAAATGGCGCGCGAAGCCTCAATGCATTGATCTCGGCGGCGAAGACTTCACCGCGGGCAAAGCCAGCGCTCCTTGAAGAGGCGTCGATCACCCATGGCCGGCTGTTCGACCGGCCCGGCAAGATACTTTGCGTCGGACTCAACTACAGGCGCCACGCCCAAGAGGTCAATGTCCCGGTACCGCGGGTGCCGCCATTGTTCAACAAGTACAACAACGCACTGGCTGGACAGAATTGCGTGATCAAGTTGCCGCCGCGTCAGATTGCCTATAAATTCGACTATGAGACAGAGTTGCTGATCGTCATCGGCAAGACAGCGCGCAACGTGGCGGAGGCCGACGCTCTCAATTTCGTGGCCGGCTACTGCACTGCCAATGATTTTTCAGCCCGCGATCTGCAACTCGAGCTGCCGGCTGGGCAGTGGATGATCGGCAAGACCCTGGACAACTTCGGCCCCATCGGCCCCTATTTCGTTTCGGCCGACTTGGTGGGAGACCCGAACGCCCTTAAAATCGAAACCCGGGTCAATGGCGAATTGCGCCAGTCGTCCAATACTTCGGATTTCATTTTCAACGTTCAGCAGATGGTGTCCTATATCAGCCGACATTGGGCCCTGGAGCCGGGGGACATCATTTTCACCGGCACCCCGGAAGGCGTCATTCTCGGCTATCCCAAGGACAGGCAGGTCTGGCTGAAAGCCGGTGACGTGGTCACGAGCAGCATCGAAAAGCTCGGCGACCTCACCGTGCATCTGGCCGCCTCCGAGTGAGTGTCGGACCGCGGATCTTCCACCGGCCCGGCGTGGGCATCAGCGCCGGCATCCTGCAGCAGCAGGAACTGGAGTTCAAGAGACTCTTCGTCGAACAGCCGGTGCTGATCGCGGTCGAGTGCGGAATCAAGGCGCTACGCTGGTGCAACGGCGAGTTCATCATCCGCGCAGGGGAAGCCATCGCCGTGGCAGGAGGCCAGAGCGTCGATATCACCAACCGGTTAGCCGAGGATGGCAGCTATCGCGCCAACTGGCTGGTCTGGGACAGCGCGCTGGTCGCCGCCCACGCCGAGGCCCATCCCGGTCAGGCTGTGATCCGGCATGCCCTGCCCATTGCACAACGATCGGACGAGTTTACGACAGCCTTCAAGCGGGCATTGCAGGCGGTCGAGGATGACAGTCTCCCTCCGGACATTGCACGCCACAGGGTTGGCGAACTCCTGCTGTGGATCGGCATGAACGGAGGCCGCTTCGAGCCGGCCAGGACGCTGACGCTGGCGGGCAAGATCAGGCGCCTCGTCGGGCAGGATCTAGCGAGAAACTGGAACGCCGGTGCGGTTGCCTCGGCTTTTGCGATGAGCGAAGCGACATTGCGCCGAAGGTTGGCTGAGGAAGACACCAGCCTGAGCGATATCCTTGTGGATGCACGCATGTCGTTTGCCTTGAAGTTGCTGCAATCCACGACGCAGCCTGTCACCCAGGTCGCACTCAATGTCGGCTATCAGACGCCGTCGCATTTCGCCGTGCGCTTTCGCCGTCGCTTTGGGTTCCCGCCGACGGCCATTCGAGGACATCGGCAGGCGCCGCCCGTAACCAGTCAAAATCCAGCCAACTAGTCACAAGCCTCGCCATGGGAAGCGCGGCGATGCGCTTGCCTTTTCCATGCCGCCCGGCCCTGTGTGCGGCTGCTGTTAGAATCCCGCCGGATGACTTCAGAAGAAAAGCCGTCGGTGTTCGCCGCGCTGCTCAACCGGCGCATGCTGATCTGCGTGTTCACCGGATTTTCCTCCGGCCTGCCGCTGTTCATCCTGCTCAACCTGCTGCCGGCCTGGCTGAAGACCGAGGGGCTGGGCCTCGCCGCCATCGGCGCGCTGACCCTGGTGCAGATACCCTACACCTGGAAATTCCTCTGGTCGCCGCTGCTCGACCGCTATGCCCTGCCGCTGCTCGGCCGGCGGCGCGGCTGGATGCTGGCGACGCAGATCGGCCTGCTGATTTCGGTGGCGGCCTTCGGCCTGCTCTCGCCGCAGCGCGACCTCGGCTGGGTGGTGCTGTGCTCGGTGGCGCTGGCGCTTCTTTCCGCCACGCAGGACATCGTCCTCGACGCCTATCGCCGCGAGCTGCTGCCGGAGGTCGAGCTGGGCCTCGGCAACGCCGTGCATGTGAATGCCTACAAGATCGCCGGGCTGGTGCCGGGCTCGCTCTCGCTGATCCTCGCCGACCACCTGCCCTGGCTGCAGGTGTTCGTCGTCACCGCGCTGTTCATGCTGCCGGGCATGGCGATGACCCTGCTGGTGCGCGAGGCGGCGGCGGCGCAGGCGGCGCCGAAGACCCTGCGCCAGGCGGTCGCGGAGCCTTTCCGCGAGTTCATCGGCCGCCGGGGCTGGCGCGAGGCGCTCTACGTCCTGGCCTTCATCTTCCTCTACAAGCTGGGCGACTCGATGTGCACGGCGCTGGCGACGCCGTTCTACCTGGAGATGGGCTTTTCCAAGTCGGATATCGGCCTGGTGGCCAAGCATGCGGGCCTGTGGCCGAGCGTCATCGGCGGACTGCTCGGCGGGCTATGGATGGTGCGCCTCGGCATCAACCGGGCGCTGTGGCTCTTCGGCTTCGTGCAGTGGGCGGCGATCCTCGGCTTCGCCTGGCTGGCCTGGCTGGGGCCGCAATCGGTCATCGGCGCGGACCAGCGGATCGCGCTGGCGGCGGTCATCGGCATCGAGGCGCTCGGCGTCGGGCTCGGCACGGCGGCCTTCGTCGCCTTCATCGCCCGCAGCACCCACCCGGCCTACACGGCCACCCAGTTCGCCCTGTTCACCAGCCTGATGGCGGTGCCGCGCACCTTCATCAACGCCAGCACCGGCTGGCTGGTCGGCTGGATGGGCTGGTTCGACTTCTTCCTGCTGTGCGCCGTGCTGGCGGCGCCGGGCATGCTGCTGCTGGCGCGCGTGGCGCCGTGGCACGCCGATCCGGCATCATTTCGCTGAGCGCTGGCCGCGGCGGCGGTCCAGCCACCAGGCGAGCAATGGCAGCGTCAGCACCGAGCCCGGCACGGCGAGGGCGAGCAGATAGGGAGAGATGTGCGACAGCGCGCCGAGCTGCTCGCGCAGCTCGCGACGCTCGTCTGCCGACCAGCGCAGCCCGTTCCTCTGCTTCATCAGCAGGGACATCAGGCCTTTCGCCTTGAGCACCTCGCGCAGAACGTAGTCGCGCTCGCGCGATTGCGCCTCGATCATCTGGCGGAAGAAGGCGGGGCGCAGGCGTCCATCCTGCGGAATGCGCGGCATGTCGATCAGCGGGCGGGCAGGATCGATTCGAGGGCCCCGCGCAGGCGGCGCAGGGATTGCCAGACGAAGAAGCCGCGCCTGGCCCAGCGGAAGCAGGCGCGCGGCCGGACGACGAGCAGTGCGGCGGCGATGCCGGCCAGCCATTCCGGATGGGCCTTCGACCAGTGCAGGGCGGCGCGGATTCTCTCGGCGGCACCGAAGGCCGGCGCAGCCGATTCGATGGCCTGCAGGATCAGCACGCGCTCGCCGGCCGCCTTCAACTGGAGCCGCTGCTTCTTCAGCGCCAGATCAATGAGTTTCGGATTCACTGTCGGGGCGGATCATTTCCCGGTCCTGCGCCAGCTCGGCGATGCTGGCGGCGAAGAGATGCGAGCCCTGCCGTCCGATGCGCGCAGCGGCCAGCGCCGCGAAGATGCCGAAGGCGAGAAACAGGGCGGCGAAGACGCCGAGCGCCAGCAGGCGATGACTGTCCCACAGCAGCACGGTGAGGAACAGCGCCAGCAGGACTGCGCCGAAACCGAGGAAGAAGAACGCCGCCGCGGCATAGCCGAGCAGGGTTCCGAGGCGGACTTTCTCCTCCGCCACTTCCGTGGCGAGGAGTTCCAGCCGCGTCTGCAGTATGCCGAGCGCGCCCGCGATGCGGCTGCGCAAGCGCGCTCCCAGGCCGCCCGGCGCCATGCTTCTTCGGGCCGCGTT
Source organism: uncultured Rhodocyclaceae bacterium (assembly GCA_964475635.1). GTDB lineage: Bacteria > Pseudomonadota > Gammaproteobacteria > Burkholderiales > Rhodocyclaceae > Desulfobacillus. Next base: position 29,350 of record CAYYXS010000040.1, read on the forward strand.
CAGCGGCGGCCGATGAGCAGGCCGATGATGAAGCCGATGCCGGCGGAAATGCCGATCGAGCGCCAGGGATTGTCGTGCACGTAGTCGTCGGTGGCGCGCGCCACCTGCCGCGTTCTTTCCGCGACGGCGGCCTGGGCGTCGGCCAGGCTCTGGCGCGCGCTCGCCAGGTGATCCTGCAGCCTGGCGCGCAAGTCGGCCATTTTCTCGCCGGCCTGGCCGGCCGTGGCCTTGAGGATCTCCTCGGCGTCGGCGACGACGACCTTCAAATCGGCAATGAGCTTTTCCTTGTTGACTTCGGTCATTTCGGACATGGCGATCTCCCCCGCGTGAAGAATGAACATTCAGGCCGAAGGCTACCGATTTTCCGCTGCAAAGGCAAATCCCTCAGGCCGCCGCCGGACCGCCCCAAGGAGGGCTGCAGCCGGCTGCATGGAAGCCGCGCAGCGGCTGAACTGTCGTCCCCCCTTACTCGGGAAAGGGGACGGGGGACAGGTCTCTCAGCCCTCAAGCGCGTGGTCGTAGTCGATGATCAGCGGCGCATGGTCGGAGAAGCGTTCCGCCTTGTAGACGGTTGCCTGCCGCGCGCGCGCCGCAAGGCCGGGCGTGGCGATGTGGTAGTCGATGCGCCAGCCGACGTTCTTCGCCCATGCCTGGCCGCGGTTCGACCACCAGGTATAGGCCTCGCCTTCGGCGGCGGGATGCAGGCGCCGGTAAACGTCGACAAAACCGTCTCGTTCGAAGAGGTCGCCGATCCAGGCCCGCTCTTCCGGCAGGAAGCCGGAATTCTTCCGATTGCCCTTCCAGTTCCTGAGGTCGATCTCCCGGTGGGCGATGTTCCAGTCGCCGCACAGCAGGACTTCGCGACCCGAGCGCCTGAGCCGGGCGAGGTGGGGCCGGAAACGGTCGAGGAAGCGGAACTTGGCCGCCTGCCGCTCCGGCGAGGAAGAGCCCGAGGGCAGGTAGACCGAGACGACCGACAGCCTGCCGAACACCGCTTCGAGATAGCGCCCCTCGGCATCGAATTCGGCCGCGCCGAAGCCTTCGACGATCCGCTCCGGCCGGATCCGGGCATACAGGCCGACCCCGCTGTAGCCCTTCTTCTCCGCGTAATGGAAAAAGCCGCGATAGCCCTCCGGCGCGAGGAACCCGCCGTTCATGTCGCCGGCCTGAGCCTTCAGTTCCTGCAGGCAGACGATGTCGGCGTCCTGGCGCGCGAGCCATTCGAAAAAGCCCTTGCGGGCTGCCGAGCGGATGCCATTCAGGTTCAGGGTTATGATACGCAGCATTCGGGTTTGTCCGGGCGGGAATCATGGATTGTAGCGGCGAGTTCATTGCATTTGCAGTCGAGACGGGCGTGTTGCGCTTCGGCGAATTCAGGACCAAGGCCGGGCGGCTCAGCCCGTATTTTTTCAATGCCGGCCTGTTCAACGACGGCGCCTCGCTCGATCGCCTGACTGCCTTCTACGCCCGCGCCATCCTCGACGCTGACATCCGCTGCGACGTGCTGTTCGGCCCCGCCTACAAGGGTATTCCGCTGGTGGCCGGAACAGCCATTGCCCTGGCCCAAAAAAGGCACAATCTGCCCTACTGCTTCAACCGCAAGGAGGCCAAGGACCACGGCGAGGGCGGCACCCTGATCGGGGCGCCCCTGGCCGGGCAAGTCCTGATCGTCGACGATGTGATCTCCGCCGGCACTTCGGTGCGCGAGTCGGTCGAGCTGATCCGCAATGCCGGCGCCGTTCCCTGCGGGGTGGTCATCGCGCTCGACCGCATGGAGCGCGGCCAGGGCGAATTGTCCGCCGTGCAGGAGGTGCGCGAGTCGTATGGCATCCCTGTCGTGGCGGTGGCGACCCTGGACGATCTGCTGGCCTATCTTGGCGATCGGCCGGAACTGGCGCAGAATTTGCACGCGGTTGCCCGATACCGACAACAGTACGGGATAAAAACATGAACCTCAGGCTTGGCTCGGTCTGCGTGTTTCTCCTGGCGGCGGCACTCCCCGGCGTGGCGGCAGCACAAGGGCGCGTGACCTACTGTTGCGTCGACGACAGGGGCAAGCAGGTATGTTCGGACGTGCTGCCGTCGCAGTGTTACGGGCGCGCCTACCGCGAAATCAATCCGGGCGGGGTCACTACCCGACGCATCGATGCGCCGCTCACCGCCGAACAACGCGCCCTCAGGGAGGCCGAGGCCAAGAAGGCAAGGGAGGACGAGGTCAGGCGGTTGGAGCAGGACCGCCGGAATCGCGCCCTGCTCGCCACGTATTCCAGCGATAACGACATCGACTCCGCGCGGGACCGCACCATCGCCGACATCGAGAAGGCCATCAGGGAATCCGAAGAGAAGCTGGCCGAGCTGAGCAAGCGGCGGCAGCAGCTTGACAAGGAGGCCGAGTTCTACAGGAAGGGTTCTCCGCCGCCGGAACTGAAATCGCAGATGCGCGACAACGAGAGCGATTCGAAGAGCCTGAAAGAGGCCATCGAAAACAGGAAGAAGGAGATCGAGTCGGTCAGGGCCCGGTACGATGACGACAAGCGGCGCTACCGTGAGCTGATCGGGAAGAAGCCGGCGGGCCAGCCAGAGGCGGCGCCGGCGGGCGCCGATGCGCGCCCGCGCTGAAATGCCGGCCGCTCCCTGGCTTCTCGCCTTCCTCGCCGCACTCGCCGCGCTCATCGCCACCTGGGGCCACTACCTGGACGAAGGCCGGCGCTGGCTGGTCTATGTCTTCAAGCCGCTGGCCACCCTGCTGATCCTGGCGCTGGCGCTATCCCTGCCCGCCGCCCGGGCGGATTACCAGTGGGCGATCGCCGCCGGCCTGCTGTTCTCCATGGCCGGCGACGTGTTTCTCATGCTGCCGCGCGACCGCTTCGTGGCCGGGCTGGCGAGCTTCCTCGTCGCCCACCTGTGCTATGTCGCGGCCTTCTCGCTGGATGTGCCCTTTGCCGGCGCGCCCCTCGCCTGGCTGCCATTCTTCCTGGCCGGCGGCATCGTCGCAGCGCTGGTCTGGCCGGGACTGAAGCCGGCGCTGCGCGCGCCGGTGCTGGCCTATGTGGGGGTGATTGCCGTCATGGCCGGCCAGGCCGCGGGCCGCGGGCTGGCGCTCGAAGACGGGCCGGCGCTGGCAGCCGCGCTCGGCGCCGGCCTTTTCGTGGTGTCGGATGCGGTGCTGGCGATCGACCGCTTCCGCTGGAAGTTTCGCGCCGCGCGTGCGGTGACGCTGGCGACCTACTGGGCGGCGCAGCTGCTGATCGCCCTCTCTGTTTCAGGCGCCTAGCTTCTTCTTCAGCAGTTCGTTGACCTGTTGCGGGTTGGCCTTGCCCTTGGTCGCCTTCATGGCCTGGCCGACGAGGGCGTTGAAGGCCTTCTCCCTGCCGGCGCGGAATTCCTCCACGGACTTCGGGTTGGCGGCGAGCACCTCGTCGATGATCTGCTCCAGCGCGCCGCTGTCGGAGATCTGCTTCAGGCCCCTGGCTTCGATGACGGCGTCGGCATCCCGGCCTTCGCCGTTCCACAGGGCGTCGAAGACTTCCTTGGCCATCTTGCCCGACAGCGTGCCATCGGCCAAACGCACGACCAGGCCGGCCAGCAGCGCCGGGCCGACCGGCGCGTCCTCGATATCCTTCTCCTCGCGGTTCAGGCGCGCGGCCAGCTCGCCCATCACCCAGTTGGCGCAGGCCTTCGCATTGCCGGCGCCGGCCGCCGCCACGGCCTGCTCGAAATAGGCGGCCGTCTCGCGCGAGGCTGTCAGCGCGCCGGCATCGTAGGCCGACAGGCCGTAGTCGCGCTCGAAACGCATCCTCATCGCCTGCGGCAGTTCGGGCAAGGCGGCCTTCACTTCTTCGATCCAGCGGGCAGGGATCTCCAGCGGCAGCAGGTCGGGATCCGGGAAATAGCGATAGTCGTGCGCCTCCTCCTTCGAGCGCATGGCGCGCGTCTCGCCCGTGGACGGGTCGAACAGCACGGTAGCCTGATGGATGCGGCCGCCGTCCTCCAGCGTCTCGATCTGCCAGCGCGCCTCGTACTCGATGGCCTGCTGCAGGAAGCGGAAGGAGTTGAGGTTCTTGATCTCGCGCCGCGTGCCGAGCGTATCGGAGCCCTTCGGCCGCACCGAGACGTTGGCGTCGCAGCGGAACGAACCTTCCTGCATGTTGCCGTCGCAGATGTCGATCCAGCGCACCAGGGCATGCAGCGCCTTGGCGTAGGCCACCGCCTCCTCGGCGCTCCTCATGTCCGGCTCGGTGACGATCTCCAGCAGCGGCGTGCCGGCGCGGTTGAGGTCGATGCCGGACCTGCCGTGAAAGTCCTCATGCAGGGACTTGCCGGCGTCCTCCTCGAGGTGGGCGCGGGTGAGGCGGACGAACTTCTCGCCCGCCGTGTCCTGGAGACTGACTCTTATCGTCAGCCCGCCGCCGGAGACCACCGGCAGCTCGTACTGGCTGATCTGGTAGCCCTTGGGCAGGTCGGGATAGAAGTAGTTCTTGCGCGCGAAGACGGAACGCGGGGCGATCCGCCCGCCGACGGCCAGGCCGAAGCGGATGGCGCGCTCGACGGCGCCGCGGTTGAGCACCGGCAGCACGCCGGGCAGGGCGATGTCCACCGCGCAAGCCTGCGTGTTGGGCGCCGCACCGAAGGCGGTCGCGGCGCCGGAGAAGACCTTCGAGACCGTGTTGAGCTGGGCGTGGGTTTCCAGCCCGATGACGATTTCCCAGTTGGCAAAACTCATGATTCCCTCGGTTCAGGCGCAGGTGCCGTCGCGGCGGTCGTTGAGGATCGGCCAGAGGTAGCTGTGCGAATTGCCCGAGCACATTTTCTCGCATTGCTGAAAGGCGACCGTGACGCGGCTACCCTGCTCCCACATGCGCACGATGCAGCGCCCCCTGTTCTGCGTCAGCTCGATGGCGGGCAGCTCGCGCGTCTGGCGGAAATCCTTCAGGTCGAAGCGGCAGGCGCCGCGCCGCGGGATATTCACCTTCGCCTGGAAGGCCTGCACCCGGGCTTCGGCCACCTTCAGCTTGAGCGCGCCGTTGTAGCCGGACTCGTCGCGAAAGTTGCATTCTGTCCTGACATTGAGCGGACGCACCGGGATCGGCGCGGGCCTTGCCGTAGCGGACGGGGCCGGGGCCGGGGCCGGCCTTGCGGCGGGCGGCACACCCATCGGCGTCTCTGCGGAAGGAGGGGAGACCCTCTCCGGTGCGGCACAGGCGCCGACGAGAACCGCAAGCAGTGGCGGGGCGAGCCTTGCGCGCATGATCACTGTTCCGGCGCGCGGCGGTGCCAGTCGGTGGCGAGCTGGTACCGGTGCGCGGCGTTCAGCATGCGCGCCTCGCCGAAATAATCGCCGACGATCTGCAGGCCGACCGGGCGGCCCTTGTTTCCGGTGCCGCAGGGAATCGACATGCCGGGCAGGCCGGCCAGGTTCACGCCGATGGTGTAGATGTCGGAGAGGTACATCTGCACCGGGTCGGCGGCCCTGGCGCCAAGATCGAAGGCCACCGTCGGGCTGGTCGGCCCCATGATCAGGTCGCACTGGCGGAAGGCCTCGGCAAAATCCTGGGCGATGAGGCGGCGGATGCGCTGCGCCTGCAGGTAGTAGGCGTCGTAGTAGCCGTGCGAGAGGACGTAGGTGCCGATCAGGATGCGCCGCTTCACTTCCTCGCCGAAGCCCTGGGCGCGGCTCTTGCAGTACATGTCGGCAAGGTCGCCGTACTGCGGCGCGCGCCAGCCGTAGCGCACGCCATCGAAGCGCGACAGGTTGCTGGAGGCCTCGGCCGGGGCGATGACGTAGTAGGCCGGCACCGACAGCTTCATGTTGGGCAGGCTGATCTCTACTGTGACGGCGCCGAGCTTGCGGTACTCGGCGATGGCCGCCTCGACCGCCTGCGCCACGTCGGCCGAGAGGCCCTCGGCGAAGAACTCCTTCGGCAGGCCGATCCTCAGGCCGGCGAGCGGCTTCTCCAGATCCCGGGTGTAGTCCTCGGCCGGTCGCTCCAGGCTGGTCGAGTCGCGCGCGTCGAAACCGGCCATGGCATTCAACAGCAGGGCGCAGTCCTCCGCGCTCTTCGCCATCGGCCCGGCCTGGTCGAGCGAGGAGGCGAAGGCGATCATGCCCCAGCGCGAGACCACACCGTAGGTCGGTTTCAGGCCGGTCAGGCCGCACAGGGCGGCCGGCTGGCGGATCGAGCCGCCGGTGTCGGTGCCGGTGGCGGCTGGCGTCAGTCTGGCGGAGACGGCGGCGGCCGAGCCGCCGGAGGAGCCGCCCGGCACGGCGGCCGGGTCCCAGGGGTTTTTCACCGGGCCGTAGAAAGAGGTCTCGTTGGAAGAGCCCATGGCGAACTCGTCCATGTTGGTCTTGCCCAGGGTGACCGTGCCGGCAGCCTTGAAACGCTCGATCACCGTCGCGTCGTAGGGGCTGACGAAGTTCGACAGCATCTTCGAGCCGCAGGTGGTGAGCCAGCCCTCGGCGCAAAAGATATCCTTGTGCGCGAGCGGGATGCCGGTGAGCGGGCCGGTCGAGCCCGTGGCGAGTCGCGCGTCGGCCTCGCGCGCCATGGCCAGGCTCCTGTCGCGGTCGACCGTGATGAAGGCGTTGATCTGCGGGTTGAGCCGGTCGATGCGATCGAGAAACAGTGCGGCCAGCTCGACGCTGGAGATTTTCTTCCCCGCCAGGGCGGCGGCGAGTTCCTTCAGGCTGGCATTGATCATGATTGGGCAAGCGGCGAGCAGTGAGCGGTAGGCGCTTTTCCCGCTTACCGCTCACCGCTCACTCTATCACTTTGGGTACCAGATACAGCCCCGCCTCGACCTCCGGCGCGATCTTCTGAAAATCCGCATGCCGGTCGCTCTCGCTGACCCGGTCCTCGCGCAGGCGCTGGGCGACGTCCCGGGCGTGGGCCATCGGCTCGACGCCGGCGGTGTCCACCGCCTGCATCTGTTCGATCAGGCCGAAAATGCCGTTCATCTGGTCGCGCGTCCGCTCCGCCTCGCCGGCGGCGAGTTCGATGCGGGCCAGCTCGGCAATGCGCCGGACCTGTTCGAGGCTGAGGGACATGGCAGGACTAATAATGCAAGGCGCAATAGAGTATCATATGCAGTTGATTTTCCGCATCCCGCAGGGACATTCGCAATGTTCGGTTTCCTTCGCTCCTATTTTTCCAACGACTTGGCGATCGACCTCGGCACCGCCAACACGCTGATCTACGTGCGCGGCAAGGGCATCGTGCTGAACGAGCCCTCCGTGGTGGCGATCCGCACCGAAGGCGGTCCCAACGCCAAGAAGACGATCATGGCCGTCGGCCATTCCGCCAAGCAGATGCTGGGCAAGACACCCGGCACCATCACGGCCATCCGGCCCATGAAGGACGGCGTCATCGCCGACTTCACGGTCACCGAGCAGATGCTGAAGCAGTTCATCAAGAAGGTGCACGACTCGCGCCTGTTCTCGCCCAGCCCGCGCATCATCATCTGCGTGCCCTGCGGCTCGACCCAGGTGGAGCGGCGCGCCATCCGCGAATCCGCGCTGGGCGCCGGCGCCAGCCAGGTGTACCTGATCGAGGAACCGATGGCGGCGGCCATCGGCGCCGGACTCCCCGTCTCGGACGCCACCGGCTCGATGGTGGTGGACATCGGCGGCGGCACCACCGAAGTCGGCGTGATTTCGCTGGGCGGCATGGTGTATGCCGGCTCGGTGCGCGTCGGCGGCGACAAGTTCGACGAGGCCATCATCAACTACATCCGCCGCAACTACGGCATGCTGATCGGCGAGACGACGGCGGAAGCCATCAAGAAGGAGATCGGCTCCGCCTTCCCCGGCTCCGAGGTGAAGGAGATGGAGGTCAAGGGTCGCAACCTGGCCGAGGGCATTCCGCGCAGCTTCACCATCTCCAGCAACGAGATCCTGGAGGCGCTCACGGAGCCTCTGAACGCCATCGTCGGCGCCGTCAAGCAGGCGCTGGAGCAGACCCCGCCCGAACTGGGCGCCGACATCGCCGAGAAGGGCATGGTGCTCACCGGCGGCGGCGCGCTGCTGCGCGACCTGGACCGCCTGCTGATGGAAGAGACCGGCCTGCCGGTCATCGTGGCGGACGATCCGCTGACCTGCGTGGTGCGCGGCTCCGGCACCGCGCTGGAGAAAGTGGATACCCTCGGGAGCATCTTCGCGAATGAGTGAGGGCGAGCGGTGAGCGGTGAGCGGCAGGCGGAACCGTCACTCACCGCTCACCGCACGCCGCTTACCGCTTACCAGCAATGTCCGTTGTAGGTCACCAGCCGCCCCCCTTCTTCAAGCGCGGCCCCGCGCCGCTGGCGCGGCTCGCCTTCTTCGTCATTCTCTCGCTTGCCCTGCTGGTGCTCGACCTCAAGTTCCGCTACCTGGAGCTCGCCCGCCAGGGCGTGGCGACGGTGCTCTACCCCCTGCAGCGCGCCGCCTACACCCCCGTCGACCTCTACGAGCAGTTCGGCGCCTACCTTTCCAGCCTGTCCGCCGTGCAGCGGGAGAACGCGCTGCTGAAGCGCAAGGAGCTGGAATCGGCCAACTGGCTGCTGCGGCAGCAGCATCTGGAGCTGGAAAACCAGCGCCTGCGCGAGCTGCTCGACATGAAGGCACGGCAGCCGGTGCCGGGCATCCTGGCCGAGATCCTGTATGCGGCGCGCGATCCCTTCTCGCGCCGCGTCATTGTCGACAAGGGCGGCCGGCACGGCGTCGGCGCCGGCCAGGCGGTGGTCGACGAGGCGGGCGTGCTCGGCCAGGTGACGCGCGTCTACCCGCTGCAGAGCGAGGTGACCCTGATCACCGACAAGAACCAGGCGGTGCCGGTGAAGATCCTGAGGAACGGGCTGCGCACGGTCCTGTTCGGCGCCTCGGGCGGCCAGCTCGAACTGCGCTTCCTCGCCGCCAATGCCGACGTGCAGCCGGGCGACCTGCTCGTCACCTCGGGCCTGGACGGGATCTACCTGCCCGGCCTGCCGGTGGCGAAGGTGCTGCGCGTCGAGCGCGACGCCGCCTATTCCTTCGCCCGCATCGTCTGTGCGCCGGCGGCCGGGGTGGAAAACCACGGCCAGGTGCTGCTGCTCGGCCTGCGCGAGGCGCTGCCGGCGCAGGCGGACGAGGCCGAGGCGCGCGACGCCAAACCGGCCAGGGGCCGCAAGCTGCGGAGAAAAGAATAACGCCGCCATGACCATCCAGCCCAGCCACAGTTCGCGACGCATCCTGCTGCCGGTCAAGCAGTGGTTCATCCTGCTTTCCCTGGCGGCAGCTTTCTTCCTCAACCTGATCCCGCTCGGCCAGGCCATCGGCGTGCCCGACTGGGTCGCCCTGGTGCTCGCCTTCTGGTGCGTGCGCGAGCCGCTGCGCAGCGGCATGGGCACCGCCTTCGTCTTCGGCCTGCTGATGGACGTCGCCGCCGGCAGCGTCATGGGGCAGCACTCGCTCGCCTACCTGCTGCTTTCCTATGCCGCCGGAGGCCTTTCGCGTCGCATCCTCTGGTTCCCGCTCGCGCAGCAGGCGCTCCACGTTCTGCCGCTGCTGCTGGCGACCCAGCTGGTGATGGTGGCCGCGCGGATGGCCGGCGGCGCGGACTTTCCCGGCTGGGGCTATTTCCTCGGCAGCCTGACCGGCGCCCTGCTCTGGTTCCCGCTGACTTTCATGCTGCTGATGCCGCAGTACCAGCCGGTGGAAAAAGATGAGAACAGGCCGATTTGAACCGCCGGTTGCCGGCAACTGACCCATGCGCCCGGCCGAGTTCAAAAACCCCGAGCAGGAGCTTGAACGCTTCCAGAAGCGCCTGGCGGTGGCAGGCAGCTTCGTGCTGCTGGCCTTCTTCCTGCTCTTCGTGCGCTTCTTCTGGCTGCAGGTGGTCCAGCACGAGCATTTCCGGACGCGGGCCGAGGACAACCGCATTTCGCTGGTGCCCATCGTGCCCAACCGCGGCGTCATCACCGACCGCGGCGGCATCGTGCTGGCGCGCAACTACTCCGCGTATACGCTGGAGATCACGCCGGGCAGGGTGGGCGACCTGGAGGAGGTCATCAACGAGCTGGCCGGCGTCATCGACATCCAGCCCAAGGACCGCAAGCGCTTCCGCAAGCTGCTCGACGAGAGCAAGAATTTCGAGTCGCTGCCGATCCGCACGCGCCTGACCGACGAGGAGGTGGCGCGCTTCATCGCGCGGCGCTTCCGTTTCCCCGGCGTGGAGATCAAGGCGCGCCTGTTCCGCCAGTATCCGCAGGGCGAGCTGGCCTCCCATGCGCTGGGCTACATCGGCCGGGTGAACGACCGCGACCTCGCGGCGATCGAAAAGCAGGGCGCCGAGGACAACTACCGCGGCTCCGAGCATTTCGGCAAGACCGGGCTGGAACAGAAATACGAGTTCGAGCTGCACGGACAGACCGGCTTCGAGCAAGTCGAGGTGGATGCCGGCGGGCGCGCCGTGCGCGTGCTGGAGCGCATCCCGCCGGTCTCGGGCAACAACCTGGTGCTCACGCTCGACGCCAGGCTGCAGCAGGTGGTCGAGCGCGCCTTCGGCAAGCGCCGCGGCGCGCTGGTGGCGATCGAGCCGGCCACCGGCGGCATCCTCGCGCTCGTCTCCATGCCGGGCTACGATCCCAACCTGTTCGTCGACGGCATCAACCCGCAGGACTGGGAGTGGCTCAACACCTCCGAGGACAAGCCGATGGTGAACCGGGCGTTGAACGGCGCCTACCCGCCCGGCTCCACCTTCAAGCCCTTCATGGCGCTGGCAGCGCTGGAGATCGGCAAGCGCACGCCGCAGCAGACGATCTCCGATCCGGGCTTCTTCAACTTCGGCGGCCACACCTTCCGCGACGACAAGAAGGGCGGCCACGGCCTGGTGGACATGTACAAGTCCATCGTGCACTCCTGCGACACCTACTACTACATGCTGGCCAACGACATGGGCATCGACAACATCTCCGGCTTCATGCGCCAGCTCGGCCTGGGCCAGCGGACCGGCATCGACATCGAGGGCGAATCGGAGGGGGTGCTGCCCTCGCAAGAGTGGAAGCGGAAGCGCTTCAAGAAACCGGAGCAGCAGAAATGGTATGCCGGCGAGACCATCTCCATCGGCATCGGCCAGGGCTACAACGCCTACACGCCGATCCAGCTGGCGCAGGC
>CAYYXS010000041.1:0-39813 GCA_964475635.1 uncultured Rhodocyclaceae bacterium
CCAGGGTGTCGTCGCCGGCCGCGCCGGTGAGGGAGTTGCTCGACTCGTTGCCGGTGAGGCGGTTGGCGAGCGCGTTGCCGGTGCCCGAAAGCGGGGCGCTGCCTGAGAGCTCCATGTTTTCGATGAAGCTTTGCAGGGTGTAGTCGATGCTGGAGACGATGTTCTCGATGATCCCGCTGATGTCGGAACCGCTCAGCTTGTCGCCGTACAGGTCGACGTTTTCGATGTCCGCCGCCTCGGTGATGACGAATATCTCCAGCCCGTTCCAGTCTGTCAGCCGCAGGATGCCGCCCGATTGCAGGTCTGCATCGAAGGCCTGGCTGCGCACGATCCACTCGTTGTCGCTGGCGGCATACCAGGCGAGCACGAAGCCGCCGTCATCGAGGGGGGTGACGCTCGGGGCGTAGGCGCCGGTGCTGCGGACGATCTCGGTGGTGCTGCCATCCGTGCCGTAGGCCCAGGCCGATACGCTGGTGCTGCTGTTCTCGTTCTGCCAGGCCAGCACCAGTCCGCCGTCGAGCAGGTCCACGGCGGCGGGCGAGGTGTCGTCGCCGGAAGTGTTGCTGTTGTCTCCCATGTAGGTGGCGACGCTGCCCAGGCTGTCGGAGCCGAGGATGTTGTAATGACTCGATCCGGATGTGGAGACGAGGGATTGCCAGACGATCAGCCCGGTGTCCGTGGCGGCGACATTGGCCGGATAGCTCAGCGAAGTGGAATTGACCAGCTGCTCGCTGGACAGCCCGAACACCAGCCCCGCCCCGTCGAGCGAGTCCTGCGAGGTGGCATCCACCTGCAGGAAGTTGCGATAGATGTTGCCGCTGCCGTTCTGGGAAGCCTTCCAGGCGACCTGTATCCAGTCGCCCGATGAGCGCGAGAGCGCCGGCTGGGCGGAATTGGCGGCGCTGCTGACGACGATCTCGCTGCCGGCGGCCGAATTCGCCGAAAGGAAACGCCGCGCATGCACCTCCCAGTTGTTGAAGGCCAGGCCGTCGGAGGAGGACCAGGCGACAAGGAAGCTGCCGTCGTCCAGGGCGATGACTTCGGGATCGTCGGAGAGCGTCGAGGCGCCTACCGTCTGGTTTACCAGGAAAGTGTCGCCCGTGGCCTGTCCGTCGGCGCCGAAACAGCGGGCGCGGATGACCGACTGGCTGCCCTCGATGGAGGACCAGACGGCGACGAAGCCGCCGCCGCTCAGGCTGGCTACCCTGACATCCTGGCCATAGACCGAGGTGTCGCCGGAGGAGTCGACCCTGAAGGCTTCCCCGGCCGGTGCGCCCGATGCGGTGAAGCGGCGGCCCCAGAGGCCGTAGTCGCCGTCCCCGTCCCGCGTCTGCCAGACGAAAAGGTAGCTGCCGTCCGAGAGGGCGGCGACGGCGGGCGCCTTGGATTCGATGTCGGCAGTGTTGACGACGATCGGGATGCCCGACATGGAGACATCGACGTCGCCGTCGGCGAAACGCAGCGTCTGGATGCCGCTCGCGACGTCGGTGCCCTCGTCGCCGTCTGCCGCGTTCGTGTCGGAGATGGAGAAGAAGGCGGTGCCTTCGGCCACCGCGAACCGGTAGTCGGCGAAGTTGCCCGAAAAGACCGCGATGTCGTTGCCGCTGCCGCCGCGGAGGGTATCGTTGCCGGCACCCCCGGTCAGGGTGTCATTGCCGCCACGTCCGGCGAGGACGTCGTCCCCGTCGGTGCCGACGCGATTGTCGTTGTAATCCCTGTCGATGTAGCTCATCTGCTTCTGCGTCTAGCCGGACAGCCGGTGGTCTTCCCAACCTAATGGAGTCTACGCTAGTCTGGACGGCCGGGGAAAGGTGGAATGTCATGGTAATGCTTATCCGTCGCTTATCTGTATTGATGGTTTGCCTGCTGGCCGCCGGGGCTGGCGTCAGCATGGCCAAGGATGCGGAGATCGTCTCGCTCATGGGCAAGGGGGATCGGAAGGACACGCCCGCGGCCGACTGGAAGTCCGCCGCCCTGCGCGACCAGGTGCCCATGGGCGGGCTCGTGCGCACCCACGCCGACAGCCAGATGGCGCTGCTGCTGGCCGACCGCACCCAGCTGCGGCTTCAGCAGAATACCCAGCTTCAGATCAAGTCCGTCGCCGAGCAGAAGGAGTGGAAGCAGACCACCCTGCAGCTCCAGCAGGGCAGGGCGTGGAGCCAGGCGCGGCCCCAGGCGCGTCCGGCGGGCGCCGATCCCAAGGCGCCCGCCTTGTCCATGGAAACCCCCTCGGTCACTCTGGCCATCCGCGGGACGGACTGGGACATCGAGGTGGATCGCGAGGGCCGCACGCGCGTTGCCGTGCTCTCCGGAGTAGTCGAGCTTGCGAACGAGCAGGGCAGCCTGCAGCTGCGTTCCGGCGAGGGTGCGCTGGCCGAGGTCGGCAAGGCGCCCGTGCGGCTGTTCCTGGCCAATCCGCGCGAGCGGGTGCAGTGGGTGACCGCCTACCGTCCGCAGCCCCTGCGCTGGGTGCCTGCCCCCGCCGGCGAACTCCTGAAGGCGGCCGGGCTGATCGAGCAGGGCAGCCATGGCCAGGCGGCGGCCTTGCTGGATGCGCTGCCGCGGACGGAGCTGTCTGTCGCCCTGATGCGGGCCGACCTGATGCTGTTCGAAGGCGCGCCGGATGCCGCCGCCGCCCTGCTGGCGCCATTCGCCGGCGACGGCGTCGGTGCCCCCATGGCCGGCGCGCTGCTGGCGCGCGCCCTGATGCTGGCGGATCGCCACGCCGAGGCCGCGGCCCTGCTGCAGCGCGCCCTGGGCGCGCATTCCGCCCACGAGGAATTGCGGCTGGCGGCGGCGGACCTGGCCGTCTTCTCGGGCGATGCGAAATCGGCCCGACAGCATTACAGCGCTGTCACGCAGAGCGCCCCGCAACGCCACGAGGGCTGGCTGGGGCTCGGGCGCATCGAGAGCGAGCGCGAGAACTTCCGGCTGGCGCAGCAGCTGCTCGAACGCGCCGCGGCGGCGGCGCCGAAGGTGGCCGAACCGCGCGCCGAACTGGCGACGCTGATGAGCCTGGTGGGCGAGTTGGAGACGGCGCGACGCCTCTTCGACGAACTGCTGGGCGAGCGCCCCGACGACTACCTTGCCCTCACCGGGCGCGGCATCACGCGGCTGAAGGCCGGGGACGCCGAGGGCGGCCTGGAGGATTTCTTGCGCGCCGGCGTCATCGAGCCCCGCTATGCGCGGGCCTGGCTGTATTCCGGCGTGGCCTTCTACCAGGCCGGCGATGCGGCGCGCGCGCTCGATGCCTTCCGCAAGGCCGGCCAGCTCGATCCGCGCGATCCCCTGCCCGAACTGATGTCGGGCATCGTCCGCGGAGACGCCATGGAACTCGGCGCGGCGATCGCCTCCGCCCGGCGCGGCCAGGAACTGATGCCCTATCTCAAGTCGCTCAACCAGGTGATGAACAACCAGAAGGGCCACGCCAGCCTGGGCAGCCCGCTGGCGTCCTTCAATCTCGAAGCCTGGGCGGCGCACCTCGCCGCAGAGGCTTATTCGCCCTTCTGGGCCGGCAGCTACCTCTTCATGGCCGACCGCCAGCAGGGCAGCTTCAACAAGAACTCGGAACTGTTCAAGGGCTTTCTCGCCGACCCGACGGTATTCGGCGCGTCGAACCGGCAGTCCTCGATCGTCGCCTCCCCCGGCCATTACGGCAGCGTGGACGCCGGCGTCAGCGGCGGCGATATCGCCCTGGGCGAGGTCGTCGCCTCGTTAAACGGCCTCAGCGTCGCCCCCGTCCCGTTCGCCTATTTCCTGTCCGGCACGGCGATCGACGGCCATTCCAGGGTCGACGATTTTTCCGTCGGCAGCCATACCCTGACGGTTGGCCTCGGCACCCGCCCGCGCCACGATATCGGCATCTTCGGATTTGCCAAGGACAGCCGCATCGACGTCGGCATCGACCGCATGGAGGGCGGCCTCAACAACGCCGACATGTCGCAGGGGGAAACCCAGGGGGATATCGGCTTCAACTACAAGATCTCCTCGACGCAGCAGGTCTGGGTCAAGGCGGGCAGCGGCCGCCAGAGGACCCGCGTGAAGGGGGGCTTCTACTCGCCCGAGACGGAACAGGCGCTCGATACACTGTTCATGACCAATGTGTTCGGGCCGAATGGCCGCCTGGACCCGTATGCGACGGACCTCGATCACCGGGGCCTGCAGTTCCGCCATGTCTTCGATGCCGGCGATGCCCTGGAAATCCATTGGGGCGCCGAGGATGCCAGCCAGGACAAGCGCATCGCGACCTCGGTGGTCTTTGCGCCGGCCACCCTGCGGCTGGACCAGGCGCACCGCATCGATTCGCAGCTCGTCTGGGCCGGCCTGCGCTGGAAGGCCTCGGAGACCTTCCTGCTGCAGGCGGAGCTGCACCGGCAGGCGGTGCGTTCCGCGACACGCCAGAGCCAGGGGCTGACGGTGACGGGCATCCCGCCCTTCGTTCTCGCCAACATGGCCGACAAGGACCGCACCGATGAAACCAACCCGCGCCTGGGCGTGCGCTGGATTGCCGCCCCGGGGCGGACGCTGCGCGCGGCCTTCCAGCAATGGCGTCGCCCGGCCGGGATCAACACCCTGGCGCCGATCGACACACTCGGCATTCCCGTCAACGATCGGCTGGTGGCCGCGGGCGGGATGTACCGCCGGGCGCGGCTGCAATACGAGCACCAGGCGGGCGACCGCCTGTTCCTGATGGGCTATGCCGACCGCGAGCGGGTGCGCAACCTGCTCGGGCCCTCGATGGCGATCATCGACGACGCGGAACTGCTGGAACTGGGCGATCTGCGCAACCGCAAGCCCATCTTCGGCGCGCCCTGGGATGACTACGAGGGCACGCCCGGCTTCGGCAAGGGACAGGTGGTTTCCTGGGGCATCGTCGCGAACATGCTGGTGTCCGACCGGATGAGTATCGCCGCGCGCTACGTGCGCGCCCTCGCCGAGAACCAGGGCGCCGGCATGGGCGGGCTGGACCTTCCCTACATTCCCCGCCACACCTTCCGCACCTCGCTGCAATGGCTGCTGCCGCAGCGCTGGGCCGTGCAGGTCGGGGCGACCTGGCGCAGTGCGCGCTTCGAGGACGAGGAGAACCTCAAGCGGCTGCGCGCCGGCTGGGTGTTCGGCGCCAGCGCGCACTGGGAAAGCGCCGACAAGCGCTGGCTGTTCGAAACCCGCCTCGACAACCTGCGCGCCGAGAAGCAGGCGAGCAAGGACAGGCTGTCGGCCCTCTCGGCCAAGCTCGGCTACCGGTTCTGAAAATCGGTTATTTCTCCAGCGAGGTGACGCCGTCCCATTCGTCCGGCGGCCTGCGCTCCAGGCTGTCGATGCGCTTGAGGAACACCGGCGGCAGCGTGTCGTCGGCGCGCCAGGCGGCCACCTCGTTCCAGGCGGCGCGCGCCGCCGCCCACTCGCCCTTGCCGTAGGCGGCGAAGGCGCGCTCCGTCAGCTCGCCGAGGCGGGCATCGTCGCAGGGCGTGTAGATGCGAATGGGATGCTGCTTGCCCTTTACGCGCACGCGGTCGACGATGCGCAGGCCGATGCGTCCGGCCAGCGCCTCGGCCGTCGTCTCGGAAACCAGGATCTTCGTGCCATAGGCCTTGTTGACGCCTTCCAGCCGCGAAGCGAGGTTTACCGTGTCGCCCAGCGCCGTGTAATCGAAGCGCTCGTCCGAGCCCATGTTGCCGACGATCGCCTCCCCCGTGTGCAGGCCGATGCGCTGCCGCACTTCGCTCACGCCCAGCCGCGCGAACTCGGGCTGCAGCTTGTCGATGGCGCTTTGCATGGCGACCGCCGCCTGCACGGCGTGCAGGGCATGGTCGGCGTCTTCCAGCGGCGCGCCCCAGAAGGCCATCACCGAGTCGCCGATGAACTTGTCGACGGTGCCGAGCTCGGCCATGATGACCCGCGTCATTTCGGTCAGGTAGAGGTTGACCAGGCTGGCAACCGCGTCCGGCGGCAGTTTTTCCGAGATCGAGGTGAAGCCCTGCAGGTCGGAAAACAGCAGGGTGAGCTCGCGCCGTTCGCCGCCCAGCCTGAGCCGGTCCGGCTCGGCGATCATCTGGTTCACCACGTCGGGGGAGACGTACTTGGAAAACGCCGACTTGATGTTCGAGGCGCGCCGCCGCTCGGCCAGGTAGGACCACAGGCCGACCGTGACGTAGAACAGGAACAGGACGAACAGCACGTTCGCCGCGGGCAGCCACAACTGTTTCGACTCGAACAGCCAGAAGGCGCCGAATGCCGTCGCCGCCGCCAGCATGACGCTCCACAGTCCGCTGCCGAGCGGGTGGAAGCGCAGCATTGCCGGCAGGGCCAGGGCGAGCGCGGCGAGCAGGGCGGCGAGCGCCGGCCCCTGCCCGACCGGATAGATGACCTGCCCGGTGAGCGCGTTCTCGACGAAGGTGGCGTGGGCCTCGACGCCGGGAACGAGCTGGCTGACGCGCAGCAGGAAGGGCGTGGCGAACATGTCGGCCTGCGCCATGCCGACCTCGGGGCTGGCGCGCAGGTCGCGGCCGATGAGCACGACCTGGTCCTGGAAGAAATCCGGCGGCAGGGGATCGTCCTCGTCGAGCACCTTGTAGTAGGGCACGTAGGGAAAGGTGTGCGGCGGGCCGAGGTGGCGGATGCGGGCCTCCTCGCCCACGCCGGCCTCCTCGATCAGGCCCGGCCGCGTGCGCTGCAGGGTCCGGATCACCGAGCGCCAGAGGGCGTCCTCGTAGAGCGGGAAGCGGCGCAGGATGGTGTCCCTGTCGATGGTCGCGCTGGCCAGGCCGGCCACGGCGCCGGCCTGGATGTATTTCGGCAGCGGATCGACGCGCACCCACTCGCGCGAGGCCGCGGTTTCCTGGTAGACATAGTCCGAGGCAAGCACCACGTTGCCCGCGCGGCGGATGGCGTCGACCATGGCGGCATCCTCGGCGGCCGCGGCCGGCTCGGAGAACACCACGTCAAAGGCGATCACGGCGGCGCCCGAAGCGGACAGACGGTCGATCAGCCTGGCATGCAGGCTGCGCGGCCAGGGCCAGCGCTGGGCGAGCCGGGCGAAGGAGGCCTCGTCGATGCCGACGATGGTGATCGGCAGCGCGGATTTTTCCTGCGCCGAGAGCACGGTCAGGATGTCGTAGCCGCGCGCCTCCACTTCCTGCCAGAAGCGGGAAATGGACAACAGGCCGCCGAGCACTGCCAGCAGCAGGGCAACGCCGTAGATCGCTGCGCGACGCAAGAGAGACTCCCCCGGATTTCGTCGGGAAATGATAACCGAAGGCTGAGTTATAATCGCCCGCTAATTCCTGGCGGCCGCCTCGTTTGCGGCGGCATCCTTTCGATGCATCCCGACTCGATTCTTTTCATCACGCTGGATTCCTGCCGCTACGACAGCTTCGAGGCGGCGGCGGCGCCGCGCATGAAATCGCTCGGCCGCCTGCACAGGGCCGAGGCGCCGGGCTATTTCACCTATTCCTCGCACGCGGCGATGTTCATGGGATTCACGCCCGGCGTGGCCGCCTGCGCCGAGCCCCTGGTCAATCCGAAGTTCGCCAAGCTGTTCAAGATCGTCGGCGCCGCCTGGCCGGGCAAGGGCGGCGAATACATGACGCTCGAGGGCGCGAACATCGTCGACGGGCTCAAGCGCAAGGGCTTCCTCACGGTCGGCACGGCGGCGATGGGCTGGTTCGACCCGTCCACCGAGACGGGGCGGCACCTGAGCCGCGATTTCGAGCGCTTCCGCTTCGAGGGCGGCGGCCTGCGCCGGCAACTGGCGTGGCTGGACGGGCAGCTGGAAAATGGCGGCCGGCCCGCGTTCGCCTTCCTGAACGTCGGCGAAACCCACGTCCCCTATAGCCACGAGGGGGCGGACTGGGATGCGGCCTACAATCCCTGCGTGCCGTTCGGTACGGACAACGACGCGGCCGAGTGCCGGCGCCGCCAGATTGCCTGCGTGGAATGGGTCGACGCCATGCTGGCGCCGCTGCTGGCCCGGTTCGGGCGGCAGCTCACCGTCGTCTGCGCCGACCACGGCGACTGCTGGGGCGAGGACGGCCTGTGGGAGCACGGCATCTGTCACCCCAAGGTCATCGAGGTGCCGCTGATCATCCGCCTGCCGGACGAGACCTCTCGGCAAGGGCATGGACGCGAATAGGCGCATCGTCGCCGTCATCGGCATGCACCGCAGCGGCACGAGCGTCGTTACGCGCGGCCTCAGGGTGCTCGGCGTCGACCTGGGCGAAAGACTCATGCCCGCCTCCCCCGGCATCAACGAAAAGGGATTCTGGGAGGACCTCGACCTGCATGCGCTGTCCGAGGCCCTGCTCGGCCATCTCGGACGGACCTGGCACGACACGGTGCCCATTCCGGAGGAGGCGCTGACGGGATCGGGCGCCGCCCCGTTCGCCTCCCGGGCCGCCGAGCTGCTGCGGGCCAAGATGGCCGCAGCGCCCTTGTTCGGATTCAAGGACCCGCGCACGGCCCGCCTGCTGCCCTTCTGGAAGCGGGTCTTCGAGACGCTGGGTGTCGAGGCGAGCTATGTGATCGCCCTGCGCCATCCAATGAGCGTGGCGGACTCACTCGCCGCGCGCAACGGCTTTGCTGCCGGGGAAAGCCATCGGCTCTGGCTGCAGCACATGGCGGCCAGCCTGCAGGGCAGCGCCGGCCGGCCGCGCGTGGTCGTCAGTTATGACCGCCTGATGGACGATCCGGCCGGCCAGTTGCAGCGCATTGCCGACATGCTGGGACTTGCGTTCGATGCCGGTTCGGCGGAATTTGCCGAATATGCCGGCGAATTTCTGGACGACCGGCTGCGGCACTGGCGCCATGCGGCTGGACGGCCTTCCCCGGCAGTCCTCGCTGCGGAAGCGGACGCGGCTTACCGCCAGCTCGAACGGCTGGCTGCGGCCGGGCAGCCTCCTGCGGCAGCCGAGGCGCGACACCCTTCGCATGCATGGCCGGCAGCAGGCAATGGGCGCTGTCGCCCGGCTGAACACCGAACCGGCGACCGACAACCGCTATGATGACGAAATGACGAACGCCATCCGACCTGTCGAGCGGGGAGAGTGCCCGGCGCCGAACGGGGCGTGCGCGGCCAGGCGGGGGGCCGCCTCGTGAAGTGCCTGGTATTCGGCGGCGGCGGCTTCATCGGCGCCAACCTGTGCGCCGGGCTGCTGGCGGCAGGGCACCGCGTGCGAGTGTTCGAGTATCCCCATGTGATCAGCCAGTGCGCGCCGGAGGTGATGGCGCGGGTCGAGTGGGTCGAGGGCGACTTCCTCAATCCGGCGGACGTGGAGGCGGCGGTCGCCGGATGCGACGCCGCGTTCCACCTGGTCAGCACCTCGCTGCCGAAGGGTTCCAACGACAATCCCGCCTACGACGTCGAGAGCAACCTGGTTTCGACGATCCGCATGCTGGAGGCTGCGCGGCGCCACGGCCTCGGCAAGATCGTTTTCTCCTCCTCCGGCGGCACGGTCTATGGCGTGCCCCGGCAAATCCCGATCGGCGAATCGCACCCGACCGAGCCGATCTGCTCATACGGCATCGTCAAGCTCGCCGTCGAGAAGTACCTGCACCTGTTCCATGCCCTGCACGGACTCGATTACGCCGTCCTGCGGCTGTCCAATCCCTATGGCGAGGGACAGCGCGCGCAGTCCAGCCAGGGCGCGGTGGCCGTCTTCCTGCACAAGGCACTGCGCGACGAGCCGATCGAGATCTGGGGCGACGGCACCGTGACGCGCGATTACCTCTACATCGGCGACGTCGTGTCCGCCATGCTCGGCGCGCTGGCCTACGCGGGCCCCGAGCGCGTCTTCAACATCGGCTCCGGCAGCGGCCTCAGCCTGAACGAACTGGTCGCCCGGATCGGCGCCCTGCTCGGCCGGCCGGTCCGGCATGAGCATCGGGACGGCCGCCAGTTCGACGTGCCCGTCAACATCCTCGACATCGGGCGCGCCGGCCGCCATCTGGACTGGCGGCCGCAGGTGCCGTTCGAGGAAGGGCTGCGCCGCACCCTCGAATGGATCCGCAGGCAGGGTTAGCATCCCCCGGCAAAGCCGCGGCCCGCCCCTCCGTGACGGTGGTCATCGTCAACTGGAACGGCGGCGAGCTGCTCGACCGCTGCCTTGCCTGCCTGCAGCGACAGACCCTGAAGCCCGAACGCATCCTGGTCGCCGACAATGCCAGCGAAGACGGCTCGGCGGCGCGCGCAGGCCGGCTGCCCGGCGTCGAGGTGCTGCAGCTCGAGCGCAACCTCGGTTTTGCCGCCGCCAACAACCGTGCGATCGCCGCATGCGACACCGAGTGCGTGGCCCTGCTCAACCCGGATGCGTTTGCGGAAGCAGGCTGGCTCGCCGGCTTGGTCGCCGCCGCCGCCCGCCACCCCGACATCGGCGCCTTCGGCTCGCTGCAGCTGGCGGACGACGAGGACGGACGCATCGATGGCCTGGGCGACGCCTATCATCTCAGCGGCGCCGCCTGGCGGATCGGCCACGGCGCGCGCGCCGTCCCGCCGGACGGCGAAACCGAAATCTTTTCCCCCTGCGCCGCGGCGGCGCTCTACCGGCGCGAGGCGCTGCTCGCCGCCGGCGGCTTCGACGAGGATTTCTTCTGCTACTTCGAGGATGTCGATCTCGGCTTCCGCCTGCGCCTGCTCGGCTATCGCAGCCTGCTGGTGCCCGCCGCGGTCGTCCGCCATCGCGGCGCGGCGGCTTCCGGCGGCCGGCATGGCGATTTTGCCGTCTTCCACGGCCAGCGCAATCTGGTCTGGACGTATTTCAAGAACATGCCTGCGCCATATTTCTGGCTCGGCCTGCCGCAGCACCTGCTGCTCAACCTGGCTTCGCTGGCAGTCCATTTTGCCGGCGGCCGGGGCGGCGTCGTCCTGCGCGCGAAATGGGGAGCCCTGCGCGGCCTGCCGAAAATGCTCGCCAAGCGCCGCGCCATCCAGGCCGCCCGGCGCGTGCCGCCCGCAAGCCTGCGCGCCGCCATGCAGGCGGGCTGGCTGGCGCCCTATCGACGGTGGCTGGCGTAAAAGTCAGTCTCCGCGATACGGCGGCACGCCCTCTTCAGTCGACGTAGCCGAGCTCGTCCATCAGCGTCCCGGCGACGGCGCGAAAGCGTGCCGCCTGCTCCGGGGTGTAATGGCCGCGCCATTTGCCGATCTGCCCCAGGTCGGGCGGTTTCAGGGTGTGGCGGTGGATTTCCAGCCAGCGCTCGCGCGGCACGACGATGTCCCCGCCGGCGTTGCGCCAGTCCTGCATTTCGTCCAGCCGCTCCCGCGCCGCGCGGTGGTAGTCCAGCATGGCCGGATCGAATGCCAGCCCGATGGCGGCGCAGACCTTGCGCAGCACGCGCTCGGGATCGGTCACCAGATCTTCATAGCGGATCTCAAGGTAGGCCTCGGCCGGAAATTCGGCCGCCTGCCTGCGCGCCGTCTCGATCCTGTCGCGCCAGAATGTCGCCGCCCGCTCGACGTCCGCGCCGGGGCCGAACCACTTGTCGCGCAGGGACAGCGCGACGTCGCGCACGTCGCGGACGATATGGATGAAGCGCGCCTGCGGCAGCAGGCGGCGGATGGCGGCGATGCGCAGCACGTAGGGCGGCGTCTTGTCGCCCCAGCGCGGCTTGCCCCGGCGCTCGGCATACGCCTCGTAGAAGGCTTCGACCGCGCCGGCCAGGCCGAAGGGTCCGCGCGCAACGATGCGCTCGCGCAGCGCCCCGGCGTCCAGGTGGAAATCCGGCCAGGTCTGGGCGGCCGTGACGACGGACAGGAATTCATCGGCCTGCGCCGGCGGCCGCTCCAACAGGACCTGCAGGAAATGGGTCTCGGGCGGGATCGCCAGCTCCGGGTGGGCGTCGAGCATCAGCCGCAGCAGCGTCGTGCCGGAACGGCTGACGCCGACGATGAACGGCGCCGGCGTCATTCCGAACCGCCGCTCAGGAAGGGATGCCTGCGCCAGGGGCGGCTGGTGTCCCAGCCCTGGCGGTCCGGCTCCAGCAGCTCGTCGCGGCCCGGGATGCGGATGTCCTCGGCGCGGAAGCGCGCGCGCCTGCCGTGCCAGCCCAGCACCTGCGTCTCGTGCGCGCCGTAGATGCGCTGGCGGGTGTACTTGTCGATCAGGTGGGCCCGGCTCAGGAAGGGATAGTGCCGCAGGATCAGCCGCTCCGGGGCGAGGCGGCGGTCGATGAAGCGCACCTCGTGCCCGGCCGTGGCGACCAGGTTGATCTCGCCGCCGGTGTTCTTCCAGGCGTTGATGCGATAGCCCGCGCGCGGCATGAAATAGTAGGCGTGTCGGATCTCGTCGACATAGTCGGCGGCGGGGCGGTCGCCGTCGCCCCCGTTCGGCACGAAGACGAACTCGTCGAACTCGATCGCGTTCCAGCCCTCGGCGTCGAGGCGGGCGATGGCGCCGCGCAGCGTCTCGCCGCTGACCCGGCTCTGGCGGATTTCGTCGGCGTCGTGGTGGATGAACCAGTCGGCGTCCAGCTCGCGCGCCAGAGCGGTCTTGCGTGCGAGCTGGGCGTGCAGGTCGAAATAGCCGGGGTAGGGCAGGGTTTCGATGCCGACCACGCCGCGGTCCAGCCAGCGGCGCGCGATGTCGACGGTTTCGTCCTCCGACTCGTTGTCCATGATGTAGGTCTCGATGCCCTGTTCGTGCAGGTGGCGCAGGCAGCGCTCCAGGTAGGCGGCCTCGTTGCGCACGGTGAGCAGGGCGATCACGCGCGGCCGGCCGTCCTCGCCGCGCCGGGGCAGGGCGGCGGCGCAAGCCGCGCCGGTCGGGTCGGGGAGCCGTTCGGTCATGGAGATCCCGGTGAGGAAATAGCCCGGCACAGGATGATCCCCGGGCGGCGCATTCACGACGAAATACAGCGCCGCGATCTGGCTCTGCAGCGGCAGATACTGCCGCCAGCCGACGCGGCGCATCAGGCGGATCGTGATGAAGTAATGCTCCGCGTTGAACTGGTTGGGGATGCGCACGCGAAAGCGCCGCGGCGACCTGTCCCGGCTGGCCGGCAGCGGCAGGAAGCGGCCCGTCAGCGTGATCAGGCGGAGGTTGTCCACCGAGACCGCCAGTGCCGTCTCCTCCTCCCCGCCCTCGTACTCCAGCGCGACCTCCACCTCGATCTCCTCGCCCGCGGCGAAGCTCTGACCGGAGGTCCCGTCCGGCACGAATCCCGCCGACAGGATGCGCCCCAGCCCGTTGCCGAAGGCCGTCGACTGCGGCGATTCGCCCAGGGCGGTCTCCTGCCGATACGGCGGCAGCGTGGCGAGCGACTGGCGCTGCTGTTCGCGAATGTCGAAGAAATACTGCGCGGCCACGTCCTGGGGATCGCCGATCGACTTGACGCGGCCCTGCTCCAGGTAGATCACGCGCTGGCAGAAGCGCTGCACCATGTTGATGTCGTGGGAGACGAACAGCAGGGTGACGCCCTTTTCCTGCAGCGCCTCGATGCGCTGCAGGCACTTGAACTGGAAGGCGGCATCGCCGACCGAGAGGGCCTCGTCGACGATCAGGATGTCCGGGTCGACGCAGGCCGAAACGGCGAAGGCGAGCCGCACGTACATGCCGCTCGAGTAGGTCTTGACCGGGCGATCGAGAAACTCGCCGATGTCGGCGAAGGCGGCGATGTCATCGAAGCGCGCCTCGGTTTCCTCCGCGCTGAGGCCGAGCAGGGCGGCGTTCATGCGCACGTTTTCCCGTCCCGTGAATTCCGGGTTGAACCCGGCGCCGAGTTCGAGCAGGGCGGCGATCCGCCCCTCCGCCTTCACTTGCCCTGCGCTGGGAGACAGCGTTCCGGCAATCATCTGCAGCAGGGTGGACTTGCCGGAGCCGTTGCGGCCGATGATGCCGACCGTCTCGCCGCGGCGCGCCAGGAACGAAACTTCCCGCAGCGCCCAGAACTCCCGAAAATAGCGCTGCACGGGAAGCCCGGCCAATGCCTGCAGCCGCGGGTAGGCCGCCTGGCGCAGGCGGTCGGCGGGGGTGCCGTAGATGTGATAGCACTTGCCGAGCCCGTCCGCCTCGATGGCGATCCGCTCAGAGGACATCGGCGAATCCCCTGCGCAATTTGGCGAATGCCAGGAAACCGCAGGCGAAGCAGGCGGCGGCGATGGCGGCCGCCAGCAGCCAGGGAGCCGCCTCGGGCCAGCGGTTCCAGAACAGCACCTGCCGTCCCGTCTCGACGAAGTAGGTGAGCGGATTGGCCAGGATCAGCCAGCGGAAATGCTCCGGCACCGCATCGAGGGGATAAAAAACCGGTGAAAGGAACAGCAGGCCGGTCATGGCGATGGCGACCGGCTGGCGGATATCCCTCAGGTAGACGCCCAGGCCGGCGAGCAGCCACATCACGCCGAGCAGGCCGACGGCCAGCGGCAGCAGCACGACCGGCAGGGCAAGCAGGGTCCACGTAGGCATCCTGCCGCTGGCCAGCATCGCCGCCAGCAGGACGGAGAGGGCGATGCCCAGATGAATGGCGGCGCTGCCGAGGGAAACCCAGGGCAGGATCTCGAGCGGGAAGACGATTTTCTTCACATAACCGGCGTGATCCAGCACCAGCATGGCCGCTCCGCCCACGGTTTCCTGCACGAAGCCGAAGATGCTCAGACCCGAAAACAGGACGAGGGCGAACATGATCGGCGACTCGACCGCGGCCGACGGCCAGCGCGCCTGGAAAATTTGCGAAAAAACGAAAGAGTAAACCAGCAGCATGAGGAGCGGCGTCAGGAAGGACCAGGCCAGGCCGCCCCAGGTGCCCCGATATTTGCCCTGAACCTCACGCTTGATCATCTGCCAGACGAGATGGCGGTGGCGCAGAATGCTGGCCATGTCGCGGCCTGAAGATTTCAATTTCCGGAACCCCGATAGTCTGAAGAAACGATTATACCCGCCCCGAATTTTCACCCTGTTGACCCAAGCCCGTTTTTCGCGCGGATAAAGCAATCGAATATCCGCCGATTCGGCCGCGGCAATTCTTCGGTTTCCGTGACCGAGTTCATTGACACTCCGGGGCAATGCGAGTAAAAACGAAACGTCATAAGGCAATTCGGAATTGCAGCCTTCGGTACAAAATTATCGGTTCAAATCCGCCGATCGTATCCATCGTATCCAACCAGCCCCGGAACCCCAAAAAAACATGAGCGCCATGGCCCCTTCCCCCGCACTCTTCGCCGACAAGATCATCAACGTCTCGGTGATTGGCATGCTTGTACGGATTGACCTCGGGCAGATGGAGCCGCCGGAGACATCCGGCGCCCAGCCCCGGCTCGTGACGACGCAGCGGCTCATCATGCCGCTCGACGGATTCGCCGCTTCCTTCGGCATGCTGGAGGCCGTCATGAAGAAGCTCGTGGAAGACGGCCTTATCCAGAAGCGCCAGGTCGCGGCGCCGCCCGCCGGCAGGCAATAATCAGGCCCCAACCCGGAAACCTCACGGAGTACGACAATGGCTATCCATCACGAAGCCAAGGTGCACGCCCTCTTCGTTGGCTATCTGGGGCGTCCGCCGACCCCATCCGAACTTTCCACCTGGTCCGCGCATCTGGCCGCCAACTCGAACGGCCCCTGGCTGCCGTCGGTGGCCACCAGCCTGGCCGGCTATTTGCGCTCGACCGACAGCTATCAGGCCGACATGGCGCTGTCGAACGAGGATCTGGTCAATACGGTCTTCCTGCGCATGACCGGGTCGCTGCCGAGCACCGACCTGTACAGCCACTTCGTGGACGGGCTCAATGACGGCACCATCCAGGACGGCGGCCTCCCGGTGGCCATCCTGCGCGACTGCGGCATCATGCCCAAGCCGGACGGTTCGGGCGGTGTCACGTACGGCAGGCCGGCCACCTCCGCCGGCACCGACCTGACCGCCCTCGTGACCGCCTCGGGCACGGACTACGCCGGCGGCGTGCAGAACAAGATCGCCGCTTCCCGGAGCTTCGATACGGCGCTCGACACCCAGGCGGAAATCGACGAATTCTCGAGCAATCCCGCCGCCGCCATCGACTGGATGTCGTCCGTCAATTCCGACGATGCCAGCCTGACGCGCGCGGAAGGCAACGTCTCCGAGGCCATGACCGAGATGGCGCGCAGCGCCAGCAGCGGGGAGAACCTCGTCGAGTCGGGCAGCGTTTCCTATGCCGGCGACGTCGACACCGTTCCCGTCACGCTCGTCGCCGAACACACCTACCGGATCCAGGTGCAGGCGGCGGCGGCCAGCCAGCTCGATCCGCAGATTTCCGGCGTGCGCGACACCGCCAGCATTGCCATCGACGACGCCGCCAACACCGATTACGGCATCGGCCAGAATGCCCAGATCCTCTATACGCCCACCGTGGCGGGGGACTACTGGGTCAGCGTCTCCGGCGAGAACAGCACCACCGGCGACTATGTCCTGTACGTGACGGATCTCAGCGCGGAGTCCGCCGGCGAGAGCGACACGACGGTCGCCGCCGGCGAATCCTACTCCGGCAGCATCAGCGAGAGTTTTTCCCGGGATACCGTCTTCTTCACCCTTACCGCCGGGCAGGAATACCAGTTCGCGGTGAGCGCCTCCTCCTCCGGCAATCCGCTCGACGCGCCCGTTCTGCGCGGCATCTACGACAGCCTCGGCAAACAGTTGCCGGGCAGCTATGCCGAGTCCTCCGGCGGTTCGCTGACCCTCACGCTGACGCCGGCCAGCACCGGCACCTACTACGCCGAGATTGCCGACACCTTCGACGATACCGGCGCCTTCACCTTCTCGTTCCAGGCCGTCTCCAAATCCATGACTGCAGGCCGCGGATTCCTGGTGGACAGCCGGACGGCCGACGACTACGCCGCCAGCACGTCCACGACCGGCTACGTGTATGCCGGATCCAGCGCCACCGGCAGCATCGAGACCAGCGGCGACAGCGACTGGTTCGCCGCCTATCTCTATTCCGGCTACCAGTACACCATCGATCTGCGCGGCAGCGGTTCCGGCTATGGCACACTGTACGATCCGGTCATCAATTACATCTACGACAGCAGCGGGACGTACATTTCCAGCACCTATTCCGACGACTACAGCGGCCGCGAATCGCAGGTCACGTTCACGCCGCCGACGACCGGCTACTACTACATCGCCGCGGATGCATACAGCGACTACACCGGCACTTATACCCTGTCGGTGTCGAGCGGCACGGCAACGACCCCGTCCGACGACTACGCCGCCAGCACCTCGACGACCGGTTACGTGTATTCCGGCGACAGCATCACCGGCAACATCGAGACGAACGGCGACAACGACTGGTTCTACGCCTATCTCTACGGCGGCTACGCCTACCAGATCGACCTGCGCGGCGCCGACAGCAGCGGCGGCACGCTCTCCGACCCGGTGATCGACTCGGTCAGGGACAGCAGCGGCACGGCCATCTCGAGCACCTACGACGACGACAGCGGCACCGGCTACGATTCCCTGCTGAGCTTCACGCCGACGACCAGCGGCTACTACTACATCGTCGCCCGCAGCGTCGGCAACAGCGGCACCGGCACCTATACCCTGTCGGTCTCCAGCGGCACCTCCACGACCACGACCGACAGCGTGCCGGCAAGCACGTCGACCACGGCTTCGCTCTCGGTCGGCGGCAGCGCCGACGTCACCATCAACCAGGCCTATGACGAGGACTGGTACGCCATCAGCCTGACAGGCGGCTACACCTACCAGTTCACGCTGACCGCGGACAGCGGCAACAGCACCAGCTACCCGGTCATCTACGGGGTGTACGACGACAGCGGCAGCTACGTCGGCGGCTACGGCTACGGCTCTTCGACCGACGCCGCGAGTTCGACCTTCACGCCCGCTTCGAGCGGCACCTACTACGTCAGCGCCTATTCCTACTACGCCGGCAGCTACACCCTGGCGGCGGCGCTCTCCTCGGCCGGCGACAGCATTCCGGCCGGCACGTCGACGACGGCCTCGCTCAGCGCCGGCGGCTCGGTGAGCGGCACCATCGACAGCGCCTACGACGAGGACTGGTACTACGCCTACCTGACGGCCGGCAGCACCTACAGCATCGAGCTGCGCGGCCAATCCTCCAGCGGCGGCACGCTGTACGACACTTACCTGCGCGGCATCTACGACAGCAGCGGCACGCTGATTTCCGGCACCACCGACGACGACAGCGGTACCGGCACCGACTCCCTGCTCGGCTTCACCCCGACTGCCACCGGCTACTACTACATTTCCGCCGGCGGCTACAGCAGCTACACCGGCACCTATACCCTTTCCCTGTCGCAGTCGAGCACCGACGTTTCCGCCTGGACCGACACCGGCGGCACGCTCTCGGTGGGCGGCAGCGCCAGCGTCACCATCGACCAGGCCTACGACGAGGACTGGTTCGCCGTCAGCCTGACGGGCGGCTACGCCTACCAGTTCACGCTGACCGCGGGCAGCGGCAACAGCACCAGCTACCCGGTCATCTACGGAGTGTATGACAGCAGCGGCAGCTATGTCGGCGGCTACGCCTACGGCTCTTCGACCGACGCCGCGAGCTCGACCTTCACGCCGACCTCGAGCGGCACCTACTACGTCAGCGCCTATTCCTACTACGCCGGCAGCTACACCCTGGCGGCGGCGCTCTCCTCGGCCGGCGACAGCATTCCGGCCGGCACGTCGACGACGGCCTCGCTCAGCGCCGGCGGCTCGGTGAGCGGCACCATCGACAGCGCCTACGACGAGGACTGGTTCGCCATTTCCATGACGGCCGGCACCACTTACACCATCGACCTTCTCGGACAGTCTTCCAGCGGCGGCACGCTGTACGACCCCTACCTGCGCGGCGTCTACAACGGCAGCGGCACGCTCCAGTCGAGCAGCACCGACGACGACAGCGGCACCGGCACCGACTCCCAGGTGGAGTTCACGCCGACCGCTACAGGCACGTATTACATTTCCGCCGGCGGCTACAGCAGCTACACCGGCACCTATACCCTTTCGGTCAGCGGCACGGCGAATGCCGCCGGCGACAGCATTCCTGCCAGCGTCGCCACCACCGCCACGGTCAGCGTCGGCGGCTCGGCGAGCGGCACCATCGACAGCGCCTACGACCAGGACTGGTATGCCGTCAGCCTGTCTTCCGGCTATTCCTACACGATCAATCTGCGCGGCAGCGGCTCCGGCTTCGGCACGCTCGAAGATCCCCTGATCTATTACGTGTATGACAGTTCCGGCGTGGCCATCTCCGGCACCTATGCCGACGACCAGGACGGGCGCGATGCCGAACTGACCTTCACTCCCGCGGCTGGCGGCACCTATTACATCTCCGCCGCGGCCTACGGCAGCTACACCGGCACCTACACGCTCAGCGTGGCTCAGTCCGTCGCCGAGGTGTCCGCCTGGACCGACACCAGCGGCACGCTCTCGGTGGGCGGCAGCACCGATGTCACCATCGACCAGGCCTACGACGAGGACTGGTTCGCCGTCAGCCTGACGGGAGGCAGCACCTACCAGTTCACCCTCGCCGCGGGCAGTGGCAACAGCACCAGCTACCCGGTCATCTACGGGGTGTATGACAGCAGCGGCAGCTACGTCGGCGGCTACGCCTACGGCTCCTCGACCGACGCCGCGACTGCGACCTTCACGCCGACCTCGAGCGGCACCTACTACGTCAGCACCTATTCCTACTATGCCGGCAGCTACACCCTCTCGGCGGAACAGGTCGCCAGCGACGTGGCGGCCAGCACCGCCACCACGGGAAGCGTCAGCGTCGGCGGCTCGGTCGCCGGCACGGTCGACAGCGCCTACGACGAGGATTGGTTCGCCGTTGCCCTGACGGCGGGCACCACCTATACCGTCACCCTCGGCGGCAGCGATTCCGGCCAGGGCACGCTCTACGACCCGCTCATCGGCAGCCTGTACGACAGCTCGGGCAACGCCGTTGCCGACACCTATGCCGACGGCAGTTACGACAGCAGCGGCAACTTCAGCTGGCTCGATGCCGGCCTGACCTTCACACCGACGACTTCGGGCACCTACTACATCTCGGCCGGCGGCTACAGCAGCTACACCGGCACCTATACCCTGGCCGTCTCCCAGGCCGGCACGGACATCGCCGCCAGCACCGCCACGACGGGAACCGTCAGCGTGGGCGGCTCGGTGAGCGGCACCATCGGCAGCGCCGACGATGCCGACTGGTACGCGGTCAGCCTGACCGGGGGGCAGGGCTACGCCATTCGCCTGCAGGGCAGCGCCTACGGCAACGGCACCCTCTCCGACCCCCTCATCTCCGGCATCTTCGATTCCTCGGGCACGCTGGTCGAGAACACCTACGCCGACGACCAGGACGGGCTCGACTCGCGGCTTGCCTTCACGCCCACCGCGAGCGGAACCTACTACATCGCCGCGGAAGGCTATGGCAGCAGCACCGGCACCTTCCGCCTCAGCGTCGGACAGGAAACCAGCACGGACCTGGCCGCCGCCACCTCGACCGCCGGCTCGGTGCTCGCCAACAGCAGCGCCACCAGCACCATCGACACCGCCAGCGACCGCGACTGGTTCGCCGTCACGCTGAATGCCGGCTATGCCTACCAGATCGACCTGCTCGGCTCGCACGCCGGCGACGGCACGCTGTCCGACCCCTACCTGTACGGCCTCTATGACGCCTCGGGCACGCTGATTTCGGGCACCACCGACGACGATTCCGGCGATGGCCTGAATTCCCGCCTGGTGTATGACAATTCGACCACCGGCACCTACTACATCTCGGCCGGCGCCTACGGCAGCGGCACCGGCACCTACGCGCTTGCCGTCACCCGGCTCGGCACGACCGATCTTGCGGCCAGCACCGCCACCTCCGGCACGGTGTCGCCCGGCGGCAGCGCCTCCGGGCTGGTCGACGAGATCAACGACCGCGACTGGTTCGCCGTGACCCTTGCCACCGGCTTCGAGTACGTCATCAACCTCGACCCGAGCAGCAACAGCAGCACGCCGCTGAACGATCCCTATCTGTACGGCATTTACGACGCCACCGGCACGCAGGTCTCCGGCACCACCGACGACGATTCCGGCCCGGGCTACGGCTCCGAAATCACCTTTGCGCCTTCCGCCTCCGGCACCTACTACGTTTCCGCCGGCGGCTACGGCAGCAACGTCGGCGAGTACACCCTGAGCGTCAGCAATCCCCGGGCCGTCAGCGGCGGCACGACCGTCCAGGCCGACATTGCCGCCACCGCGGCGACCACCGCCAGCCTTTCGGTCGGCGGCAGCGCCGCCAGCAGCATCGACACCGCCAGCGACCAGGACTGGTTCTCCGTCAGCCTGTCCGCCGGCCGCAGTTACAGCTTTGCCCTGGCCGGCGCCGCCAGCGGCGGCGGCACCCTCGGCAACCCCTATCTCCGCGGCATCTACAACGGCAGCGGAACGCTCGTCTCCGGCACCACCGACGACGACAGCGGCTACGGCAACGACGCCCTGGTCAATTTCACGCCGACCACCGGCGGCACCTACTACGTTTCGGCCGGCGCCTTCTCCACCGGCACCGGCAGCTACACCCTGACCCTGACCGAGAACGTCAGCGCAGGCACCGGCAGCACGGGCGGCACCCCGGCGGGCACCGGTACCGCCGCATCGGGATCCTGGACCGTCATGGTCTACGTCGACGGCGACAACAACCTCGAGGAATACGCCCTCTACGACGTCAACGAGATGGAGGCCGTCGGCCTGCCGCAGAACGCCCGTGTCAGCGTGCTGGTCGACCGCGTGCCCGGCTATTCCAATGCCGACGGCAACTGGACCGGCACCCGCTTCGGCCTCGTCAGCCAGGACAGCAACCTCAACGCGATTTCCAGCAGCCTGGCCAGCTGGGGCGAACGCAACATGGGCAGCGCCGACACGCTTACCGAATTCATCAATGCCTCGGTGCAGGCTGCGCCGGCCGAGCATTACGCCCTGGTCATCTGGGACCACGGCGGCGGCATCTCCGGCGTCTCCTGGGACGACTCCAGCTTCGGCGCCAACCTGTCCCTGCGCGAGGTCAGCCAGGCCATCGCCGCCTCGAACGTGCAACGCTTCGACATGATCGGATTCGACGCCTGCCTGCAGGGCGTGCTGGACCAGTCCTATGCGCTGCGCGACCAGGCGAGCTATATCGTCGCCTCCGAGGATCTGGAGCCCGGCGACGGCTGGAACTACACCAGCTGGCTCTCGATCTTCTCGCAGCAGTCGAGCGTTTCCGGGGAGCAGCTTGCCAGCCGCGCCGTGAGCACCTACGCGCAGTCGTACGCCGCCAGCGGCAACAACCAGGTGACCCTTTCCGCCGTCGAGACCTCCGACCTCGGCGACCTCTCCAGCGCCTGGAGCAGCTTTGCGCAGAGCCTCGTCGCCGCCGGACCGGGGGCCATGCAGGTGTTCTCCAGCGCGCGCGACGGCTCGCTTGCCTTCCAGAACCGCTATGTCGACCTGCACAGCCTGATGACCCAGTTCATGCAGTCCAACAGCGTCGCCAGCCTCGATACGGCCGCCCAGTCCGTGCTCACCGCCCTGGGCGACGCAGTGGTCGCCACGGGCGGCCTCAGCGGCGCCAGCGGCCTCACGGTCTATCTGCCGCGCACCGCCGACAGCGGTTATCTCAACGGCACGGAGTTCCCCATCGTCGGCCTCAACGGCGTTCAGAGCTTCTACAACGCCTACTGGGGATGAGGTGATCGCCAGCGGCCGCTCGCCGCGGCACGCCTGTGGCATTCCGCCAATCGGGTAGAATTCCGTCCTCTTCAATCTTCGACAGCGCGAGGGACGGCGGCGCCGCTTCCGCGCACGCCGCCCCGGGCCACTGGTGAGCAACAGCAACCGAATAATCGTCGTCCTCGGCATGCACCGCAGCGGCACGAGCGCGATCACCCGCGGCCTCACGACGCTCGGCGTCGAGCTGGGGGAGCGGCTGATGCCGGCCCTGCCCGGCAACAACGAAAAGGGCTTCTGGGAGGATCTGGACATCCATGCGCTGGGCGTGTCCGTCCTGCGGCATCTCGGCCACGACTGGCATTCGCTCGCGCCCGTCTGCCGACCGGAGCTGGAGCGCGCCGACCTCGATCCTTTCGTTGACCAGGCCGTCCGGTTGCTGAAGCGCAAGACCGAAGGCGTTCCCGTCTTCGGCATCAAGGATCCCCGCATGACGCGCCTGCTGCCGTTCTGGACGCGGGCACTCGATCGTGCCGGCGCGCAAATCGGCTATGTGCTGGCGCTGAGGCATCCCATGAGCGTGGCCGATTCGCTGGCGGCGCGGGACCGCTTCGAGCCTCTGAAAAGCCATCATCTCTGGCTCGAGCACATGGCAACCGGCGTGCGGGAAAGCGCCGGCCGCCCGCGTGTCGTGGTCAGCTACGACCGGCTCATGGACCGCCCGGAGCAGGAACTGCGGCGCATCGCCTCGCAGCTGGACCTGCCCTTTCCGGCCGATGCCGGAGTGATTGCCGACTATGCCGAAGGCTTCCTGGAGCAGCGCCTGCGCCATTCGCGCCACGATCGGGAGGAAGCAGCCGGGGCGGGGGCGATCCCGGCCGAGGTGGCGGCGGCCTACGCGCTGCTGGAGCGGGTGGCCGCCGACGAGCTCTCGCTGGATGCGCCGGAGGTCGAGGCGGCGTTCGGGGGCTTCGCGGCCTATCTCGACAGGGTGTCGCCCTTCCTCGGCTACATGTCGCGCCGGGACAGTGAAATCGAGGCCCTGCAGCAGGCCGTCGCAGAGCGGGACGCCCGCATCGGCGCCCGGGAGAGCGTGCTGGCAGAACGGACGGAACAGCTCGACGCGCTGGGCCAGGCGGTGGCCGAGCGCGATGAAAGAATAGTCAGCCTGGGCAGGACGGTGGCGGAGCGGGAAGAAAGCATGGCTAGCCTGGGCCAGGAGGTGGCGGAGCGCGACAAGCGCATCGTCAGCCTGGGCCAGGCGGTGGCGGAGCGTGACCGGCGCATCGCCAGCCTGGGCCAGGCGGTGGCCGAGCGCGACCGGCTGGCCGGCACCCTCGATGAGATCTACGGATCGACCGGCTGGCGCCTGCTTGCGCCCCTGCGCTGGTACGGCCGGCAGCGCCTGCGCCTGAGGCTGCTCGCCCGCGCCGTGCCGGCCGCCTCGGCGCGGGCGGGCGGCCTGCTGCCCCTTGCCCGTTTCGTCATTCGCGTCCTGCGCCAGGACGGTCTCGAAGGCTTCAAGGCCCTGATGCGCGAGCAGCTCGCCGGGCCGCCCGGGCCTGCCGCGGCTTCGCCGGCCGAACCGTCCGCGCCGCCGGCACAAGCTGAAATGCCCGAGAAGGCCGAAGAGGCCCCGCCCGGCGGAGACCCGCCGGAAATCCTGTTCGTCTCCCACGAGGCCCGGCGCACCGGCGCGCCGATGTTCCTGCTCAGCGCCGCGCGTCTGCTGCGCGACCGGCTGGGCGTCTCCTGCGCCTTCCTGCTCTGCAGCGGCGGCGAACTCGAAGGCCAGTTCCGCGCGCTCGGCAAGACCTGGCTGCTGGAGCGGCGCAACGAGCTTGACCCGCTGACCTTCCATGCCCTCAGGAAGCGCAATGTCCGTCTCGTCTATTCGAACACCGCGACCAACGGCCTCGTCCAGCAGCGCCTGAAGGAGCTGGGCTGCCCGATGCTCTGCCACGTGCATGAACTGGGTTTCTCGCTCGAAAGCCATTTCGGCGAGGAGAACCTGAAGGCGGTGCTGGCGACGACCGATCTGTTTCTGGCCGGTTCGCGCGCCGTTGCCGACTACCTTGCCGAGCGGCATCGCCTGCCGCCCGGGCGGATCGTCGTCGCCCACCCCTACATCGACGTCGCGGCCAACCGCGCCGCCGCCGGAAGCGCGGCGTATCCCCTCGCGCTGCCCGGAGGCAGCCTCGTGGTCGGGGCCTGCGGCACCATAGGCTGGCGCAAGGGAACCGACCTGTTCGTGCAGGTCGCGCGGCAGGTGATCGACCAGGCGCAGCGGCCGGTGCATTTCGTCTGGGTGGGCGGCCCGCTGTCCCATGGCGAATACCGCAGCCTGCGCTACGATGCCGAAACCATGGATATTGCAGACCGCCTGTCCTTCCCCGGCGCCGTGTCCTCCCACCTGGCGTATTTCGGGCAATTCGATGTCTTCCTGCTGCCTTCGCGCGAGGACCCCTTTCCGCTGGTGGCGCTGGACGCGGCCTCCCTCGGCCTTCCGGTCGTCTGCTTCGACCGCGCAGGCGGCACCCCGGAGTGGGTCGAGCAGGACGCCGGCATGGTGGTGCCCTACCTCGACGTGAGGGCCATGGCCGCCGCCGTCCTGCGCCTCGCCGGGGACGACGACCTGCGCCGGCGGCTGGGCGAGGCGGCCCGGGCCAAGGTGGCGGCGCGCCATGACGTCGGTGTGGGCGGGCGCCACCTGGCCGGGATCGTGCAGGGCTTCCTGAACAACACTGCCAAGGAACACGCGTGAGATTCCCCGTGCACTTCCTGCCGCTCGAGCAGGAACTCGAACCCGTCGCCGGCCACCTGCGCGGCAGGGTGCTGAACGCCGGCTGCGGCGACCGCGACATCAGCGGCCTGCTCAAGGGCTGGCAGGCCGCCTCCGTCGACAACTGCGACATCCAGACCTCGATCCCCGGCGCCTTTCTCTGTGACCTCGAGGCGATACCGCGCCCGGACGGCAGCTACGACGCCATCCTCTGCAACGCCGTGCTCGAGCACGTACCGAATCCGGAGCAGGTGATGGCCGAGTTCCACCGCCTGCTGGCGCCCGGGGGAAGCCTGGTGGTGTCGGTGCCCTTCCTGCAGCCCTTCCACCCGACGCCCTTCGATTTCCGGCGCTACACGCGCAGCGGGCTCGAACAGCTCGGCCGGCGCGCCGGCTTCAGGGTCGTCGAGATGCGCCCCGTCCACAGCCTCGCCCAGACCCTGGGCTGGCTGCTCTGGGCGCATCTCGAGGAGCGCCGCAGCCGCATCGGCAAGCTGCTGCTCTGGCTGCCGATTTACCTGGCGTCCCGCCTGAGCCAGCATCCGCCGGCGGGGCAGGGTTATACCGCCAATTCGTTTCAAGCAGTCTTTACAAAGTTGTAGCTGATTACTAATGAAACTCAGCACGCTTTCTGGCCGCCCCCTTCTCGTCATTCCGGCGAAAGCCGGAATCCAGGATGCGGCTTGCTTGTCCGGAACGGTTGCTCTGGATACCGGCTTTCGCCGGTATGACGATGCGGGCGCAAGGCCTTGGCGGCAACGAGCAGGCGCAAGCATGGCTGAGCTTCATGGGTAATCAGGAAGTTGTAAAGCCCGCGATTCAGCCGGAGGTGGGGCGATTTGATTTCAATCAAATGCTGTTGAAGTAATGTTATTGTACTGGTGTGGCATACGAAGGCCTCGCAGTTGCCTCCCGGGTGCCGCATGCAATGGCTGACAGTCATATTGAACTCGGAAAGGAACTCACCCATGCTTGCCCGACTTGTCCTGTTATGGTCATTGATTGGCTTCACACTTTCGGCCTCAGCTCAAACAGGCCACCCCTACTACCCGCTCCAACCCGGCCAATCGATCCGGTACCTCGTAATGGAAATTGCCGGCGTTTGGAAGAAGGATACTCATGAAATATGGATTCTTTCCCGCACACCACTGCCTGCGCCGAATACCTACGAAACTATTTACTTTGGGCAAAGAACCTGCCCGACTTACTTTGGACAAGGTCCGCTATTTACCGAACACTACAATGCACCAAACAATCCCCGTCCGTTGCAGGAAGGTGGGGCAGTGACGGCACAGGGCATACCGTACATCGGTGAGGCAATTAACGAACGCGGACAAGTGATGATTCCCTTTGAGGCGAAGATTACTAATAGCCCCGTCGCGGGTGAAACAATCGGTCCAGTGCAGACCATCACCTACACTCGCGATCGCGCCTGTGAATTCCCTCCGGCCACAGCGACGCAGACCACTTCGTATTGGCGATATATGACCATTGGGCACTACGTCAGTTGGGGGATCTTTTCGGATGTT
Source organism: uncultured Rhodocyclaceae bacterium (assembly GCA_964475635.1). Lineage (GTDB taxonomy): Bacteria > Pseudomonadota > Gammaproteobacteria > Burkholderiales > Rhodocyclaceae > Desulfobacillus. The sequence continues at coordinate 26,917 of CAYYXS010000041.1, forward strand.
TGGCGCACTGGGCTCCACGAATGTGGAACCGTCGCGAACTGTGCCAGCTATCCTGGGCAATCCGTTTACAATTACGCATTCAAGCGCGGCGTCGGTCTGATCGATTTCTGGTACGGTGTTCTCGGAGCACAGGACGCGAATGGCGACTTTCCCGTAACCGGGAAAGAGTATTGGTCATTGGATCATCAGTACTAACACGGAACCCGTCCAGATGAGATGTGCCCCGCCGCCGCGAACTGCGGGGCAATACGGCCCTTACCGTGCGCTGATTCGGGCGCCTGCCCAAGGGCTGGCTTGTGTGGTTTCTGTTTTACCTGGTTAACACCGGCGTACTTCAGTAATGCCGCAAAATACGTTATTGATCCGGCAATAATGTGCAGGAAGTAGTGAAAGCTGGCCCCATGTTCCGTACATGGAAACGAAAGACATGAGAATTCCCGCATGGCCCGTTCGCTATGCCGCTTGATTCAAGTTCATAGATGCCGGCTCAATAGCTACCTCCACCACGGCTACGCACTACAAACCCTCACATCAAACACGGTTCAATCAGGAGAAACTCCAATGACCACGACTGCATCAAGCATTCCTATGCCGCCTAATGACTTCATTCAGGCTGTTGGTGGGGGCGACTTCCAGGCTATCGGGCAGCACTTCTTCCAGATATTCGTCAATCACGTGGGGGTAAAGCCAGACCACAATGTTCTCGACGTGGGCTCGGGTTGCGGTCGCTTGGCGATCCCGCTGACGACCTACCTGGCGCCAAGTGCCGAATATCACGGCGTCGACATCGTCAAAGCGATGGTGGAGTGGTGCCAGGAGAATATTACTTCGCGCTTTCCGAACTTCAAGTTCCACCATGCGGAGCTTACCAATACCCTCTATAGCAAGGGTGGCGCCAGCGCCTCCCAGTACAAGTTCCCGTTTCCCGATCAGAAGTTCGATTTCGTATTCCTGACGTCGGTGTTCACGCACTTGAATCCGGAGGACGCGGACAACTATCTGAAAGAGATTCAACGTGTATTGAAGCCCGACGCACGAGTGCTGATGAGCTTCTATCTGATGACGGGAGAGTACGCCCGCAATCGCAAGAAGAAGCGTGCGCACGTAACCTTCGATCATGGCCAGCATCCGTATTGGGTGAATGATCCCAAAGTGCCCGAAGCCGTGTCGGCTTATGACGAGGCGTACATTCTCGAAAAGATTCGTTCCGCCGGGCTGTCGATTGACGCTGTGTACTATGGCGGTTGGAATGGTCACAGGGGTATGTCATTCCAGGACATCATCGTGGCATCCCGAAAGGACTAGTTGTTGTCTCTGCCAACAGCCAGGCCGACGGTCAGCGTCGTCGTCCCCAACTACAACTACGCCCGCTTTCTCGACGAGCGCTTCCGCTCGATCCTCGGGCAGGGCGTGCCGGACTGCGAGATCATCTTCCTAGACGACGCGTCCACCGACGACAGCGTGGCCCTGGTGCGGCAGCGCTACGGCGAGCGCATCGACCGCATCGAGGTGAACCCGGCCAACACCGGCAATCCCTTCGTGCAGTGGAATCGCGGCGTGCGGCTGGCCCGCGGCGAGTTCGTCTGGATCGCGGAGGCGGACGACGTCTGCGAACCCGGCTTCCTCGCCCGCATGCTGGCGGCCATCGCGCAGTCGCCCGGCATCGGCATGGCCTACTGCACCACGGTGCCGATCGACACCGCGGGCACGGTCATCGACGCCGGCTTCCATCAGCGTTACCTCGACGACCTCGACGCCACCCGCTGGCACCGCGATTTCGTGGCCGAAGGCCGCAGCGAGGTGCGCCGCTATCTCGGGCGCAAGAACACCGTCACCAACGTCAGCGGCGTGCTGTTCCGGCGGGAGGCCTACGTCGGCGCAGGCTGCGCGCCGGAGCACCTGCGCATGTGCGGCGACTGGCTGACCTACTGCCGGCTCCTGCACGACTGGGACGTCGCCTTCGTCAGCGCCCCCCTCAACCACCACCGCCAGCACCCGACGAAGCACACCCAGAACTCCGTGCTGGACCTGACCTATTTCCGCGAGTTTCTCCAGGTGCAGGACTACATTGCCGGCGCCTTCGGCCTGGAGGAGGGGGAGCGCGAGGCGGCCTTCCGCCGCTTCCTCGACGAGTGGGACCGGCTCACCGTGAGCCATTACGGCCGCATCGGCCTGCGGCGCACCGGCGCCCTGGCGCGCATGGCGGCGTCGAGCTACGGCCGTCCGGCGCAGCTGGGCCGCATCGCCTGGCATCTGGCGCTCAACGCATCGAAATCCCTCGCCGGCAAATGGCTGCTTCCCTGAACGTCTGCCTGATCAGCCGCGAATTCCCGCCCGACACGGCGTTCGGCGGGATCGCCACGTTCTCCGGCGACACCGCCCGCATGCTGCAGGCGCGCGGCCACCGCGTCACCGTCTTCAGCCAGAGCCTGGGGCCGGGCCGGATCGGCGACCACCACGGCGTCAGGGTCGTCAAGCTGCGCGTGCCGCCGCCGTTCGGCAGCTACCGCATGCTGCCGCCGTTCATCCTCGCCTACAACGCCGTCGTCATGAGGGCGGTGATGCGCGAGCATCGGCAGCGGCCCTTCGACCTGATCGACGCGCCCGACCACCTGGCGGAGGGGCTGTTCGCCACCTTTTCCGGGATTCCGGTGGTGACGCGGCTGCATACGCCGTTTGCCCTGATCGTGGCCCTGGGGCTGAACGACTATCGGCGGAACCTCTCGTTCCGCCTGATCCGCGCCATGGAGCGCATGGCGCTGCGCAGATCGAGCGTGCTGTATGCGCCCTGCCGCGACCTGGTGCGCCGCTGCGACGAGCTGTTCGGCATCGCCGCGGTGCCGGTGCGGGTGTTCGGCTATCCGCTCGATCTGGACCTGTTTTCGCCGTCGCCCGGCACGGCCGCGCCGGCCGCGCCGGCGCGCATCCTGTTCCTCGGGCGGCTCGAGCAGCGCAAGGGCATCGAAACCATCGTCGAGGCCTTTCCGCGCCTGCTCGCGCAACATCCCGGATGCACGCTGACGCTGCTCGGCGGCGACACCCCGAACATTCGCGGCTTCGCCTCGGCGCGGCAGTTCATGGAAGACGGTTTCGCCCGCGCCGGATGCCGCGACCGGGTGCGCTTCGAGGGGCCCGTTCCGCTGAAGGAACTGCCCCGGCATTTCCATGACCACGACATCGTCTGGGTGCCGTCCCTGTACGACAACTACCCGCTGACCTGCCTGGAGGCGATGGCCTGCGGCAAGCCCGTCGTCGTTTCGGATGCCGGCGGGCTGCCCGAGATGGTGCGCGACGGGGACACCGGCCTGGTGTTCCCGGCCGGGGATGCGCAGGCTCTGGCGGCGAGCACCGCGCGGCTGTGCGCGCAACCCGCATTGGGAGCGCAGCTGGGCAGGAATGCCCGCGACTGCGCGGTCGCCGGCTGTTCCGCGGACGCCCTCTACGAGCGGACGATGGACTTGTACGCGCAGGCGATGGCGCACCCCTTTCATGGTAAAGTGTGACCGGCATCACAGCACGGAACAGTCGACCGGAATAGCGTGACGCTTCTATGAGCCCGATCCCGCAACGCGTTATGACATTGGCTTCAGCGGCGCATTCCGCCGCCGCGCACCGCCGCGCGCTCCTGCTCCTGAGCGGGCTGCTGCTCGGCCTCGTCCTCTGGCTGGGCGGCTTCGTCCAGTCCGCCCGCGCCGCCGGCACCGCGGCGGCGGCCGAGGCCGCCGGCAAGGTCGTGCTTGCCAGCGGCGGCGCCTGGCGCCTGCGCGAGGGCACGCGCCTGCGCATGCCGCTTGCCGCCGGCGCGGAGGTGTTTGCCGGCGATTCCCTGCAGACGGCGGCGGACGGCCACGTCTACCTCAAGATGCGCGACGGCGGCTTCCTCGTCCTGCGGCCAGACAGCCGCGCCGTCATCGACGACTACCGCTTCGACGCGGCCCGTCCCGCCGAGGCCAGCGTGCGCCTGCGCCTGGACAGCGGCGTCATGCGCACCATCACCGGCGACGGGCTGAAGGGCGCCAAGGACCGCTTCCGCCTCAACACCCCGCTTGCCGCCATCGGCGTGCGCGGCACCGATTTCACCACCTATGCGGATGCCGAAGCGACGCGCGTCAGCGTCGTCGAGGGCGGGGTCGTCGTCGCCCCGCTCGGCAACGGCTGTGCGGCGGCGGGCCTCGGCCCCTGCACCGGCGAGCGCGCTCTCGAATTGCAGGCCGGCCGGCCCGGTCTCGTCCTCGTGCTCGGCAAGGGCGATGCGCGGCCGCGCCTGCAGGCCGCCGACGAGCGGGCGCCCGATCGCGTCCGCCCGCCGCTGCCCGACGAGCCGAAGCCGGCGGCCGGCGCCCAGTCCTCCACCGAGCGCACCGGCGCACCCCTCGCGGGCCCGGTTCCGAGGCAGTCCTCCACCGATCTGCCCGGCGATCTCACCGAGGCCCAGATCATCGCCAGGCTCGACCGCATCACGGTCGATGCACCCGTCGTCGATCCACCGCCCGCCGTGCCCGCCGCATCCTTCCACTGGGGCCGCTGGCGCGAAATCGCGGGCAGGCCCGCCAACATCGACCTCGAACAGCGCCTGAGCGAAGGCGATCGCTACGTGTCCAGCAATTACAGCCATGCCCTGACGCGCGTGCCGGGCGAGATCGTCCTGCCGTCCGGCGGCGTCGTCAGCTTCGACTACACGGGGGGCGAGGCCCTGTTCCGTGCCGGCAGCAGCACCACTTCGGCCGCCATCTCCAACCCGCAGCTCAGCGTCGACTTCGCCCGGCGCACGTTCTCCACTCGGCTCGATGCCACGGCGCTAGGCATCACCTGGCAGGTGCGCGCCAACGGCGACGTGGCCAGCAACGGCGAGTTCCGTTCCGCCTGGCGGGGGGACACGAATTCCACGGTGCGCGGGGTGCTCGGCGGTGCCCGCGGCCAGGAGGCTGCTTACCTATTCACGCGAACCATCGATCCAGAACGCCAGATAACCGGCGCCACCACCTGGTCACGCCCCTGATTGATCCCGCGCCTGCTGACCGCCCTGTTTCTGGCAAGCGGGCTTGGCTGCGCTTATGCCGAGCCCGGCCCGGCTGCACCCCCGCCCGCCTACGACGCCGCGCTTGAAGCCCTGCTGGCCGGCGACCAGATCGAAGCCGTGCGGCGCTTGTGGCGGATCGTCGAGAGCGAGCCGGATCACGCCGGCGCCTGGCTCGACCTCGGCCTCATCTACTGCGACAGCGGCATGGCTCTCGCCGCCGGCCGCATCTTCGATCATGTCGAGCGGCGCTTCAGTCCGGGAGAAGCCATCCTCCAGCTCATCGGCCTCGTCCGCAGCCGCGGCTGCCGCCCGCCGCCACCGCCGCCTCCCCCGTTCCGCCTGCTGGTCGGGCTGCGTGCCGGCCATGACAGCAACCCCAATTTCGGGCTTGCGGCCGACAGCCTCACTCTGCGCATCAACGGCGTTCCCACTCCCGTCGCGCTGAATGCCGCATCCCGCCCCCAGCCTTCCGCCTGGAGCGCGATCAACCTCCTCGCGGAAGGCTCGCCGGCCCCGGGCTGGCGCCTGCATGCCCTCGCCGGCCTGGCCGACTATCGCAGGGGCGGCGAGCACGATCAGCGCCGTTTCCTCCTCGCGGCCAGTCATGCGGCCGGCCCGGCCTACACCAGCGCCTGGCTGTCGGGCACCTGGCTCGGCGGCGACGCCTATCAGGGGGTAGCCGGTTTCCGCCACAGGCGCCAGCTGGGCGAGGGAAGATGGGAGGCCGACCTGATCCTGCAGCGCCTGCACCATCCTGGCCGCAACGTGCTCGACGGCTGGACCCTGGAGCCGCGCCTGGGCTACCGCCTGGAGCTGCCGGGCGAGGGCCTGCTCGTCCTGGCTGCGGGCCCCCACCTGGACCGACCGGACGCTGCCGACCGCCCCGGCGGGCGGCGCCTCGGCGCCGCCCTTCAGCTCGACCTCGTCCAACCCCTGCCCGGCGGCTGGCGGCTCGATGCCTTCGCCCGCGCCCAGCGCCTGGCCGACGCCGACGCCTACAGCCCGCTGTTCGGCGACGCGCACCGCAGCCAGCGGCTCGGCCTGCTCTCGCTCAATCTGGGCCGCCCGGTGGGCAAGGCCGCGCGCTGCGGCCTGCAATACCAGGCCCTCGACAGCCGCGACCCCATCCCCGTCTTCACCTATCGCCAGCACATCGCCAGCGTTGGCTGCGAATACGAGTTCAGATGAGGAGGACTCGCCGACGATCCGAATCTGGCCAAACCATAAAATTACCCGACCAACAATGAACGTCAGCTCGTCATTCCGGGCTTGACCCGGAATCCAGGAGGTTTGCGACCGCCCAATCTGGATTCCGGCTTGCGCCGAATGACAAGCTGACGTTCATTGCCAATCAAGTAAAATCAAGAGTCAAAACTCCAATCCTTCCCGTGGGTTATGTTGTTTTTTTACAAATCCAGTTTAACTTTCGCACAAGAGTGTGATGGTCGTCACATTTTATGCACTATGATTCCGCTACTATCCGAGCATCCCGTGGGTGTGCCTTGGCGGGATGAATGATGCTAAAATTTCAAAGTTGTACCGGTTCAACGCGCGTATCAAAAATATCAACCTATAGGAGATTCGATACATGGCAATTCAACACGACGCAAAATGCCACGCTCTGTTCATTGGCTATCTCGGTCGGCCACCGAGCGCCACTGAACTGAGCTACTGGTCCGGCCAACTGGCGGCGAACAGCAACGGCCCCTTCGCGAGCGGCCTGGTTGCGCACCTGCAGACGCAGGCCACATTCGTCGCCGACATGGCGAGGGGAACCGAGCAGCTCGTGCTCGATTTGTTTACACGCCTTACAGGATCGGCGCCCAGCATGGCGCTCTACAGCCATTTCGTGAATGGCGTCACGAGCGGCCTGTACGACGTCGAAAGCCTGCCGGTCGCCATCCTGCGCGACTGCGGCATCATGCCGAAGAGCGACGGTGCGGGCGGCCTCACCTACGGCGCGCCCGACAACGCGCCCGCCGCAAAGAGCGCCGTTGACCTGGTTACAGCCTCTGGCACCGACTACGTCGGCGGCATCGAGAACAAGGTCTCCTACTCGACCACCTTTACAGATGCCCTCGACACTGCGACCGAGAACGCGGCCTATGCCGGCGACTCGACGGCCGCCAAGGAAGCGCTCGACAGCGTGACCAACAACGACGCCACGCTGACCAGCGCGGCCGCCAGCGTCGACACGGTCATCGCCGGCATTACATCCGGCTCGGCCGATACAGTGACACTGACGCTGTCCTTCACCACCAACGCCGCCGACGTGCTGTCCGGCTCCACCGGCAACGACACCATCGGCGCCTCCATCGGCACCTATCAGGGCGGCGAGGCGGTAGACGGCAAGGAAGGCGTCGATACGCTGACCATTCGCGACAACGCCAACGCCAACGCGCTGGGCCTGATTCGCAACGTCGAGCAGATCAACTTCATCGCCCTCGGTTCCGGCGGCTCGATGGACTTCACCGACGTGATCGGCTTCTCGTCCCTGAACGTCTGGGGCAACGCCGCTTCCGCCAGCCTGAACAACCTCGGCACCAGCCAGCTCGACAGCGCCCTCATCATCGGCGTACAGAGCGGCTTCGGCGGCGACCTGACGGTGGGCTTCCAGGATCTTTCGAACACCAACGACACGCTGCGCCTGAACATCGGCAACGCCAGCTCGTTCGGCCTCGTCGAAAGCGCCCAGGCCTTCGAGAACGTCAACATCAACGTGCTGGCCCAGACCGGCGCCAACATCGGCATGGGCATGAACAGCGGCGTGTTCCACGGCGCCCTGTCGGCGGTGAACCTCACCACCGGCTCGGCCCTGACCGCGGCCACCACCGTGGTGCTGAAGGTCGACCGCAACGCCACCGCGACCGCCGGCCTGAACATCAACGCCTCCGCAGTGGCCGGCAACGTCACCCTGACGCTGGGCACCAACCTCGGCACCGCGCTCGACGCCAACCTGTACTCCGCGGGCGAGCTGATCATCAACATGGGCACGGGCAACGACGTGGTGATCCTCGGCGGTGAGTCGGGCGGCGCCTCGGGCTATGCCTCGAACAACTCCGCCTTCAGCATCAACATGGGCGAGGGCACCGACACCCTGCGCGTGGTCGCCTTCCAGTCCGGCCAGCTGCTGCCCTCCGCGGTCGGCGTCGAGAACCTCGACATCATCGCGCTGAACAACGGCGTGGCCGGCTCCACCGCGGGCATCAACTTCTCGTCGATCACCGCCAGCCTGGCCAACATCAACGTTTGGGGCGAAGCATCCGCCCTCGCGCTGGTGAACATGACGGCCGGAGCCACGGTGAACTTCGTCAGCGGCTTTACCGGCAACGTGATCATCGGTCTGGCCTCCTCGGTGGGCACGGCGGATTCGATCAACATCGTCGCCAACAACGCCAGCGGCTTCCAGTTCCATGAGTCGGCCCAGGCGATCGAGACGATCAACTTCAAGGTGAACGGCACGGCCTACGCCGGTTCCGCTTCCGAGATCGGCACTGCCACGACCACCTTCAACGTTCAGGGCGACCAGAACGTGACGATGATCCTGGCGGCCAACAGCGCAAACACCGCGCTGACGATCTCCAGCACGGCGCTGACGGCGGGCAACCTGAACCTGACGCTCAACGCGAGCGGCGTCCAGCAGCTGAACGTGAACCTCGGCACCGGCGGCGACACCCTGGCGCTTGCCAGCGGTTCCTACCACAACAACATGACGGCATCGTTCGTCGGCGGCGAGGGTGCGGACAGCCTGTCCCTGGTGCTCGAGACGAGCGGCTTCATGGCGCCCCAGATCGGCGGTTTCGAGACCCTCACGCTGTTCGGCGACAATTCGGCGGTCAACTTCCTCGGCAGCTCGCTGACGGGAACGACCACGATCAACGTCGGGCTGGGTTCGAACGCGGCTTCCGCCTTCACCATGAGCAAGCTGGGCTCCGAAGTGTCGACCATCAACGTCGGCTTCTGGACCAGCAGCACGACGGGCGTCGCCAGCGCGATCATGAACTTCAGCTTCGCGGCTGCGCCGAGCACCCTGACGGTGAACCTGAACGCCAACAATGCCACCGCGGTCGGCATGACGACGGCCGTCATGCATTCGCTGGACATCAACAGCGCCACGGTCCTCTCGCTGAACGTGAATGGCACCAACAACCTGCTGATCGGCGACATCTACGCCGACGAGGCGACTGCGCTGACCATCACGATGGCCAGCGGCGGTGTCGACTTCATCATGTCGGCCCTGTCGGCGGCCAACGCCGGCAGCGTGACCATCAACGCCCAGGGTGGTGACATCAACATCGGCTCGGCAGGCTTCGCGACGGCGGCTTCGGTCACCATCAACCAGGCCGGCGGCACGGGCTTCTACAGCGGCAGCTACATCGGCAACCTCTCCGCGGTGCGCGGCGACCTGACGATCAACACCGTCGGTGCGGGCAACTCGGCCGTCACGGCGGGCGTGCTGATCAGCACGGCCACGGTGCGCGACGACGTCACCATCACCACCAACGGCGGCGACGTGCTGATCGGCGAGCTGCAGATGGGTCTCTCCGCGGTGCAGTCCAGCCTGAGCGGCCTGCGTCTGACGATACACGCCAACCACTCGGCCGACAGCGTCATCATCAACACCCTGAACGTTGCTTCGGCGATGGCCACCAACGCCACCTCGAACTCGCTCGCCATGACGATGACCATCGACGGTTCCGGCGATGTCACCATCGGCGTGCTGGCGATGACCTCGCTGGGCACGGGCGGTGGTGCGGCAGGCAGCGCGGCCACGGCCAACACCATCAACGCCACCGCCCTGATGGGCACGCTGATCCTCGGCGCCTCGGCCACCCTGGGCACCGGCAACGTGAACTTCACGGTGAACCTCGGTGCCGACCAGGCCAGCGCCAACGCGGTGGCCCTCAGCAACGGCAACGACACCATCCGCGGCGGCGGCAGCAAGGATGTGATCGAGGCCGGCGGCGGTCGCGACGTGATGTACGGCGGTGCCGGGGGCGACGTGTTCGTGTTCCTGTCCAGCGCCGGCAACATGACGGCCGACCAGCTCGAGTCGGGCCAGAGCGACTTCATCATGGACTTCGGCTCGGGCGACACCATCCTGTTCAGCGGCATCACGACGCTGACCTCGGTGGCGGGCTTCACCCAGGTCACCGGCATGGGCACCGTCTCGGCGCTCTCGACGGCAACCCTGGTCGGCGTGGCCCTGCTGACGGCGAACAACCTGGCGATCTACCAGGCCAGCGGCAACACCTACATCGAGGTGAACCTAGTCTCGGCCGGCGCGGCGTTCGACAGCGGCATCGTCACCATCGTGCTGGACGGCTTCGCCGGCTGGACTTCGCTCTCCAGCGTGTTCAACATCACCGTCGGCGGCTCCGGCCTCTACATCACCCACGTGTGATAACACTGAAGTCGCAGTAAAGTGCAACAACCGGGCCGCCCCGCGAGGGGCGGCTTCTTTTTAGAATTTTTAGGAACCTGACCATGAAATCCTCCGTCAAGCAAAAGCCAGCAGCGGAACAGGCTGAAGCCAATTCCCCGACAGCGGAAGCCGCGGTTTCCGTACCACTCGAGGACCGGAAGGCGGCCGCGCTCAAGCTGCGCGAGAAAAACATGGCCTTCTTCGCCAAGCAGCTCCCCGGCCTGGGCAAGCAGCTCGCCGTCTACAAGCCGAAATCGGAACTGCTGTGGCTGGAGAACGGCGATGTGAACATCCGCGCCGGCAGCAACGTGTTTACCTACAAGCACGGCGCCATGGAGGATTCGAAGGCGCAGGTTCGTCAGTTCATCGGCAATCCGTCGCGCGTGGTGTTCGCCAAGCCGGAGCAGCTCTTCGAGGACGTCGAGGGCGCCAGCCGGCCCGTCGAAGGCGATTTCAATTTCGCCACGCAGAAGTACGACGACCGCAACACCGACGACCATACCGAGGTGTTCGTGCGCCATGCGAGCCAGATCCTGCGCGACACCGGTGTGTCGGTTTCCAACGCGATCACCCGGGCCAAGGAACCCTACTACCTGGTGAGCTACGGCATCGGCCTGGGCTACCATATCAACCCGCTGATCGACCACTTCGAGCCCGAGGTGCTGATCCTGCTGGAGTCGGACATCGAGATGCTCTACCACTCCACCCTCACGCTGGACTGGCAGGCCATGTTCGAGCGCATGCAGGAGAAGAAGAAAAAGATCCGCATCCTGTTCGAGGTCGACGCGACGGCCCTGCTGCAGAAGCTGAACGGCACGGTGATGGGCGAGTGCCTGCTCGGCCTCGACGGCGTGCTCTCCTTCATGCACCTCAGCCCGCCGACGCTGCAGATGGTCTTCTCGGAGTTCAACAGCACCAAGACGGCGAACCTGGCCTCCTTCATCGGCTTCATCGTTGACGAATTCAACATGATGAAGAACAGCTTCCGCAACCTGCGCGCCGGCACCAAGCGGGTGCTGAACATGGTGCGCAAGAAGGCCGGCGTGCCGGTCATCATCGTCGGCAGCGGCCCCTCGCTGGAGGAGAACATCGACTTCCTGCGCAAGGTGCAGGACCGCGCCATCATCGTTTCCAGCGGCTCCTCCATGGCGGTGCTGCTGAAGAACGATATCCGCCCCGACTTCCAGTGTGTGCTGGAGCGCGCCAAGGCGGTGTACGACCGCCACAAGGAGGCGGCCGAGCAGTTCAACGACTTCAAGGACATCCATGTCGTCCTGACCACCACCATCTGGCCAGGCATCGACAACTTCTTCAAGGACGTGATCTACTTTTTCCGTCCGGCCCTGTCGCCGCTGGGCGTGTTCTGCAAGGAGACGCCGGAGATCCTCAACGGCGAGGGCCCGCAGGTGACCAACACCTCCTTCGCCTTTTCGCGCCGCCTGGGCTTCAGCGAGTACTACCTGCTCGGCATCGACCTGGGCGCCGCCGATCCGGCCAAGCCGCGCGCCGAGAAGGCCTGGATCAGCCCCGGCGTCAAGCAGCGCAACCTGCACATTCCGGTGCGCGGCAACTTCGGCCGCACGGTGTTCACCGACCGCAGCCTGATCCAGCAGCGCCAGACCATCGAGAACCAGATCCGCAGCCAGCAGGGCGGGCCGGTCTACAACCTCAGCAGCGGCGTGCGCATCGCGGGGGCGGATCCGCGCCTGCCGGCGGAGGTGGACCTGCCGCCGCTGGTCATCGACAAGAAGCAACTGGTGCAGCAGCTGGTCGACCAGTTCCCGGTGTATACCCGCGAGCGCTTCATCGGCTCCTGGGAAAGCTCGGGCGTGCGCGAGAACGTGGCCGAGATGATCAGCGGCATGATCAAGGCGCTGGAATCGGCGAGTGGCTGGGACAACCAGCTGCTGAAGAAGATCGAGGATCTGAACTCCTACATGAACAAGTCCCTGCGCAAGCAGTACGCGCCGCGCCTGCTGCGAGGCTCGGTGCTGCGCATGGGCATGTACATCAACGCGATCTTCCTGCGGCTGGTGGAAAAGGACAAGGAGCAGGCGCTGTTCGAGGCCATGCGCGAGCTCTACATCAGGACGCTGCGCGACATCGAACTGGAAGCCTACGCCCTGGCCGACGAGCTGGAGGCCGAGGACGAGTATTTCGCCGTCAAGCTGTCGTAGTTGCCGCTTTTACGCAGTATTTTTCTCACACGAAGACGCGCAGAAAGACGAAAGACTGGTGTGGTTTTGCTCTTCTTATCGAGGCTCATGTAAGTCAGTGACAGAGTGAGACAACGTCCGCCCACCCTCACCCCAACCCCGCTCCGCGCCCCACGGCCGGCTTTGCACAGCCGGCCGGCTCCGGCGGCGCGAAGCATGCTTCGCGAAACCCCGCCTGCGCCCCGCCCAGGCGGGAGAGGGGGAACGTCCCCTCTCCCCGCAAGCGGGGAGAGGGC
>CAYYXS010000042.1:0-38980 GCA_964475635.1 uncultured Rhodocyclaceae bacterium
CTTACGGCAGGACTTTCACCTGCAAGAGTGCGCCCGTGCCGGGCGCACGGAAAAACGGCACCCGAAGGTGCCGTTTGTTTGACGATGCCGTTGCCTACTTCTTCTCGGCGGGAGCCGCCGGTGCCGACGCGGCGCCCATGCCGCCCATGCCCGTCATGCCGCCCGCAGCGGGCATGCCTTCCATGCCGCCCATGGCGGCGGGCTGGGGGGCCGGCGCCGGCGCGCCGCCGATGCTCTCCAGCGCCTCCCACTTGCCGCCCTTGGCCTGATAGAGGGTAATGGCGGCATCCTTGACGTCGCCCTTCTCGTCGAAGGTGATCCTGGCGGTGACGCCGTCGAAGGCAGTCTTCGGCAGTTCGGCAAGAACCTTCGCCGGTTCGACCGAATTGGCGCGCTGCATGGCGTCGATCATGACGCTGGCGGCGTCATAGGCGTAGGGCGCGTAGAGCTGGATGTCGACGTTGAACTTGGCCTTGTATTTCTCCATGAAGGCCTTGCCGCCCGGCATCTTCTCCAGCGGCAGGCCCGGCAGGGAACAGTAGTGGCCCTCGCCGGCGTCGCCCGCCAGTTTGTGGAATTCGGTGGTGCAGCCGCCGTCGGCAAAAATCATCTTCGCCTTGACGCCGAGCTTCTTCAGCTGCTGCGCCATCGGGCCGGCCTGGGCGTCCATGCCGCCGTACATGACCAGATCCGGCTTCTTCGACTTGATCTTGGTGAGGATGGCGGCAAAGTCGGTCGCCTTGTCGTTGGTGAATTCGCGCGCGACGATGGCCGCGCCGCCGGCCTTGGCGGCCTTCTCGAATTCGTCGGCGACCCCCTGCCCGTAGGCGGTGCGGTCGTCGACGATGGCGATCTTCTTGCCGGCAAGCTGTTTCGTCGCGTAGTCGCCGAGCACCTTGCCCTGCTGCTCGTCGTTGGCCATCACGCGGAAGGCGGTCTTGAAGCCCTGCTGGGTGTATTTCGGATTGGTCGCCGAGGGCGAGATCTGCGGGATGCCGGCGTCCGAGTAGAGCTTGGAGGCCGGAATGGTGGTGCCGGAATTGAGGTGGCCAATGACGCCGTTCACCTTGGCGTCGATCAGCTTCTGCGCCACCGTCGTGCCTTGCTTCGGATCGGCCTGGTCATCTTCGGGGATCATTTCGAAGGTGACGACGGCGCCGCCGATTTCCAGCTTCTTCGCGTTGGCTTCCTCGATGGCCAGGCGAGCGCCGTTCTCGTTGTCCTTGCCCAGGTGCGCCTGCGGCCCGGTGAGCGGGGCGGAGTGGCCGATCTTCACCGTCAGGGTCGGCTTGGGCGGCGGCGCGGCCGGCTCGGCCTTGGGCGGTGGTGGCGGCGCTTCGGGCTTGCCGCAACCGAACATGATGAAAGCCGAAGCAAGGATAAGGCTGGTGGTCTTGACGGGGAATCGCATGATCGGGTCTCCTCAGGAAAAGGCGGATTTTTCTTGTGCCGCGAATGCGCCGGGATTGTGCTGCCCGAGCAGTGCGATGTCAATAAAAAGGCCAACCCGCAGGTTGGCCTTTCCATGCGGCGGGAACCGCTTACTTGGTCGCGAGGACCCAGGCCACCAGCTTCTTGATATCGGCGTCGGAGACGGCCGGGTTGGGCGGCATCGGCACGGTGCCCCAGGCGCCGGAGCCGCCCTTCTTGACCTTGGCTTCCAGCTTGGCGGCGGCGTCGGCCTGGCCGGCGTACTTCTTGGCGACGTCCTTGTACGACGGGCCGACCACCTTCTTGTCGACGGCGTGGCAGCTCATGCAGTTCTTGGCTTTCGCCAGGGCCTCGTCGGCGGAGGCCTGTCCGGCGATCATCAGGCCGGCGCCCGCGAGCAGCAGCGTTTTCAGCAGTTTCATTTAAATTCCTTTTGGCGTGGTTGGGTGAAAAAAGCGCCGATACTCTAAATCAAATCGGGGGACTTGCAAACCCGTTCCAGACAAGAGAAATCGTCTATCGGCTCGATGCATCTAACGCCCGAGCAAACCCAGGCGTTGACGCCTTCCCGGAGTGGCTTGTCGAGGGCGGCAGGCAGCCTTCCGGCTTGGCGGGGCAAGCCCAGCGCCATTACCCAAGGCCATGGTCTTTTGGAGATTTTCACCGTCCATTCAGACAGTTGGGCTTCCGGGCCGCGCAGGATCACCAGGGCAGGCGGCATGAGAGCCTCTTCCAGGACCATGAGCAGGGTGGCAAAACCGGCGGGCTGGCGTTCCATATCCGGGTAATACAGCCGCAGCGTCCTTTCGGCTGCTTCAAGGTAACGCTTCTCGCCGGTCAGGTGTCCGAGGCGCTGCAGGGCAAACGCCGCCGCGCCATTGCCCGAAGGCGTGGCATTGTCGTGCCCGGCCTTGGGGCGATGGATCAGGGTCTCGTGATCGTGGCTGGTGAAGAAGAAGCCGCCGGCGGCGTCCTCGAAGCGCATCAAAAGGGCATCGCCCAGCTCCCGGGCGAAGTCGAGCAGCCCGGCTTCGAATTCGGCCTGCAGCAGTTCCAGCACCGCCTTGAGCAGGAAGGCGTAGTCGTCGAGATAGGCGTTGAGATGGGCGCGGCCATCCTTGCAGGTGGCGAGCAGGCGCCCATCGCGCCAGAGCATGCGCCGAACGTATTCCAGCGCGCGCCGCGCCGAGGATTGCCAGTCCTCGCGGGCAAAAACGCGGCCGGCATGGGCCATGCCTTCGATCATGAGAGCATTCCAGCCGGTGAGGATCTTCTCGTCGCGCCCCGGACGGATGCGCCGTTCGCGCACTGCGAACAGCTTGTCTCGCGCCGACCGCAGGAGGCGCTCGACTTCCTCCACCGGCCTGCCGAGCGTGGCGGCGATTTCCGCCGGCGGACGCGCAACGGCCAGATGCCAATGGCTGCCCTCGAAGTTGGCCGGCAGGTCGAGGCCGTAATGGGAGGTCGCCACGGCATGCTCTTCCGCCGTGGTATGGAGGCTGACTTCTTCTGGCGTCCAGACGTAGAACCTGCCCTCCTCGTGCTCGGAGTCGGCGTCGAGCGAGGAATAGTAGCCGCCCTCGGGCGATTGCATCTCGCGCATGACCCAGGCGGCGCTCTCCGCGACGACCCGCCCGAACAGCGGCTCGCCCGTGATCCGCCAGGCATCGGCATACAGGCGCAGCAGCGGCCCGTTGTCGTAGAGCATCTTCTCGAAGTGCGGGATGGCCCAGCGCTCGTCCACGCTGTAGCGGCAGAAGCCGCCGCCCACCTGGTCGTAGATGCCGCCTTCGGCCATCCGGCGCAGCGTGAGCAAGGCCATTTCACCGCAGCGCGCCTCTCCCGTCGCGGCATGCCGGCGCAGCAGCAGCTCCAGCTCGGCCGCTTGGGGAAATTTCGGTGCGCCGCCGAAACCGCCATGTTGGGGATCGAAGGATTGTGCGGCGCGCTCGACGGCGAGACGCAACGGCGCATCCCCGAGATCGCCGCCGCTGGCCTGCGCCGTGGCCGCCGGCGAAAGCGCCTTGAGCAGCTCGCCGTTCTGCTGCAGGATGTCGGCACGGCGTTCGCGCCAGGCATCCGCCACGCGCTGGCACAGATCGGCAAAGCCTGGAAGACCGTAGCGAGGCGAGCGGGGGAAATAGGTGCCCCCGAAAAAGGGGGTGCCATCCGGCGCCAGGAACATGGTCAGCGGCCAGCCGCCGGCACGGTTGGTGAGCATCTGGTGGGCCGTCTGGTAGATCTGGTCGAGGTCTGGCCGCTCCTCGCGGTCCACCTTGATGTTCACGAAAAGGCGGTTCATCACTGCCGCCGTCTCGGCATCTTCGAAGGATTCATGCGCCATGACATGGCACCAGTGACAGGCGGAATAACCGATCGAGAGCAGTATTGGTTTGTCCTCACGAACTGCATTGGTGAGCGCTTCCTCACCCCATGGTCTCCAATCCACAGGGTTTTCCGCATGTTGCAGGAGATAGGGGGAAGTTTCTCCGGCGAGTCGGTTGAGCATGGCTGCAGTCGTCGGTACGATTGTTTCAACACTAGCACAAATCCGACTAATTTAATCAACAATAGCCGAGCCGCTACAATGGCGTTCATGCAACCGGGCAAATCAGGTATGAGGACATGCTTCCGAGGAAAGTGAACATCGTCGAGGTCGGCCCGCGCGACGGCCTGCAGAACGAGCGGCAGCTTGTGCCGAGCGCGGTCAAGATGGTCCTGATCGACCGCCTCGCCCAGGCCGGCCTGAAGACCATCGAGGCCACTGCCTTCGTCTCGCCGAAGTGGGTGCCGCAGATGGGCGACGCCGCCGAAGTGATGGCCGGCCTGCTGCGCCGGGCCGGCGTCGGCTACCCGGTGCTGGTGCCCAACCTGAAGGGCTTCGAGCAGGCGCTCGCCGCCGGCGCGCAGGAGATCGCCGTCTTCGCCGCCGCTTCCGAGGCCTTCTCGCAGAAGAACATCAATTGCTCCATCGCAGAATCGCTGGAGCGCTACCGTCCCGTCCTGGAGGCGGCGCGCGGTCACGGCATCCGCGTGCGCGGCTACGTCTCCTGCGTGGTCGGCTGTCCTTACCAGGGCGAAGTGCAGCCCGCCGCCACGGCCGAGGTGGCGGCGCGCCTCGTCGAGATGGGCTGCTACGAGATCTCGCTGGGCGACACCATCGGCGTCGGCACGCCGGCCTCGGTCATGCGCATGCTCGACGCGGTGGCGCAGCGGCTCCCGGTGGAGCGCCTCGCCGGCCACTACCACGACACCTACGGCATGGCGCTCGCCAACATCTACGCCTCGCTGGAAAGAGGCGTGGCGGTGTTCGACGCCTCGGTCGCCGGCCTCGGCGGCTGCCCCTACGCCGCCGGCGCCTCGGGCAACGTCGCCACCGAGGACGTGGTCTATATGTTGAACGGGCTGGGCATCGAGACCGGCGTCGACCTCGACCGCCTGATCGATGCCGGCGCCTTCATCTGCGCCGAGCTGGGCCGCGAGCCTGCTTCGAAGGTTGCGCGCGCCATGCTGGCGAAGAGGAGGAAATCGTGAAAGAAGGACTGCACCCCGGCCTCGAACGCGAGATGCGCTACACGGTGCCGCCCGAAAAGACCGTGCCCCGCCTCTATCCCGAGAGCCCATCCTTCCAGGAGATGCCGCAGGTCTTCGCCACCGGCTTCATGGTCGGCCTGCTCGAATGGTGCTGCCTGGAACTGATCAAGCCGTACCTCGACTGGCCGCGCGAGCAGAGCGTCGGCACGCATATCGACGTCTCCCACCTCGCCGCGACGCCGCCCGGGCTGACCGTCGCCGTCAAGGCGCGCCTCGAAGAGGTGGTCGGCCGCCGCCTGGTGTTCTCGGTTTCGGCGCACGACGGCGTGGATCTCATCGGCAGCGGACGGCACGAGCGCTTCGTCATCGATGCCGCGAAATTCAACGCCCGCATGGCGGCAAAGCGCGGCCAGGCATGAAGACAGCCGACTGGTACTTCGACTTCATCTCGCCCTTCGCCTACCTGCAGTCGGAGCGGCTCGCCCGCTTCGACGGCAGGCTGGCAATCCGGCCGGTGCCGGTGCTCTTCGCCGGCCTGCTGAGGCACTGGGGCCAGAAGGGCCCGGCCGAGATGGCGACCAAGCGCCGCTTCACCTACCGCCATGTGCAGTGGCTGGCGGAGCGCAACGGCATCCCCTTCCGCTTCCCGCCGCAGCATCCCTTCAACCCGGTGCGCGCCCTGCGCGCCGCGGTGGCGCTGGATGCATCGATGGACGCCATCCACGCCATCTTCCGCTTCATCTGGGCCGAGGGCCGCGATCCCAACGATCCGGCCGAATGGGCCGGGCTTGCGCGCCGCCTGAACGCGCCGGATCTCGACGCGCGCTGCAGCGACGCCGCCGTGAAAAGTCAGTTGCTCCGGAACGGCGAACAGGCGCTGGCGGCCGGCGTCTTCGGCGTGCCGACCATGGTTGTCGGCAAGGAATTGTTCTGGGGCTTCGACGCCACCGACACGGTGCTGGATTATCTTGCCGACCCAGCGCTGTTCGCACGCGGCGAGTACGCGCGGCTCGACGGCCTGCCGGTCGGCGCCGCGCGCAAAGAGGCCTCATGATCCTGCCGCAGCAGATTCGCGTCCTCGAGCGCGGCTGGCTCTCCTCCAACAACATCGTCTTCCTGGAAGGGGCCGGGGCGACGCTGATCGACAGCGGCTACGTCTCCCACGCCGAGCAGACGGTGGCCCTGCTGCAGCGCGTGCTCGAAGGGCGCCGCCTCGACCGGCTCATCAACACCCATTCGCATTCCGACCACATGGGCGGCAACGCCGCCGTGCGGCGCGCCTTCGGCTGCCGCATCGCGATTCCGGCCGGCATCGAGCGCGCCGTCGCGGAATGGGACGAGCACGCGCTGCTGCTGGCGCCGGCGCAGCAGCGCAGCGAGCGCTTCCTCCACGACGAGGTGGTGGCGGCCGGCGACGAGCTGGAACTGGGCGGCATGCGCTGGCGCGCCCACGCGGCGCCGGGGCATGACATGGATGCGCTGGTGTTTCACTGCCCGGAAAAGCGCATCCTGATCTCCGGCGATGCCCTCTGGCAGAACGGCTTCGGCGTCGTCTTCGATGCCGTCCTCGGGCGCCACGAGGCGCTAGACGTGCAGCGCGAGACGCTGGACATGATCGGCCGCCTGGCGGTCGACGTCGTCATCCCCGGCCACGGCGCGCCCTTCCGCGACGTCCGGCAAGCGCTGGAGCGCGCCTGCCAGCGCTGCGCCGCCTTCCGGGACGATCCGGAGCGCCTGGCACGGCATGCCACCAAGGTCATCTTCACCTTCTACCTGCTCGACATACAGCAGCTGCCCCTGGCGGACCTTCCCGCCCACCTCGAGCGGACGCCCATCTACGGCGAAGCCAACCGGCGCCACATGAAGATGCCGCCGCCCGCGCTGGCCGACTGGCTGGTGCGCGAACTCGTCTCCGCCGGCGCCGTCGAAGTGCGCGACGGCATCCTCTATCCCCGCGTCGCCCCCTGACCCCCGCCCGCCCTTGCGGCCGCGCCGCCGCCCGGACTTGACTTGAAATTGAATTCAATTCAATATCGGCCCATGGCCAGACGATCAGCGGCAAAACCCGGCGCAGGCGGCGCGAGCGGCAGGAGCGACGCGACGCGGCGCCGGCTGCTCGATGCCGCCGGCGCGGTGCTGGTCGAAGGGGAAGGCCGTTTCGAGATCGCCGAGGTGGCGGTGCGCGCCGGCCTGTCGACCGGCCTGAGCTACCACTATTTCGGCTCGAAGGCCGGCCTGATCGCAGCCGTGGTGGAGGATTTCTACGACCGTTACGACGCCGAGGTGATGGACATCAATCCGCTGCCCGGCGCCGACTGGGCGCACCGCGAGCACGAGAGGGTGGGGCGGCTGGTCGACTTCCACTACCGCGACCCGCTCGCGCCGATCGTGCTCAACCGCCTGAGCCGCGAACCGGAAGTGGCCGCCGTGGAAGCGCGTCGCGTCGGCCGCCATGTCGCCATCGGCACGCATAACGTCCGGCTCGGCCAGAAGGAAGGGCTGATTCCCGCCGGCCTCGACGCCAACCTGCTGGTGGCCATGATGATGGGCGGCCTGCAGCGCGCGCTGGGCGAGGCGCTGGCGCGCAGCCCGCGCCCGGGCAAGGCCTGGCTGGCCCGGGAAATCTGGGGATCGATTGCCGCGCTGGCGCGCCTGCCCGAGGCGCTCCCGCAGCAGCCGGCGCGGAAGGCCCGCGCCAGGACCAACCGTTGAAACAGGAGGGAGCTCGCATGGCAGGACAGACCAAATCGAAGCGTGCCGCGAAAGCGCCGGGGGCGCCGAAGGCGCTGTACGAAAAGCGCGGCAAGGTCGCCTACGTGACGTTCAATCGCCCGGAGGCGATGAACGCCATCGACCTCGAGATGCACGAATTGCTGTGGCGGATCTGGCGCGAGTTCCGCGACGACGACGGCGTCGAGGTGGCGATCCTCACCGGCGCCGGCGACGAGGCCTTCTGCGCCGGCGCCGACCTGAAGACGCACTTCCCGATCTGGATCGAGAACGCCGACGCCCTGCTGCCGCGCAAGAAGATCGCCGACGGCCTGGGCGGCATCACGCGCGGCCTGCACCGCATCTACAAGCCGATCATCGGCGCGGTCAACGGCTGGGCGCTGGCCGGCGGCTTCGAGAACGCCCTCGCCTGCGACATCCGCATCGCCTCGGAGAACGCCAGGTTCGGCTCCTTCGAGGTGCGCCGCGGCTTCCACCATGGCGACGGCGGCATCGTCCGCCTGGTGAACCTGTGCGGGGCGGGCATCGCCCTCGAGATGAACCTGACCGGCGAGCCGATCGACGCGCAGCGCGCCCTCCAGTGCAACATGGTGTCGAAGATCGTGCCGCACGCCAGGCTGATGGAAGAGGCCGAGAAGGTGGCGCAGCAGATCCTGCGCAACGACCCCTGGGCGGTGCGCTCGGCCAAGGAGACCATCCTCAACGTCATCGGCCGTCCGCTCGACGACCAGCTCGCCTACGAGGCCCTCACCGGCTATTCCGGCGCGGCCAACCCCGTCATCACGGCAAGGCTGAAGAAGTTCTATGGCAAGACAGACAAGGGGCGCGCCGGCAAGCACGCCACCGGCCTGTGAGCCGCGCCGCATGAGCAGCCGACAGAACCGCACCCGCCGGACATGCGCCTGAACGCGCAGCGACACGCCGCAGCATGAGCCCGCCGACGCCCGCCCGCGCCGGCTGGATCGCGGTGCTTGCCACCCTCTGCATCTGGACCGGCTTCATCCTCGTCAGCCGCCACGGCGGCAAGGGCACGCTTACCGGCTGGGACGTCACGGCGCTGCGCTTCG
Organism: uncultured Rhodocyclaceae bacterium; assembly: GCA_964475635.1. GTDB lineage: Bacteria > Pseudomonadota > Gammaproteobacteria > Burkholderiales > Rhodocyclaceae > Desulfobacillus. The sequence goes on from CAYYXS010000042.1 coordinate 8,763, forward strand.
GCGTCGGCGCACTGGTCGCCGCCTGCTTCCTGCCGCGCGTCGCGCTGCCGCCCCTGCGCGTGATCGCGCTGTTCACCCTCTTCGGCGGCATCGGCTACGCCACGGCGGTGTACGCCGGCTTCCGTCTGGCGCCGGCGGCCCACGCCGCGGTGCTGCTGCCCGGCGCCTTGCCCTTCGAGACCGCCGTCCTCGCCTGGCTGTGGCTCGGCCAGAAACCCTCGCGGCCGCAGCGCATCGCGCTGGCGCTGGTCTTCGCCGGCATTCTGCTCACCGCCGCCGACACCTTCACGCACGGTCCGCGCCTGACCGGCCTGCAGCTGCTGGGCGACGCGCTGTTCCTCTGCGGCTCCTCCTCGTGGGCGGTGTTCACCCTGCTGCTGCGCCGCCACCCGATGGCGCCGCTGGCGGCGACGGTGGCCACCACGCTCGGCAGCGCGGCAGCCTTCCTCCCGGTGTGGTTCTTCTTCCTGCCGAGCACGCTGGCGCAGGCGCCCGCCGCCGAGATCGCCATGCAGGCAGCCTACCAGGGCGTACTGGTGGTCTTCGTCGCCATGGTTCTCTACACCCTCGCCGTGCGCCAGCTCGGCGCGCAGACCGTGGCCCTGCTGATGGCCTTCGTCCCCGGCCTCTCCGCCCTCGCCGCCGTGCCCATCCTCGGCGAACCGCTGTCGCTGCTCACCCTGGCCGGACTGGGCGCAGTGACGCTCGGCGCAGTGCTGGCGGCACGCGCGATTCCCGGCAGCAGCCCGGCGCGCTGAAAACAAAAGTCAGTCGCCGTGGTACGGCGGCTGACTTTGGGAATGCGTTGCAGTGGGAGAGGAAAGTCATTCTCGCTGGCACGGCAGAGAGAAGCTGACCCCTGCGGCGTGTTGCCAGCCGCCAGCGAGCGAACAGGCAACGAACGGGACAGCGACATAGCGCGGCGAGAAGGGATTCACGTACAAGAGGGGAAAGCTGCGCTGGGCGGAAGGCGCGCGCCAGGATCGGAAACCTGCTGAAGCTCGGAGTCAGCAAGCGCACGGTGATCCTGGCGGGAATCAGCAGCAAGAGCTACTGGCACCTGTCGCGCTCGCAGGCGACACAGGTCGGGATGACGAACGATTGGTTGAAAGCACGGGGGATGGTGAGTATCCGTGATCTTTGGATGAAGGCTCACGGCTACGCATGAGGCAAATCGTGTGCGCCCTGTCGATGAACCGCCCGGGCGGACCCGCATGCCGGGTGGTGTGTGGGGAGGACCGGCTAGAAGTCGGCTCTTACCCGATTGGGTTTCTGGCGCACGCAACGCTACCTACCTGCAACAGCTAATACTGCCTTGGGATTTGTGGCTGCGATAGCCAGCAAGGTACGGGCGGCGCCGCTCGGCTGTTTGCGGCCTTGCTCCCAACCTTGCAAGGTACGAACAGAAACACCAATGAGCGCGGCAAACTGGGACTGCGACAGGCCAGTTTTCTTCCGCGCTTCAATGACGGGCGATGAAACGACATGAACCTGACCGGCCTTCATTTCGCGCACTGACTGCAACAGGTCAGCAGCAAGGTCGCGTTTGGCTTCATGAGCTGCCAGTTCGGACTTGGTGAGGGGCTTACTCTTCGAGGACACGGCGAATCTCCTTTAACTTGGGGCCGGTGAGGCTGTCAGTTCTCGACTTCGCGTACAGCGTGAGCAAAACCACTTCACCCTCTGCGTTGCGGGTGAAATAGATCACCCGAACATCGCCCGACTTGCCCGAACCAGATCGTCCCCAACGCACCTTGCGAATGCCGCCGGACCCGGGCACAACATCTCCGGCAGTGGGGTGCTCTGCAATATACGCAGCGAACGCGCCGCGTTCCTCTTCGCTCCAATAGAGCGGCCACTGGCGCTGGAACAGCAACGTTTCGACTACGGTATACATATGCGACTATACGCCTCCGGCGCATAGACGTCCAGCCATGATTCAAGAGGCCGAACGTGCTAGCTCAGGGGCGGCTGCCGGCCTGCCGGCAGGCGTCCCTTGGGGCAACGGGTTAGATTGCTGTGGCAGCAAGCCAAATTTGCTCATAGGCAGAGAGCTTAGGTTTCGCAATGTCCGGCGCGAGTGGGGCGAGATATGTTGGTTTGGATGAAGCAGCGTCCTTGATTGACTGTCCGATTACCCAGCAGGCATCGCCGTCGACAAATACAAGACGATCGTGAAACGCAGTGCTGGCCCTGACTTCAAGCAGAGCGCCATATTGGGTAATGAACTTCTCAGCAGCAGGTTTAACTTTGGCCGTGTACTTTCCGACAAGAAGGCGAACGCTGATCCCTTTGGGAACGGATGAGAGATAAGCGTCGAAAACTGTGTCGTCCATGTATGGATATGCGATCAGTAAAGTCTTCTGCGCGGACGATAGGAGGTCGTTTAGCGCCTTGAAAAAGTCATAGACCGCGCCTGGGCCAAATGCTTGACCGGCATCTGCGGGAAGCTGAAGTTCAAGGTTTGCGACGGCACGGTGAAGGGCACCAAGAATCTGACCGATGTCCCACTCACGGTTTGCCTGAATCCAGTGTCGGGGTAGGCGTGGATTTTGTCCATAAACGCTGCGTAAATGTCGGTGGAAATACTTATCGGGTCTGGACTGGCAGGATCACGCCTTGATCTACTGGCAGTTCGATACTTCTCCACGCGCATCGCTGTGATGGCGTTGCCATATTACCAAGCAAAGGAGAAATTACAAATGACCACTTGATTACCAATGACGCTCAGCTTGAGTCAGGGGCTGCAGCCGCCCCTGTTCCCCCCTTTGAAAAAGGGGGGCGAGGGGGGATTTGTCAGCCGCTCGCGCACTGGCCACCGTCGAAAATCCCCCTTGTTCCCCCTTTTCCAAAGGGGGAGACCGGCCTCACGGCTCAAGCGATAATGAACGGCACCGTTCGCGCAATCTCGGCTGAGTTTCATTGTTAATCGGGAATGACTAACGACCCGATGGGCCGGCTATCTCAGCCAGTCGTGGCTGGTGAGCTCGGCCGATTGTTTCAGCCCAAACTACTCCCGCGCCTGCACGAAAACTTGCGAGCGTCCGCTATGGAGAACAGATGCGAATGGCCGGTATGGTGCTTGCTGACCTCGCGGGTGCGCAGTTTTCCCGGCCACGAATGACCGGAACTGGCCGAACGCTCCGATTCCGGGAACTCCTCGCCGTCTCCCGGCGACTGACTTTTCCTGCAACGCCGCTAGATATGCGCTTCCTGGTAGTCGAGGATTTCCTCCAGATGGTGCATCACCTCGTCGCTGATCTCGTTGTCGCGCCACAGGCGGATCAGCTCGGCGCGCTCGGCGCGGATGGCGGCCTGGCGCAGGCGCATCACCAGCGCGGCCTGCGGGCTCGGCTCCAGGCCTTCCGGCGCTGCGAGCGCGATGTGGTCGAGAATTTCCGCGCGCAGCGGTTCGGCCCACCCGGCCGGCGCGCGCTCGCGGGCGACGATGTCGTCGATGGCGGCAATGGCGGCCGCCCTGATGGCGGCGCGCACGCGCTGGCTCTCCGCTTCGATGCTCCAGTCCGAGCCGACCTTGAGGCGGCGGATCAGGGCGGGCAGCGTCAGCCCCTGGCCGACCAGAGTGACGGCGATGACGCAGAAGGTGAGAAAGACGATGAGGTCCCGGTGCGGGAAGGCGCCGCCGCCGGGCAGCCTTTCCGGCAGGGCGAGGGCGGCGGCGAGCGAGACGATGCCGCGCATGCCGCACCAGCTGATGATGCCCAGCTCGCGCTTGCGCGGCCGCGGCTCGGAAGCGCGCAGCTGGCCGCTCAGCGCGCGCGGCAGCAGGGCGGCGACATACACCCAGGCGAAGCGCACCAGGATCGCCACCGCGCTGATGGCGAGGCCCCAGCCGGCGAGCTGGGCGGTCGAGTAGCGGGCGAGGCGGTCCGGCATGTCGGAGAGCTGCAGGCCGATCAGCATGAAGACCAGGCTGTTCAGCATGAACACCAGCACGTTCCACACCGAGCGCGCCATGATGCGCATCTCGGCGGAGACGAGCTCCGGCGCATGGCGCCCGCGCACCAGCCCGGCCGCCACCACCGCCAGCACGCCGGAGACGTGCAGCGATTCGGCGACGATATAGGCGGCGTAGGGCGAGAGGAGCGCCGTCAGCACCTCGATGAAGGGGTCGCCGAGGCGGCGGTGAAGGGCGATGAAGGCGAAGGCGAGGCCGACGCCGAGCAGGATGCCGCCGCAGGAGACGGCGACGAACTGCAGGCTCGCCTCGGCCAGCGAGAAGGCGCCGGTCAGCGCCGCCGCCAGGGCGAACTTGTAGAGCACCAGGCCGGAAGCGTCGTTTACAAGGCTCTCGCCTTCGAGGATGGTGACGATGCGGCGCGGGATGTTCAGGCGCGAGAGGATGGCGGTGGCGGCCACCGCGTCGGGCGGCGAGACGATGGCGCCGAAGGCGAAGGCCGCCGCCCAGGGCATGCCCGGCACCAGCCACTTCAGCGCCGCGCCGACGGCGAGCGTGGTGGCCAGCACCAGGCCGATGGCGAGCAGGCCGATCGGGCGGATGTTGGCCTTGAAGTCGCTCCAGGAGGTGAGCAGCGCCGCCTGGTAGAGGATCGGCGGCAGGACAACGACCAGGATCAGCTGCGGGTCGAAGGGAAACTGCGGCAGCTTCGGCAGCAGGCCGAGCAGCGCGCCGCCCGCCACCAGGGCGATCGGGTAGGGAAACCTGAAGTGGCGGGCGATCCAGCCCAGCGCCACGGCGCAGAAAAGCAGCAGGAGAACGAGCTCGAGCAGCAGCATATTCTCAGCCCGCCATGCTGCCCCTCATCTGCGCGGGCGGTCCCGCGAGGGGATGCGGTACATGTAGGCGGCCAGCAGCAGGCCGAACAGCGCCAGCGCCGCCTGCAGCTCCGGCCAGGGCACAAAAAAAACAATGGAAACGCTGAGCGTTGCCGCCATCAGGACAATGGCGGCGAGCTTGGTGCGCCAGGGAATGCTGCGGTGGCGGCGCCATTCGAGGATGGTCGGACCGAAAGCGGGGTTGTTGAGCAGCCAGTTGTAGAAGCGGCTCGATGCGCGCGCATAGCAAGCGGCAGCAAGCAGCATGAAGGGGGTGGTGGGCAGGACGGGCAGAAGCGCTCCGGCAATGCCCAGCAACACGAACAGGGTGCCCAGCCCTGCGAAAAGCAGGCGCATCGCGGCCGAGTCGTGGCGGTTCATCTCCGCGCTGAAGTCGATTTTTTGCCTGTGCCTGGACATGGAAGGCAGGATTGTACGCGCTGTCCTGACAGACCGGCGCTTGCCTTGCGGCATTGCTTTTTTGCTGATTTTTCTTTATTCTTCTTGGCCTTACGAATTAAATCATAATGCGCCCAAAGGGCCGCGGAAAGGTTGTTAGGGGAGAAGAATTGGGAGCGTTCCGCAAAGAACTGGCCTTTGCCGGCCGCATCGTCATGGTGGGCTTCGGCTCGATCGGTCAGGGCACGCTGCCCCTGCTGCTGCGGCATATCGACCTGAAGCCGGAGCAGATCACCATCGTCACCGGCGACGAGAACGGCCGCAAGGTGGCCGCCGAATACGGCGTCGAATTCCACGACTCTCCCCTCACGCCCGCCAATTACCGCAGCTTGCTGACACCGCGCCTGACGCGCGGCGACTTTCTGGTCAACTGCTCCAACGACGTCTCCAGCGTCGCCCTCATCGCGCTGTGCCAGGAGCTCGGCGCGCTCTACATCGACACCTGCATCGAGCCCTGGGCCGGCGGCTACACCGACACCTCGCTGACGCCGGAGGCACGCTCGAACTACGCCCTGCGCGAAGCGGCGCTGGCGCTGAAGCGCGCCGGCACGCCGACCGCCATCCTCACCCACGGCGCCAATCCCGGCATGGTTTCGCACCTGGCGAAGGAGGCCTTGCTCAACATCGCCCGCGACTGCGGCCGGCCGGTCGATGCCCCGAAAGACCGTGCCGGCTGGGCGCGCCTGGCGCAGTCGCTCGGCATCAGGTCCATCCACATCGCCGAGCGCGACACCCAGGTGGCCGAGCCGCGCAAGGCGCCGGGCGAGTTCGTGAACACCTGGTCGGTGGAAGGCTTCGTCGGCGAGGGCTGCCAGCCTTCGGAACTCGGCTGGGGCAGCCATGAGCGGCATTTTCCGGCGGACGGCCGCCGCCACGAATTCGGCTGCCGTGCGGCAATCTGGCTCAACCGTCCGGGCGCCGGCATGCGCGTGCGCACCTGGACGCCGCTGGCCGGGCCAATCCACGGCTTTCTGATCACCCACGGCGAATCGATCTCGCTGGCCGACTATTTCACCGTCGGCGCCGGCCCCGCGCCGGAATACCGGCCGACGGTGCATTACGCCTACCACCCTTCCGACGACACCGTGCAGTCGGTGCACGAGCTGGCCGGCCGCAACTGGCGGCTGCAGGCCTCGCACCGCCTGGTCAAGGACCAGATCGTCGCCGGCATGGACGAGCTGGGCGTGCTGCTGATGGGCCACGAGAAGGGCGCCTACTGGTACGGCTCGCGGCTCACCATCGAGCAGGCGCGCGCGCTCTGCCCGCACAACAGCGCCACCAGCCTGCAGGTCACCGCCCCGGTGGTGGCCGGCGTGATCTGGGCGCTGCGGAATCCCGACCGCGGTGTCATCGACCCCGAGGAGATGGACTACAAACAGGTGCTCGACTTCATCCGCCCCTATCTCGGCGAGGTGGTCGGCACATACAGCGACTGGACGCCGCTCGACGACCGCGGCCGGCTCTTCGAGGAAGACCTCGACCGCGACGACCCCTGGCAGTTCAAGAACTTCCGCGTCGTCTGATTCTTTTGTCTTAAGTCAAAGAAGCCTTCCCGGCTCCCGCCCCAGAATGACATTGGGGAGGGAGCGGTGGAACGTCCGTCGATAATCCGCAAGACCGCAGCCGATCTGCGCCTGCCGCCGAACCTGGCGGATTACGCCGCGGCACGCGCGGCGTTTCGCTGGCCGGCGGTCGGCACGGAACTGCAGGGCCTGCCCGGCGGCGGCCTCAACATCGCGCACGAGGCCGTCGAGCGCCATGCCCGCGGACCGCTGCGCGACAAGGTCGCCTTCCGTTTCCTCGGCGCGAACACTTCCCGCGACATCCGCTATGGCGAGCTGTCGCGTCTGAGCAACCGATTCGCCAATGTTCTGAAAACGCTGGGCATCGCCAAGGGCGAGCGGCTGTTTCTGCTCTCCGGCCGCATCCCCGAGCTGTACCTCACCGTGCTCGGCAGCTTCAAGAACGGCACGGTAGTCTCGCCGCTGTTCTCCGCCTTCGGCCCGGAGCCGATCGCCACGCGCATCGATCTCGGCGAGGGCGCGGTGCTGGTCACCACGGAACTGCTCTACGAGCGCAAGGTGGCGAAGATCCGCGACCGGCTGCCGACGCTGCGCCACGTGCTGCTGGCGGGCGAGGACGGGCAGGCGACGAACATCCCCGGCACGCTCGACCTCGGCACGCTGATGGCGCAGGCCTCCGACGACTTCGACATCGTGCCGACGCAGGCGGAGGACCTGTCGCTGCTGCATTTCACCAGCGGCACCACCGGCACGCCGAAAGGCGCCATGCACGTGCATGGCGCGGTGGCGACGCACTGGGCCACCGGCAAGTACGCCCTCGACCTGCACGCGGACGACATCTACTGGTGCACCGCCGACCCGGGCTGGGTGACGGGCACCTCCTACGGCATCGTCGCGCCGCTGCTGCACGGTGTCACCTCCATCGTCGACGAGGCCGACTTCGATGCCGAGCGCTGGTACCGCATTCTCGACGAGCAGAAAGTCAGCATCTGGTACACGGCGCCGACGGCCATCCGCATGTTGATGAAGGCCGGCGCCGAGATCGCGAAGAAGCACCGCTATCCCAACCTGCGCTTCGTCGCCAGCGTCGGCGAGCCGCTCAACCCGGAGGCGGTATGGTGGGGCAAGGAGGTGCTCGGCCTGCCCATCCACGACAACTGGTGGCAGACCGAGACCGGCGGCATCATGATCGCCAACACGCCGGCCTTCGATATCAAGCCGGGTTCGATGGGCCGGCCGCTGCCCGGCATCGAGGCGGCCATCGTGAAGAAGGATGCCGAGGAAAAAGTCAGTCTGGTGGAGACGGCGGATACGGAAGGCGAGCTGGCCCTGAAGCGCGGCTGGCCCTCGATGCTTCGCGGCTACCTGCACAACGAGGAGCGCTACCGGAAGTGCTTCGCCGGCCCGGACAACGAGTGGTATCTCACCGGCGATCTGGCGAAACGCGACGCCGACGGCTACTTCTGGTTCGTCGGCCGCGCCGACGACGTCATCAAGTCGGCCGGGCATCTGATCGGCCCCTTCGAGGTGGAAAGCGCGCTGATGGAGCATCCGGCGGTGGCCGAGGCCGGCGTCATCGGCAAGCCCGACGAGGTGGTGGGCGAGGCGGTGAAGGCCTTCGTCTCGCTGAAGAAGGGCTTCGCGGCTTCGGACGCGTTGCGCATGGAGCTGCTCGGCCATGCACGGAAAAAACTCGGCGCGGCGGTGGCGCCGAAGGAAATCGACTTTCTGCCCTCGCTGCCGCGCACGCGCAGCGGCAAGATCATGCGGCGCCTGCTCAAGGCGCGCGAGCTGGATCTGCCGGAAGGCGATACGTCGACTCTGGAGGGAGGCGCATGATTAAGAATCGTCATTCCGGCTTTCGCCGGAATGACGGTGCGTTGAACACAGTCATACCCATGCAAGCTGTCCTCTACGACATGGCGTTCGTACAGCAACTGCTCTTCGACATACTGCGCATCCGCCGCGCTGTTCCTCGCCGAACTGCGCGATCTGCTGCAACAACCGGAGAATCTTTAATGGAAGAAAATGAACTGCGCGCCGTGGTGATCGCCACGCTGAAGACCATTGCCCCCGAGGTGGAGGAGGGCGACCTGCGTCCCGACCGGCCGCTCAGAAACCAGGTCGATCTCGACTCGATGGACTGGCTCAATTTCCTCATCGGCCTGCACGAGAAGCTGAAAGTGGACATTCCCGAGGCCGATTACGCCAGGCTGGCGACGCTGGGCGACGTGCTCGCCTACCTGGGCCACAAGCTGGCGAAATAGAACCCTTGCTGTCACGTTTGCGGCGGCCAGCCGTCTAAGAGGCATGGAACCTGGCAAGACAACCGGCTTCGGCTTCGATTCTGCCGCCGAGGCAAGCGATTTGCATCTCGCGGCGCAGGCCTGCCAAGGCGACGCCGACGCGCTGGAGACCCTCCTGCGTCGCCATCAGGGCTGGATCTACAACATCGCCCTGCGCATGCTGCAAACGCGCGAGGATGCCGAGGATGCAACGCAGGAGGTGCTGCTCAGGATCGCCACGCACCTGGCCGGTTTCCGCGGCGAAAGCAGCTTTCGCACTTGGGCCTATCGCATCATGGCCAACCATGTCCTGGACCGGCAGCGCAGCCGGCCGGAGCATGTCGTGCACGATTTCGCCTGCTACGGCGACTACCTGGAGAACGCGCCGAGCGAGGCGCTGCCGCCGGAGTTCGGCTCGGAGCAGGAACGCGCGCTGCTGATCGCCGAAGCGCGGCGCGGCTGCCTGCTCGGCATGCTGCTGTGCCTCGACCGGCGCCAGCGCCTGGCTTTCATCCTCGGCGAAATATTCGAGGTCGCCGCCGAGTTCGGCGGCGCCGTGCTCGGCACCTCGCCCGAGAACTTCCGGCAGCTGTTGGCGCGCGCACGCCGCCAGCTCCACGACTTCCTGGGCGACCGCTGCGGCCTCGCCGATCCGCGCAATCCCTGCCGCTGCGCCGCAAAAACCCGCAGCTTCATCCGCGACGGCATCGTCGATCCGCAGCGGCTGGTCTTCGTCGAAGACGCCGTGAGCAGGCTGAAGGAGCGGGCGGAGCGCCTCGCCGGCGACTTCGAGGAGACGGTTGCCGCGGGCAACCGCCTGCTCTACCGCGAGCACCCCTTTTACCAACCCGACGACCTGGCCGGAAGGCTGCGCCGGCTTATCGCCGACGAGACCTTCCGCGCCCAACTCGATTTGCCTGACACGGGAGCATGAACATGGAACAGCACGAAGACGAAATCATCGCTTTGGAGCGCACGGCCCTGGAGCGCTGGTGCCGGGGAGACCCCTCGGGTTTCCTCGAAATCTCGGCGCCGGACGTGGTGTACTTCGACCCCTTCATCGAGCGCCGGCTGGACGGGCTGGAGGCGCTCACCCGCTATTACGAGAGCCTGCGCGGCCAGGTTTCGGCCAGCCGCTGGGAGATCGTGGCGCCACGGGTGCAGCGTGTCGGCGACGCGGCCGTGCTGACTTTCCAGTTTCATTCCTGGGGCGGCAGCGAAGAGGCGCTGCGCTGGAACTGCACGGAGGTCTATCGCCGCGCGGCTGGGCGCTGGGAGATCATCCAGACGAACTGGTCGTTCTCCAGCGCCGGCAATACCGCCGCCTGAACGCCGCTCAGGCCATCGCGCGCAAGCGCCCGATGCGCTCTTCCGTCGCCGGGTGCGTGCTGAACAAGCCGCGCAGGCCGCCGCCGGAGAGCGGGTTCATGATCATCATCTGCGCCGTCTCGGGATGCGCCTCGGCCGTCTGCATGGGAATGCCGCGCGCGTAGGCATCGATCTTCGCCAGCGCATCGGCCAGCGCGTGGGGATCGCCGGAAATCTCGGCGCCGCCGCGGTCGGCCTCGAACTCGCGGGCGCGCGAGATGGCCATCTGGATCAGCATGGCGGCGATCGGCGCCAGGATCATGACGATGATGGAGACGACGGGGTTCGGCCGGTCGTCGCGCGAACCGCCGAACAGCATGCCGAACTGGGCGATGAAGGAAATCGCGCCGGCGACGGTGGCGGAAATCGTCGAGATGAGGATGTCGCGGTGCTTGACGTGCGACAGCTCGTGCGCCATGACGCCGCGCAGCTCGCGCGCCGAGAGCATCTGCAGGATGCCGGTGGTGGCCGCCACGGCGGCGTGGTCGGGATTGCGGCCGGTGGCGAAGGCGTTGGGCTGCGCCTCGTCGATAAGGTAGACGCGCGGCATCGGTATCTGCGCGCGCTGGGCGAGTTCCTTCACCATGTTGTAGAGATAGGGCGAGGAAGCCTCGTCCACCTCCTGCGCGTTGTACATGCGCAGCACCACCTTGTCGGAGAACCAGTAGGCGAAGAAATTCATGCCCGCGCCGAGCAGGAAGGCGATGATCATGCCCTGCGCGCCGCCGATGGCGCCGCCGACAGCGGCGAACAGCGCCAGGATGCCGGCCATGAGGATCGCGGTTTTCAGCCAGTTGCCGAACATAGATTCTTGTCTCCAGTTATGAAACGCGAAGATTAGATGGGGGAGGCGGGAGAAAATTCAATCCGCGGTCGCGGCGAAGCGCTGGCCGGCCTTGAGGGCGAAACCGCGCAGGAAGTCGGCCGTCGGCAGGCGCTTGCCGCCGGCTTTCTGCAATTCGGTCAGGCACAGGGCGCCTTCGCCGCAGGCCACGATGATTCCCTCGGCAGTGGCCGCCAGCACCATGCCGGGTTGGCCCGCCCCGGCGACCGGTTCGGCCCGCCAGATCTTGACGATCTGGCCATCGACCCGGGCGAAGGCGCCGGGAAAGGGATTGAAGGCGCGAACGGCGCGCGACAAGGCCATGGCCGACTGACGCCAGTCGAGCGCGGCTTCGGCCTTTTCCAGCTTGGCGGCGTAAGTGACGCCTTCGGCGGGTTGCGTGACGCCGGGCAGTTCCCCCCGTTCCAGTCGGCTCAGGGCCATGACGATCAGGCGCGCACCCAGTGCAGCCAGCCTGTCGTGGAGGATTCCGGCAGTATCGTTGTTCGCGATCGACAGGCTTTCCTTGAGCAGCATCGGGCCGGTGTCGAGCCCGGCTTCCATGCGCATGATGGTGACGCCGGTTTCGCCATCGCCCGCCAGGATGGCGCGCTGGATCGGTGCCGCGCCGCGCCAGCGCGGCAGCAGGGAGGCATGGATGTTCAGGCAGCCTAGGCGCGGAATATCGAGGACGGCCTGCGGCAGGATGAGTCCGTAGGCCGCCACCACCATGACGTCGGGCCGGGCTGCCGCAATCGGCAGGCGAGTCTCTTCCGGCTTGAGCGAAGGCGGTTGAAGCAGCGGCAGCGCTTGCTGCAGGGCAAGCCGTTTGACCGGACTTGCCTGCAAGCTCATGCCCCTTCCCGCTGGGCGATCCGGTTGAGTGAGCACTAACGGCACAGAGTAGCCGGCAGCCAGGATGGCTTGCAGTGCGGCAGCGGCAAAGTCCGGCGTGCCGGCGAAGACGACGCGCATCAGCGCCCGCACGACCGCCGGAAGGGCGCTGATCGCCCCCTCGCGGGGCAGCAAAAGAAGCCGGCGTGGGGGCGTTTCATCCTAGGCAGTAATCCGCGCCTGTTTGGCCAGCTTGGCCTTGATCCGGCTCTGCTTCAGCTTGGACAGACGCTCGACGAAGACCTTGCCGTCGAGATGGTCGATCTCGTGCTGGACGCATACCGCCAGCAGTCCATCGGCTTCCAGTTCGAAAACCTCGCCCTGGACATCGAGGGCCCGCACCTTGACACGCTCGCTGCGGGTGACTTTCTCGTAGATACCCGGCACGGACAGGCAACCTTCCTCACAGACTTGCTCGCCGGAGCGCTCCAGGATCTCGGGGTTGATGAAGGCCTGCAGTTTCGACTTGTCTTCCGAGATGTCGATGACGATGACCCGCTTGTGGACATCCACCTGGGTGGCTGCAAGGCCGATGCCCGGCGCCTCGTACATGGTTTCCGCCATGTCGGCGATCAGCTTGCGAATGGCGTCGCTGACCTGATCGACCTGGGCTGCCTTCTTGTGCAGCCGCGGGTCAGGATACCGCAGGATCGGCAATAACGACATAAAAACCTTGCCAATTTAGGCAATTAGGTGCAACAATTAATGCAAACCTGTAAAAACCGATGCTAGCGTGCTAGACTTCGACGAGAATCAATCCGGTACCCGGACCGGGACCCTTGCGCGAGGCTAAGACGATGATTCGCATTATATCTGCGCTGCTTCTGAGTTTCTCAACCGCCTGCGTTCTGGCGCAGGATGCCAAGCCGCTTCAACTGGCCGACGATGCGCCAGACCGCCACATCGTCGTCCCGGGCGACACTCTGTGGGGTATTTCCGGAAAATTCCTCAGGGAACCTTACCGCTGGCCCGAATTGTGGCGCATGAATCGGGAACAGGTCAAAAATCCTCATCGCATTTACCCGGGACAAGTGCTGGTGCTCGATCGGAGCGGCGCCGAACCGCAGCTGAAAATCGAAACCGTCAAGGTCGAACCGAAAATGTATTCGGACAAGATCTCCATGACGATTCCAAGTATCCCGCAACACATCATCGAGCCTTTCCTGTCCAGACCGTTGGTGCTGGAGGAGGATGGCCTGAAAGACGCCCCGAAAATCATCGCCACCCAGGAAGATCGCGTATATATCGGCCCGGGGGGACGGGCCTATGTGAGCGGCCTGAAAGGAAACACCAAACTCTGGCAGGTTTTCCGCCCAACCAAGCCGATCATCGATCCGGAATCCAAGGAACCGATCGGCCATGAAGCCTTCTATCTCGGAACGGCCAAGCTGATTGCCGAAGGAGACCCGGCAACCTTTGAAATCATCTCCGCAACACAGGAAATCGGTCTGAATGACCGCCTGGTGCAGACATCGCGTCCGGAAGTCATTAATTATGCGCCACACACTCCCTCAAAACAGATCCAGGGACAAATCGCCGCCATATATGGCGGAGTCAAGGAAACCGGTCGAAATTCCATTGTTACCCTGAATCGGGGCAAGCGGGACGGCATCGAAATCGGCCATGTGATGGCCATTTATCGCAATGGCGGTGAGCGGATCTACCGGGACGGAATTGATGTCACCACGGTCAGGCTTCCCCCCGAACGCTACGGCCTGTTGTTCGTGTTTCGCGTCTTCGATCGGATTTCCTACGCTATGGTGATGGACGTCACTCGTCCGGTCGTCGTCTCGGACATCGTGCGCACACCGTAAGTGTCACCGGTCGGGGAACTCGCCAGCTGGCTGCGCCTGAGTCTCGCACCTGGCATCGGCGGCGAGACGCAGCGCAAGCTGCTTTCAACATTCGGCCTCCCGGGGAATATTTTCGCCGCTAGCCCGGCCACGCTGTCGAATGCCATCCCGCTCAAGCAGGCCGAATTGCTGCTTTCGCACGAGACACGGCAGGAGATCGAGGCGGCCCTCGCCTGGGCCGGTTTGCCGGGCAATGCCATCCTGACGCTGGCCGATTCGGCGTATCCGCGCAAATTGCTCGAAACGCCGGATCCGCCTTCCGTGCTTTACGTAAAGGGGCGCATCGAACTGCTCAACCAGCCCGCCCTCGCCATCGTCGGCTCGCGTAACGCCACGCCGCAGGGAGTATCGAATGCGGAGGCATTCGCAGTTGCGCTGGCCGACGCCGGGCTCGCCATTGTCAGCGGCCTGGCGCTCGGCATCGACGCGGCGGCCCACCGGGGCGGACTGCGCGGCAAAGGATCAACCATTGCGGTGATCGGCACAGGCATAGACCGGATATATCCCGCACGCAATCGGGCGTTGGCACACGAGATCGCCGAGTGCGGCGCAATAGTCAGCGAATTCCCGCTTGGCGTTCCGCCTCTGAAGGAGAACTTCCCGCGCCGAAATCGCATTATTTCAGGCTTGACCCTCGGCTGTCTCGTGGTAGAGGCAGCCGAGCGCAGCGGGTCGCTGATCACGGCGAGGCTTGCCGGAGAGCAGGGCCGCGACGTTTTCGCCATTCCGGGTTCAATCCACTCACCGTTGTCCAAGGGATGCCACAAGCTGATCAAGCAGGGCGCCAGGCTGGTAGACAACGCCGGCGATATCATGGATGAACTGGGGCTTGATCCGGTCAGGGGCACAAGAGCAGAGGTTGCCACGAAGGAAAGCCCGGAGGCGACGAGGCTCCTCGATTGTCTTGGCTACGACTCATGCGACATTGACACTCTTGCCGCTCGTTCAGGCTTGACGGCCGAGAAGCTATACGCCATTCTGTTGCAAATGGAACTGGACGGCAGGATTGCCAGCCAGCCTGGAGGACGGTTCCAGCGCATCGGCCCATGAACAGACGACACAACGCCGCCATGTTCGACATACTTGTCTATCTATTCGAAAATTTTTTCCACGCCGACGCCTATCCTGAACCCGAGCAACTTGCCCTGAAGCTTTCCGCCGCCGGCTTCGAGGACGAAGAGATCAGCGAAGCATTGCAGTGGCTCGACGGCCTGCACTTGGTCGGCAGCGATAGCCTGCCCGCGATCGCCGCCGACAACCGCTCGGTGCGCTGCTACAGTGCCGAGGAAACCGCCAAGCTGGAAACCGACTGCTGCGGCTTCCTGGCTTTCCTGGAAAGCGCCGGCGTGCTGAATCCGCTGACGCGCGAGCTGATCCTCGAGCGGGCCATGGCATTGTCGGATCACACGGTATCGCTGTCCAAGCTGAAAATCATCGTGCTGATGGTGCTGTGGAACCAGCATCAGGCGATGGACACTCTGATTCTGGAAGAGCTGCTTTCCGGCAACGAATCGCGCTATCTGCATTGAGCGTCTGTCGATCCGGCTTGCCAGTCCGAGGCACAGTCCTTATCATCCCGGCCTTTGCACGCCTTGACGGTTGCGCCTGCGCGCGCCGCCGGAACGAATGAGCAAACAACTGATCATCGCCGAAAAACCCTCCGTCGCCCAGGACATTGCCCGGGCGTTGGGCGGCTTCAGCAAGCAGGGCGAGTACTTCGAGAGCGACGACTACGTGCTGTCCTCGGCCATCGGCCACCTGCTCGAGCTGACCGTGCCCGAGGAATACGAGGTCAAGCGCGGTAAGTGGTCCTTCGCCCATCTGCCGGTGATCCCGCCGCATTTCGCCCTCAATCCGATCGAGAAGACCGCGGATCGCCTCAAGCTGCTCAGCCGGCTGATGAAACGCAAGGACGTCGGCGGCCTTATCAACGCCTGCGACGCCGGGCGCGAGGGCGAGCTGATCTTCCGCTATCTGGTGCAGCACGCCAGCACAGACAAGCCGGTCCGCCGCCTCTGGCTGCAATCGATGACGCAGTCGGCGATCCGCGAAGGCTTCGCCCATCTGCGCAGCGACAAGGAGATGCGTCCGCTGGCTGATGCCGCGCGCTGCCGCTCGGAGGCAGACTGGCTGATCGGCATCAACGGCACGCGCGCCATGACAGCCTTCAACTCCCAGGAGGGCGGCTTCCACAAGACGCCGGTTGGCCGCGTGCAGACGCCGACCCTGGCCATCCTGGTCGAGCGCGAGGAACGCATCCGCGCCCACCGCCCGCGCGATTACTGGGAAGTGGAAGGCGAGTTTGCCGCCGTCGCCGGCACCTACCGTGGCCGCTGGTTCGACGAGAAGTTCAAGAAGTCCGACGACGAGCATGCCAAGCCTGAGCGCCTGTGGGATTCGAAGAAGGCCGAGGCTATCCGCAAGAAATGTCTGGGCAAGCACGGCACCGTGGAGGAAGAGAGTAAGCCGACCACCCAGCTCTCGCCGCTGCTGTTCGACCTGACCTCGCTGCAGCGTGAAGCCAACGGCCGTTTCGGTTTTTCCGCCAAAACCACCTTGGCCCTGGCACAGGCGCTGTATGAAAAGCACAAGGCGCTGACCTACCCGCGTACCGACTCGCGCTATCTGCCGGAGGATTACATCGGCACGGTGAAGGAGACGCTGAAGAGTTTTTCCGGCACACTCTATGCCAGCTTCGCCGGCCAGATCCTCAAAGGCGGCTGGGCGCACCCAAACAAGCGCATCTTCAACAACGCCAAGGTCTCCGACCACTTCGCCATCATCCCGACCGGTGCCGAACCCAAGCACCTCTCCGAAGCGGAGCAGAAGCTCTACGATCTGGTGACCAGGCGCTTCCTCGCCGTCTTCTTCCCGGCAGCCGAATACAACGTAACGACGCGCATCACCCGCGTCGAGGGAGAGGGCTTCAAGACTGAGGGGAAGGTGCTCATCGCCTCCGGCTGGCTGGCGGTCTACGGCAAGGAGGCCCAGGGCGACGACGAGACGCTTCAGCTGGTACCGGTCAAGCCGAAGGAACGCGTCTGGGCCAACGACATCGAGGTCAAAGGCAGCCAGACCAAGCCGCCGGCGCGCTTCACGGAAGCGACGCTGCTGACGGCGATGGAGGGCGCCGGCAAACTGATCGAGGAGGAGGAGCTGCGCGAGGCCATGTCGGCGCGCGGCCTAGGCACGCCGGCCACACGCGCCGCCACCATCGAAGGCCTGATCCAGGAAGAATACGTACACCGCAACGGCCGCGAGCTGCAGCCCACCGCCAAGGCATTCTCGCTGATGGTGGCCTTATCCACGCTCGGCATCGACGAGCTGCATTCGCCGGAACTGACCGGCCATTGGGAATACAAGCTCAAGCAGATGGAGCAGGGCGAATTGGAACGCAACGAATTCATGGACCACATCGTCGAGCAGACGCGCGATATGGTGGACCGCATCAAGCACGGCGAGATCCCAGAGGAGGTCTTCAGCACCCTCAGCAGCCCCTGCCCCAAGTGCGGCGGCGTGATCCAGGAAAACTACAAGAAGTTCCAGTGCAAGAAGTGTGACTATGCGCTGTGGAAGGTTGTCGCCGGCCGCCAGTACGAGCCGGAGGAAGTCGACGAGTTGCTCGCCAATGGCGTGGTCGGGCCGCTTCAGGGATTCCGCAGCAAGATGGGACGGCCCTTCGCCGCGATGATCCGCCTGAATGCCGACAAGCTGCCGGAATTCGACTTTGGCCAGGGCGACTCAGGCGAAGGCGAGGCAGAAACGGTAGACTTCAGCGGCCAGGAGACCCTCGGCAAATGCCCGAAATGCGGCGGCGCAGTCTTCGAGCACGGTTTGGCCTATGTCTGCGAAAAGGCCGTCGGCAGTACCAAATCCTGCGATTTCCGCTCGGGCAAGATCATCCTGCAGCAGCCGGTGGAACGCGCCCAGATGAACAAGCTGCTGACCGGCGGGCGCACCGACCTGCTGAGGGGATTCATTTCGAACAAGACGCGCCGCAAGTTCTCCGCCTACCTGGTCCGCGGCAGCGACGGCAAGGTCGGCTTCGAGTTCGAGCCGCGTGCGCCAAAAGCCGGCGAGAAGAAAGAGGCCAAGGAGACAGCCATGGTCGCCAAAACCAAGGCTGCGACAAAAGCGCCCATCAAAAAGAAATCCGCGAAGAAATCCTAGGGTTTCAAACGAAATCTCCGACGAAGGGATTGTTCTCCCGCTCTTCGCCGAATGTGGACAGCGGACCGTGGCCCGGAATAAAGGTCACGTCGTCGCCGAGCGGCCACAGCTTTTCCCGAATGGTATGGATCAGCGTGTCGTAGTCGCCGCGAGGGAAATCGGTGCGGCCGATGGAGCCCTGAAACAGCACATCCCCGACCACGGCGATTTTTCCCGCGCGATCGAAGAAGGCCACATGCCCCGGCGTGTGGCCCGGCGCATGAATCACCTCCAGGTTCACTTCCCCGAAAGTCACGACATCGCCATCCTCCAGCCAGCGATCAGGCACAAAGGCTTCGGCATGTGGAAAGCCAAACATCTGGCTCTGCTGCGGCAACTGCGCGATCCAGAACGCCTCCTCGCGTTGCGGGCCGACGACTGGCACTCCGAGCCGGCGTCTGAGCTCCGCCGCGCCTCCGGCGTGATCGATGTGGCCATGGGTGAGTAGAATCTTCTCGATGGCAACACCGAAACGGTCTGCGGCCGCCTGGATGGCATCGAGGTCGCCACCAGGGTCCACGATGGCACCCTTCAGGGTCCGCTCGCACCACAGCAGCGAGCAGTTCTGTTGAAACGGCGTGACGGGGATGACGCGGAACTGCATCAAACGTCGATGTTGCGAGCGTACAACGCATTGCCCTCGATGAAGGCGCGGCGCGGCTCGACGTTGTCGCCCATTAGCGTAGTGAATATCTCGTCGGCAGCGATGGCATCGTCGATCTGTACCTTGAGCAGGCGCCGCGTGGATGGATCCATGGTGGTTTCCCAAAGCTGCTCGGGGTTCATCTCGCCCAGGCCCTTGTAGCGCTGCTTGGAGAGGCCGCGCTCGACTTCCGCCAGCAGCCAGCTCATCGCCTCGGCGAAGCTCTTCACCGCTTGGGATTTCTCGCCGCGACGCATCACGGCATTGGTGCCGATGAGCCCTGACACCAGCTGCGAAGTATGCCGGATCTGCTGATAATCACCGGACAGCAGGAACTCCTCGTCGATCTTCCCCGTCTTGAGATTGCCGTGGTGCATCTTCTCGACGGCCAGCTGCCAGCGCTCGGTCTTGTCGTCGAAGCGGGCAGCAATCTGGATCGCCTGCGGAAGGCAGGCAGAAAGCCTTCCCGCAGATTGCCGGGCCGCCGCCTCGTCAGTCAGGTCGACGGTCAGTCCATTGGCGAGCAGGGCATGCAGCACCTCGCTGTCGATGTAGCTGCCGAGTCGCGAGATCACCGCCTCCGACAGCAGATAGGAGCGCGCCAGCTCAGCCAGCGCCTCGCCGCGAATCGGATCGGCGCCGTCGCGGGGCCTGAGTTCGGCTTCGTCGAGCGCCAGCCTCAGCAGGTGCTGGTTCAGCTCATAGTCGTCCTTGATGTAGCGCTCGTTCTTGCCGTGCTTGATCTTGTAGAGCGGCGGCTGAGCGATGTAGATATGCCCTCGTTCGACCAGTTCCGGCATCTGCCGGTAAAAGAATGTCAGCAACAGGGTGCGAATATGGGCACCGTCGACGTCGGCGTCGGTCATGATGATAATGCGGTGGTAGCGCAGCTTCTCGGGCTTGTAGTCCTCACCCTTGCCGATGCCGGTGCCGAGCGCCGTGATAAGGGTGGCGATTTCCTGCGAGGAGAGCAGCTTGTCGAAGCGCGCTTTCTCGACGTTGAGAATCTTGCCCTTCAGCGGCAGGATGGCCTGGAACTTTCGATCGCGGCCCTGCTTGGCCGAGCCGCCGGCGGAATCGCCCTCGACCAGATACAGCTCGCACAGCGCCGGGTCCTTTTCCTGGCAGTCGGCCAGCTTGCCGGGCAGGCCGATGCCGTCCAGCACGCCCTTGCGCCGCGTCATCTCGCGTGCCTTACGCGCCGCTTCTCTGGCTCGAGCCGCATCGACGATCTTGCCTGTAATGATTCTGGCGTCGGCCGGCCGCTCCAGCAGGAACTCGGCTAGCTTCTGGCCGACGATCTCCTCGACCACCGGCCGCACTTCGGAGGAGACCAGCTTCTCCTTGGTCTGCGAGGAAAACTTCGGTTCCGGCACCTTGACGGAAAGCACACAGGCCAAACCCTCGCGCATATCGTCGCCGGTGGTCTCGACCTTGGCCTTCTTGGCCAGTTCATTGTCCTCGATGAACTTGTTGATCACCCTGGTCATCGCCGCACGCAAGCCAGTTAGGTGGGTGCCGCCGTCCTTCTGCGGGATGTTGTTGGTGAAACAGAGCACCTGTTCCTGGTAGGAATCGTTCCACTGCATGGAGACTTCCACTGTGATGCCGTCCTTCGACCCCGTTGCATGGAAAATATTGCCGTGCAGAACCGCCTTGGTGCGATTGATGTACTCCACGAAACCCTTGACGCCGCCCGAATAGGCGAAGTTTTCCTCCTTGGCACTGCGCTGGTCGATAAGTCGGATCTTGACGCCATTGTTGAGAAAGGACAGCTCGCGCAGGCGCTTGGCCAGGATGTCGTAGTGGTACTCGATATTGCCAAATGTCTCGCGTGAGGCCAGGAAATGAACTTCTGTGCCGCGCCTCTCTGAACTGCCCATGATCCTGAGCGGCTCAACGGCAATTCCACCGCGGAATTCCATCGAGTGTTTTCTGCCATCCCGCCGTATGGTCAGTCTCAACCATTCCGACAAGGCATTCACCACAGAAACACCGACGCCATGCAATCCGCCGGAAACTTTGTAGGAGTTCGAGTCGAATTTGCCGCCGGCATGAAGCTCGGTCATGACAATCTCGGCGGCGGACCTTTTTTCCTCGTCGTCTTCCTTAATGTCCGTCGGTATGCCACGACCATTGTCCGATACTGAAATCGAATTATCCGTATGAATGGTTACGACGATCTCGTCGCAGTGGCCTGCCAATGATTCGTCAATGGCGTTATCGACCACCTCAAACACCATATGATGCAACCCGGTTCCATCAGAAGTGTCTCCGATGTACATACCCGGCCTCTTCCTGACAGCCTCAAGTCCTTTTAGAATTTTTATGCTGGAGGAGTCGTAGCTGAGATTAGTTTCCTGATTCGTTTCGGATGTCAAAACATGCTCCAAAGGATATTAAATTCGCATCGGCATGACGACATATTTGAAATGAGCATTGCCTGGGAGCGTAATGAGTGCGCTCGAATTGGCATCGGAAAGTCTTATCTCAATATCATCACATAAAACATTGTTTAGAACGTCAAGCAAATAGGTCACGTTAAAGCCAATATCCAGCGCTTCGGATTCGTAAGGTATTTCGAGTTCTTCCTGTGCTTCTTCCTGATCGGCATTAGTGCTGATGATCTTCAGGCTGCCAGGAGCGAGCACCAATCTAACTCCGCGAAATTTTTCATTGGTCAGGATTGCAGCTCGATGAAGGGATTGCATGAGCAACACTCTTGAAATGGTAATGACCTTGTTGTGATTCTGCGGGATGACTCGCTCATAATCCGGAAACTTTCCATCAATCAGTTTCGACACAAGTTCTATTTTATTAAATTTGAATATGGCTTGATTCGGCGATAACAAAATGTCCAATGAATCATCATTGTCAGAAAGAAGTTTCGAAAGTTCAATAATAGACTTGCGAGGAAGGATTACTTCCATGGGCGAATGTGTTCCGTTAATTTCCTCGCTTGCATAGGCCAAACGGTGCCCGTCCGTCGCCACAACACGAATTTCTTTTCCGGTTACCACCAGCAACAACCCGTTCAGGTAATAGCGGATATCCTGTTGCGCCATTGAGTATTGAACGAGATTGATCAGGCGCTTGAACTGCTTCTGTGTTAATTGAAGGTGGATTTGCTCACCTGCCGCATGTGACATGCGGGGATAATCTTCAGCTGGCAGCGTCTGAAGATTGAATCGGCTCTTGCCCGACTTGACCTGCAAACGCTTATCTGACTGTTCGAGACTAACCTCGACGCTGTCAGGCAGGGATCTTAGAATATCTTGTAGCTTTCTCGCACCTACGGTTATTGCAGTCTTTCCTGTGCCTCCGGCAACTTCTGTGTAGGTCTTAATCTGGATTTCTATGTCGGTGGCAAGCAATGTGAGCCGATCATCGTCCTTTTCAATCAGAACGTTCGAGAGTATGGGTAGTGTGTGGCGCTTTTCAACAATGCCGCACACGGATTGAAGTGGTGCAAGAAGGCTGTCACGTATTGTTTTAATAAGGAGCATATATAAATCTCCAAGTAAACATTGATATCCCTACATTTCTGTGCAGAGTTTATAAATAACACTTAAAATCAATAAATTAAATTGTGGATAGTAGATTGGATAAATGCAATATTTAACTGTTGCTTGATTGTTGATAAAAATTATCCACAGGACACTTTTTGCCTTTATCCAATATTGATCACCAGTTAATTCAGCCTTTCAATACCTGGGTAAGCACCAACAAATCATGGTTGATGGATGTGTCTTTCAAACGAAGATTGGAAATTGTGCGATAGGCATGAAGGACTGTTGTATGGTCTCGGCCGCCGAATGCTTCACCAATAGCAGGTAGGCTTGCCATAGTGAGTTCCTTTGACAGCCACATGGCCACTTGGCGCGGCCTTGCGACAATTCTCGTTCTTTTTTTTGAATGCATGTCGGAGACCTTTATTTTGTAATACTCAGCCACCGTTTTCTGAATGGCTTCAAAAGTTATTTGGCGATTGTGCGCTCCAAGCAAATCCTTCAGAGCTTCCTTGGCGACATCGAGATTGATTTCCCTTCCATGGAATCGCGCGAAGGCAAGTACTTTTTTCAAGGCGCCTTCAAGCTCACGTACATTTGAACGCAAGTGCTTTGCAATGAGAAAGGCAACATCTTCGCTGATATTGAAATGCTCAGCCTCTGCCTTTTTTTTCAGTATGGCGACGCGCATTTCGAGTTCAGGCGGCTCAATGGCAACCGTCAGACCCCAATCAAAACGGGAGATCAGTCGGTCTTCTAAACCGGTGATATCCTTCGGGTACGTGTCGCAGGTAATAACGATTTGTTTCTTTGCTTCTATCAAGGCATTGAACGCATAGAAGAATTCCTCCTGCGTCCGATTCTTGTTGTTGAAAAATTGAATATCATCAATCAGCAGCAAGTCGAGAGAGCGATAGTAGCGCTTCAAGACATCCCATGATTTCTGCTGGTATGCCCGAACAACATCAGCATAGTAGTCCTCGGCATGGACATAGCGAATCACTTTATTGGGATTTTGCCTTAGAACCTCATTACCGATGGCATGGATAAGGTGTGTTTTTCCGAGCCCGACGCCACCATAGATAAATAGCGGGTTATAGGAAATTCCTGGATTTAATGCAACCTGATAGGCAGCTGCGCGTCCGAGATCATTGGCACGGCCAGTAACAAGAGTGTCAAAGGTAAAGGTAGGATTAAGCCTGGTTTTTTCATATTTCGCGTCAGGATAATTCTGGGTGGAAACTGAAACTGTCGAATGTGTGGGTGCTGATCTTTCAGCAGGCACGAGCGCGGGCCGGCCGGCTTCTCGCTTATCCGAATCTGATATTTCTTGTAGATTAATTGTGATAGTTACAGGTGCGGCAAAAAACTGCTTTGCCATATCTTCCAAGCGCTGCAGATAACGTTCGCGCACCCATTGCAATACGAATCTATTGGGTGCGACAAGCTTAAGACCGTCATTGACCTGGCCGCCGCTTTCGAATCGCAAGGCCTTTATCCAGGTATTGAACTGCTGAGAGGGCAATTCCTGCTCAAGCTGGCGGAGACAGGAGGACCAAAAATCATTCATCATTATGATCCATCAGCGTACGAAAGTGGCTAGGTAGCAGTTTTTAATTAATTTGTTGATTATAATGATGTTATTAATTATTATTGTCATCCAAGCCGGATCATATTTTTGAGAATTTTAGCGCTATTTGCTAAAAGTTATCCACAGGTAAATAAAAAAATAGGCCTTGACAATCATTAGAAGAAAACGTGTAATTAACGGTTTTATTATAAGCATTTACCGACGGGTGAACGGCATTCATGAAACGCACATATCAACCTTCCGTAATTCGGCGTAAACGTACTCATGGTTTCTTGGTTCGTATGAGTACTCGTGGGGGTCGCGCGGTAATACGCGCTCGTCGTGCCAAGGGGCGCGCGCGCCTCGGTCTTTGATGTGTCAGCGGCGGGTGTCGAATTAGGCTTCCGCAGCCAATATCGATTGAGCAAAACGGATGAGTTTTCATCCGTTTTTGCTTTTCGTAAGATACTTCGCGCCAAAAATTTCGATCTGCTGCACCGACCAGGTTCGGCCGCTACTGCGCGGATCGGTGTGATAGTCGCAAAAAAATACGTGCGCTCCGCCGTGAACCGCAATCTGGTCCGGCGCATTGTGCGAGAATCCTTCCGCCTGCTCCGCGCCCGGCTGCCGAATAAAGATATCGTCGTGCGCGTCTCGACCTGTATAGAGCGCCCGGATCGACGCGTCTTGCGGGGTGAAATTGACAAGCTGTTGGCTTGCCTGACTCAATGAAAATATTGTTGGTATATCTTGTCCGCCTTTATCGCCTGGCCATCCGTCCCGTGATGGGAAGGAATTGCCGCTTTCATCCAAGTTGCTCCGAGTACACCATCGAAGCGCTCGAGAAGCATGGCGGATGCAGAGGGTCCTGGCTTGCCGCCAAGCGCGTTTCCCGCTGCCACCCATGGCATCCAGGTGGATACGATCCCGTTCCCTGAGCATTACCTGAAAACAAGAGCCGATTGATGGACAATCAACGCCTGATCCTCCTGCTTGTGTTTATTTTCTCCCTGTTCATGCTGTGGGACGGCTGGCAGAGGCAGAATCAGCCCCAGGCAGCCAGCAAAGAGCTTGCAGCGCAGCAGGCGGCGCCTCAGCCCGCGGGCACTGCTCCGACACCGACTGCTTCGCTGGCGCCCTCTTCCTCGGCTCACTCCTCCGCTGTGCCTGCTCCTGCCCAGTCCGCGCCGGTAGCCACAGGGGAGAAGGCGGTGGTGAAGACCGATCTTTATCAGGCAGAAATATCGTCGGTGGGCGGGGATCTGGTACGTCTTGAGCTGATTCGGCACAAGGCCACCGAGGACAAGTCCAAGCCATTCGTGCTCATGGAGATAACAAAAGAGCGCACTTATCTCGCCCAGACCGGATTGATAGGAGAGGGTCTCCCCAATCACAAGACTGAATTCAAGCTCAAGCCCGGGCCTCTCGAACTGAAGACAGATTCCGGGAAGCTTGAAATCCGCCTGGAGGCTGCCGAGACCAACGGCCTGAAAGTGGCCAAGATCTATACCTTCCAGCGTGGCAGCTATCAGATCGATGTCGCTTACGAAATTGCTAACCTGCGTCAGTCACCACTGGCAGCCCATGCATATTTCCAGCTGACCCGTGATGGCAAGGTACCCGAGGCTAGCATGACCAACATCGCCACTTTCACCGGGCCGGCGATCTACACGGACGAGGGCAAGTTTCAGAAAGTCGAATTTGCTGAAGTCGATAAGGGCAAGGCGAAATACGTGCAGAAGGCCAACAATGGCTGGCTGGCTATCGTACAGCATTATTTCGTCGCTGGCTGGTTGCCTCAAGGCAAGGACGAGCGAGAGTTTTTCGTGCGCAAGGTCGCCGATAACCTATTCTCTGCCGGCATCATTTTGCCGGTGGCCGTGGTTGAACCCGGACAGACAGCCCGCATCGGCATGCCGCTGTATGCCGGACCGCAGGAGCAGGCCAAGCTGGAAAAGGTTGCCCCGGGTTTCGATCTGGTGGTGGATTATGGCTGGCTGACAGTAATTGCTTGGCCGATCTACTGGATGCTGGAACTGATACATCGGCTGGTCGGCAACTGGGGCTGGTCGATCATACTGCTTACCGTGTTGATCAAGGGTGCTTTCTACCCGCTTTCCGCAGCCAGCTATAGGTCCATGGCGAAAATGAAGGTGGTGACGCCCAAGCTGATGAAAATAAAGGAGCAATTTGCGGCAGACCGCAACCGCATGAACCAGGAGATGATGGAGCTGTACCGCAAGGAGAAAATCAATCCTCTGGGCGGCTGCTTGCCGATCCTGGTGCAGATCCCTGTTTTCATAGCGCTTTACTGGGTGCTGCTGGGCAGCGTTGAGATGCGTCACGCGCCATGGCTGCTCTGGATTGAGGATTTGTCTACCAAGGATCCCTTTTACGTGCTGCCTATCATTATGGGCGTCTCGATGGTGATCCAAACCAGGCTCAACCCGACACCACCCGATCCGATCCAGGCCAAGGTGATGATGGCCATGCCAATTGTGTTTACCTTCATGTTCCTCTGGTTCCCGTCCGGCCTGGTGTTGTACTGGACAGTCAACAACGTCCTGTCGATCGCCCAGCAGTGGCAGATCACGCGCTTGATCGAGGGTGGCAAACAGAAAGCCAGCTGATGCGATAGTGGCCATTGCCACTGCACCGGGGCGCGGCGGCATAGGTGTGGTCCGGCTCTCGGGGTTGGATCTTGGCCTGTTTGCCAGTCAACTGACAGGGGGCATCCCGCGCCCGCGGAGAGCCACGCTGGCCCGCTTCAGAGATGCTTCCGGGGCAGAGATCGACGAAGGCATAGCCCTTTACTTCCCTGCTCCTCACTCCTACACCGGCGAGGATGTACTCGAGCTGCAGGGTCATGGCAGCCCAGTGGTGATGCAGATGCTGGTACGGCGCTGCCTGGAGTTGGGAGCGCGACTGGCGGAACCAGGGGAGTTTACCCGCCGTGCCTTTCACAACGACAAGCTGGACCTGGCTCAGGCAGAGGCGGTGGCAGACCTTATTGAAGCCTCGACTACCGCCGCAGCCCATTCAGCCATCCGTTCCCTGTCTGGCGAATTTTCACGGCTCGTGCATAGCCTGGTCGATCAGCTTGTAGCCTTGCGCATGTTGATTGAAGGTACGCTCGACTTTCCGGAAGAGGAAATCGACTTCCTGCGACAGGCCGACGTCTTCGGACAGCTTGCCCGTCTGATTGCGTCTGTCGACAGGTTGTTGGCGGGTGCGCGGCAGGGCAGTCTGTTGCGCAATGGCCTGCATGTGGTGCTGGCCGGTCAACCTAATGTCGGCAAGTCCAGTTTGCTCAACCGGATGGCAGGCGAGGAGCGCGCCATTGTCACCCCCATCCCCGGCACAACCCGGGACGCTTTGCGCGAAACCATCCACGTGCAGGGCATCCCGCTGCATATTGTGGATACTGCCGGCTTGCGTGAAACCGATGACGAGATCGAGTTGTTGGGTATTGCCCGGAGCTGGCAGGAAATCGAGAAGGCCGATGTGGTCCTGCACATGCTGGATGCCAGGAACGGAATGACCGAGGCTGACCGGGCGATCGCCGCGCGGCTGCCGGTAGGCATCGAGCAGATCAGCCTCCTGAATAAATCCGATTTGGCAGGCCATCCTGCCGGACGTGAGTTGGTGGAGGGTAGGGTGGTGCTCTGGCTTTCGGCTAAAACCGGGGAGGGGACAGCACTTCTCGATGAAGAGTTGCTACGAGTGGCTGGTTGGCATACCGGACCGGAGGATGTTTTTCTGGCGCGTGAGCGCCATCTCCAAGCCTTGCAGATCGCCAGTAACCACTTGCGGGAGGCTGGAGTCAGACAGGGACAGCTTGATTTATTTGCAGAGGAGCTGCGAAAGGCCCAGGAGGCGCTCGCCAGCATTACCGGAGAATTCACACCAGATGATTTGCTCGGTGAGATCTTTTCCCGCTTTTGCATTGGTAAATAGCCTGTCGCAAAGGGGGTGTTCCACGTGGAACCTAATGATCTGGCTTTGTTGTGCGCAGCGGCTTTTGCTGCCGGTCTGATCGATGCCGTAGTCGGTGGCGGCGGTCTGATCCAGATCCCGGCGTTGTTCAGCGTCCTCCCGGCGGCGCAGCCTGCGACCCTCTTTGGTACCAACAAGCTGGCCAGCGTCTTCGGCACCTGCAGCGCGGCGCTTCGCTATGCCCGCCGCATCGATGTACCCTGGCGAGCAGCCCTGCCGGCGGCCCTGGCGGCCTTCGTGCTGTCCTATTTCGGTGCCATGACCGTGGCCCTGCTGCCAAAAGAGTGGCTACGGCCTCTGGTGCTGGGCCTCCTTGTCGTCGTCACGGTCTATACCTACATTCGCAAGGATCTGGGCGCCGTGGATCAGTGCAGGCAACACGGCTGGCGCGACATGCTGCTGGCGCTGTTCTTTGGCGGGATCATCGGTTTTTACGACGGCTTCTTCGGCCCGGGTACCGGTAGCTTCCTTGTGTTCATGTTCGTCCGTCTGTTCGGCCTGGATTTCCTGCGGGCTTCTGTGTCGGCCAAGATCGTCAATGCCTCCACAAACCTCTCGGCGCTGCTTTTTTTTGGGGCGCATGGTCATCTGCTAGTAGCTATTGGTCTAGCCATGGCCTTATTCAACATTGGCGGCGCTCTGGTCGGTTCGCACTTGGCGATCCGCCACGGCGCAGGTTTTGTCCGCCGCGTTTTCCTGGCGGTGGCGGGAGTGTTCATTCTGAAATTTGCCTGGGACACCTTCGCAGTCTGGCCTTGTTATGATTCAGTTATGGACAAAATAATGATCTTTCTTGTATCATTGTGAAGTTGTACCAATTGCTTGAGCAAAAAATAAAAAAACGGTAACGGGTGGTGTGGGGATTTTTACCTTTACCGTACGAAACAGAGTTTGCGTGATTGCCGCAAGGCGCCTGCACACCTTTTTCCTAAAGGAGGAGTCAATGAGGATGAAATCGTTTGTCGCTGCGCTGCTGTCCGCTGGCGTGGTCACGTTGGTCCAGGCTGACATCAATGTCGGTGTACTGGTATCCGCCACCGGTCCGGCCGCATCGCTGGGCATTCCGGAGAAAAACACCTTTGCCCTGATGCCGGCCACCATTGCCGGCGAGAAGGTCAATTACATCCTTCTCGACGATGCTTCCGATACCACGACTGCGGTCAAGAACACCCGCAAACTGCTGACCGAAGACAAGGTTGATGTCATCATCGGCTCGACCATTACGCCGAATTCACTGGCGATGGTCGATATAGCGGCTGAAGCGGAAACGCCGATGATATCCATGGCTGCATCGGCGCGCATCGTCGAGCCGGTGGATGCCAAGCGCCGCTGGATCTTCAAGACGCCGCAGAACGACGTGCAGATGTCTACCGCCATCACCGAACACATGAGCAACAATGGCGTGAAGACGGTGGCTTTCATCGGCTTTTCGGATGCCTACGGCGAAGGTTGGTGGCAGGAATTCAGCAAGATGGCCGAGGTGCGCAAGCTGAAAGTGGTGGCCAGCGAGCGCTTTAACCGCGCCGACACTTCCGTCACCGGCCAGATACTCAAGATCATGTCGGCCAATCCGGATGCGGTACTGATTGCCGGCTCCGGCACACCGGCAGCGCTGCCGCAGAAAGCGTTCAAGGAAAAAGGCTTCAAGGGCAAGCTGTATCAATCGCATGGCGTCGCCAACAACGACTTTCTGCGCGTGTGCGGCAAGGACTGCGAGGGAACTTTCCTGCCGGCCGGGCCGGTGCTGGTGGCGGCGCAGCTGCAGGATTCCAACCCCGTCAAGAAAGTGGCGAGCGACTACGTCAAGAAATACGAGGCGGCGCATGGTGCCGGCAGCGTGTCGACGTTCGGCGCCCATGCCTGGGATGCCGGCTTGCTGCTGGCGAATGCCGTGCCGGCGGCGCTGAAGAAGGGCAAGCCGGGCAGCAAGGAATTCCGTGCCGGCCTGCGCGATGCGCTGGAAGGCACCAGGAATCTGGTTGCCGCGCATGGGGTGTTCAACATGACGTCGAATGACCACCTCGGGCTCGACCAGCGTTCGCGCGTGATGGTCAAGATCGAGGGTGGCAAGTGGGTGCTGCAGAAGTAGCAGGCGGCTAAAGCGGCGGCGGGGCGCAGCAGCGCCCCCGGCTCCAAATCGGGAGAGGGTGCTGGCGGGATCGGTGACGTACAATCACCGCTCTCGCGGCGCCTTTTTTTTGCACCCAATACAGGCAATTAATACGATGGACTTGCAAATCGCATTGCTTCTCGGCCAGGACGGTGTGGTCAATGGCGCGATCTACGCGC
>CAYYXS010000043.1:0-36765 GCA_964475635.1 uncultured Rhodocyclaceae bacterium
TGCCGGCACAGCTCGTCGCCGCCGCCGATGCCGCCCTCTACCGCGCCAAGCACGAGGGGCGCAACCGCGTCGTCGCGGCGCAGTCGGCGGCAGCTCATTCCGGCGAAAGAACGTCACCCCGGAATGCTTGAATCCGGGGCCGGAATCCAGAATAGACGGATCGCATCGATTACGGCCGTGCTGGATTCCGGCTTCCGCCGGAAAGACGGTGGGTGAGGCCGTGGTACGCGCCGGCATGAAACCGGGGCTGCGCTTCCACCCTGCCTAGGTTTTCTCGAAAACGATGGCGCCGTACGCCGCAGCGACGCGGATGCAGTCCTTCGCCGCGAACTTCCCTTCGAGGATCTGCTTCGCCAGCGGATTCTCGATCTGGCTCTGGATGGCGCGCTTGAGCGGCCGCGCGCCATACACCGGATCGAAGCCGGCCTTGGCCAGTTCCGCCAGGGCGGCTTCGGTCACCTCCAGTCCGATCTCCAGCCTGGCCAGGCGCTTCTCCAGATGGCCCAGCTGGATCTTCGCGATCGAGGCGATGTGCGCATCCGAGAGGGCGTGGAACACCACCACCTCATCGATGCGGTTGACGAACTCCGGCCGGAAATAGGTCTTCACCTCGGCCATCACCGCCAGCTTGATCACCTGGTAGTCGTCGCCGCTCATCTGCTGGATCATCTGGCTGCCGAGGTTGGAAGTCATCACCACCACGGTGTTCTTGAAATCCACCGTGCGGCCCTGGCCGTCGGTCATGCGGCCGTCGTCGAGCACCTGCAGCAGCACGTTGAAGACGTCCGGGTGGGCCTTCTCCACTTCGTCGAGCAGGATCACACTGTAGGGCTTGCGCCGCACCGCTTCGGTAAGATGGCCGCCCTCCTCGTAGCCGACGTAGCCGGGCGGCGCGCCGATGAGCCGCGCGACGGAATGCTTCTCCATGAACTCGCTCATGTCGATGCGGATCATGTGCTCCTCGGAGTCGAAGAGAAACTCGGCCAGCGCCTTGCACAGCTCGGTCTTGCCGACGCCGGTCGGGCCGAGGAAAAGGAAGGAGCCATAGGGCCGGTTCTCCTCCGACAATCCGGCGCGCGAGCGGCGGATGGCGTCCGACACCAGGCGCACCGCCTCGTCCTGGCCGACGACGCGCCGGTGGATGCGCTCTTCCATGTGCAGCAGCTTCTCGCGCTCGCCCTGCATCATCTTCGCCACCGGAATGCCGGTGGCGCGCGAGACCACCTCGGCAATCTCCTCGGCGCCGACCTGGGTGCGCAGCAGTCTCTTCGCCGTGTCCTGGGGACTGACTTTTTCCGCCGCCTTCAACTGGGCTTCCAGCTGCGGCAATTTTCCATATTGCAGCTCGGCCACCTTCTCCAGCCTGCCCTCGCGCTGCAGCCGGGCGATCTCGGCGCGGGCGCGCTCGATCTCTTCCTTGATGTGGGCCGAGCCCTGCACCTGGGCCTTCTCCGCCTTCCAGATCTCGTCGAGGTCGGAGTATTCCTTCTCCAGCTTGCCGATCTCCTCCTCGATCAGGCCGAAGCGCTTGATCGAGGCCTCGTCCTTCTCCTTCTTCACCGCCTCGCGCTCGATCTTGAGCTGGATGAGCCGCCGGTCGAGCCTGTCCATCACCTCCGGCTTGGAGTCGATCTCCATCTTGATGCGCGCGGCGGCCTCGTCGACCAGATCGATGGCCTTGTCCGGCAGGAAGCGGTCGGTGATGTAGCGGTGGGAGAGTTCCGCCGCGGCAACGATGGCCGGGTCGGTGATGTCCACGCCGTGGTGCAGCTCGTAGCGCTCCTGCAGGCCGCGCAGGATGGCGATGGTCGACTCCACGCTCGGCTCGTCCACCAGCACTTTCTGGAAGCGCCGCTCCAGCGCGGCGTCCTTCTCGACGTGCTTGCGGTATTCGTCGAGCGTGGTGGCGCCGATGCAGTGCAGTTCGCCCCTCGCCAGGGCGGGCTTGAGCATGTTGCCGGCGTCGATGGCGCCTTCCGCCTTGCCGGCGCCGACCATGGTGTGGATCTCGTCGATGAAAACGATGATGCGCCCCTCGTCCTGGGCGATTTCCTTCAGCACCGCCTTCAGGCGCTCCTCGAACTCGCCGCGGTATTTCGCCCCGGCCAGGAGCGCCGCCATGTCGAGGGAAAGCACGCGCTTGCCCTTCAGCGTTTCCGGCACTTCCTCATTGACGATGCGCTGGGCGAGGCCCTCGACGATGGCCGTCTTGCCCACGCCCGGCTCGCCGATCAGCACCGGGTTGTTCTTGGTGCGCCGCTGCAGAATCTGTATCGCCCGGCGAATCTCGTCGTCGCGGCCGATCACCGGGTCGAGCTTGCCGGCGCGCGCGCGCTCGGTGAGGTCCAGCGTGTATTTCTTCAGCGCCTCGCGGCTGCCCTCGGCTTCCTGGCTGCTCACGTTCTGGCCGCCGCGTACCGCGGCGACGGCCGTCTCCAGCGCCTTCTTCTGCAGACCGTGTTCCTTGAGCAGCCGCCCCGCCTCCCCCTTGTCGTCGCACAGCGCCAGCAGAAACATCTCCGAGGCGATGAACTGGTCGCCCGCCTTCTGCGCCTGCCTGTCGGTGAGGTTGAGGAGATTCGCCAGGTCGCGGCCGATCTGCACCTCGCCGCCGGTGCCCTCCACCTTGGGCAGGCGCGCCACGGCCTTCTCCAGTGCGGCCTTCAGCGGCGGCACGTTGGCGCCGGCGCGTGCGAGCAGCGAGGCGGTGCCGCCGTCGTCCTGCCGCAGCAGGGCCAGCAGGAGATGAAGGGGCTCGATGAACTGCTGGTCGCTGCCCACGGCGATGCTCTGGGCATCGGCGAAGGCCTGCTGGAACTTGGTCGTGAATTTATCGAAGCGCATGTTTTTCTTCCGGAAATATCATCTGTCGGCTACATGGGGCTGGCGGCAGGGTTTTCAAGCCGGCCCCTAGAGGCTGTTGACATTCATTTGGTCGGATCAAATGAATGTCAGCAGCCTCTAACCGACGAGATAGAATCCATTTCGGCACAGCATACTGCGCGCACATGAAATCGACCCAGGATCTGACCCGCGATACCGAAGGCATCCGCCGCATGGCGATGCAGTCGATGTACGGCTTCCTCGACGAGATCTGCGAGGGGGCACTGGTGGTCGACAGCGAGGCCCGCGTCGTCTGGATGAGCGAGAAGTACGCGCTCAAGCTCGGCCTGAAGAGCGCCGCCGAAGCGCTCGGCCGCGACGTCGAGCAGGTGATTCCCTCCAGCCTGATGCGCGAGGTGGTGCGCACCGGCAGGCCGATCCTGCTCGACATCATGCAGCTCGGCAGCGAGTCCTTCGTCGTCACGCGCATCCCGCTGCGCGATGACTCGGGCCGGGTCGTCGGCGCCATCGGCTTCGCCCTCTTCGACCAGCTGCATTACCTGAAGCCGCTGTTTTCCAAATTCACCCGGCTGCAGAGCGAGCTGGCCAGCGCCGAGAAAAAGCTGGCCGAGGCGCGGCGCGCCAAGTACACCTTCTCCAGCTTCGTCGGCAGCAGCCCGGCCAGCCAGGAGGTCAAGCGCCAGGCGCGCCGCGCCGCCCAGCTCGACGCGCCGGTGCTGCTGCTGGGCGAGACCGGCACCGGCAAGGAACTGCTTGCCCACGCCATCCACGCCGGCGGCCCGCGCGCCAACCGCGCCTTCATCAGCGTCAACGTGGCGGCGATTCCCGAGACCCTGCTGGAAGCCGAGTTCTTCGGCGCCGCGCCGGGCGCCTACACCGGCGCCGACCGGCGCGGCCGCGAAGGCAAGTTCCGCCTGGCCGAGGGCGGCACGCTGTTCCTCGACGAGATCGGCGACATGCCGCTGCCGCTGCAGGTCAAGCTGCTGCGCGTGCTGCAGGAGAAGGAATTCGAGCCGCTCGGCTCCGACCGCATGGTGAAGAGCGACGTGCGCATCATCGCCGCCACCAGCACCGATCTGGCGCAGTGCGTCGCCGCCGGCAGCTTCCGCGCCGACCTCTACTACCGCCTCAACGTGCTGACGCTCAAGGTGCCGCCGCTGCGCGAGCGCCTGGCCGATCTCGACGGCCTGTGCGAGGCGATCCTGGAGCAGATCGCCCGCCGCAGCGGCACGCCGGTACAGGAGCTTTCCGCCGAGGCGCTGGACCTGCTGCGCAGCCACGGCTGGCCCGGCAATGTGCGCGAGCTGAGCAATCTGCTCGAACGCGCCGCCATGATGAGCGACGCCCTGCGCCTCGGCGTGGAGGATTTCCTGACCCTGCTGCAGCCGCAGCCCGGCAAGCCCGCGCCGGCGGCGCCGCACCGCTACGACGACGCCCTGGAAGCCTTCGAGCGCCGCGTCATCCGCGACGCCCTGGCGGCCAGCGGCGGCCGGGTGACCGAGGCCGCCAAGCTGCTCGGCATGGGCCGCGCCACCCTTTACAAGAAACTCGTCGCCCTCGGCATTTCCACGAAATAAGCCAGCCGTCTCCATCGAGAGACGATTGTTTGTCGTTACGAAACAGGTAGTTATATATTTGTCACGGAAACTATCTCCGTTCCAGGACAGATTTTCCCTGCAAAACGCCGGCGAAAGTCCCGGCAGAACAAAAAACAGCTTTGATTTCAGTCGATTGACGGACTGGCACAGGGGTTGCAATAGCCCCGGCAATGAAACTCGCCACGCCGATCGGTCTCCCGCAGACGCACTTCTCGCTCCGTTCGGAACGGCTGCTGCAGTTTGCCAGCGCCGCCATGGCGCGCCACTGGCCGTTGCTCGTGGCGCTGGTCTATCTGGACTGCCTGGGCGGCATCCTGCTTGGCCGCGGCCCCTACGAATTCAGCCAGATTCTCTGGCATCTGGCAGCCATCGCCGTGAGCCTGCTGCTGGCCGCACTCGGCTCGCGGCAGGAGTCGCCGCCGACGGCCGCAAGCCAGCCCGGCCCGCGGCACCCCCGCCGCCGCCTCGCCGCCTGCGGGTTGATGCTGGCGGCGCTGGCCGGCGTGATGGCCGCCGCCTGTCTGCATCGCGTCGCCCATCCGCTGCCGCTCGACAGACTGCTGCGCGGCCTCGTCGGCGCCGGCTGCCTGATCCTCGCCCTGGCCCTCTGCGCGCGCATGGCCGGCCTGCGCCGGGCCGAGCGGCCCCCCGATTCTGCCCGACTCGCCGAAGGGAGCCTGCCATGATCGTTCGATGCCTCGCCCTGATGCTGCTGCTGGCGCTGCTGCCGGCCCGTGCCGCCGAACTCGTCCTCGCCCAGGTGGCGCCGCTCTCCGGCGTGCTCGCCGCCACCGGCGCGCAGATGGTGCTGGGGGCGAAAATCTGTTTCGAGCACGTCAATGCCAAGGGCGGCATCCACGGCGCGAAGATCCGCCATGTCGTCAAGGACGACGCCTACAAGATCGACGAGACCATCCGCCTGACGCAGGAAGCCATCGAGCGCGACAAGGCCGTCGCCCTGATCGGCTTCGCCGGCACCGCCAACCTGACCGAGCTGCTCCGCCGCAACATCCTGCAGGAGGCCAACATCGCCCTGGTGGCGCCCTACACCGGCGGCGAGCCGCTGCGCACGCCCTTCAATCCGAGCATCTTCCATATTCGCGCCGGCTACGCCGACGAGGCCGAGCACATGATCGGCCAGCTCTTCACCCTCGGCATCCGGGACATCGGCGTCTATTACCAGAACGACGGCTTCGGCAAGGCCGGCCTCGCCGGCGTCGAAGCCGCGCTGCAGCGGCGCGGCCTGAAACTGATGGCCAGCGCCCCCTACGAGCGCAACAAGCTCGACGACTCGGTGGCGCAGGCGGTCGCCGCCTTCAAGACCGCCGGCGTCAGCGCCATCATCATGATCTCGATCAATCCCACCACGGCGGCCTTCGTCAAGGCCTTCCGTGCCGCCGGCGGCAACGCGCAGCTGTTCAACATCTCGGTGGTGGACCCCGCCGAGCTGGTGCGGCTGGCCGGCGTGGAGAACATGCACGGCCTCGGCATCTCGCAGGTGGTGCCCTTCCCCTACTCGCCGACCCTGCCGGTGGTCCGCGAATACCGCGAGCTGTTCGCCAAATACGCGCCGAAGGAGGCGGCGATCTCCTACACCAGTTTCGAGGAATTCATCGGCGCCAAGGTGCTGGTCGAAGGCCTGCGCCGCGCCGGCCCCAACCCGACGCCGGAGAAGGTGCTGCGCGCCCTCGAATCGCTCGGCCGCCACGACGTCGGCGGCTTCCAGGTCCATTTCTCGCGCGACAACCGCATCGGCTCGAAATTCGTCGAGGTCACGGTGATCGGCCGCGCGGGCCAGTTGTTGCGCTGATTTTTTCAAGCAAGGAGAAACCGAAGTGTCCGACACCGCCACCCTCAACCCGCCCGCCCAGGGCAGCCAGTCCGCACCCTCCGCCTCGCGCCGGCTCGAAGGCAAGACCGTGCTCGTCACCGGCGCCGCGCGCGGCATCGGCGAAGCCATCGCCCGCAAGTGCGCGCTGGAAGGCGCCCAGGTTGCGCTGTGCGACCGGGAGCGCCCCGCCGCCCAGGCCGCCGCCGACATCCTGCGCCTGGAAGGCGGCATCGCCGCCGGCTTCGCCGCCGACGTGGCCGACGGCGAGAGCGTGCGCGAGCTGGTCGATGCGGTGCGCCGCTACTTCGGCCGCATCGACGTGCTGGTGAACAACGCCGGCATCGTCCAGGACGCGCAGCTGAAGAACATGCACGACGAGCAGTGGGAGCAGGTCATCTCGGTCAACCTCTCCGGCGTGTACCGCTGCACGCGCGCCGTGGTGGACGGCATGCTTGAACAGGGCTCCGGCTCGATCATCAGCATCTCTTCCATCGTCGGCCTCTACGGCAACTTCGGCCAGACCAACTACGCCGCCGCCAAGGCCGGCGTCATCGGCATGACGCGCACCTGGGCGCGCGAGCTGGGCCGCAAGGGCATCCGCGCCAACGCCCTCTGCCCCGGCTTCATCGAAACGCCGATCCTCGCCGCCATGCCGCAAAAGGTGCTCGACGGCATCGTCGGGCGCATCCCGGCCGGACGCATGGGGCGGCCCGCGGAAATCGCCGCCGTGGCGGCCTTCCTCGCCTCCGACGAGGCGAGCTACGTCAATGGCGCGGTCATCGAGGTCTCCGGCGGTGCCACGCTCTGAGATCGGCCGCGCCGAAGGCAAGCTGATGAGCGCCGCCGCGGCGGCGCGACTGCTGCGCGCCGGCGACACCGTCGCCACCGCCGGCTTCGTCGGCATCGGCTTCGCCGAAGGCGTCGCCACGGCGATCGAGCAGCGCTTCCTCGAAGAGCCCGCCGTGCTGCACGGACTGACTTTGGTGTACGCCGCCGGCCAGGGCGACGGCGGCGGGCGCGGCCTCAACCACCTCGGCCACGATGGGCTGGTGCGCCGGGTCATCGGCGGCCACTGGGGCCTGGTGCCGAAGCTGCAGGCCCTCGCCGTGGCCAACCGCATCGAGGCCTACAACCTGCCGCAGGGCGTCATCTGCCACCTGTTCCGCGACATCGCCGCCGGCAAGCCGGGACATCTCTCCTCGATCGGGCTGGACACCTTCGTCGATCCGCGCCACGGCGGCGGCCGGCTGAACGAGCGCAGCCGCGAAGACCTGGTCGAACTGATCCGCCTCGGCGATCGCGACTACCTGTTCTACAAGGCCTTCCCCATCGATGTCGCCATCCTGCGCGGCACCACCGCCGACGCCGCCGGCAACATCACCATGGAGAAGGAGGCGCTGACCCTGGAGGCGCTGTCGATCGCCATGGCGGCGCGCAATTCCGGCGGCCGGGTGATCGTCCAGGTGGAGCGCCTCGCCGCGCGCGGCAGCCTCAATCCGCGCCAGGTGAAGATCCCCGGCGTGCTGGTCGACGCCGTGGTGCTGGCCGAGGAGCCGGGCCACCATGCGCAGACCTTCGGCAGCGCCTACAACCCGGCCTACGCCGGCGAGATCCGCGTGCCGGCGGAGCGCCTGCCGGTGATGCCGCTGTCGCTGCGCAAGGTGATCGCCCGCCGCGCCGCGCTGGAGCTGCGCGCCGGGCAAGTGGTGAACCTCGGCATCGGCATGCCGGAAGGCGTCGCCGACGTCGCCAACGAGGAAGGGCTGCTCGACGCCCTGACGCTGACGGCGGAGCCCGGCGTGATCGGCGGCGTGCCGGCCGGCGGCCTCGACTTCGGCGCCGCCAGCAACGCCGAGGCGATCATCGACCAGCCCTACCAGTTCGATTTCTACGACGGCGGCGGGCTCGACCTCACCGTCCTCGGCCTGGCCCAGGCCGACCGCGAGGGCAACCTCAACGTCAGCAAGTTCGGCGCGCGCCTGGCCGGCGCCGGCGGCTTCATCAACATCTCGCAGTCGGCGCGCAAGGTGGTCTTCGTCGGCACCTTCAGCGCCGGCCCGCAGGAGGCCGAGGTGCGCGACGGCCGCCTGCACATCCTGCGCGAGGGCGGCGTGCGCAAGTTCGTCGAGCGCGTCGAGCACCGCAGCTTCAGCGGCGCCAACGCCCTGCGCCGCGGCCAGCCGGTGCTCTACGTCACCGAGCGCTGCGTCTTCCGCCTCGGCCCGCAGGGGCTGGAGCTGATCGAAATCGCGCCGGGCATCGATCTCGAGCGCGACATCCTCGCCCGCATGGATTTCCGCCCGGTCATTGCCGAACCGCCCAGGCTCATGGATGCCCGCCTCTTCCGGCCGGAGCCGATGGGGCATTGCGCCGGCTGACTCCCGATTGAGTGCGGCACTTGGGGGGGGGCGCTGCCCACCCTGTTTTTTTCCGGCTTTTCAAGCCGCGGCAATCGGCGCATCATAGTCCGTGAATCTTACTGTCATGGAGGGAGAGATGAGCAACGACCAGTTTGCCGACATGCACCGCAAGAACATCGACGCCGCCATGCGGCTGACGCAGATGTCTCTGGAAAACTCCAAGCGCATCATGGAACTGCAGGTGGAAACCGCGCGCGCCCTGTTCGAGGAAAGCGTGAAGAACGCGCGGGCGCTGACCGAGGCGAAGGACCCGCAGGGCGCGCTGGCGCTGCGCACCCAGTTCGCCCAGGAAACCTCGCAGAAGATGATGGAGGCCATGAGCCAGATGGCCGAGATCACCGCCGGAGCACAGGCCGAGTTCAACCGCATGCTGGGCCAGCAGATGGCCGGCACCAGCCAGGAGATGATGGAAAACTTCAAGAAGATGATGTCGGTGAGCGCCCTGTCCGGCAACAGCGGGGACGCCTTCGCCGCCATGCAGAAGGCTTTCGGCACCGCCAAGGACGCCTTCGACCAGATCGCCAAGGCCTCCACCGCCGCCTTCAGCATGGGCGGGGGCAAGGGCAAGGGGAAAAGCGTCAAAGTCGAATAACGTCATTCCCGCGAACGCGAGAATGACGAACGCTCACCCCGTCGCCCCGGCGAAAGCCGGGGCCCAGAGGTTTTGCGACGGCCGCTCTGGATTCCGGCTTCCGCCGGAATGACGCACGCTCACCCCGTCGCCCCGGCGAAGGCCGGGGCCCAGAGGTTTTGCCACGGCCGCTCTGGATTCCGGCCCCGGATTCAAGCATTCCGGGGCGACGTTCTTGCGCCGGAGTGACGTTCAGTCCTTCCACTTCTCCGCCGCGCGGTCGTCCGACTCGCGCGCGTCCACCCAGCGGCCGCCCTCCGGCGTTGCTTCCTTCTTCCAGAACGGCGCGCGGGTCTTCAGATAGTCCATGATGAACTCGCAGGCGGCAAAGGCATCGCCGCGGTGCGCGCTCGCCACCACCACCAGCACGATGTTGTCGCCGGGCGCAAGCTCGCCGACGCGGTGGATCACCGTGGCGTCGATCACATCCCAGCGCCCGCGCGCCTGCTCGACGATCTCCCCGAGCGACTTCTCGGTCATGCCCGGATAGTGCTCCAGGGTCATGCGGGAAATGCCGGCGCCGTCGTTGGCATCGCGCACCAGGCCGACGAAGCTCGCCACGGCGCCGATGTCCGCGCGGCCGCGCACGAGGGCGGCGCATTCGGCGCCGAGGTCGAAGTCTGCGGTCTGGACGCTGATCTTCATCAGGCCTCCGCCGGGCCGTCCCAGGGACAGGGCGATTGCATCTGAACCGTCGGTGTCAGTGCAGAAGGTTCCCTCCTTTGAAAAAGGAGGGACAGGGAGGATTTTCCACCCCACCGATCTGCGATGTCGCCCCGAAATCCCCCCCACCCCCCCTTTTTCAAAGGGGGGAGCGAACGAAGTGAGCGTGGGGGGTTCACCCTAGCCTCCGGTGACGGGCGGGAAGAAGGCGACCTCGTCGCCGTCTTTCAGCGGCGCATCCATCGCCGCCATCTGCTGGTTCACGGCGATGCGCAGGTTTTTCGTCTTCGCCAGGGCTTCCCAGGCCTCGCCGCGGGCGACGAGGTGGGCGTGCAGCTGGCCGACGGTGCCCACCTGTGCCGGCAGGGCCAGCTGCTCGGAAGACTGGCCCAGCGCTTCGCGCAGGCCGGCGAAATAGAGAATTTTCAGACTCATGGACTCAGTATAACAACTCGGAAAACGGGATGAAGCGCACCCGCTCGCCGCGGGCCACCGCCTGCGCCGGCGGGTTGTCGACCAGGCCGTCGGCCCAGGCGCAGGAGGTCAGCACGCCGGAGCTCTGGTTGGGAAAGAGATCGAGGCCGCCCTCGCCGTTGATGCGCACGCGCAGGAACTCGCGCCGCCGGTCGGGCTTCGGCCAGTCGAAGTCGGCGCGCATCGCGAGCCCGCGCGGCGCCGTCACGCGCGCGCCCTGGCAGGCCAGCAGGTACGGCCGCACCAGCATGATGAAAGTGACGAAGGTCGACACCGGATTGCCGGGCAGGCCAATAAACGCCGCCTCATCTCCGAGCGGGCTTTGCCCGCGAGCCTCCGTCACCCCCTTCCCAGGGAAGGGGGCCGGGGGGATGGTCGTTGCTTGGGCAGTCGCCGTATTGCGGCGACTGACTTTGCCGAACGCCAGGGGCTTGCCCGGCTTGATGGCGATCTTCCACAGGTCGAGCGCGCCTTCCGCCTGCACCGCCGCCTTGACGTGGTCCTCCTCGCCGACCGACACCCCGCCGCTGGTGATGATGACGTCGGCAGCCTCCGCCGCCTCGCGCAGCGCGGCGCGCGTCGCCTCCAGGCTGTCCGGCACGATGCCGAGGTCGCGCACCTCGCAGCCGAGCGCGGCGAGGAGTCCGCGCAGGGAATAGCGGTTGGAATTGTAGATGCCGCCCGGCTTGAGCGGCTCGCCCGGCATGGCGAGCTCGTCGCCGGTGAAGAACACCGCCACGCGCAGCCGCCGGTACACCGGCAGCTGCGCCAGCCCGACCGAGGCGGCGAGGCCGATCTCCTGCGGCGTCAGGCGCGTGCCGGCGGCGAGGATCTCGTCGCCGAGCCGGATGTCCTCGCCGGCGCGGCGGATATTCTCCCCGGCGCGCGGCACATGGTTGATGGCCACCGCGCCCTCGGCGTGCTCGCACAGCTCCTGCATCACCACTGCATCG
Organism: uncultured Rhodocyclaceae bacterium; assembly: GCA_964475635.1. Taxonomy (GTDB): domain Bacteria; phylum Pseudomonadota; class Gammaproteobacteria; order Burkholderiales; family Rhodocyclaceae; genus Desulfobacillus. The sequence goes on from CAYYXS010000043.1 coordinate 11,415, forward strand.
GCCCCCGGCGGCACCGGCGCGCCGGTGAAGATGCGCGCCGCCGTGCCGGATGCGAGCGGCAGGCCGACGCTGCCGGCGGGAATGCGCTGCGCCACCGGCAGGCGCGTGCCGGCGGCGGCCACATCGGCGCAGCGCACGGCATAGCCGTCCATGGAGGAATTGTCGAGCGGCGGCACGCTGAGGCCGCTCGATTGCGCCTGCGCCAGCGTGCGGCCTGTTGCAGCAACGGTATCGACCGCCTCGATGTCCGTCACCGGGCGGGCGGCGGCGAGGAGCTTTTGCAGGGCTTCGTCGAAGGAAAGAAGGCTCATTTCAGGTCCAGATGCTGCCGGATGAAGCGGACGATCGCGTCCGGATCGTTGATGTCCAGCAGCGGCAGCGAAGTCTCGACCGGCGCATCGCTCGCCACGGCGACGATGTTCGGATGCTCGGGATGAATCGGCGGCTTGCCCACGGCAGGCCGGTACACTTCCAGCTTGGGGATCAGGTCGTTGGTCTTGTAGCCCTCCACCAGCACCAGGTCGCAGGGCGACATGAGCCGCAGCTGCTCCTCCAGGTCCGGCTCCCGCTCCCCGCGCAGTTCATGCATCAGCACCCAGCGCTGGTCGGAAGTGAGCAGCACCTCGGAGCAGCCGGCCTCGCGGTGGCGGTACGAATCCTTGCCCGGCTTGTCGATGTCGAAATGGTGGTGGGCATGCTTGATGAGCGAAACCTTCAGCCCGTCCATGACGAAGCGCGGAATGAGCTGCTCGATCAGCGTCGTCTTGCCGCTGCCGCTGTAACCTGCAAAGCCGAATACCTTCATTTCCCCTCTTCCACCCGTGGCACCGTCAGCACCGGCGCAAAGCCGCCGCCGGGGGTGCGGAAATTCGTCGTCTGGCCCTGGTAGAGCCGCGCCGTCACCAGCTGCACGCGGCCGCGATAGGCGTAGTTGCGCAGATCGAGCTTCAGCTCCTGCGGCGCGTCCTCCGTGCCGAGGCGCCGCGCCGAGGGCGGCACCAGCGCCTGGGCGACATAGCCGCCGGCGAGGATTTCCTCGAACACCCGCCTGGTCAGCTTGTCGCCGCGGTAGGCCGCCTTGCTGCCGTAGCCGGCGGCCGGCTTGAAAAAGAGCTGCTTGCGGCGCGCCCAGAGCGCTTCGCCCTCCTCCGGCCGCACCTGCCGCGTCTGCGGGATGCCGGCCAGCAGCACCGCACGCGTGGCGGCATCGACGCCCAGATCGAGCAGCGCCGCCTCGTCGGTCAGCAACGCCAGGTTGCGCTTGTCGGCATAGAGGGCATGGGCGCGCGGATGCGGCGTCAGCACCACCGCTCCGGCCAGCCAGGCCTCGCGCAGGGCGGCATGCGGCGGCGCATCCAGGCCGAAATCCGTCAGGCGATTGTAGACCAGATCGACGCGTTCATCGCCATGAAGCAGCGCGCCGCCGGCAAAGCGCAGTTCGGCCGGCTCGCAGATCGCCGCCGTCAGGCCATGGCGCTCGAAAAGCTTCTGGAACAGCAGGAATTCCGGATAGAGATACTGCTCCGCCGGCCGCTCGTCCACGATGGCGATGCGGCGCAGTTCGGAGCCGCCGCGCTCGGCACGCCATTCCTCGCGGAACATGTCGACATAGTCCTGTTCCAGCGAGGGGGCCGGATGCACGCCGGGCAGGACGGCGGCCACTTCCTCGCAGCAGGCCACCTGCGCCTGCGCCAGGGCGGCGTTGAGCAAGCCGCCGCCGGCATTGGTGTTGATCTCGATGAGCTGCGGGCCGCCAACACCTCCGGGTGTTCCAATATCTTCGCCGAGATGGAAATCGTAGCCCATGAAAACGCCGGCCGCGGCCGTCTCGTGCCGCGCCGCCGGCGGCGCCCAGGCCAGCACCCGCTCCGCCCAGGCCGGCAGCGCCGCCACGCATTCCACTGCGGCGACGATCTCCGCCATGCGCTCGACGCTGGCCTGGCCGAGGAACACCGTCGATGCGGCAAAAAGATGGGGCCGCTCCGCGTCGATCAGGCGCACCATGTCGGCGCCGGCCTCGCCCAGCGCCAGGGCGCGGCGCAGCCGGTCGCGGTCCACGCTGACGCACTGGCAGTCGCGGTTGAGGATTTCGGCGGCTCGGACGCAGTTGCTCGTCATGTGGTTTCCAGAGTATCGAGACTGTCCTGCTCGCGGAACACCGGCTCGGCCAGCAGGAAGACGGAAAATTCGGTGCCCTCACCAAGGCGGCTGTCCACCGATATGGTGCCGCCGTAGCGCTCGATCAAGGCCAGCGAAATGGACAGCCCGAGGCCGGTGCCCTGGGTTTTCTTGGTCGTGAAGAAAGGATCGAAGATGCGCGCCAGGTGCTCCGGCGCGATGCCCGCGCCGCTGTCGCGCACGCCGATGCGCACGCCCTTGCCCTCCCAGTCTTCGGTGACGAAGGAGAGCCGCCCGCCGACCGCCATGGCGTGCACGGCATTCACCGCCAGGTTGATCAGCACCTGCTGCAGCTCGTTGCGGTTGATGCGCACCGGGGTCGCGGCGCGCAGGTCCTGCACCACCGCGATGTCGCCCTTTTTCAGTTCGTGCCGCACCAGCACCAGGCAGTCGGCGACCGCCGCATTGGCGTCCACCGTCTCGATGTAGCCGGCGAACTCGTCGGGGCGGGCGAACTGCAGCAGCTTGGTGACGATGACGCGGATGCGGTGGATCTGCTCGTCGAGCAGCCTGAGCTCGTTCGCCGCCGGCGCCGCCGTCTCACCCAGCTCCTCGCGCAGCAGGTCGAGGTTGCCCTGCATCACGGCGATCGGGTTGTTGATCTCGTGCGCGACACCGGCGGTGAGCTGGCCGATGGCGGCCAGCTTCTCCGAGCGCACCAGCTGCTTCTGCGCGGCGCGCAGCTCTTCCAGCGCCTGCGCCAGCTCGCGGGTGCGCTCGATGACCTTGAAGTCCAGTTCGGTGTTCAGGCGCGACAATTCGGCGTTGCGCTCGTGCAGGATGTCGAGCAGGGCGTCGAAATGCTCGGCCAGGCGGGCGATCTCGTCGCGGCCCGGCACCTGGCCGACCCGGGCGGAAACGTCGCCCGCCTCCACCGCGGCCATGGTCGCGTCCATGCGCTCCAGGGGGCCGAAGATCCGCCGCGCGCGCCACAACAGCAGCGGCACGCTGACCAGGGCGGCGAGGAGGATCACGCCGATCACGCCGCCCAGGATGTTGCGCTTGACGGCGCGGAACGGCGTTTCCAGGTAGCCGACATACAGCATGCCGACGCGCTTGCCGAAGCTGTCCTGCACCGGCTCGTAGCCGGAGACGTACCAGTCGTTCACCACGAAGGCCGAGTCGAGCCAGGTGCGCCCCTCGCCCAGCACCGCGTCGCGCACGGTCTGCGAGACGCGCGTGCCCAACGCCCGATCGCCGCCGAACAGGCGGACATTGGTGGCGATGCGCACGTCGCCGAGGAACAGCGTGGCGGTGCCCTGGCTGCCGAGCGGCAGCGAGCCCTCGGGATAGACGATGTCGTTGATGGTGTCGACGAAGCCGAGGTTGTGGTTGAGCAACAGGCCGGCCACCACCGCGCCGGCGAGCCGGCCGTCGGCGCCGCGCACCGGCGCCGCGGCATGGATCAGCATGCCGCCGGTCTCCTCGCTGCGCGGGTCGGGCGCGGCGTTCGGCGTCGCCACCAGCGGCACCCGCGCCCGCTCGGCCAGCTGCGGCGAGATCTCGGCGAGCTGGGCCGCATTGAAGATGTCGATCGCCACGCTGCCGCGGCCGTCGAGGGCTTCGCGCACCACCGGCCAGTCCAGCCAGCGGCCGGCCGGCGTGTCGCCGCTGGCGGCGACGATGCGGCCTTCCGCATCGAGCAGGCGCACGAAATCGAATTTCTCTCCGGCCGCGGTTTTCTTGAGCAATTCGCGCAAACCTTTTCCGTTCATGGCGCGCGCCAGCTGCGCCGAGTCGGCAAAGCCGGCGACGGCGCGGCCGTGAGCCTCCAGCACCCGCTCCATGTACTGGTGGGCGGTGATCATCTCGGCGCTGACGCGCGACACCAGCAGCCGGTCGTAGGCCGAGTCGCCCCAGTAGACCAGCAGGCCGGTGAGCGCCGGCACCATGATGGCCGGCGGCAGCAGCACGATCAGCAGCAGCTTGGCGCGGACGGAGCCGAAAAGGTCAGGAAGCTTGGGCATGGTTATGCTGCAGCCCCGTCGCCCCGGCGAAAGCCGGGGCCCAGAGGACTTTGCGAGCGCCGTCCTCGTGCTGGATTCCGGCTTCCGCCAGATGGCGGGGATCACACACGCGCGTCCTCCGTCTCGAAGAACGCCACCGCCTCGCCCGCCTCGCGCGTGCGCCGCATGGCGGGGAGCGAGCGCCAGACCCGCTTGCCGTAGGGCTTTGCGATCAGGCGCGGGTCGCAGATCGTCAGCACGCCGCGGTCCGCTTCGTCGCGGATCAGCCGCCCGGCGCCCTGCTTGACGCTGATGACGGCACGCGGCAACTGGTATTCCATGAAGGCGTTGCGGCCCGCCTTCTTCATGTGTTCGATGCGCGCCGCCAGCACCGGATCGTCGGGCGGCGCGAAGGGCAGCTTGTCGATGATGACGAGCGAAAGCGCCTCGCCGCGCACGTCCACGCCCTCCCAGAAGCTCTGGCTGGCCACCAGCACGGCATTGCCGAGGCGGCGGAAGCGTGCCAGCAGCTCGCTCTTCGATCCATCGCCCTGCAGCAGCAGCGGATGATCGAAGCCCTCCGCCTCGAAACGGGTTTTCAGCAGCTCGTGGATGCGGCGCATGGCGCGCAGCGAGGTGCACAGCACGAAGGCACGGCCGCGGCTGGCATGTATCAGCGGCCAGGCCGCCTCCACCACCGCTTCGTTGTACTCGCGGCTGTTCGGGTCGGGCATCGCCTGCGGCGCGTAGAGCAGCGCCTGGTTCGGATAGTCGAAGGGGCTGCCCCAGCAGCCGGTGTCGGCGCCCTCCAGGCCCAGCTCGCCGCAGTAGTGGCTGAAGTCGTCCCCGACCGCCAGCGTCGCCGAGGTGAAGATCCAGGCCCTGGGATGGCCTTCCATCTGTTTTTTGAAAATATCGGCGATGAACAGCGGCGTGGCGTTGAGCGACAGCGCCTGGCTGAACACCTCGACCCAGCGCACCAGTCCCGGCTCCCCGACGTCGCGCCAGCGCTTCAGCACGAGCTGCAACTCCTGCGCGCGGCGCCAGCAATGCTCCAGCCCCTCCGAGCGTTCCGCCTGCGACTCCAGCAGCTTGCCGAATTGGGCCAGCTCGCCGGCAACCTTGTCCAGCGCCTCGTGGAAGGCCGGCGCCAGTTGCGCCAGCGAAAAGCGCGCGTTCTCGCCGGGGATGGCCAGGCGCAGGTCGCGCGCCGCCTTTTCCAGCGCCCGCGCCCCCTCCGGCAGTTCGGCGAAGTCCTTCGCCGCCGCCAGGCCCTCCATGCGCGCATCGCGCGCCAGGTCGAGCAACTGCGCCGTCGACACGTTCTCGCCGAAGAACAGGCTGGCCGTCTCGGGAAGCTGGTGCGCCTCGTCGAAGATCACCGTGTTGCAGGCCGGCAGGAGCTCCGCCACGCCGCTGTCGCGCAGCATCACGTCGGCGAAGAACAGATGGTGGTTCACCACCACCACGTCGGCGGCCTGCGCCTCACGCCGCGCCGCCATGACGAAGCACTCCTTGGCGTTCGGGCATTCCTGGCCGAGGCAGTTGTCGCGCGTCGAGGTCGCCGCCAGCCAGGCGGCGGAATCCTCCGGCACAGTCGAACACTCGGCCTTGTCGCCGGTCGAGGAGGTCTTGGCGAAGCGTGCGATGGCGAGGATGTGTCCGGCCTCCTCGCGCGAGAGGAAGCGGCCTTCCTTGCGGGCGCGCTCCAGGTGATAGTGGCAGACGTAGTTGGCGCGGCCCTTCAAGAGTGCCACCGTGGCCGGCGCCTTCAGCGCGTCGCGCACCGTCGGCAGGTCGCGCTGGAACAGCTGGTCCTGCAGGGTCTTGGTGCCGGTGGACACGATCACCTTGCCGCCGGCCATCAGCGCCGGCGCCAGGTAGGCGAAGGTCTTGCCGGTGCCGGTGCCGGCCTCGGCCACCAGCACGCCGTGCTTTTGTATGGCAGCGGCGATGCGCTCTGCCATCTCGATCTGCTGCGGGCGCACGCGATAGCCGGGAATGGCGCGGGCCAGCGCGCCGTCGGCGGCAAAAACGGAATCGAGATTCACAGCAGGGTGTGCCAGCCCGATTTGGCGGCGCGCCTGTCGAAGGTGCAGGTCGTCTCGCAGCCGCAGGATGCGTTCTCGGCGCCGATCAGATAGTCGGCGAAGTCCGCCTGTCCGGTCTGGAAGGCGCGTAGCGCCGCCCAGGCGAGGGCCGCTTCCTGCACCTTGAGTTCGGCGGAGGTTAGTATCGCGCCCAGCACCTTGACGACTTCCGCTTTGGCATAGCCATAGCCGCGCCCCAGCACCCACGCCAGTTCGGCGAGGACAACCTGCGAGACGTGGCCGGGCTGCTCCTTGCTGCAGCGTTCCTCGATCAGCCGGCCGGCTGCCTTCGCCTGCGCCGCATCGTCACGCACGATGTAGCGCAGGAGCACGTTGGTGTCGAGGCCGATCATGACCGCGTCTTCCGCCTGCCGCGTTCGGCGATCACCGCGTCGATCTCCTCCAGGCTGAGCGAGCGCTCCGGCCGCGGCAGCAAGCTCTTCAGGTCGGTCACCGGGCGCGTAGCCGGCACGATGCGCACCGAACCATCCGGGTCGACGAGGAACTCTAGGCGGTCGCCGACGTGCAGCTTGAGCGAGTCGCGCACCGCCTTCGGGATGGTGACCTGGCCCTTGCTGGTGAGGGTAGCTTCCATGTCTTACCTCCTTGCTTATTCCTTACTCACCGGTAAGGATAGCATGGCCTGCATTGTGTGTTCGACCCTGGGAGTCCTGGAGCAATTCCGTGTCCTCGTGCCGATAGGCCGGACTGCAGCAGCAGAGGATGTGCAGCGGTTGCGTCCCAATCGCCTCGATGCAGTGCGGCGTGCCGGGCGGGATCAGCGCCGTGTCGCCGGGACTGACTTTCGTCTTTTCGGCGCCCAGCGTCAGCAACCCTTCGCCGGACGTGACGTGATAGAGCTCCTCGCTCGTCAGGTGCCGGTGCAGCAGCGTGCGCGAGCCGGCCGGCACCACGGCCTCGGCCAGGCTCTGGTTGCGGTTGCCGTGCCTGTCGGGATGCATCAGTTCGCGGATTTCCGAGCCGTCCCTGGTGACATAGGCAGCGATGTCGGCGAGGCAGGTTTTCATGCGGAGTCTTTATTGTCGTCGAGCCGCAGATCGCAGCGGAACCAGGCGAGCGAGGGCATTACTTCTTTCCGGCCGCGGCGACCGGCTGCGGCTGGACGTTCCCGACCCGGCTGGCGGCGGCATGCCCCCAGACGTTCTCGAAAAACCACTTGGTGAAGCGGGCGATGGCCGGGTTGTCGCGGTCGCGCGGCACGTTGAAGCGGAAGCCGTAGCCCGGAATCAGGGCGTGGTAGGCATGGGCGGGCACGAAACGGCCGGCCAGTATGTTGAAGTCGGGATAGCCGGCATAGCCGAAGCCGACCAGGATGCCGTTGCTGCGTTCGGCAGCCTCGGCCGCCATGAGGCCGTTCGGCGCCTCGAGCAGGCGGCGCGGTGTCGGCATGGGCAAGCCGAGTCTCTCGTACCAGAGGCTCCAGGCGTTCTCGAAATGCCGCGCCACCACCCAGGTATGTTGGTGCAGTTCCTCGGTGGCCAGCAGCGCGCCCGACTTGAGCAGGCCCGGCGTGCACATCGGCACCAGGTGTCCGCGCGGCGACATCATGCGCGAGTGCCAGCCCTCCCAGTCCCTGTTGCCCCAGGAGATGGCGATATCGGCCAGGGCGATGCCGGGGTCGGAACCGGGCGCGCCGGGGAATACGTGGAGGATCAACTCGATGTCCGGCAGGGCTTCGTTGAAGGAATCCAATTGCGCCACGATCGCGTGCGAGACGTTGGACGGCGCCAGCACGACCAGCCGCTGCTTCGATTGCGTGCGCACGGCATGCGTGGCCTGTTCCAGCGCCTGGAAGACCGACTGCAGCTGCGCGGCGTAACAGCTGCCGGCCTCGGTCAGGGTCAGCCCCTGCACATCGCGGGCAAACAACTGCCGGCCGAGCTCCTCCTCGAGGCTCTGGATGCGCCGGCTGACCGCCGAGGGGCTCAGGCTCAGGTGCTCGGCGGCAGCCTTGATGCTGCCGAGCCGGACCGTCGCCTCGAAGGCCCGCAAGTCCTTGGTGGAAGGTAGCCGCTCCGCCTTCATGTCGCCCGATACCCCGTTGTTTGCATCCCGCCGGGGATTATAGGCGTCCTGCCCGGTTGCAAAAAATGCAGTTCGAACTGAAATCTTTGCGTTTGCCGACGGCCGCCGCCGGCCGGCATGCTTAGCCGCATGATCACGGGACAAGCCAGCAAGACCGCCGAAACCGCCGCCGCCTTCCGCGCGCGCGAAACGCTGAAGCCGGAAGGGGAAAGGGTTTGCAGCGATCCCCTCGCCCGGCATTTCATCGGCCCCTTCTATATCGCCATGGGCCGCCATCCGTGGTTGGGCCGCTTCTTCCGCCGGCTCGGCGAAAGTCAGTTCCCGGGACTCGGCGGCGCCGTCCTCGCCCGCACCCGCTACATCGATGAACACACGAAGGCTTGCCTCGCCAACGGCATCCGCCAGGTGGTCATCCTCGGCGCCGGCTACGACACGCGCGCCTATCGCCTGGTCGCCCCGGACCAGGGCGTGCGGGTCTTCGAGGTCGACCACCCGGCCACCCAGTCCGTCAAGCGGGTGAAGCTGCAGGAAGTTCTGGGCACGATCCCCCATCACGTCGAGTTCGTTGCCATCGACTTCGGCCGCGACGACCTCGCATGCCGCCTCCTCGAGGCCGGCTACGACCCCGGCAAGCGGACCCTCTTCATCTGGGAAGGCGTCAGCTACTACCTCACCGCCGCCGCCGTCGACCAGACCCTGGCCACCATGGCACGCAATGCCGCCATGGGCAGCGCGGTTCTCTTCGACTTCTTTCCGCGCGCGGTGATCGACGGCACCAGCCCGCGCAAGGAGGCGATCACCCTGCGCAAACGGCTGAAGCAGCGCGGCGAGCCCCTCCTGTTCGGCATCGACGATAAGGAGGTCGTGCCGTTCCTGCGCGCCCGCGGCTTCGAGACGCTGGAGGTGCTCGGCGCCGCAGCCTGCAAGGACGCCTGGTTCCATGGCGCCAACCGGGATACCGAGGTATCGGACATCTTCCGCTTTGTCCATGCGGTACGCATCAACAACATCGCGGATTTCGACCAGGAGCGGTTTCAAGCCGCTCACCCAACCACTGAAGAGGAGGAAACATGCAAAAACTGACCGTACTATTCCTGGGCCTCATGTTCACTGCCATGGCAGGCGCGGCAGAGGTCGCCGGCGTCAAGCTCGACGACAAGGTGTCGCTCTCCGGCACCGCCCTGGTGCTGAACGGCGCGGGCGTGCGCGGCACGCCCGTGATGGACATCTATGTCGGCGCGCTCTACGTGCCGAAGAAACAGACGAGCCTCGGCGGCGTGCTCGGGGTGAATGCCCCGCGGCGGGTGCAGATGGCGCTCCTGATCGACGCGACGGCCGATCAACTGGTCCCCTCCTTCGTCGGCGGCCTGTCGAAAAACCACAGCAAGGCCGAAATGGACGCCATGAAAGCCCAGGTCGAGCAACTGGTCGGTATCATCCGCGACATCAAGGAAGTGAAAAGCGGACAGGCCCTGTTCTTCGATTTCATCCCCGGCACCGGCACGGTGATTTCCCACAACGGCGCCGCCAGAGGGACCATCGCCGGCGACGCCTTCAACAGTGCGATGCTGAAGATCTGGCTGGGCGAGCAGCCGGCGAGCGACAGCCTGAAGAAGGCCATGCTCGGCGGTTGATCGCAGCGATGCGGGGGCGCGAAGACGCCCCCGCATCGACAATAGGCAAGGAGGAGACAGTGCAAGCAAGCAAGGATTCGGGAACGCGGTCTGCCGGGGCGAAAGGGCTGTGCCTGCTCGCGCTGGCGGCTCTCCTCGTTCAGGGCACGCCGGCTGCAGCCGCCGGCCCCGTCCAGGGCGGCAGCCTGACGGTGGGCATCGAGGAAGAGTTCAACGGCTTCGATCCGATCAAGGCCCGCTTCCTCGGCGCCATGGACCGCCACGTGGCGATGGCAGTCGAGGAGCGGCTATTCAACCTCGGCGAGAAGGGCAAGCTGGTGCCCGAACTCGCCCTCTCGGCCTCGCATTCGCCCGACGGCAAGCTGTGGACGATCAAGCTGCGCCAGGGCGTCGCCTTCCACGACGGCACGCCCTTCAATGCCGACGCCGTCGTCGCCCACTGGCAGCGGCTGCTCGACCCGAAGAACCGCTACATCGGCCTCTCCGCGCTCGAACCGATCGAATCGGTGACGAAGGCGGACGACAGCACCGTCCGCTTCGCCCTGAAACGGCCGTGGTTCCTGTTCAAGAACCAGATCACCGGCGCAGGGTTCGCCGCCCTCATCCCCTCGCCGAAGGCGGTGCGGGAGGGCACGCAAAACCGCGCCCCGGTCGGCACCGGCGCCTTCATGTTCAAGGAATGGGTCGGCAACGACCGCCTCGTGCTGGTACGCAACCCCGACTACTGGCGCACGGGCAAGCCGCATCTCGATACGGTGGTCTTCAGGCCGATGCCGGACATGCAGGCGCGCTTCGCCGCGCTCCAGTCCGGCCAGGCCGACGCCATCCTGACCGACCGCGGCACCCACATCCTGCAGGCCAGGGAAGACCGCTCGCTCAGGGTGTATAGCGGCGACTACTCCGGGCCCTATGCCTTTCTCTTCAATATGTCGAAGCCGCCGCTCGACGATCCGCGCGTGCGCCGTGCGCTGGCGCATGCCTGGAACCAGGAGTTCCTGGTGAAGGCGAATTTCCGCGGCACCATCCCGGTCGTAACCGACCCCTTCGGCGGCAGCCCCGCCTGCGGCGACAGCGGCTACCGGAAACACGACCTTGCCAAGGCGAAGGCGCTGCTGGCCGAGTACGGCCAGCCGGTGACGCTGGAATTGACGCATACCAACACGCCGCGCGGCAAGGAAGCCGGCGAGATCGCGCAGCGCCTGTTCAAGGAGGCCGGCGTCACGCTGACCCTGACGGCGCTGGCGCCGGGCGAGGTGTTCAGGCGGCTCATGGGCGGGGAATTCCAGATTTCCAGTTGGCGCTTCCCCGACTACCCGGACATGGGCCCCTATCTGCACGAGAGCTTCGGCGCGAAGGGCCGGATGAATCTGGGCCGCTACGCCAGCCCCGCCATGGACGAACATCTGCAGGTCCAGGCGACGAGCAACGATGCCGACGCGCGCAAGAACGCGCTCTGCGGCGTCGCCCGGGTCATCAACGAAGATGCGGTATTCTTGTATCTGGGCGGGCGGCGCTTCCATATCCTGGCCAGGGCCGACCTGCAGGGCGTGACGGCCGGCCATCATTCCGTCGTCAAGGTCGCCGACATCTGGCGGGACGGCGGCGCCGCGAGGTAGGAATTTCCGGGTTGTGAATGGGGCGGACCCGCGTGTCCGCCCCGTTTTATTTCTGAGATAGGCTCCAATGCGCTTCATCGGCGGCAAGCTCCTGCATCTGGCGGTCGTGCTGATGGCCGTCACGGTCCTCACTTTCGCGATGCTCGACCTGCTGCCGGCCAGCACCGCCCATGCGGTCGCCGGCCCCACTGCCGCGGCGGAAGACATCGCGGCAATCCGGAAGGAACTCGGTCTCGACGACCCCTCGGTCGTCCGCTACGGCAGGTGGCTGGCCGGCGCCCTGCGCGGCGAGCTCGGCGTCTCCCATGTCAGCGGACAGCCCGTCGCCGAAGCCCTCGCCTCGCACCTGCCGGTCACCGCCGAGCTCATCGTCCTGGCGCAACTGTTCGCGCTCCTGCTCGCCATCCCCGTCGCCCTCCCCTCCGCCTGGCGGGCGGAATCGCGCTTCGACCGTTTCTTCACCACGCTGGGCTTCGGACTCAACTCGATTCCGAGTTTCGCCCTCGCCGTGGTGCTGGTGTACGTCTTTTCGCTGCAGCTGAAATGGCTGCCCGCCACCGGCTTCGTTCCGCTGTCGGCAGGAATCTGGCCCAACCTGAAAGGCCTGTTCCTGCCGGCGGTCTCCATCGCCCTCGTCGAGTGGGTGATCCTGATGCGCGTGCTGCGCAGCGAACTGATCGCCACCTTGCAGGAGGATTTCATCCTGCTGGCCCGGGCGAAAGGCCTGCCGGACCGGAAGATCCTGCTGCGGCATGCGCTGCGGCCCTCGCTCTTCGGCACGCTGACGGTCTTCGGCCTGCAGATCGGCAACATGATCGGCGGCGCCGTTATCATCGAGCAGCTGTTCGCACTGCCGGGCGTCGGCCGCCTACTCGTCTCCAGCATCTTCGCGCAGGACCTTCCCATGGTGCAGGGCTGCGTGCTACTGATCACCCTGGGCTACGTGGCCATCAATTTCCTGGTGGATGTGGGCTACGGCCTGCTCGATCCGCGCCTTGCCGCGAAGGAGGCCCGCAGTGGCTAGGCGGAGCGGCCTGGGCAACGTGCTGGCCATCCTCTGGCTGGCCGGCGTGGTGGTGCTGGCCGTCAGCGCGGCATGGTGGCCGCTGCCGGCGCCGGACCAGATCAACTGGGCGCAACTCGCGCAGCCGCCCGGCAGCGCAGGGCATCTGCTGGGCACGGACAATCTCGGCCGCGACATCGCCTCGCGCCTGCTGCACGGGGCACGGGTCTCGCTTTTCGTCGGCCTGCTCGCGCCCTGCATCGGCCTGCTGGCAGGCGGCCTGCCGGGCCTGCTGGCCGGCTACTACCGCGGCGCGGCCGACGCGCTGATCGTCGCCGTCATCGACACCCTGCTCGCCTTTCCGCGCCTAGTGCTGCTGATGGTGGTGGCCTTCGTCTTCGGTTCCTCGCTCTTCAGCCTCACGCTGGCACTGGGGCTGGTCAGCGCCCCGGCCGTGGCCCGCATCGCGCGTGCCCTGACCATCCGGCTCGCCGGGCGGGAGTTCGTCCTCGCCGCGCGCAGCGCGGGCGCCGGCGATGCGGCAATTCTCCTGCGCGAGATCCTGCCCAATGTGCTGATGCCGCTGCTGGTCTATATGCTGGTGATGGTGGGCCTCGTCATCGTTGCCGAAGGCAGCCTCGGCTTCCTCGGCCTGAGCGTCCCCTCGCCGATGGCGAGCTGGGGCGGCATGATCGCCGAAGGCCGCGAGGTGCTCGCCGAGCATCCCCACATCAGCCTGATCCCGGCGGCGGCGATGTTCCTCACCGTGCTGGCGGTCAACCTGCTCGGCGACAAACTCCGCGGCTGGCTCGATACGCGGGAGAGCCAGCTGTGAGCATGAGTGCTTTTCCCCTGCTCGTCGTCGACAACCTCTGCGTCGATCTACCGCATGGCGGGCGGAGCGTGCGCGCGGTCGATGGCGTCTCGCTCGCCGTCGAGCGCGGCCGGACACTGGCCATCGTCGGCGAATCGGGCTGCGGCAAGAGCATGCTGTGTCGGGCCATCAAGGGCCTGCTGCCGCGCAGCGCCAGCCTTGCCGGTTCGGGGCGGATCGTCCTGGCCGGACAGGATCTGGGCGCGCTCGCCCCGCGCGAGCGCAGAACCCTGCTCGGCCGGCAGGTCGGTATCGTGCTGCAGGACCCGCTGTCCGCGCTCAATCCGGTGATGAAGGTGGGCTGGCAGATCGCCGAGCCGCTGCAGCAGCATCTCGGCCTGTCCAGGGCCGCGGCAAAGGCGCGCGCGCTCGAACTGTTGTCCGCGGTCGGCATCGCGCAGGCGGCGGCACGCTTCGACTGCTATCCGCACCAGTTGTCCGGCGGCATGCGGCAGCGGATCGTCATCGCCATCGCGCTGGCCTGCGAGCCGCCGCTGCTCATCGCCGACGAGCCGACCACCGCGCTCGACGTGACGGTGCAGGCCGAGATCCTCACCCTGCTCGCCCGCCTGCAGCGGGAGCGGAACATGGCGATGATCCTGGTCAGCCACAACCTCGGCGTGGTGGCGGGGCTGGCGCAGGAGACGGCGGTGATGTACGCCGGCCGGATCGTCGAGCAGGCGCCGACCGCCGAGCTCTTCCGGCGCATGCGCATGCCCTACACGCAGGCCTTGTTCGATGCGAATCCGCGCCTCGACGATCCCGCGCGGGAAATGCTCAAGGCCATCGGCGGCCAGCCGCCCGACCTGTCGGCCCTGCCCGCCGGCTGCAGCTTCGCGCCGCGCTGCCCGCGCGCGGAAGCACTCTGCCGGCAGGAGATGCCGAGGCTTGTCGACGAAGGATCGGGGCACCGCTGCGCCTGCTGGTTCCCGCTGCATCGCGAGGCCGCCGCATGAACGCAACGGCAACCCTGCTGCGCATCGAGGATCTCGTGGTGGCGTTTCCCGCCGGCAACGGGCAGCGGGTGCATGCCGTCTCGGGCGTGAACCTGGAACTGGCCAGAGGCGAGGCGCTGGGCCTGGTCGGTGAATCCGGCTGCGGCAAATCTTCGCTGGCTCGCGCCATCATGCAACTGCCGCGCCCGACCTCGGGAAAAGTGATGTTCGAAGGCCAGGAACTGACGGCGCTCGGTGGCGGCAGCCTGCGACGCCTGCGCCACCGCTTCCAGATGATTTTCCAGAACCCGACGAGTTCGCTCAATCCGCTGCGCAGCGTGGGGAAAAGCATCGAGGCGCCATTGGCCGGGCGGCAGCGCAGTGTAAGGGAACGGCTTGCCAGGGAAATGATGACGGCAGTCGGGCTCGATCCGCTGCAATGCTACGGGCGCCGTCCGTTCCAGTTGTCCGGCGGCCAGTGCCAGCGCGCCAGCATCGCCCGCGCCCTGATGACTGAGCCGCAACTCCTCGTCTGCGACGAGCCGGTCTCGTCGCTGGACGTCTCGATCCAGGCGCAGATCATCAACCTGCTGCGCGAGGTACAGAGGACGCGCGGCCTGGCCATGCTGTTCATCTCACACGACCTGGCGGTGGTCAGGCACCTCTGCGACTGGGTGGCCGTGATGTACCTGGGCAGGCTGTGCGAAGTGGCGCCGGTCGATGCGCTGTTCGCCGCGCCGCGTCATCCATACACCCGGGCGCTGCTCGATGCGATTCCGCGGCCGGATCCCGGCTGCCCGATCGCCGCCTCGGGCATGCTGCCCGGCGAACCGCCTTCCGCCCTGCATCCGCCCGGCGGCTGCCGCTTCCGCACCCGCTGCCCGCGCGCCCAGGGAGAATGTGCGACGACGCAGCCGCCCATGCGGGAAGTCGCCCCCGGCCAGCGGATCGCCTGCCATTTCCCGTTGCCGGGATAGGGTGCGTTCAGTGCGACTTCTCGTCGGCCTCGCCGCGCTTCTGTTCCGCCTGTTTGAATGCCTCGTCGAGTTTGCCCTGCACCTGGGCGGGAGCGTTCTTCGCCTGTTCGGCCTCCTTGGCCTTGGCGGCGCCGGCGGTGGCGGCGACGCTGGCGGTCTCGGAGACGCCGCAGGCGGCAAGGACGAAGGCGAATCCCATCACAAGCAGTTTCATGGCTTTTTCCTTTCGGACAGCAGGGCAATCACCTCGTCGTCCTCGACCTGGCCGAAATCGGCATAGAACTGGCCGACGGCCTGGAAGAATTCGGGTGCGTAGAGACAGACCACCTCGTCGGCCTGGGCACCGACCTTCTCCAGCGTATCGGGCGGCGCCACCGGCACGGCGCAGATGAGCTTCTGCGGCGCGCGGCTGCGCAGGGCGTGCAGGGCGGCGAGCATGGTCGAGCCGGTGGCCAGCCCGTCGTCGATGACGATGACGATGCGTCCGGCGGGATCGATGGGCGGGTGCAGCGGCGAGTACTGGGCGCGGCGCCTGCGGATGGTCTCCAGTTCGCGCGCCTTGATGCGTTCGATGTAGCCGGCATCGGCCCCGGCCATGACGGCATACGGGCCGAGCGTGGCCCAGCCCGTCTCGTCGATGGCGCCGATGGCGAATTCCGGATTGCCCGGCGCGCCGAGCTTCCTCACCAGCACCACGTCGAACTCGCCGCCGAGCGCATCGGCGATGAGTTTCGCCATCGGCACGGCGCCGCGCGGGATGGCGAGGATCAGCGGATTCTGGTCCTTGTAGGCGGCCAGCCTTTCGGCGAGCAGCCTGGCGGCCTGTTCGCGGTTGCTGAAGATCATGTCTGCCCCTGCATGTAGGTCGGCCTTCAGGCCGGCACGCTGCCGTCCCACAGGGATTTCCTGCGGTCATCCCGCAGGGACTTCCTGCGGTCGTCGGGCTGAAGCCCGACCTACAACTTAGCCCCGTCCTGAACGCCTGTCCAGACCGGTATAATTCGCTCTTTGAAGAGCAGTCTTCCGCAAGCCCTTCCGATCGTTCTCCGATGACCGCCGCCCCTCCTGCGCTGCTGCCGCAGCTCCCGGCTTTGCCCAAGCCCGGCGCGCGCCTCGACCTGCCCGCGCTGGCGGGCTCGGCGGACGCCCTCGCCCTGGCGCAGATCGCCGGCGGCGGGCGCATGCTGGCGGTGGTCACGGCCAACCCGCTCGATGCGCAGCGCCTGCAGGAAGAGATCGCCTGGTTCGCGCCGCAACTGCGCGTGCATCTGCTGCCGGACTGGGAAACCCTGCCCTACGACACGCTCTCGCCGCACCACGACCTGATTTCCGAACGCCTGGCGACGCTCTACGAGATCAGCCGCGGCGCCTGCGACATCGCGCTGATCCCGGCCACCACGGCGCTCACCCGCCTGCCGCCGGCCGAATACCTGGCGGCGCACACCTTTTTCCTCAAGCAGGGCGCGCGCCTCGACGTCGACGCCCTGCGCGCGCAACTGACGCTGGCCGGCTACCAGCACGTCACCCAGGTCGTCTCGCCGGGCGAGTACAGTGTCCGCGGCGGCCTCATCGACCTCTTCCCGATGGGCGCGGCCCTGCCCTTCCGCATCGAGCTGTTCGATGAGGAAATCGAGACCCTGCGCAGCTTCGACGTCGATTCGCAGCGCACCGTCTTCCCGGTGCCGGAGGTGCGCCTGCTGCCGGCGCGCGAGTTCCCGCTCGACGAAGCCGGCCGCATGCGCTTCCGCGGCCGCTACCGCGAGACCTTCGAGGGCGATCCCTCGCGCTCCCCGATCTACAAGGACGTCTCCAACGGCATCGCGCCGGCCGGCATCGAGTACTACCTGCCGCTGTTCTTCGACAGGACGGCGCTGATCTTCGACTATCTGCCGAAGGACAGCGTGTTCTGCCTGCACCGCGACGTGCCGGGCGCCATCCGCGAGTTCTGGACCGACACGGCTTCGCGCTACAAGCTGCTCGGCGGCGACCGCAGCCGTCCGCTGCTGCCGCCGAACGATCTGTTCCTCAGCGAGGAGCAGTTCTTCGTCGCCGCCGCCGTACTGGGGAGGCTGACTTTTGGCACGGGCAGCGCGACTGCCGACGCGCCGGCTGCGCCGCTGCCCGAGCTCGCCGTCGAGCGGCGCGCCGAGGATCCGCTGCACAAGCTGCGCGCCTTCGCCGCGGGCTTCGACGGCCGCATCCTGCTCGCCGCCGAATCGCCCGGCCGGCGCGAGACGCTGATGCAGTACCTCACCGAGCATGGCCTGAAACCCGCGTCCTGCGCCGCTTTTGCCGACTGCGCGGCGACGGCGGAGAAACTCGCGCTCACCGTGGCGCCGCTCTCCAGCGGCTTTCTGCTGTCCCAGGCCCGGCTCGCCCTCGTCACGGAAAACGAGCTCTACGCCGCCACCGCCCGCCCGCGCGGGCGCAGGACCGATGCCCGCCGCGCCAGCCTCGAAGGCTGGCTGCGCGACCTGACCGAACTCAAGATCGGCGACCCGGTGGTGCACGAGAGCCACGGCATCGGCCGCTACCAGGGGCTGGTGCACCTCGACCTCGGCGAGGGCGAGACGGAGTTCCTCCACCTCGAATACGCCGGCGGCGACAAGCTCTACGTGCCGGTCTCGCAGTTGCACCTGATCTCGCGCTACAGCGCCTCCGAGCCGGAGCTGGTCGAGCTGCACAGGCTCGGCACCGACCGCTGGGACCGCGCCAAGCGGAAAGCCGCGCAGCAGGTGCGCGACACCGCCGCCGAGCTGCTCGCCCTCTACGCCCGCCGCGCGGCGCGCCAGGGCCACGCCTTCAGCTTCAGGGAACACGACCTCGAGGCCTTCGCCGACGGCTTCGGCTTCGAGGAGACGCCCGACCAGGCCGCTGCCATCGCCGCGGTGGTCGCCGACATGAAGTCCGGCCGGCCGATGGACCGCCTGGTCTGCGGCGACGTCGGCTTCGGCAAGACGGAGGTGGCGCTGCGCGCCGCCTTCGCCGCCGTGATGGACGGCAAGCAGGCGGCGGTGCTGGCGCCGACCACGCTGCTCGCCGAGCAGCACTTCAATACCTTCTCCGACCGCTTCGCCGACTGGCCCGTCAGGATCGTCGAGCTGTCGCGCTTCAGGAGCGCCAAGGAGCAGACCGCCGCGCTCAAGGATCTGGCGGAAGGCAAGGTCGACATCGCCATCGGCACCCACCGCCTGCTGCAGAAGGACGTCGTCTTCCAACGCCTCGGCTTGGTCGTCATCGACGAGGAGCACCGCTTCGGCGTGCGCCAGAAGGAGGCGCTGAAGGCCCTGCGCGCCGAGGTGGACGTGCTGACTTTGACGGCCACGCCGATCCCGCGCACGCTCGGCCTGTCGCTCGAGGGCCTGCGCGAATTCTCCGTCATCGCCACCGCGCCGCAGAAGCGGCTGGCCATCAAGACCTTCGTCGTGCCCCACTCCGACGGCATCGTGCGCGAGGCGGTGCTGCGCGAATTCAAGCGCGGCGGCCAGGTGTATTTCCTGCACAACGAGGTGGACACCATCGAGACGGTGCGCGAGCGCCTGGCGAAGCTGCTGCCCGAGGCGCGCATCGTCGTCGGACACGGCCAGCTGCCCGAGCGCGAGCTGGAGCGCGTCATGCGCGAATTCACCCAGCAGCGCCACAACCTGCTCCTGTGCACGACCATCATCGAGACCGGCATCGACAATCCGCACGCCAACACCATCCTCATCAACCGCGCCGACAAGTTCGGCCTGGCCCAGCTGCACCAGCTGCGCGGGCGCGTCGGCCGCTCGCACCACCAGGCCTATGCCTATCTCCTCACCGACCGCAACGCCAAGCCGAGCGCCCAGGCCCAGCGGCGCCTCGAGGCGATCCAGTCCATGGAGGAGCTCGGCTCCGGCTTCTTCCTCGCCATGCACGACCTGGAGATCCGCGGCGCCGGCGAGGTGCTGGGCGAATCGCAAAGCGGCGAGATACAGGAAGTCGGCTTCAACCTGTACACCTCCATGCTCAACGCCGCCGTGCGCGCCCTGAAGGATGGCAAGGAGCCCGACCTGTCGCAGCCGCTCGGCGTCACCTCCGAGATCAACCTGCATGCGCCGGCGCTGCTGCCCAGCGACTACTGCAGCGACGTGCACGAGCGCCTGACGCTCTACAAGCGCCTCGCCAATTGCGATGACGAAGAAGCGCTGCTGCGTCTGCGGGAGGAACTCATCGACCGCTTCGGCGAACTGCCGGACCAGGCCCGCACCCTGATCGAGACCCACCGCCTGCGCATCCTGGCCCGCGCCGTCGGCCTGGCGAAAATCGATGCCACCGAAGCGCTGATCCGGCTGCAGTTCGCCCCCAATCCGCCGATCGACCCGGCGCGCATCATCCAGCTGGTGCAGCAGGACCGCCGCTGGAAGCTGGCCGGGCCGGACAAGCTCGCCATCTCCCGCGAAACCGCCGCCCTGCCCGAGCGGGCGGCGGCGATCCGTGAGATCATTTCACTCCTGAACCACCCCGTAACGCAGAAGAAGTCATGACACAGCAAGCCCTGGAAAACGTCCGCATCGGTGCCTTCGACCTGATGCCCTCGCCCGAGGAAATCCACGCCCGCGTGCCGCTCTCCGAGAAGGCCTCGGACACCGTCTTCGCCAGCCGCGAGACCATCAAGGCCATCCTCGACCGCCGCGATCCGCGCATTTTCATCGTCGTCGGCCCCTGCTCCATCCACGACCCGGTCGCCGGCTACGACTACGCCCAACGCCTGAAGAAGCTGGCCGACGAGGTGGGCGACACGCTGTATCTCGTCATGCGCGTGTATTTCGAGAAGCCGCGCACCGCCACCGGCTGGAAGGGCTTCATCAACGACCCGCGCATGGACGACTCCTTCCACATCGAGGAGGGCATGCAGAAAGCGCGTGAGTTCCTGCTGAAAGTCACCGAGCTCGGCCTGCCGACCGCCACCGAGGCGCTCGACCCGATCGCGCCGCAGTACCTCGGCGACCTGATCACCTGGACCGCCATCGGCGCGCGCACTTCGGAATCGCAGACCCACCGCGAGATGTCCTCCGGACTGTCCACCCCGGTCGGCTTCAAGAACGCCACGGACGGCGACATCACGCCGGCCATCAACGCCATCAAGTCGGCCGCCAGCCCGCACAGCTTTCTCGGCATCAACATGCAGGGCCGCTCGGCCATCGTGCGCACCCAGGGCAACCCCTACGGCCACGTCGTGCTGCGCGGCGGCGACGGCCGCTCCAACTACGACACCGTCAGCGTCTGCATGATCGAGCGCGCGCTGGACAAGGCGAAGCTCGCGCCGAACATCGTCATCGACTGCTCGCACGCCAATTCGCTGAAGGACCCGGCGCTGCAGCCGCTGGTGATGTCCGACTGCGTTCATCAGATCCGCGAAGGCAACCAGTCCATCGTCGGCCTGATGATCGAGAGCAACCTCGAGGGCGGCAACCAGCCCATTCCCGAGGACCTCTCCCAGCTGAAGTACGGCTGTTCCGTCACCGATGCCTGCGTCGATTGGCCCACCACCGAAACCATGATCCGCAAGGCGCGCGACGTGCTGAAGGACATCCTGCCGAACCGCAACGTTTAATCAGAAGAAGAAACACCATGTCGCTCATCAAGCCCTTCCGCGGCATCCGCCCGGCGCCCGGCCGCGCCGGCGAGGTCGCCGCCCCGCCCTACGACGTTTTATCCGCCGACGAGGCGAGAGAACGCGCCGCGCGCAAGCCGTGGAGCTTCCTGCACGTCTCCAAGGCCGAGATCGACCTGCCGCCCGAGATCGACCACTACTCGCCGCAGGTCTACGCCAAGTCGCGCGAGAACTACCTGAAGATGTTCGCCGAGGGGGTGCTCGCGCAGGACGGGGCGCCCTGCTACTACGCCTACCGCCTGGTCATGGGCGAGCACGTGCAGACCGGGCTGGTCGCCGCCGCCTCGGTCGCCGACTACGACAGCAACCGCATCCGCAAGCACGAGTTCACCCGTCCCGACAAGGAGGACGACCGCGTGCGCCAGATCGAGGCGCTCAACGCCCAGACCGGCCCGGTGCTGCTGGCGCATCCCGACGCGCCGGAAGTCGAGGCCATCCTGGCGCAGGCCTCGTCCGGCGCACCGGACGCCGATGTCACCGCCGACGACGGCATCCGCCACACAATCTGGGCCATCCGCGACGACGCCGTCCTGCGGCGGCTGACTTTTCTCTTCGACGCCCTGCCGGCGCTCTACATCGCCGACGGCCACCACCGTTCCGCTGCCGCCTCGCGCGTCGCCGCCGCGCGCCATGCGAAGAACTCGCACCACAGCGGGGAAGAGGACTACAACTACTTCCTCGCCGTGATCTTCCCGCACCGCCAGATGCGCATCATGGACTACAACCGCGTGGTGAAGGACCTCAACGGCCTCAGCCGGGACGGCTTTCTGGCGCGGCTCACCGAGCGCTTCGTCGTCTCGATGTGCGCGCCGCGCACGCGGCCGATGCAGCGCGGCGAGTTCGGCCTCTACCTGCCCGGCCAGTGGTACCGCCTGACCATCCATCCGCAGTTGATCCCGACCAGCGACCCGGTGGCACGCCTCGACGTCAGCCTGCTCTCGGACAACCTGCTCGGCCCGGTGCTCGGCATCAAGGACCTGCGCCGCGACAAGCGCATCGACTTCGTCGGCGGCATCCGCGGTCTGGAGGAACTCGAGCGCCGCGTCGACAGCGGCGAGATGGCGGCGGCCTTCGCCCTGCACCCGACCGGCATGGAGGACCTGATGGCGGTGGCCGATGCCGGCGAGGTGATGCCGCCGAAGTCCACCTGGTTCGAGCCCAAGCTGGCCGACGGGCTGGTGTCGCACGTGCTGGACTAAGCAGCCCGGCTTGCGCCACAATGACGCATTAAGCACTCGGGGTGGTCACATGAAACGCGACGACGTCCTGCGCATTCTCTCTGCGCACCGCGCTGAACTGCAGAAGCAGTACGGGGTGCGCAGCCTCGGGCTTTTCGGTTCCGTGGCGCGCGACGAGGCCGGCCCGGACAGCGACGTCGACCTTTTGGTCGAATTCGACCGTCCCATCGGTCTGCGCTTCTTCGAATTACAGGACTATTTCGAATCCCTGTTGCATTGCAGGGTGGACCTGGGAACGCCGCAAAGCCTGAAACCGCGCATTCGCGAGTGCGTCCTGGCCGAGGCGATCAATGTCGCCTAGGAAATGGCAGAACCGGGTCCAGGACATTCTTGACGCCATCGCCGAGATACAAGCGTTTGTGGAGGGTTACACTTACGATCGCTTCCACAACGACGCAAAAACGATCAAGGCGGTAGGCGCCAACCTGATCATCATCGGCGAAGCCACCGCTCATATCCCTGAAAATATCCAGTCC
Source organism: uncultured Rhodocyclaceae bacterium (assembly GCA_964475635.1). Lineage (GTDB taxonomy): Bacteria > Pseudomonadota > Gammaproteobacteria > Burkholderiales > Rhodocyclaceae > Desulfobacillus. The sequence continues at coordinate 34,066 of CAYYXS010000043.1, forward strand.
AGCACCCCGACCGTTCCCTGGCACCTGATGCGTGCCATGCGCAACCGCGTCGTACATGTCTATTTCGATATCGATCCCGCAATTCTGTGGGATATCGTCCAGCGAGATTTGCCAGCGCTCACAGAGCCGTTGCGGGAACTCACCAAGTAGTCAGTGCAGGTCGACAGCGTGTCGCTTGAGGTCTTCAAGCGACACGATGTCCAGCGTCGCCTCGTTGGTGGCGTTGAGCACCACCTGCGGCGCCATGCCGGCATCGAGGGCTTCCCGCCAGCGCGCCGCGCACAGGCACCAGCGTTGGCCCGGCTGCACGCCGGGGAAATCGTATTCGGGCATCGGCGTGGACAAATCGTTGCCGCGGGCCTTGGAGAAGGCGAGGAACTCCGCGCTGGCGACGATGCAGACGGTATGGCGGCCGAGGTCGTCGGGCCCGGTGTCGCAGCAGCCGGTGCGGTAGAAGCCGGTCACCGGCTGTTCGCTGCAGACGCCGAGCGGGCCGCCAAGCACGTTGCGCTGCGGGCCGCCGCTGTCGCGATTCATTCCCGCTCTTCGATCCAGGCGGCCTGGATGGCCTCGAGGATCTTCTCGCCGCAGTGATGAGGATCGTCGTCGAAATCCGGCAGCGCCCTGATCCAGTTCATCAGGTCGAGAAAATTCACCTTCGCCGGATCGACGTCGGGGTAGGCCTCCGCCAACTCGATGGCGATGTCGCCGATGTCGGTCCACTTCATTTCTTGTGCCCCTCGCTCACCATGTTGATGGTGTATTTCGGGATTTCCACGACCAGCGGCGTCTGCGTCACCAGCGCCTGGCAGGACAGGCGCGAGTGCGGCTCCAGGCCCCAGGCCTTGTCGAGCAGATCCTCCTCCTTTTCCTCCGCCTCGGCCAGCCCGCCGAAGCCCTCGCGCACGATGACGTGGCAGGTGGTGCAGGCGCAGGATTTCTCGCAGGCATGCTCGATCTCGATGCCGTTCTTCAGCAGGCCGTCGCAGATGGAGGTGCCGGGCGGGACGTCGATCACCGCGCCCTCCGGGCACAGTTCGACATGAGGCAGGACGATGATCTGGGTCATAGCTTGAGCTCGATTACCTTGTGTCCGGTCAGCGCCCGCCTGACGCCCTGGTCCATGCGGCGGGCAGCGAATTCCTGCGTGGCGCCGTTCAGCGAGTCGATGCCGGCCTTGATGGCGCGGTGGTCGCTGCCGGCGATGCGCTTCTTCAGCGAAGCGATCTCCTCGTCGATGTCGGCGCGCTCGCCGGCGCGCAGCAGGGGGCCGTCCTCGGCCAGCGCCGCCTCGACGGCCTCGATCAGCCGCTCGGCCTCGACCTGCTGCTCGCGCAGATTGCGCGCCCTGACGTCCTCGTCGACGTGGTCGATCGACTCCTTCAGCATGCCGGCGATTTCGTCGTCGGTCAATCCATAGGAAGGCTTCACCGTGATGGAAGCCTCGACCCCGGAAGTCATCTCGCGCGCCGAGACCGCCAGCAGGCCGTCGGCGTCGACCTGGAAGGTGACGCGGATGCGCGCCGCCCCCGCCACCATCGGCGGAATGCCGCGCAGCTCGAATTTCGCCAGCGAGCGGCAGTCGGAGACCAGCTCGCGCTCGCCCTGCACGACGTGGAAGCTCATCGCCGTCTGGCCGTCCTTGAAGGTGGTGAAGTCCTGCGCCTTGGCAATCGGGATGGTCGAGTTGCGCGTGATCACCTTCTCGGTCAGCCCGCCCATCGTCTCCAGGCCGAGCGACAGCGGGATGACGTCGAGCAGCAGCCAGTCGTCGGCGCCGGCACGGTTGCCGGCCAGCACGTTGGCCTGCATCGCCGCACCGAGGGCGACGACCTTCTCCGGATCGAGGTTGGTGAGCGGCTCCTGCTTGAAGTATTCGGCCACGGCGCGCTGCACCTGCGGCATGCGCGTGGCGCCGCCGACCATCACCACGCCCTTGATGTCGTTCACCGACAGGCCGGCATCGCGCAGCGCCTTGCGCGTCGGCCCGAGCGTCTTCGAGATAAGCGTCTTCGTCATCTCGGCGAAGGCGTCTATCTTCAGCGTCAGGTCGACCGTCTCGCCGGAGGACAGCTCGGCGTGGATCGGCGCCTCGTCGTGGCCGGTCAGCATCTCCTTGGCCTCGCGCGCCTTGAGCAGCAGGCGGCGGGTGTCCTCGATGCTGGGGAAGGTGATCCGGGCGTCGTCGAGGATCCAGCAGTACACGCGCTGGTCGAAGTCGTCGCCGCCCAGCGCCGCGTCGCCGTTGGTGGCGAGCACCTCGAAGACGCCGCGCGAGAGCTTCAGAATGGAGATGTCGAAGGTGCCGCCGCCGAGATCGAACACGGCGTACACGCCCTCCGAAGCGTTGTCGAGGCCGTAGGCGATGGCCGCCGCCGTCGGCTCGTTCAACAGGCGCAGCACGTTGAGGCCGGCCAGCCGCGCCGCATCCTTGGTGGCCTGGCGCTGGGCGTCGTCGAAGTAGGCCGGCACGGTGATGACGGCACCGGTCAGCTCGCCGCCGAGGCTGGCCTCGGCGCGCTCGCGCAGCACGCGCAGGATTTCCGCCGAGACTTCGACCGGGCTCTTCACCCCGGCGACGGTGCGCAGGCGCACCATGCCCTCGGCGTCGAGAAAGTCGTAGGGCATCGATTCGATGTGGGCGACGTCCTTCAGGCCGCGCCCCATGAAGCGCTTCACCGAGACGATGGTGTTGCGCGG
>CAYYXS010000044.1:0-36716 GCA_964475635.1 uncultured Rhodocyclaceae bacterium
CGGCAGGACTTTCACCTGCAAGAGTGCGCCCGTGCCGGGCGCACAAAAAAAAAGCCGGCGCGAGGCCGGCTTTGAACTTTGGCGGCCCGGGAGAGGGTAGGCCGCCAGGAGGAAACTACTTGCCGTTCTTGTGCAGCTTGAATACCCACATCGAACCGCCCTGGTTGAGGTAGTTCACTTTCTTCGCCACATCCCCGCCCCACAGCGGAACCGCACCGCCCCAGCCCGAAGCCACCGCAATGTACTGCTCGCCGTCCTGGTCCCAGGTGATGGGAGGCGCGACGACGCCGGAGCCGGTCTGGAACTGCCAGACTTCCTTGCCCGTCTTGGCATCGGCCGCCTTGAGGTAGCCCTCCGGCGTACCCCAGAACACCAGCCCGCCCTTGGTGGTCAGCACGCCGCCCCACAGCGGCGCGTTGTTCTTCACCTCCCAGACGATCTTGCCGCTGACCGGATCGACCGCGCGCAGGGCGCCGATATAGCTGTCGTCGATGGTCTTGATGGTGAAGCCCGCGCCAAGGTAGGCCGCGCCTTTCTTGTAGCTGACCGGCTCGTTCCAGATCTCCATGCCCCACTCGTTGGCCGGAACATAGAAATAGCCGGTGTCGGGGCTGTAGGCCATCGGCATCTGGTTCTTGCCGCCGAGGAACGAGGGCACGGCGAACACTGAACTGCCCTTTTTGCCGTCGCCCTTGGTCGGATCGCCCGGCCGGTTGCCGGCGTCGAACTTGGGACGACCGTTCTCATCCAGACCGGAGGCCCAGGTGATTTTCTTCACGAAGGGAAAGCCGCGCTGGAACTTGCCGCTCTTGGCATCGAGCACATAGAAGAAGCCGTTGCGATCCGCCTTGCCGCCGAGGACCTTGCCGTCCTTGGTCTTGTAGGTGACGAATTCGTTCACGCCGTCGAAATCCCAACCGTCGTTCGGTGTGCCCTGGAAGTGCCAGACGATCTTGCCGGTGGCGACGTCGATGGCGACGGTAGAGCAGGAGAAGAGGTTGTCACCGGGGCGGAGGTGGCTGTTCCAGGGTGCCGGGTTGCCGGTGCCGAAATAGGCCAGACCCGTCTCGGGATCATAGGTGCCGCCGAGCCAGGTGGCGGCGCCGCCGGTCTTCCACAGATCGCCGGGCCAGCTCGCGTTGGTCGTGCCACTGATGCCGTTGTCCTTGCCGTCCCTGGTGCCCATGTGGCCCTCGACGGTCGGCCGGCTCCATACCAGTTTGCCTGTCTTCGCGTCGCGCGCATCGACCCGGCCGACAATGCCGAATTCGCCGCCGGAGACACCGGTCAGCACCAGGCCCTTGGCGACGATCGGTGCGGCGGTATAGGAGTATCCGGCGGCGTAGTCGTCGAGCTTTTCCTTCCACACGACCTTGCCGGTATCCTGATCCAGCGCCACCAGTTGCGCATCCAGCGTGCCGAAGATCACGAGATTGTCGTACAGGGCGGCGCCGCGATTCACCACGTCGCAGCACGGCATGATGCCCTCGGGCAGGCGGTGTTCGTACTGCCAGAGCTTATTGCCGGTCTTTGCGTCGAGCGCGAAGAGCCGCGAGTAGGAGCCCGTCACGAACATCTTGCCGTTATGCACCACGGGCTGGGATTCCTGGCCGCGCTGCTTTTCGCCGCCGAAGGAAAACGACCAGACGGGCACCAGGTCGCCGACGTTTTTGGTGTTGATCTTGGCCAAGGGACTGTACCGCTGGCCTCGCGTGCCGAGCCCCCAGGAGACAACGTCCCCGGTCGTCACTGCATCATTTTCGATGTCCTTGTCGGTAACCTTGGCCGCCACTGGTGTTCCTGCCAGGCCCAGCATGGCGCCGCCGAGCAGGGCCGATATCAGAATGCGCTTCATTTCATCCACCTCCTGTGTTGTTCTCTGGGTATGCTCGAATGAACGGTTCGTCATTCGTGGAACACCACTTTGCAATTTCGATGCCAGCACGAAAACTTCATGAATAAGCTCAATCGCCGCATGCCGAACCGACGATGAGCGGCAATCTGGCGCAAGTCATGGCACACACTGCGCCAAAAGCAGCCAACTGTCGCAGAATGCAACACCGAACCGGCGCCGGCGGTCTCATGAATTTCATGATTCACGGCGCGAACGTTTCCTCATGCCACTGGATGGTCTAACTTGCCGGGAATATGAGCGCCCGCGCACTCCCGCTGCCCAATGCATTCATCATATCGATGCGACCGCCGCAAGGCCGCGATCGGCGCTTCCGAGCAGCTATTGTCCTTTCGGTCCTGTTCCATGGAGTCTGGCTGGGCGGGTTGCCCGTCCTGACGGAGCGCAATGCGTCGGTGCCGCTGCCTCTGCACGTGCGGCTCGCGGCGGTTCCTCTTGCGCCGTCCGAATCGCCTTCCGCCGGCCTGGCACCGGCACCGGCGACAGCGAAAACCGTCCCCCATGCAGCGGCAACGCATCCATCGGCAGTCCACACGGCTGCGACCGCCCCCGTCGTTGCCATCGCGGCGCCCGAGACTGCAACCCCCGCCGCACCGATTGCTGAAGCTGCGGCGGAATTGCCCTTGGCCTCGCCGCGCGCCGCGACGCAAGGCATCGATCAAGGCGAAATCCTGGCCGCCTACGGCCAGCGCCTGGCGCAAATCATTGGCCGCTACCAGCGCTACCCGCAGGTGGCGCAGGTGCGCCAGTGGCAGGGCACCACCCTGCTGCAATTGCATCTGACGGCGGACGGCGATCTGGCCGAGGTGCGCGTGATAAGCTCCAGCGGTCATGAGATTCTCGATCGGCAGGCCATGAACATGGTGCGCGAGGCAACGCCGCTGCCCCGGCTTCCCGACGCCTTCGCCGGCCGTCCGCTGACCGTCGATGTCCCCGTGGTGTTTCGTCTTGCCGGCTGACGCGCCGGATCAATACCTCAAGTAACAGGCAGCCCTTTCGACTACCGCCCCATGAGCCTTCGTCTGCGCCTCAATATCCTGCTCGCGGTGCTCAATCTCGGCTTCCTCGCGGCCTTGACGGGACTGCTCGCGAGCAACCTGAAGGCCTCCATCCGGGATGAGATCGAGGCCGCGCATCGTGTTACGGTGCAGTTGCTCGGCACGGCGGCACAGACCAGCCCGCTGTTCGGACCTGCGCCATTGGTGATGCAGGACTTCCTGAATCGCCTGGGGCGGGTGCGTGCCAACGAGATTCGCTTCTACACCGAAGCCGGCCCGCCCGGCTATGTCTCGCCGCCTTCCACTTACAAGGCCGGCAGACGGGCGCCGGAATGGTTCGCCGAACTGATGGCGCCTCGCATAGAGGCGGTCGTGATTATGCTGCCCGGCGCGCGACTGGAGGTAATTCCAGATGCCTCGCGCGCCATCCTGGACGCCTGGGACAACCTGATACCGGTGTTCCTGCTCGGCGCCGCATTCGTTGCCCTGCTGCATGCCGTTCTGCTGTGGTTTCTGCACCGACTGCTGCGACCTGCGGAGTCCGTGCTGGACGGGCTGCACCGGCTCGCCCAAGGCCGCCTCGATGCGCGCCTGCCGGTGTCGGACGTTGCCGAGTGGCACGAGCTGACGGTCGGCTTCAACTCGGTCGCCTCCGTCCTGCAGCAGCGCGAGGCGGAGCAACGTGCGCTGATGGTGGCGACACGGGCCCTGGCCGAAAACCGCGAGGTCACGCAGCTGATCCAGGATGGCATCGAAGGCGAAAGAAAGCGTCTCTCGCGCGAATTGCACGACGAACTGGGCCAGTCGGTTACGGCGATCCGCCTGATCGCCGCCTCGCTCTGGCGCAACCCTGTGGCAGCGCCCGAGATCGCCGCCGGCGCTGAGCGGATCGCCGGCATTGCCGCCGGGCTATACGATGGCGTACATCGCATCGTTCGGGAACTGCGACCGGCGGTGCTGGACCAGGCCGACCTTTCCGCGGCGCTCGACGACCTGGCGCGCGAGTGGCGCGCACGCCACGCCGGCATCGAACTGCATCTCGCGCTCCTGGGCGATTGCGGCGACCTGGGCGAGGCGGTCACGCTGACCGTGTTCCGTTTCGTGCAGGAAGCGCTCACCAATGTGCTCAAGCATGCCGAAGCGGACCGGGTCGCGGTCGAGGTGAGACGAGACGGTGCGCAACTGACGGCGAGCGTCAGCGACAACGGCCGCAGCGGAGAGGAGACGGGCAACGGATCGCGCCTGGGACTGGCCGGCATGCGGGAACGTGCCGCCGCGCTGGGCGGCACGCTGGAGACAGGCGGGCGCGAGGAGGGCGGCTTTCGCATTGCAATTTCACTTCCTCTGGGACGCGACGCGTCGTGAATCCGCTGCTGCGCATCATGCTTGTCGACGACCATGCCGTCGTGCGCATGGGCTTCCGTGCGCTGCTCGATACCACTGCCGATCTGCGCGTGGTGAGCGAATGCGGCAGTGGCGAGGAGGCGCTGCGCCGCTATGCCGAGGTGCGGCCGGACGTGGTGGTGCTCGACCTGTCGATGGACGGCATGGGCGGCCTGGAAACCCTCTCTCGCCTGCTTGCCAAGGAACCGGAGGCGCGCGTGCTCGTGCTGTCGGCGCACGAGGATACCTCGCATCCTCGGCGCGCTCTGCAGGCCGGCGCACTGGGCTACCTGACCAAGCGCAGCGCCGCCGACGCACTCAACGAGGCCATCCGCCAGGTGGCCGCACGCAAGGTCTACCTGGAACCGGCGCTGGCCCGGGAAATCGTGCTGCAGCAGGTCGCCCGCCAGGGCAACCCGCTGGAGTCGCTGACGGCGCGCGAATTCGAGGTCTTCGTCATGCTGGCGCGCGGCCGATCCGTCGCAGAGATTGCCGAGGTGCTGTTTCTCTCGCCGCGCACGGTAGGCACCCACCTCTACAACATCAAGCAGAAGCTCTGCGCGGCCAACGCCGCCGAGCTCACCCTGATCGCCATACGCAACGGCGTCATCGATGCCTGAGCGCGCCGGCTCATGAAAATCATGAGCGACGATCAAGCGAATCCCGCCTGATGCGCGGCCAGCCGCACGCCCACAATATGGCTTTCGGATCCGCCGGACAATCGCCATGGCCTCATCGCTTTTCCGCCGTTCGCTGACGCTGCTGCCGGCGCTGTTCCCCGCCGCTGCTCCGGCAGCGGAACCCGACCTGCGCGCCGACTCGGTGGTGGTCACCGCCACGCGCGTCGAGCAGGCCGCGTTCGACCTGCCGGTGGCGATCGACACCGTGGACCGCGCACGGATGCAGGACGGACAGCCCCAGGTCAACCTTTCCGAGGCGCTGGCACGCGTCCCCGGCGTCGTCGCGCAAAACCGGCAGAACTACGCGCAGGACCTGCAGATTTCCTCGCGCGGCTTCGGCGCGCGCGCCAGCTTCGGCGTGCGCGGGTTGCGGCTCTATTCTGACGGCATCCCGGCGACCATGCCGGACGGCCAGGGCCAGGTCTCGCATTTCGATCTCGGTTCGGCCGCCCGCCTGGAGGTGCTGCGCGGGCCTTTCTCGTCGCTCTACGGGAACTCCTCGGGAGGCGTCATCTCGCTGTTTACGGAGGACGGCAAGCCGGGCATGCAAGCGACCCCAGCGATTGCATTCGGCAGCTTCGGTACGCAGCGCGCCGCGGCCAAGCTCGCCGGCGACAATGGGGCGCTCAACTATGTCCTGGACGTGGCCACCTTCCGCACCGACGGCTACCGGGACCACAGCGCGGCCCGGCGAGATACGGCGAACGGCAAGCTGCGCTGGCAACCGGACGACCACTCCACCCTGACGCTGGTCCTCAACACCGTGAGCATGCCGGAGATCCAGGATCCGCTCGGCCTGACGCGCGCCCAATACAAGGCCGACCCGCGCCAGGCCACCCCGACGGCCTACACATTCAACACGCGCAAGAGCGTTTCGCAAGAACAGTTCGGGCTCGCCTACGAGCGCAGGCTCGGTGGCGGCAACGTGCTGAATGCCACGGTCTATCGCGGACATCGGGATGCCGTCCAGTTCCAGGCGATACCCACCGCGCCGCAGAGCGCTCCCACTCATCCGGGCGGCGTGATCGATCTGCAGCGGGATTACTGGGGCGTCGACGCGCGCTGGACCCACAAGGGCGAATTCGCCGGCCGGCCGTGGACCACCACCGCGGGCATCAACCACGACACGCTCGACGAGGAGCGCAAGGGCTTCCGCAACTTCATCGGAACGCAGACCGGCGTGCTCGGCGCATTGCGGCGCGACGAAGACAACCGGATCTTCAATTTCGACCAATATGTTCAGACGCAATGGGAACCGTCCGCGGACTGGCTTCTGCTGGCCGGCGTCCGCCATAGCTCGGTCAAAATCGCGTCGCAAGACAAGTTCATCGTGACCGGCAACCCCGACGACAGCGGCTCTACCGACTTCTCCGCCTTCACACCGGTGCTCGGCGCAACCTGGCGCGCCGCCGACGCCCTGAACCTGTACGGCAGCTTCGGCCGCGGCTTCGAGACGCCGACCATGAACGAACTGTCCTATCGCAGCGGGGCCGCCGGCCTCAATCTGGCGCTGCGGCAAGCCAAGAGCAACCATGTCGAACTCGGCCTCAAGGCTTTGCTGGGGGAAAACGCCAGGCTCAAAGCGGCGCTGCTCGATGTCCGCACACAGGACGAGATCGCGGTCGACACGAGTTCCGGCGGCCGCACCACCTATCGCAACGCCGGACGCACCCGCCGCTCGGGCCTCGAAGCGGGACTGTCGGCCGCCTGGCGCAACGGCTTCGGGCTCGCCCTGGCCTACACCTACCTGACCGCGCGCTATGGCGAGACCATCCCGGGCTCCGCCATCCGCGCCGGCAACTTCATTCCCGGGATTCCGCGTCAGACGCTGTTCGCCGAGGGCTCCTGGACGCATCGGCCGAGCGGCTTCAGCACCGCGCTGGAGGTGCGCAGCGTAAGCAGGGTCTGGGTTAACGACGCCAACAGCGATGCTGCGGAGCGCTACGCCATCGCCAGCCTGCGCCTGGGCTTCGAACAGGATTCGGGCGGCTGGAAGTTCAAGGAGTTCCTCCGGGTCGACAATTTGTCCGATCGGAAGTACTCGGGATCGGTCATCGTCAATGAGAGCAACGGCCGCTATTTCGAACCGGCGCCGGGGCGCAACTGGCTGCTCGGTCTCTCCGCCGTCTATGCACTGTAGGTGGGTATTGAAATTGCTTGGCCGGGGGATCGTTCCGCGAATTGGCGCGAAGGGGCATGGCAAGCAAGTTGACGACCTTGGCCGGGGAAGCAGGCCGCTGCGCGATCTGGGGGTGGGTTCTGGTTATGCTGACAGCGGCCGCTGCACAGGCCGGGACCCTATCGCAGGCGGATATCGCCAGTCGCTTCGGGCCGCCGCTGCGCGTCGGTGAAAAACTCCGCGAGGTGCCGGCCTGGCCGCTGACCAGCGAGCTCAAGCCGGATGGCGGGCCGATCGGCTATGTCTTCGAGTCCATCGACATCGCCCCGATCCCCGGTTTCGAAGGCACGCCCATCAACCTCCTGGTGGCCATCGATGCCCAGGGCACCTTCATGGACGTCGAGGTGCTGCATCAGCACGAACCGGTTTTTCTGAGCGGCCTGGGGGAAGCGCCGCTGCGCGAATTCACCCGGCAATACACGGGCAGGAGTCTCCGGCAGGAAATCGCCATCGCCAGCGCCTATGGCGACACGCGGTCCGGCGGCGGGAGCAATCGGGTAGTGCTCGACGGCGTGACCAAGGCCACCGCCTCGGTGCGCATCGTGAATCAGACCGTGCTGGCCGCGGCACTGGAGGTTGCGCGCGCGCGTCTCGGCTTCGCCGCCGGCGGGCAGCGCGGCCCGCCGGCGGTGCCACGCGCCGACCGATACGAACCGCTGGGATTCGCCATACTGTTGCAGCGCGGCCATATTCAGCGTCTGCGGCTGAGCAATGCCGAGGTGGAGCAGCTTTTTTCCGGCAGCGAGGGCGCCGGACTCGACGACGAGGCGCTGAGAAACCCGCAGGATCTCTTCATCGAGATTTACGTCGCTTATCTGAATGCGCCGACGATCGGCCGCAACCTGCTCGGCGATACCGCCTACCGAACCCTGATGCAGTTTCTCGGCGACGGCCGCCCGGCCTTCTGGGTCGCCACCCGCGGCCGCTATGCGCTGGTGGATGAGGGATTCGTTCCCGGCACGCCGCCGCCGCGACTGGCCCTGGTGCAGGGCAAGCTGCCGATCGAACTGCGCGATGCCAACCGCGATACGCCGCGGCTGGCTGAACTGCCCGTTCTCAACGCCGCCCTGATTCTCTCGGCACCGTCCACCGCGGGTCTCGATCCGGGCCAGCCGATGGAATTGCATTTTGCGTTAAGCCGCGCCAGCGGCCTGATTCTGCCCGTCGTCACGCATCGCAGCGCGGTGCTCCGCTATGCGCCGCCGGCCGTGCTGTTCGAGTACCCGCCGAAACCCCTGCCCGAGTGGCTGCTGGCCTGGCAGGGGCGCTGGCCCGATCTGGCGCTGATCGGCGCGGCCCTTCTGGTTCTCTCAGCCGTGCTTGCGCTCCCCCGGGCCGTCTCGCGGCACCCGCGCCGGTTGCGTGCCTTCCGTCTGGCTTTTCTCGCCTTCACCCTCGGCTATATCGGCTGGTACGCGCAGGGGCAATTGTCCATCGTGCAGATCACCGGCGCCCTGAAATCGATGTCGGCGGGAACGGGGCTGGCGAGCCTTCTCTACGATCCCGTTTCGCTGCTGCTGATCGCTTTCACGCTGGCGACGCTGGCGGTCTGGGGGCGCGGTGCCTTCTGCGGCTGGTTGTGCCCGTTCGGCGCGCTGCAGGAATTCCTGGCCCTGCTGGCGCGGCGGCTGCGGATTCCGGCATGGCGGCTGCCGGCGCGGCTCGCCGGTGCGCTCGACCGCGGCCGCTACGCGCTGCTGGCGGTGCTGGTCGGCGCGGCGGCCGTGGCGCCTTCCAGCGCGGAAATCCTGGTCGAAGCGGAGCCCTTCAAGACGGCCATCACCGTCGGCTTCGCGCGGGAGTGGCCCTACGTGGCGTACTGCATCGGCGTGCTCGCCGCCGGGCTGTTCATCTACAAGTTCTTCTGCCGCTATATCTGCCCGCTCGGCACGGCACTCGCCCTCGGCGGCCGCCTGCGGCGCTGGAACTGGCTGGCGCGCCGACCGGAATGCGGCAAGCCGTGCCAGCGCTGCCGCCATATCTGCGCCTACGAGGCCATCGACCGCGATGGCGCAATCCGCTACGACGATTGCTTCCAGTGCCTGGACTGCGTCGGCATCTATCACGACGACGATCGCTGCGCGCCCATCCTGCTCTTCAAGCGCAAGTGGCGGCGGGCGGGTCCCATGGGCCCAATGCCGGCTATGCCGGCATCCGGAGCGGACGTCTCTCCAGAAAATCATGAGGCCTATATACGGTAAATCCGCTGCCGCGTCCCGCCGCATTCGATCACAATCGCGGCGAAGCGCGTTTGCTTTCGCCTCGCAGGAAAGTATGCGCTTCAGGATTGCCTTTCGTCACTCAACGTCAAGGAGCAGAAAATGCAATGGATCGAGCCTGGCTACAGCGATATCCGTTTGGGCTTTGAAGTCACGGCCTACGTATACGTGCGATAAGCGAAACGTGGGGACGTGCGCGTGCCCGTCCCCACCCATTCCCGCCGAAACATCATGACCGAAGTCCCCCATTTCCAGCCGCAGGATCGCCCCTTCATCAACCCGCTGTACCTGTTTCGCTGGGAGGAGTCGCAGGACTCCTACGTAATGCTCTATCCCGAGGGCGTGGTCAAGCTCAACGAAACTGCGGGCGCAATCCTCAGGCATTGCGACGGCGAGACCGCCGTGTCGGTCATGATCGAGGAGCTGCGGCGGACCTATTCCGGCGGCGACGGGCAAGTCGCTGCCGGCGTCCATAACTTCCTCAAGGTTGCCCATGCCAAAGGCTGGATCCGAATCAAGTCTTGACGGACAAGGCAAGCCGCTCTGGCTGGTGTTGGAGCTGACCTACCGCTGTCCGCTCAAATGCCCCTGGTGCAGCAACCCCGTCGATTTCGAGCGCGCGGGCGCCGATGAACTGAGCACAGGCGAATGGATGCGGGTAATGGCCGAAGGGCGCAAGCTGGGGGCCTTGCAACTCGGTTTCACCGGCGGCGAGCCGATGCTGCGCCCCGACCTGGAAGAGCTGGTGGCGGAGGCCAGCCGCCTCGGCTATTACACCAATCTCATCACCTCCGGCGTCGGGCTGAACGACGGGCGCCTCGCCGCGCTGAAGCGGGCCGGGCTCAATCAGATCCAGCTCTCGATCCAGTCGGCCGAACGCGCGCTGACCGACAGCCTGGTCGGCGCGCGCTGCCACGACCTGAAAATCGATGTGGCGCGCAAGATCAAGGCACAGGGTTTCCCGATGGTGCTCAACGTGCCGCTCTTCCGCCACAACGCGGATCAGGTGGAGGAAATCCTGGATATGGCCGAAGGCCTCGGCGTCGACTACCTCGAACTGGCCAACATCCAGTACTACAACTGGGCCCTGCTCAATCGCACGGAACTTCTGCCGACGCTCGAGCAGATGCGGCTGGCCGAGCAGGCGGTCATCGCCGCGCGCGCGCGCCTGGGCGAGCGCATGACGATCTATTTCGTCATCCCCGATTATTTCGAGCAGCGTCCCAAGGCCTGCATGAACGGTTGGGGTGCCATTCACCTGACCATCGCGCCGGACGGCGCCGCGCTGCCTTGCCAGGAGGCGCGCCAGATCACGAGCCTGGAATTCCCGACCGTGCGCGAGCACAGCCTCGAGTGGCTGTGGGAGGAGTCGCCCACCTTCAACAAGTTCCGCGGCGACACCTGGATGAAGGCGCCCTGCCGCAACTGCGACGAGAAGGAGCGCGACTTCGGCGGCTGCCGCTGCCAGGCTTTCCTGCTCACCGGCGATGCCGCGAATACCGATCCGGCCTGCGCCAGGTCGGAGCACCATCACCTGATCGAGGAAGCGATCGCCGAAAGCGGACGCCACGGCCGCACGGCCCAGCCGCTCGTCATGCGCCAGACCTGCGCCGCGAAATGAAAACCCCCTACGACTCCGCGCGCAGCACCGTGCTCATGGGAATAGCGCTCACCGTCGCGCTCTACCTCCTGGCGCGGCTGCTGATGCACGCCTGACGACCATGGACGCCGTGGTCGAACTGCTGTTGCGCTGGATACATTTTTCCGCCGGCATCGTCTGGATCGGCCACAACTATGCCAGCGTCGTGCAGCAGCCCGCCTTTCGGCCGCTCACGCGCGCCGATCTTGTGGACGGCGAAAGCGCGCAGTTCATGTCGCGCCTCAGCCGCGAGCACGGATTTTTCCGCTACGCCTCGATCGTCACCTGGCTGGCAGGCATCGGCATGCTGCTGCAGCGCGGTTGGCTCGCCGATGCCCTGCTGCTGCGCGGCGCCCTCGTTCCGATCGGCATCGGCGTGTGGATCGGCACGGCGATGCTGCTCAATCTCTGGCTGGTGCTGTGGCCGAATCAGAAGAAAGTGCTCGGCTTCGTCCCGGCCTCGGTCGAGCAACGCATCGCCTGCGCGCGCACGACCTTTCTCGCCTCGCGCACCAACACCATGCTGTCGATCCCCTTGCTGTTCTTCATGGCGGCGGGCGCGCATGGCGGCTTCCTTTTCGGCTGAGGGCTCCACCTTCAACTTCGCCGCCGGCCCGGCCGTGCTGCCGGCCGAGGTATTGGCGCGGCTGCGCGACGAATTGCCCGGCTTGCAGGACGGCGGCATGACGGTCTGGGAGATGCCTTTCGACTGCGCGGCTTTCCGCGACATCCAGGCGCGGGCGGAGGCGGCGCTGCGCCGCCTGCTGGATATTCCACCGCACTACCGCGTGTTGTTCATGCACGGCGGCGCCTCGCTGCAGTTTTCCCTGTTGCCGCTCAATCTGGGATGCGGCGGCGCCGCTGCGGATTATGTCGAGAGCGGCCACTGGTCGCGCAAGGCGATCGCCGAAGCCCGGCGCTACGGCCCGGTCAACGTCGCCGCCAGCGCCGTCTCGTCCGGCTTCTCGCGCCTGCCACGGCAGGATGAATGGCACTGCGATGCGCGGGCGGCCTATTGCCATGTCACGGCCAACGAGACCGCCGACGGCCTCGAATACCACTGGACGCCGGACACCGGTGCCGTACCCCTGGTCGCGGACATGAGTTCGAATCTGCTCAGCCGCCCCCTCGACGTGACGCGCTACGGCCTGATCTACGCCGGCGCGCAGAAGAACATCGGCCCGGCCGGCCTGACCCTGGTCATCGTGCGCGAGGATCTGCTGGACCGGCCGGCTTGTGCCGCGACGCCTTCCGTGCTCGATTACCGCGTCCAGGCCGCGCACGGCTCGCGTTTCAACACGCCGCTCACCTACGCGATCTATCTCGCCGGCCTGGTCTTCGACTGGCTGGAGGCGGGCGGCGGACTCGCCGCCATGGCGGCGGCGAACGCGCGCAAGAGTTCCCGCCTCTACACCGCAATCGACGCCAGTGCCGGCTTCTACCGATGTGCGGCCGCGCCGGCCGACCGCTCGCGCATGAACGTCTGTTTCGGGCTGCCCGATGCATCGGCGACCGCGGCGTTTCTGGCCCTGGCCGGCGAGCGTCGTCTGCTCCACCTGAAAGGCCACGGCGCGGTGGGTGGCATACGCGCCAGCCTGTACAACGCCATGCCGGAAGCCGGCGCCGCCGCGCTGGGCGAATTCATGACGGAATTCGCTGCGGCATACGATGCGCGACGGTAATGGCTGCATGAACGGACGGCTCGGCCTGCGCGGAAGCCTGATGCGCGCCTTCGCGCTGACCGCCGCGCGACTGGTCCGGCCCGTGGCGCGCGCATTGCCTCCTGTTGCCGGGAACGGGGACGGCGTCGAGGCGATGGGACTGGTCTTCCCCTCCCCGCTCGGCCTTGCGGCCGGCCTCGACAAGAACGGCGACGCGCTGGCGACGCTCGCCGACCTGGGCTTCGGCTGCATCGAGGTCGGCACGACGACGCCGCGCCCGGAGTATGGCAACCGCGGCGCCGAAATCCTGGCCGCCAATCTGGCCACGACGCTGCCCGGACTGCGCCGCCGCCTGGGCAGCCGTGCCCCGGTCGTCGGCGTCAGCATCGGCATGAATGCGGGCACATCTCCCCGGTGCGCGGTGCACGACTACCTGTTCGGCCTGGAGCGCGCCTGGGCGCATGCCGATTACCTCACCGTCAATCTGCATGCGCCGGGCGCGGCGGAACTCATGCGGCCGCAGGGCGGTCGCGAGCTCGATGCGTTGCTGCACCAGTTGAAATCGGCGCAGGAATCGCGCGCCCGCGCCACGGCGCGCTACGTGCCGCTGGTGGCGAAGATCGCGCTCGCCGGCGGCGCGTCGCATCGGCGTGCCGCAGCGGCCGCACTGCAAGCCGGCTTCGACGGCCTGCTGGTGTCGCTGAACGGCCCCGTCACCGACGCGGCCCGACTGCTGCGGGAATTCGCGCCTCCGTCCCGCGGCGAGGCGCCCGCGATCATCGCCGTCGGCGGCGTACGCGGCCTGGCCGACGTGCGGGAATTGCTCGCGGCCGGCGCAGCCCTGGTGCAGATCTTCAGCGCCTTCGTCGGCGCCCCGCTGATCGCCCGGCGCATCGGACGCGCTCTGGCGCGGTAGGTGATCAGACCCTAGAACCGGCCCGAGGCGGCGTAGCGTTCGAGCGCCCCGGCCATCGCCGCAGCCATGGCCGGATGATAAGGATCGTGGCCCGCGGCTTTCACCCATTGCAGGGAACTTCCCGGCGCCGAAGCGTGCGCCCGTCCGGCACCTTCGGGTCGACAGACGCAATCCTCGGCGCCATGCAGGAAGAGCACGGGAAACCCGAGGAGACGGGCGCAGGCGGAGAGCACTTCCCCTTCTCCTAGCCAGCAGTCGTGGCTTAGATAATGGGCCTGAATGCGATAGCGCAGCACCAGCGCCCGCAAGGCTTCGTTCGCCGGTGGCAATGCCGCCGGCAGGCCGGACAGCGCCCGCTCCCACTCATTCCATCCGCATGCCAGGCGCGCATGTTCGACGGCGTCGCCATTGGCCAGCGCGCCGGCCAACCAGGGCAGCAGATTGCCGCGGGCCGCGGGTGGCGCCAGGCGGGAAAACCGCTCCCAGTCCTCGGGGTGGCGGGCGGCGGCATCGCGGAAGAACCATCGCAGATCGCCGCGCTCCGCAAGATAGATGCCGCGCAGCAGGACGCCCCTCACCGCTTCCCGCTGCTTCGCGGCGTACAGGACCGCCAGCGTCGCGCCCCAGGAACCGCCGGCCACCAGCCAGCGATCGATGCCCAGGTGGCGGCGCAGGCTATCCGCATCCTTCAGCAGCAGATCGGTGCGGTTGTCGCGGATTTCGCCCGCCGGCCGGCTGGCCCCGCAGCCGCGCTGGTCGAACTGGACGATCCGGTAGCGCAGCGGGTCGAAGAAACGGGTCTGCAACGGCGAGCTGCCCGAGCCGGGCCCGCCGTGGAACAGAAGTACCGGAATCCCATCCACCGCGCCACGCTGGCTATAGGCGACCCTATGGCCGTGACCGACCGGCAGCAGCCCGGCATCCCAAGGCTCGACCTGGGTATGGAGACTGGGTGTGGGAGAAGGATGCATGGGGATTGGGCCGGCCAAAGAGTAAGGGATCGCTTCGAGGGGCAACTGGCGATTTTAAGTCAGTTACAGCCCCGAATCGCTCCCCTCCTCCCCCGCCAGCGCCGACTGCACCATCCTGCGCGTCAGGTGCGGCGCGAAGAGCTCGATGAAGGTATATACATAGCTGCGCAACCAGGCATTCCTGCGAATGCCGATGCGCGTGGTCGCCGACTCGAACAGGTGGGCGGCATCTACCGCCCGCAAGCCCTTGTCCGCGGCTGGATCGTAGGCCATGTAGGCGACGATGCCGATGCCCAGTCCCAGTCCCACGTAGGTCTTGATGATGTCGGCGTCGATGGCCGTCAGCACGACGTTGGGCGCGAGCCCGCGCGCAGCGAAGGCCTTGTTGATCTGGCTGCGGCCGGTGAAGGCGAAGTCGTAGGTGATGACCGGGTATTTGGCGATCGCCTCCAGCGTCAGCGGTTTCGCCTTGAGAATGGGGTGCTCGGGCGGCGCGATGACGCAGCGGTTCCACTGGTAGCAGGGCAACATGACCAGTTCGTCCTGCTCGGCGATGGCCTCGGTGGCGATGGCGAGATCCGCCTCGCCGGCCAGCACGAAGTCGCACACCTCCGTCGGACTGCCCTGATGCAGGCTGACCCGCACATTCGGATGGCGCTGCATGAACTGCTGGACGATCGATGGCAGGACGTAGCGCGCCTGGGTGTGGGTGGTGGCGATGGCCAGCGTGCCGGACTCCTCCGCGCCGAACTCCTTGCCGACGCTGCGCATGTTGTCGAGGTCGCGCAGCATGCGCTCGGCGATCTTCAGCACTTCCCGCCCGGGAGCGGTAACGGCGGCCAGGCGCCGGCCCTGGCGCACGAAGACATCGACGCCGAGTTCCTCCTCCAACAGGCGTATCTGTTTCGACACGCCCGGCTGCGAGGTATGCAGGGCGGCGGCGGCCTCGGAGACGTTGAGGCCGCTGCGGGCAACCTCGTATACATAGCGCAGTTGCTGGAGGTTCATGGAGAGCCTATATAGCCAATGGTTATTTAATACTAACATTAAAGTATTTTTCAATTCTATAGGCCGCCGATACCATGCGCCTCACCATGGATCTAGCCTACACACTCTCGGGTTTCGTCGTCGGCGCCATCGTCGGCCTGACCGGCGTCGGCGGGGGCTCCCTGATGACGCCGCTGTTGGTGCTGCTGTTCGGCGTGCACCCGGCCACGGCGGTCGGCACCGACCTGCTCTACGCCGCGCTGACCAAGGCCGGCGGCACGGCGGTGCATGCCAGCCACCGCACGGTCGACTGGCGCGTCACCCGTCGCCTCGCCGCGGGCAGCCTGCCCGCCGCCGCGCTGACACTCGCCTCGGTCGGGTACTTCAACGTCGATCGTGCCCTTTTCTCCCACCTGATCTCCGGCGCGCTTGGCGTGGCGCTGCTGCTCACCGCCGCTGCCTTGCTCTTCAAGGCCCGCGTACAGCGCTTCGCCCTCAATCATCTCTCCGACACCTGGCATACGCGCCGGGTCGCACCGATCACGGTGGCCGCCGGGGCGCTCCTCGGCGTGCTGGTCTCGCTCTCCTCCGTCGGCGCCGGCGCGCTCGGCGTCACGGCGCTGCTGTTCCTCTACCCGACCCTGCCGGCGGTACGCATCGTCGGCTCGGACCTTGCCCATGCCGTGCCGCTGACGCTCGTCGCCGGCCTCGGCCACTGGCTGCTCGGCAACGTCGATTGGGCCCTGCTCGGCGCCCTGCTCATCGGCTCCCTGCCCGGCATCTGGCTTGGCAGCCACTTCGCCGTAAAGCTGCCTGAGCGCTGGCTGCGCTCGGGCCTGGCCGCACTGCTTGTACTCATCGGAACCAAACTGGTTTTTTGAAAGGAAAACGCCATGCCCGCGCTCAAGAATCTTGCTGACGCCGACGAGATCGCCCATTACGAAGAGGCGCTCGCCCGCTATCTCGACCTGGAGCTCGACGCCGAACGCTTCACCGCGTTGCGCCTGCAGCAGGGCGTGTATGGCCAGCGCCAGGAAGGCGTCAACATGGTGCGCATCAAGCTGCCGGGCGGCCGCCTCGATCCGGCGCGGCTGGCGGCCATCGCAGAGGTGGCGGAGAACCATACGCCGCAGAAGCTGGCACACATCACCACGCGTCAGGACATCCAGCTGCACCATGTGCCGCTGGCGGAGACGGGCGTCGTGCTGCGCCGGCTGGCCGAGGACGGCATCACCACGCGCGAAGCCTGCGGCAACACGATCCGCAACATCACCACTTGCCCCCTCGCCGGCGTCTGCCCGCGCGAGCATGCCGACGTCACCGCGCACCTCGACGGCGCCGTGGCGCACTTCCTGCGCAATCCGCTCAACCAGCAGATGCCGCGCAAGTTCAAGATCAGCTTCTCAGGCTGCGAGGCCGACTGCGCCCAGGGCCTGATCCACGACCTGGCGCTGATCGCCACGCGCCGCGGCGACAAGACCGGCTTCACCGTGCTCGCTGGTGGCGGCCTCGGCCACAAGCCGCACGAGGCGATCACCGCCGCCGAGTTCATCGAGGAGGCCGATCTGCTGCCGGCGATCGAGGCCATCATCACCCTGCACAACAAGTATTCTGATCGCAGCAAGCGCGCCAAGTCGCGCATCAAGTTCCTGGTGGACCGCTTCGGCGCGGAGGGCTTCGTCGAGCGCTTCAACGAGGAATTCTCGCGCACCCGCGCCGCGCTCGCCGGCAATCCGGCGCCGCAGGGCGAATGGCGCGATGCCGCCAAGGGTGCGGTGCCCGGACCCGGCGCGCCCCGCGTCTACTTCGCCCAACGCCAGGCCGGCCTGCACGTGGTGCCCATTGCCGCGCCGCTGGGCCAGCTTACCGTGCCCCAGTTGCAGGGCCTGGCCGCGCTGCTCGGCGAGTTCGGCCTCGACGACGTGCGCACCACACAGGACCAGAACCTGATCGTACTCAACGTCCCGACGGCGCAAATTTCGGCGCTGACCGCCCGGCTGGGCGAGCTCGGCCTGAAGACGCCGCAGGCCGGCGACAACGTCGTCGCCTGCCCGGGCGCCTCCACCTGCCGCCTCGGCATCACTACCTCGATGCATGTTGCGCCGAAACTCAGCGGCGGCAAGCACGACTTGCGCATCCGCGTCTCCGGCTGCCAAAACGGTTGCGCCCAGCCCGAGACCGGCGACATCGGCATCTACGGTGAGGGCAAACGCCAGCACGGCAAGCTGATCCCGCACTACCAGATGCACTTTGGTGGTGACGGCACCAGTGCCTGTGGCGCGATTGCCTTGAAGGGGCCATCGATCCCGGCGGCGCGCATCGAACAGGCCATCCAGCGCGTGCAGAAGGCCTTTGACGAGGGGCATGTCGAGGGCGAGCGCTTCTTCGGCTGGGCGCAGCGCCAGGGCGCCGAGCGCTTCCAGTCGCTGCTGGCCGACCTGACCCAGGTCTCTCGTTTCGAACTGGCCAAGCTGGCGCGCGATCACGGCGACGCGACAGACTTCCGCGTCGTCTCGTTGGGCGGCGGCGAATGCGCCTCGGCCACTGATGTGGCCATCGGCCGCGCGTTTTTCGATGCCGCACACGAGCGCAGCTACCGCGAGGCATTCGTCTTTCAGCGCAAGATCGAGGACGCTGCGGCCTGCGCCGAAGCGCAGCTCAGGCTGGTCGGCGAAGGACTGGCCGTCTTCCTCGGCGGTGGCAAGGAAAAGGAACTCGCCGGCATTGCCACCGTGTTGCGGGAACTGACTATTGCGGGATCGCTTGGCGAGCGGCTTGCCCTGCTTGCCGAAACGCTGACGACAACGGCAACGGCCGAAGAGGCCGATGCGAAGCGCCTGTTCGCCGACATCGACCAATGGATCGTCGACGCCGGCACGCTGTGCCAGACGCGCGATCCGCAGCTCGACCTGCGCGGCGCCCTGCCTGTCGTGCCCACGGTTCACTCGGCACGCCGTAACGAAGCCGCCATCGCCTGAGAGGAGGGATCATGACCATCGAACGTATTCCGCAGCAACGCATCGACGAGGCCGTGGCGCTGCTCAGGCGCATCGAAGCCGAGTTCGCGCCGGCCGCCTTCGCCAACAGCCTAGGTGCCGAGGACATGGTGCTGACCGATCTGATCGCGCGTCACGCGCCCGGCATCGAGGTGTTCACCCTCGACACCGGCCGCCTGCACGAAGAGACCTACCGTCTGCTGCAGAAGGTGGCCGACCAGTACGACATCCGCTTGCGCGTCTTCTTCCCCCAGCCGGAAGCCGTGCAGCAGTATGCCACCGAGCACGGTATCAACGGCTTCTACCAGAGCATCGAATTGCGCAAGACATGCTGCCAGGTACGCAAGGTGGAGCCGCTCGGCCGCGCCCTGAAGGGCAAGGCAGCCTGGATCACCGGGCTGCGACGCGAGCAGGCGGTCACCCGACGCGACCTGCCGGAGCGCGAATTCGATGCCGCCCATGGCATCGAGAAGTTCAATCCGCTCGCCGCCTGGAGCGAGGCCGAAGTGTGGGCCTACCTGCATGTCTATGGCGTACCCTACAACGAGCTGCACGAGCGCGGCTTCCCCAGCATCGGCTGCGCGCCCTGCACGCGCGCCCTCACGCCGGGCGAGGACATCCGGGCCGGGCGGTGGTGGTGGGAAAATCCGGAGAGCAAGGAGTGCGGCCTTCATCCCGCAAAGCGCAAGAAAGCCGCGGCGTGACGATCATGGACGCACTCGTCACGACCGCTCAATCCGCCGGCAACCGACTCGACCACCTCGACTGGCTGGAAGCCGAGGCCATCCACATCCTGCGCGAAGTGGCGGGCCAGTGCGCGAATTCGGTGTTGCTGTTTTCCGGCGGCAAGGACTCGATCTGCCTGTTGCGCCTGGCTGAGAAGGCCTTCCGCCCCGGCAGATTTCCCTTCCCCCTGCTGCATATCGACACTGGCCACAACTATCAGGAAGTCATCGCCTTCCGCGACCGGCGTGCCGCCGAGCTGGGCGAGCGCCTGCTCGTGCGCTCGGTCGAGGACTCGATGGCGCGCGGGACGGTGGTGCTGAAGTCGCCCGGCGAGTCGCGCAACAAGCACCAGTCGGTGACTCTGCTCGAGGCCATCGCCGAATTCGAGTTCGACGCCTGTATCGGCGGCGCCCGTCGCGACGAGGAGAAGGCACGCGCCAAGGAGCGCGTCTTTTCCTTCCGCGACGAGTTCGGCCAGTGGGACCCGAAGAACCAGCGTCCCGAGCTGTGGAACCTCTACAATGCGCGCATCCATCCTGGGGAGAACATCCGCGCCTTCCCGATTTCCAACTGGACAGAGCTCGACGTCTGGCAGTACATCGCGCGTGAGCATCTGGAACTGCCCTCGATCTATTTCGCCCACACGCGGCCAGTGGTGCGGCGCAACGGCGCGCTGGTACCGGTCACGCCGCTGACGCCGCCGCGCGGTGACGACGCCATCGAGAATGTCTCCGTGCGCTTCCGCACCGTCGGCGACATCACCTGCACGGCGCCGGTCGAATCCGCCGCTGACACGGTGGACAAGATCATCGCCGAGACCGCCTTGTCGACCATCACCGAGCGCGGCGCCACGCGGCTGGATGACCAGACCTCTGAGGCCTCGATGGAGCAGCGCAAGAAGGAGGGATACTTCTGATGTCCGCCCGTGAATCCTTACCCGAGGTGCAGATCGAAGATCGGGGCCTGCTGCGCTTTCTCACCTGCGGCAGCGTCGACGACGGCAAGAGCACGCTGATCGGCCGGCTGCTCTACGACAGCAAGGCCGTCCTCGCCGACACGCTGCACGCCATCGCGCGCAGCTCGCAGCGGCGCGGCCTGGAGGCAGTCGACCTGTCGCTGCTCACCGACGGCCTGCTCGCCGAGCGCGAACAGGGCATCACCATCGATGTCGCCTACCGCTATTTCTCCACCGGCACGCGCAAGTACATCATCGCCGACGCGCCCGGCCACGAACAGTACACGCGCAACATGGTGACGGCAGCGTCCACTGCCAATCTGGCCGTCATCCTGGTCGACGCGCGCAAGGGCGTGCTGACGCAGACGCGGCGCCATTCATATATCGCCCACCTCGTCGGCATCCCGCACCTGATCGTGGCGGTGAACAAGATGGATCTGGTCGGCTACGCGCGCGAGACCTTCGAGCGCATCCGCCAAGATTACCTGGATTTCGCCGCGAGCCTCGGCATCCGCGACGTGCGCTTCATACCCCTCTCGGCGCTCAACGGCGACATGGTGGTGGAGCGCGGGGAAAACCTGACCTGGTACGAGGGGCCGACGCTGCTGGAGGTGCTCGAATCGGCGCCGGCCGCGCACAGCGAAGCGCCGGAGAGATTCCGCTTCCCTGTCCAGTATGTCTGCCGGCCGCGCACGGCCGGGCATCCCGACTACCGCGGCTATATGGGCTGCGTAGAATCGGGCGAGATCCGCATTGGCGACGAGGTGCTGGTGCTGCCTGCCGGCCTGAAGACACGCGTCAGGGACATCCGTCTTGCGGACCGCTCCCTGCCAGTCGCAGAAAGCGAACGCTCGGTAACCCTGCTGCTGGAGGATGAGGTCGACATCTCGCGCGGCGACATGATAGTCAGTCCCCGGGGAGCGCCGACCGCGACTAAACTAATCGAAGCCATGGTCTGCTGGCTGGCGGCAGTCCCGCTCGAACCGGGGCGGAAGTACATCGTGCGCCACACTACGCGCGAGACCCGCGCGTTGGTGGCGGCCATCGAATACCGTCAGGACATCAACGAGCTGACGCGCGTCTCGGGCGGCATCCTGGCCATGAACGACATCGGCAGCGTTACCTTCAAGTTGGCCCAGCCGCTGTTCGTCGACCCTTACCGCGAGAACCGTGCCACCGGCGCCTTCATTCTCATCGATGAAGCAACGAACAACACCGTTGGTGCAGGAATGATCGTCTAGACGGATTCCGGATAGCCGAACAGGCCGGGCGTGCCACCGGTGTGCAGGAAGAGCAGGGATTGCAACTTGTCGAAGCGGCCGCTGCGCGCCAGCGAAACAAACCCGGCGAAGGCCTTTCCGGTATAGACGGGGTCCAGCACAAGGCCCTCGAAGCGCGCCGCCAGCGAGAGCGCCTCGCGCATCGATTCGCTAGGCCTGGCGTAGCCCGGGCCGACGAACTCGTCCATCACGACGGTTTTGCCGTCAAATTCGGCATCCCGCCTGTCGAGCAGATTCAGCGTTTCCCTAGCCTGTCCGGACGCCAGCCCAGCCTGCTCGACTCGTGTTCCCTCTATGGCAATGCCGATCACAGGAACGCCATCGAACAGCCTCATCCCCGCCAGCAGTCCGCCCTGCGTGCCACCGCTGCCGGTGGCCACCACCACCGCGTCGAAGCGCACATTCGATTCCTCAGACTGCGACTGGATCTCATCCGCGCAGACGACATAGCCGAGATTCCCCAGCCCGCAGCTGCCGCCGACGGGGATGCAATATGGCCGACGGCCCTCGCCGCGCAGCATATCGGCACGCACCGCCATGCGTTCCTCCCGGCTTTCGTGCGCCTGAATGAGATGAATGCGCGCACCGAACAGACGGTCGAGCAGCATGTTGCCGTTATTGAGATAGGCGTCGCTGGCCTGGCCGCTGCGGCGCAGGATCAACTCGCAGTCGCAGCCCAGTCGCGCACAGGCCGCCGCTGTCAAGCGCGCATGATTCGACTGCAGCGCGCCGACGGTAAGCACCACGTCTGCGCCCAGCGCCCGCGCCTCGCCGAGCAGGAATTCCAGCTTGCGCAGCTTGTTGCCGCCGAGGCCGAGGCCGGTGAGGTCGTCGCGTTTGACATAGAGCTTCGGCCCGCCCAGATGCGCCGTCAGGCGCGGCAACGGTTCGATCGGCGTAGGCAGCCGGGCCAGCGGTATGCGGGGGAAACGGGATAGGTCCATGCACACAAGCTTAGCAGGGGCCGCAAAAACGACAAAGCCCGCAAACAGCGGGCCTTGTCGCGAATCGGTTGCGCCTTACTAGGTAGCCGACGCCTCGGCAGGCTGTTCAGGGCGATCGAGAAGTTCGACCAGAGCCATTGGCGCATTGTCGCCTTGGCGGAAGCCGAACTTCAGGATGCGCAGATAGCCGCCGTTGCGGTTGGCATAGCGCGGGCCGAGTTCGTCGAACAGCTTGACCACCATGTCGCGGTCGCGCAGGCGGTTGAAGGCCAGACGGCGGTTGGCAAGCGAGGGTTTCTTGCCAAGCGTGATCATCGGCTCGACGACGCGGCGCAGTTCCTTGGCCTTGGGCAACGTGGTCTTGATGGTCTCATGACGCAGCAGGGAGTTGGTCATGTTGCGCAGCATGGCCTGGCGATGGCTGCTGGTGCGGTTGAGTTTGCGGAGGCCGTGACGGTGGCGCATTGGATACCTCTTGTTCTATTGCTGCCGGGTTACGACAGCTTTTCCAGGCCCATCGGGGGCCAGTTCTCGAGCTTCATGCCCAGGGTGAGGCCGCGGGAGGCCAGCACTTCCTTGATCTCGTTGAGCGACTTGCGACCGAGGTTCGGCGTCTTCAGCAGTTCCGTCTCGGTGCGCTGTATCAGATCGCCGATGTAGTAGATGTTCTCGGCCTTCAGGCAGTTGGCGGAACGCACCGTCAGCTCCAAGTCATCCACCGGGCGCAACAGGATCGGATCGACCTGGCTCGGGCGCGGCGCCTCTATGGCGATCGGCGTGCCCTCCAGGTCGGCGAAGACGGAGAGCTGCTCCATCAGCACGCGGGCGGCATAACGGATGGCCTCCTCCGGCTCGATGGCACCGTTGGTCTCGATGTCCATGATCAGCTTGTCGAGGTCGGTGCGCTGCTCGACGCGGGCCGACTCGACCGTGTAGGCAACGCGACGTACCGGGCTGAACGAGGCATCGATCATGATCCGGCCAATGCTTTTGGTCTCGCTGCCCACGGGGCGGGTATTCGCCGGAATGTAGCCGCGGCCGCTTTCGACCTTGATCTGCATGTCCAGCTTGCCGCCGGGTGCGACATGGGCGATGACGTGGTCTGGATTGATGATCTCGATGTCATGACCAGCCTCGATATCGCCGGCGGTAACGATGCCCTCCCCCTGCTTCGAGAGCGTCAGGATCGCCTCGCTGCGGTTGTGCATCTTGAGCACCACGCCCTTGAGGTTGAGCATCAGGTCGACGACATCCTCGCGCACGCCGTCCAGAGTCGAGTACTCGTGCAGCACGCCCTCTATGCTAACCTCGGTCGGTGCCGAGCCTGGCATCGAAGACAGCAGGATGCGGCGCAGCGCGTTGCCGAGCGTGTGGCCGTAGCCGCGCTCAAACGGTTCCATGACGACGCGGGCATGCACCGGGGAGAGGGTTTGCACATCAATGATGCGCGGTTTCAGCAGCGAAGTCGCTTGCATCTGGGTCCCTTCAGGTTCGTTGCGTCAGCGAGACGTCGGATTAGCGCGAATACAATTCGACGACCAGGCTTTCGTTGATCGTCGCCGGCAGGTCGGTACGCGCCGGATAGGACTTGAATACGCCCTTGCCGGCTTTGGCATCGACCTCGATCCACTCCGGAAAGCCGCGCGACTCGGCGGCCTCCAGTGCGGCTTTGACGCGCAGATGGCTGCGGGCCTTTTCGGCCAGTTCGACCTTGTCGCCAGGGCGCAGATCGTATGAGGGTATGTTTACTCGCTTGCCATTGACCAGCACGCCATTGTGGCGCACCAGTTGGCGCGCTTCAGCACGGGAAGCGCCAAAGCCCATACGATAGGCTACGGTATCGAGGCGGCTTTCCAGCAGCTGCAGCAGGTTCTCGCCGGTCTGGCCCTTACGGCGGTCAGCCTCGGCATATACCTTGCGGAATTGTCTCTCCAGCACGCCATAGGTGCGGCGGATCTTCTGCTTTTCGCGAAGCTGCACACCATAGCCCGAAAGACGCTGGCCGGATTTCTGGCCGTGCTGACCAGGGGCATAGGAACGGCGCTCGACGGCACACTTGTCGGTAAAGCATTTCTCGCCTTTCAGGAAGAGCTTCTCGCCTTCCCGGCGGCACTGGCGGCATTTGGCATCTAGGTTGCGGGCCACGGTTCTACTCCTGACGTTCTCCGGCTCTCAAACGCGGCGCTTTTTAGGCGGGCGGCAGCCGTTATGGGGAATCGGCGTGATATCGGTGATACTGGTGATCTTCATGCCGATGGCGTTGAGCGCGCGCACCGCGGATTCGCGGCCAGGGCCGGGGCCCGTGATACGCACTTCCAGGTTCTTCACGCCGCATTCCTGGGCGGCCTTTCCGGCATGCTCTGCGGCAACCTGGGCGGCAAACGGCGTACTCTTACGCGAGCCCTTGAAGCCGGCCCCGCCCGAAGTCGCCCAGGACAGGGCGTTGCCCTGACGGTCGGTGATCGTGATGATCGTGTTGTTGAAGGAGGCGTGAACGTGCGCAATGCCCTCGGCCACGTTCTTCTTAACCTTCTTGCGCGCCTTTGTTGCGGCGGTTTTGGTTACCATCTGTCAGTTCCTTACTTCGTCACACGGATCGCCTTGCGCGGACCTTTGCGCGTGCGGGCGTTGGTGCGCGTGCGTTGACCGCGGCAGGGCAGGCCCTTGCGATGGCGCACGCCGCGATAGCAGCCGAGATCCATCAGGCGCTTGATACTCATCGAGACTTCACGTCGCAGGTCGCCCTCGATCGTGAACCTGCCCACTTCCTCGCGCAGCTTGTCCATCTGCGTGTCGGTCAGGTCCTTGATCTTAGTCGCGTGGGCAATGCCGGCAGCGTCGCAAATCTTCTGCGCGCGGGTACGGCCGATGCCATAGATCGCAGTCAGTGCGATAGCGGTGTGTTGATGGTTGGGAATGTTTACCCCAGCAATGCGGGCCATAAGCGTAAACCTTTCGTCACCCCGAAAAAGCGAAACCGTTAATTATATCCAAGCCGCCCTGTTCAATCAACCTTGACGCTGCTTGTGACGAGGGTCCTTGCAAATGATGCGAACCACGCCCTTGCGGCGGATGACCTTGCAGTTGCGGCACAGCTTTTTTACCGATGCGAGAACTTTCATGTTTTCTCCCGTATTGCCCCTTACTTTGCGCGGAAGGTGATGCGGCCCTTGGTCAGGTCGTAGGGCGTCATCTGTACCGTCACTTTGTCGCCCGGCAGGATGCGTATGTAGTGCATGCGCATCTTGCCGGATATGAATGCATGAATCATGTGGCCGTTCTCGAGCTTCACCTTGAAGGTCGCATTGGGCAGGTTTTCCTGGACCTCGCCCTGCATCTCGATGACGTCCTCCTTGGTCATGCGCCCTATCTGCCGGGGAACCCCGCCCCCTTGAAATTTGCCTTCTTCAGCAGGCTCTCATATTGATGCGACATGATGTAAGCCTGCACTTGAGACATGAAATCCATGGTCACCACGACGATGATCAGCAAGCTGGTTCCTCCGAAGTAGAACGGCACGTTCCACTTCAGGATGAGGAATTCCGGCAACAGGCAGACCAGCGTTACATACACTGCACCAGCCAGCGTCAGTCGCATCAGGATCTTGTCGATATAGCGCGCAGTCTGGTCGCCTGGGCGGATGCCCGGCACAAAGGCGCCGCTCTTCTTGAGGTTGTCGGCCGTCTCCTTCGAGTTGAAGACCAGGGCTGTGTAGAAGAAGCAGAAAAACACGATTGCTGCAGCATACAGCATCACATAGATGGGCTGCCCGGGGGACAGCGTTGCCGCAATATCTCTCAGCCAGAACATACCCGCGCTCGAACCGAACCATCCGGCCACTGTCGCTGGGAAAAGAATGATCGAAGAGGCAAAGATCGGCGGTATGACGCCGGACATGTTGAGTTTCAAAGGCAGGTGCGAACTCTGCCCCCCGAAAATCTTGTTGCCGACCTGGCGCTTGGCGTAGTTCACCAGGATCTTGCGCTGGCCTCGCTCGACGAAGACGACGAAGCCGGTCACCAGGAACACCAGAGCAATGATGAAGATGGCCGTGAGAGCATGCATGGCGCCTGTGCGTACCAGTTCGAGCAGGCCGCCGATGGCGTTGGGCAGGCCCGCCGCGATGCCGGCGAAAATGATAATTGAAATTCCGTTGCCAAGGCCGCGTTCTGTGATCTGCTCGCCAAGCCACATGAGGAACATAGTGCCCGTCAGCAGGGTCGTCACGCAGGTGACGCGGAACAGGATGCCAGGATCGAGCACCAGTCCTGCCTGGGATTCAAGCGCTATGGCGATACCGAGGCCCTGCACCAGTGCCAGACCGACGGTGCCATAGCGCGTGTACTGGGTTATCTTGCGCCTGCCGGCTTCGCCTTCCTTCTTCAATGCCTCCAAAGAAGGTAGCGCCACCGTCATCAACTGCATGATGATGGAGGAGGAGATATAGGGCATGATGCCCAGCGCGAAAATGGTGAAGCGCGATAGGGCACCGCCGGAGAACAGGTTGAAGATGCCGAGAATGCCGTCCTGTTGACCTTGGAACAACTCAGCAAGCCGCACCGGGTCGATGCCCGGCACGGGGATGTGTGCGCCGACGCGGTATACGATCAGTGCGCCGAGCAGGAACATCAGCCGGCGCTTCAGGTCACCGAACTTGCCGGCCTTGCCCAGAGCTGCGGATTCGTTGGCCAAAATGTTTTCCGATTACTCCGCCGCGATGCTTCCGCCGGCAGCCTCGATGGCGGCCTTGGCGCCCTTGGTGGCACCGACGCCCTTCAGCGAAACCTTCCTTGTGAGCTTGCCCGACAGTATGACCTTGGCGGACAGCGCATCGCCTGGAACCACGCCGGCCTGCTTTAGCACCAGCAGGTCCACCTCTCCAACCGGCAGCTTCTCAAGGTCGGACAGGCGCACTTCGATGTTGCGTGAGCGCGTCAGGGATGTGAATCCGCGCTTGGGCAGCCGGCGCGCGAGTGGCATCTGGCCGCCCTCAAAGCCGACCTTGTGGTAACCGCCTGCGCGGGATGACTGGCCCTTGTGACCGCGGCCGGCCGTCTTGCCGAGGCCGCTGCCGATGCCGCGCCCTACGCGGCGCCTGGCACGCTTGGAACCTGCAGCTGGCTTGAGATTGTTTAGTTCCATTTATCCCTCACACTTCACGAGGTAGGCAACCTTGTTGATCATTCCGCGAACTGCCGGCGTGTCTACCAGCTCGACCGTATGATTGCGGCGCTTGAGGCCGAGGCCGCGCACCGTGGCGCGGTGATCCCGCTTGGTACCCATCAAACCCTTCAACAGGGTGATTTTGACTTTATTTTCGGCCATGGCTTACCCCTGGATATCCACGAGTGACTTGCCGCGCTTTGCGGCGACTTCGGCTGGGGTACTCATTTTGGCTAGACCATCCAGAGTCGCACGCACGACGTTATAAGGATTGGTCGAACCGAGGCATTTGGCCAGTACATCGGTCACGCCCATCACCTCGAAGACGGCCCGCATCGGACCACCTGCAATGATGCCGGTACCGGCCGAGGCAGGCTGCATCAGCACGCGCGACGAACCGTGCTCTCCAATCACGGCGTGATGAAGTGTGCCGTTTTTCAGGGATATTTTGACCATCTTGCGGCGCGCCTCTTCCATGGCCTTCTGCACGGCCACCGGCACTTCGCGGGATTTGCCCTTGCCCATGCCAATGCCACCGTCGCCGTCGCCGACCACGGTGAGCGCGGCGAAGCCGAGGATACGACCACCCTTCACCACTTTGGTGACGCGGTTGATGGACACCATCTTCTCGCGCAGGCCGTCGTCACGCTCTTCGGACGCCTGCGGTTTTCTCGTCTGCGGTTTTGCCATTGCTAACCTCGCTTAGAACTTGAGTCCGCCTTCACGCGCGGCATCGGCCAGCGCCTTGACGCGGCCGTGGTACATGAAGCCGGAACGGTCAAACGCGACCGTTTCGATCCCTGCGGCCTTGGCCCGCTCGGCGATCAGCTTGCCGACCAAAGTCGCCGCCTTGACGTTGCCGCCGCGGGGCGCCTGCTTGCGCACATCCTCTTCGACCGTCGAGGCGGCCGCTAGCACCTTGGCGCCTTCGCCATCTATGATCTGGGCGTAGATGTGGCTGTTGGAGCGATGCACACAAAGGCGCACCGTCTTGAGTTCGGCAATCTTGGCTCGGGTTTTGCGAGCCCTGCGCAAACGCGCCTGCTTTTTGTCCATTGTGCGGTACCTTTACTTCTTCTTCGTTTCTTTCAGAACGATGACCTCGTCCGCGTAGCGCACGCCCTTGCCCTTGTAGGGCTCCGGCGGGCGATAGCCGCGCACTTCGGCCGCCACCTGACCCACGACCTGCTTGTCGATGCCCTTGATGACGATTTCCGTCTGCGAGGGCGTTTCCACCTTGATGCCTGTCGGCATGTCGTGCACCACCGGATGTGAGAAGCCGAGCGTCAGATTGAGCTTGGCGCCCTGCGCTTGGGCACGGTAACCGACGCCAACAAGGTTCAGTTTCTTCTCGAAGCCCTTGGTGACCCCCATCACCATGCTGGCCAGCAGGGCGCGCATCGTGCCTGACTGCGCGCTGCCGTTTTCAGCGCCCTCTACGGCGCTGCACTGCAACTTATCGCCGACGCGCTCGATGCTGACCGCCGGATGAACAGCCTGCTTGAGCGTACCGAGGGGGCCCGTGACGCTGATTTCGGCTGCCGACAACGCGACTTCGACGCCCTTGGGCAGTTCGACAGGATATTTAGCTATGCGTGACATCGCGACCTCCTTACGCCACGATGCACAGCACTTCGCCACCGACATTGGTGGCTCGCGCGCGGCGATCGGTCATGACGCCCTTTGGCGTCGAAACAATGGCGATGCCCAAGCCGTTCATCACGCGGGGCAAGTCTCCCGAACCCTTATAGACGCGCAGTCCGGGACGGGAAATGCGCTCGATACGCTCGATCACCGGACGGCCGGCGTAATACTTGAGAGCAATGTCCAACTGCGACTTGCCATCGGCATCGCGCACGGCATAATCGTCGATATAGCCCTCGTCTTTCAACACGGCGGCGATCGCAACTTTGAGCTTCGAGGACGGCATAGCAACGGAATTCTTCTGGGCCAGCTGCGCATTGCGGATGCGCGTCAGCATATCGGCGACCGGATCAGTCATACTCATTCTCGATCTCCTATTACCAGCTGGCCTTGATCATGCCTGGCACCTCACCGCGCATGGCTGCTTCACGCAGCTTGTTGCGGCACAGGCCAAACTTGCGGAAGTAACCACGCGGCCTGCCAGTCAATTCGCAGCGGTTGCGCTGTCGCACCGGACTGGCATTGCGCGGCAGTTGCTGAAATTTCAGGCGTGCTTCCATACGCACCTCGTCGGAAAGCCTGGCATTGTTGATGACGGCGAGCAGCTCGGCACGCTTGGCGGCGTATTTGGCCACCGTCTTGGCGCGCTTCGCTTCGCGGTTCTTGAGTGCAAGTTTCGCCATGGTTCCCTCAGTTCTTGAACGGGAATTTGAAGGCGGCGAGAAGCGCCTTGGCCTCCTCGTCGGTCTTCGCGGTTGTCGTGATGCTGATATTCATGCCGCGCAGGGCGTCGATCTTGTCGTACTCGATCTCGGGGAAGATGATCTGTTCCTTGACGCCCAGGTTATAGTTGCCGCGACCGTCAAATGCCTTTCCGGAGATGCCGCGGAAATCGCGGATGCGCGGCAGGGCAACGCTGACCATGCGGTCGAGAAACTCGTACATGCGTCCGCCGCGCAACGTTACCATGCAGCCAATCGGGTAGCCTTCGCGGATCTTGAAACCTGCGATAGACTTCTTCGATTTGGTCGTGACGGGTTTCTGCCCGGCGATCTTGGCCATGTCGCCCACAGCATGCTCAAGTATCTTCTTGTCGCCGACCGCCTCACCTACGCCCATGTTCAGCGTGATCTTCGTGATGCGGGGCACTTCCATGACCGATTTGTAACCGAATTTCTTGGTCAGCTCGGCCATCACGGCCTGTTTGTAGTATTCCTGCAAGCGCGCCATAAATCTATCCTTAGGCTTCCACAGTTTCGCCGTTCGACTTGAACACGCGGACCTTGCGACCGTCGTCCAACGTCTTGAAGCCGACTCGATCGGCCTTCTGCGTGGCTGGGTTGATCAGCGCCACGTTCGAAACATGAATTGGCATTTCCTTTTCCAGGATCCCGCCAGGCTGGCCCTTGACGGGATTTGGCCGCGTGTGCCGCTTGACCTTGTTCACGCCCTCGACGAGAACGCGGTCGTCATCAAGGCTGCGAAGTACGGCGCCACGTTTACCTTTGTCTTTTCCGGCGATAACAATGACGTCATCGCCCTTGCGAATCTTGTCCATGACCGGAATCCTCAGAGAACTTCAGGCGCCAGGGAAACGATCTTCATGAAGCGCTCGGTGCGCAGTTCGCGCGTCACCGGGCCGAAGATACGCGTGCCAATCGGCTCCAGCTTATTATTGAGCAGCACCGCGGCATTGCCGTCGAACTTGACTACCGAACCGTCCGGTCGGCGTACGCCTTTGGCAGTACGCACCACCACCGCGCTATAAACCTCACCCTTCTTGACTCTTCCGCGCGGCGCAGCGTCCTTGATGCTCACCTTAATCACATCGCCAATACCGGCGTAACGGCGCTTGGAGCCGCCCAACACTTTGATGCACATGACCGAACGTGCGCCGGTATTATCGGCGACATTCAGCACCGTCTGCATTTGAATCATTTTTCAATCTCCAACTTAATCGCAGCGCCGCCGCGGTCAGTCTTGGAACCCGTCTGGGTCGGACCCGACCGGCGAACCGGTTGGGCGTAATACCCGTTCGGCACCTAAGCTAAGTTGCGCCGAACGAAGAATCGAACATTTTATATGCTATCGCTAGCCATGTAAAGGCTGTCAAACAGCGCGAGCTTTTTCCACGATCCGCGTCACTCTCCACGCTTTGGTCTTCGAAATCGGCGCGCATTCCTCGATCTGAACCATATCTCCGGTTCCCGCATCGACCCCTTCGATGTGCGCCGCATACTTGCGAGAACGGGTGATGATCTTGCCGATTGGGTGCTTGACCCGGCGCTCGACCAGAACTGTAACGGTTTTCTGCATCTTGTCGCTGACGACGCGGCCGGTCAGAGTGCGCCTGATTTTATTGGTTGCCTCGCTCATTTTGCTGCCGCCTTTTCACGCAAAAGGGTCTTCACGCGCGCAATATCCTTGCGCACCTTGCCGAGTTGGCTGGTGTTCTGCAATTGCTGGGTCGCAACCTGCATGCGCAGGGAAAACTGGGCCTTGCGCAATTCCAGCAGTTCCTTGTTCAGATCGGCCGCATCCTTGGCCCTGAGCTCTTTCGCTTTCATGATCATCCCACCTGGCGCACGACGAAGGTCGTTGAGATCGGCAGCTTGGCGGCCGCCAACGCAAAAGCTTCGCGAGCCAATGCCTCGTCCACACCGTCCATTTCGTATATCACCTTGCCTGGCTGAATCTCGGCAACGTAATACTCCGGGTTGCCCTTGCCGTTGCCCATGCGGACTTCCGCCGGCTTCTGGGAAATCGGCTTGTCAGGGAAGATGCGTATCCAGATGCGGCCGCCACGCTTGATGTGGCGCGTCATGGCGCGACGTGCGGCCTCGATCTGGCGCGCCGTGATGCGGCCGCGACCGATGGCCTTGAGGCCATATTCACCAAAGCTCACCTTGGCGCCGCGCGTTGCGATGCCCTTGTTGCGGCCCTTGTGTTCCTTGCGATATTTCCTGCGTGCGGGTTGCAGCATATATTACTCCTTACCTTCGCCTGACTTCGGCGCGGCCGGCTTGCGTACGCGCTTGGCAGGGGCCTTGGGTGACGCGGAAGCCTCGCCCTCCGGTGAGGAAGCCGCCGGCTTGGTTTCTGCAGGCTTGATGGCAGGTTTGCGAGGGACGCGTGGCTTGCCGGCAGTCTTTGCCTCGCCTTCAGCTTCAGATTTGGCCGACGGGCGAACCGGAGCCCTACGCATTTTTTTCGCAGGTTCCTCCGCCACAACGGCTTCCGGTGTGAGGGTGGACTGATCGTTCCGCGCCATAGTTTCGCCCTTGAACACCCATACCTTGATGCCGATCACGCCATATGTGGTCTTAGCCTCTGAAGTGCCATAATCGATGTCTGCGCGAAGGGTGTGAAGCGGCACGCGGCCCTCGCGGTACCACTCGCGGCGCGCTATCTCAGCCCCGTTTAGGCGGCCGGAACTCATAATTTTAATGCCTTGGGCACCTAGGCGCATGGCATTCTGCATGGCGCGTTTCATGGCGCGTCGGAACATAATGCGCTTTTCGAGCTGCTGCGCAATAGAATCGGCAATCAGCTGTGCATCGGTTTCCGGCTTGCGGATTTCCTCGATATTGACATGGACCTGAACGCCCATGATCTTCTGCAGATCGGTCTTCAGGTTCTCGATGTCCTCGCCCTTCTTTCCGATAACCACGCCTGGGCGGGCAGAATAGACAGTGATTCTGGCATTCTTGGCCGGGCGCTCGATGACGACACGGCCGACAGAGGCGTGCGCCAGCTTCTTCTTCAGATAGTCGCGCACCTCGATGTCTTCGTTGAGCATCCCAGGGAAATTCTTGCTGTTTGCATACCAGCGCGATCCCCAGTTGCGCGTGACCGCTAGACGAAAACCGGTCGGATGTATCTTCTGTCCCATAGTTTCTCCTTACTTCCTACCGGTTTTCTTCGCTGGCGCATCGCCAACGGTGACGTAAATGTGGCAGGTCGGCTTGAGTATCTTAAAGCCGCGCCCCTTAGCACGCGGCATGAAGCGCTTGAGCACTGTGCCTCGCTCGACATGGATCGCTCTGACCTGCAGCGCATCAATGTCGGCGCCGTCGTTGTGCTCGGCGTTGGCGATTGCCGACTCAAGCACCTTCTTGATGATCTTGGCACCTTTCTTCGGCGAGAACGTCAGGACGTTGAGCGCCTGATCGACCGGCAGGCCGCGGACCTGGTCCGCAACTAGCCGGCCCTTCTGCGCCGAGAGGCGGACGCCACGCAAAATCGCATTGGTTTCCATCATCTCCCCCTACTTCTTGACCACGGCTTTTTTTGTGCCGGCAGTATGGCCCTTAAATGTTCGCGTCAGGGCAAACTCACCGAGTTTGTGGCCGACCATGTTTTCCGAGATGTACACCGGAATGTGCTGTTTGCCATTATGCACAGCAATGGTTAGGCCGACGAAGTCCGGCAGGACGGTGGAGCGCCGCGACCAAGTCTTAATCGGGCGCTTGTCGTTGGTAGCGCGTGACGTCTCCACCTTCTTTTCCAGGTGGGAGTCGACGAACGGGCCTTTCTTAACTGAGCGTGCCATACATCACCTCTTATTTCTTGTGCCGACGCTGTACGATCATACTGTCCGTACGCTTGTTGCGGCGTGTGCGATACCCCTTGGTCGGCGTGCCCCATGGGCTGACCGGATCGCGCCCAGCCGCAGTCTTGCCCTCGCCGCCGCCGTGCGGATGGTCGATTGGGTTCATCGCCACACCGCGCACAGTCGGACGGATACCGCGCCAGCGCTGAGCCCCGGCCTTGCCGATGGAACGCAGATTGTTTTCCTCATTGCCGACTTCGCCGATCGTCGCGCGGCATTCGACGTGCACTCGGCGGATCTCGCCAGAGCGCAGACGCAGCTGTGCGTAGCTACCTTCGCGCGCCAGCAACTGCACCGAAGTACCGGCGGCACGCGCCAGCTGGGCCCCCTTGCCAGGCACCATCTCGATGCAGTGAATGGTGGTGCCGACCGGAATATTGCGCAGCGGCAAAGTATTGCCTGGCTTGATCGGGGCTTCGGATCCACTGACGACCTGCGTGCCCACCGTTATGCCCTTCGGTGCGACGATGTAGCGGCGCTCTCCATCGGCATAGCAGAGCAGGGCCAGGTTCGCGCTGCGGTTCGGATCGTATTCGAGACGCTCAACCTTGGCCGGAACACCATCCTTGGTGCGGCGAAAATCCACGACGCGATAATTCTGCTTGTGACCGCCGCCCTTGTGGCGCGTCGTGATGTGGCCGTGGTTGTTGCGGCCTGCCTTGCTATTCTTTTTCTCGACCAGTGCGGCAACAGGCGCGCCCTTGTGCAGATCTGGGTTGACGACCTTGACGACTGCGCGGCGGCCAGCAGAAGTTGGTTTGACTTTGACGAGCGCCATGTGTTTATTCCCCCGCCACGAAGTTGATTTCCTGACCGGGCTTCAGGCAGACATAGGCTTTCCTGACGTCGTTGCGACGGCCAATATAGCGGCCGTGGCGCTTTTCCTTGCCTTTCAGGTTAGAGACTTGTACCGACTCGACCTTTACCTTGAAGAGCAGCTCTACCGCAGCCTTGATTTCCGGCTTGGTAGCGTCTGGGGTGACGATGAAAATCACCTGGTCGTTCTTGTCGGCCACGTAGGTCGCCTTCTCCGATATCTGCGGCGCGACGAGAACCTGCATCAGGCGTTCCTGGTTGAAGGTTTTCATCCCAGCATCTCCTCCATCTTTGCCACAGCACCCTTGGTTAGCAGCACGGTCCTGAAACGGACAAGCGAGATCGGGTCCGTCTCGCTCACCTCTAATACCAGTACATTGGGCAAATTGCGCGATGACAGGTAGAGATTCTCGTCCAGGTTGTCGGTAATCAACAGCACGGAATCCAGCCCCATGTCCTTGATCTTCTGTGCCAGCATCTTGGTCTTCGGTGATTCCATGGAAAAGCTCTCTACTACGGCCAAGCGGTTTTCCCGTGCCAGTTGGGAGAGTATCGCCGCCAAACCAGCGCGGTACATCTTGCGATTAATCTTCTGACTGAAATTCTCATCTGGCCGGTTCGGAAAGATGCGGCCGCCGCCACGCCACAGCGGGCTGGAGGACATGCCGGCGCGAGCACGGCCGGTGCCTTTCTGGCGCCAAGGCTTCTTGGTCGTATGGCTGACTTCGCCACGATCCTTCTGCGCGCGATTGCCTGAGCGGGCGTTGGCCTGGTAGGCGACAACGACCTGATGCACCAGGGCCTCATTGTAGTCGCGCCCGAACAGCGTATCGGAAGCCTGCAAGGTCGACGCGGTCATGCCATTTTCATTGATCAGTTTGAGTTCCATCGCGCCCCCTTAACCCTTGATCGCCGGATGGACTACTACGTCGGCACCGCGGCTGCCGGGTACGGCGCCCTTGACGAGTAGCAACTGGCGCTCCTCGTCGACGCGCACCACCACTAGATTCTGCGTTGTGCGCTGAACGTCGCCCATGTGACCTGCCATGCGCTTGCCGGGGAAGACGCGGCCCGGATCCTGGTTCATGCCGATCGAGCCGGGCTTGTTGTGCGACACGGAGTTCCCATGACTGGCGCGGTTCGACGAAAAGTGGTGACGCTTGATAACGCCCGTGAAGCCCTTGCCCTGCGAGGTCCCGGTTATATCAACCTTCTGTCCGGCCTGGAAAATCGTCGCGGCAATGACGTCGCCCGGCTTGAAATTCGCCAGTTCGACCTCGGTAACGCGGAATTCCTTGAGGACATGGCCGGCTTCCGCTCCGGCCTTGGCGAGATGCCCCGCTGCCGCCTTGTTCACGCGGCTGACACGGCGCTTGCCATAGGTCACCTGTACCGCGGCATAGCCGTCGACCTTAGGCGTCTTAATTTGCGTGACGCGGTTATTCGACACATCAAGCACCGTCACCGGGATGGTTTCGCCATCGTCGGTAAAGAGGCGTGTCATGCCGACCTTGCGTCCGACAAGGCCCAGACTCATTTTATTCTCCTATCCCCGGTTGCGATTGACCGGGACAAAAACGGCAAAATAAGCGGCCAAGACCGCTCCTACATTTTTATTGCTACTGCAACTTGATCTCGACATCGACCCCCGCAGGCAGGTCGAGTTTCATCAGCGCATCGACCGTTTTGTCTGTCGGATCGATGATGTCCATCAGGCGCAAATGCGTGCGAATCTCGAACTGGTCGCGCGAGGTCTTGTTTACATGCGGGCTACGCAGTACGTTGAAGCGTTCGATGCGGGTAGGCAGGGGAACGGGACCGCGTACAACCGCACCGGTTCGCTTGGCCGTATCCACAATCTCGAGTGCGGACTGGTCGATCAGTCGGTAGTCGAATGCCTTGAGACGTATTCTGATTTTCTGGCTTTGCATGACTGTTTCCTAAAGAACGATGGCCTGTGCAGCATGCCCAGACCGACACATTACTCGATCACTTTCGCCACGACGCCGGCGCCGACAGTGCGGCCGCCTTCGCG
>CAYYXS010000045.1:0-33548 GCA_964475635.1 uncultured Rhodocyclaceae bacterium
CGGCACAACAGGCGGTGGAGCAGAATCAGGCGCAGGCCAATTCCAACGGCTGGACTGCGGCCCAGCAGGCGATTCTCGATCAGGCCATCGCCCAGAGCGGCATGTCCGAGGAGGACTACTGGAACAATCCTCAGACTCAGGCCGGACGCTACGCCGAAAACTTCGGGCCGGGTTCGCGCAATGCGCTCTATGGCGACGACGATGCCGGCGAGCTGGTGGAAGTAGGGGGTCGGAGAGCGCGGGATTCGCTGCAGGTAAGGAGACCGAACGGAACCTCCGAGGAAGACCAGGCGGCTCTGGAAGCAGCCAACGAAAAGATCCAGCAGCTCGAGAAAAACATCGGAGATCTAAACGGCTTGCTCTGGGCGCAGGACGTACAGCGCCGTCGCGAGGAGTTTGGGTTCATGAGAATACCGGCGCCGTCAGACATGGATCAGAGCGCGGCGGCGGCGCAAGCGGCGACCGATCAGAATAGCTACCCGATCGATCCGGCGGACGGGATGCGGGCCGGGCCGACCGTTGAGCGCGCTTTGAATCCGAATTGGATCCTCGGCTTTGAGTACAATGCTTCTCTTGCAGGTCACGTGGCACTGGGAACCCAGTTGGCAGTGCTGGGAGGTGCCAAATACAACGCTCTCGGCATCTTGCAGAGAGCGGCTCCTCTCCTGAACAACAAGCAGTACCTGGTGGGAGCAGCTGAAACGCTGGGTGACGCTGCCGCCGTCTTCAAGAGTCCCACCGGCGCCACCGCACAATCGTTGGCGTGGGCTTCGACAAGATACGGCGGGACCATCAGGTCGCTCGGCTACGTTGGCATGGCTGCCAACATCGCTGAGGAAACAGCATTCGTGGTGCGCTCCTCTGAAAACGGCTTCAACTACAAAGCTCTTGGCGCATCGGCGACCAACATGACAGGCGATGCCTTCTTGACTCTGGGCGGAATCAAGTTAGGTGCGGCCGCCGGCGCCTTGGTGGGTGGCCCGTTCGCACCGATCACGATCCCAGTGGGGGCGGCATTGGGCGGACTTGCGGGTCACCTTGGTTGGGATGGTTGGGCGAAGCTCTTTTACCGCGAGCTTTGGACTGGCGTGCCAGAACCGAAATAGCATCGGAGTTCAATGCAAGGAATGACTCGTGCTCAAGCTGCTCGCCTGCTCATGGGCGCTTTCATTGGCATTGGCGCCTGGATCGTGGCCGTCAAGACAGGTGAGAGGCTGCCCTACTTGATGACTCCTGATGCGCGCCACATCCGAATGGCAATCTTGTTTCCGGCATTGGCTGTGCTGCTTGGTTGGTTCGCGTTTGGTCATCGTTGGCGAGAAACGGGGCAGACCGGCTATGCGATGC
Organism: uncultured Rhodocyclaceae bacterium; assembly: GCA_964475635.1. Lineage (GTDB taxonomy): Bacteria > Pseudomonadota > Gammaproteobacteria > Burkholderiales > Rhodocyclaceae > Desulfobacillus. The sequence goes on from CAYYXS010000045.1 coordinate 1,348, forward strand.
GTATGGCCCAGCTCGCTACCAGGAAGGAGCGGATCAAACAAACTGCTCTTGGGCTGTGCGGGCTATTGCTGATTCCCTTCATGATCGCCTGGACCTCGATTCACCTTGCCGCGTGGGTCGCGTACTTCGTGTCCAGCACGCCGTTTGAAGAGACGTACGGAATCATGGATATGAAATCCGTGACCGCCGGCTACTCGTTCGACATGTACAGCCGCTCGACCGGCGAAGAAGTGACCTTGCGCGTGCCCCTCGCTTGGGGATCGGGTCTGCGAGTGGGAATGACCGTCTGCGCACAGGGTCGGTCGTCCGCGTTCGGCACGATGATCGAGTCTTTGAAGCAACAACAGGTGGCAAAGGGGCCGTGTTCGAATTGAATTCCCGCCGACCCCCGTCCCTCGATTCCGTCCGGCGCAAAAGTCAGTCTCCGCAGCACGGCGGGCGGGTTTGGCTTTGAGGCTGCAAATGCGTCCCCATAAAGGGGACCGAAGCCCGCCTCGGGGCGCCTACCCCGCCGCAACCTGAATCAGTTCCATATCCTTCTTCAGCAACTGATTGACCAGTTGATTGACCGTGGTGCCGCGCTCCTTGGCGCGGGTGGCGAGGAAGTCCAGCACCTCCGGCTCCAGGCGCACGGGCGGAATCAAGCGCAGATTGGGCCGATAGAACTTGCCGCGTTCGGCATTGCTGAAATCGTACTCGTCTTTCATGGAATCGCCTCCGTTGGGCTCTCTTGGGGGGGGCACCCCTGTTCGTACTGTTCGCGCTCGCGCCGGGTCGCTACCCGCGCCGAAATCAAACGTACCAGCGCCATGTTGGGGCCGGTTGCCGCGAAGGTGTGGACAACCAGCAGTAGCTGTCCGTTCCCCGCGCGTCCCACGCTGACCCAGCGTTCCTCGTCGTCGCTGTGCTCATCGTCGAAGCGCGTCATCGCCAGCGGATCGAGGAGCACGCTCATGGCAACCGTGAAATCGACGCCATGCTTGCTGAGATTGGCCTCCGCCTTGGCGTCGTCCCACTCGAATTCGTAGTTGGTGTCTTCGATCATTTTGGGAAGGTAATCAGTATGACCGAACGACGCCTGCCCGGTCAAACGCCGCCGTACCGCAGCGACTGACTTTGTACCGCCGGCACCCTGAGCGAGCGGCGCACCAACACCTACAACGCCAACGGCCACCCCACCCGGCAGGACGTCTGCAACGTCGGCAACGCGCTCACCCAGCGCGTCTCCTGCGCCGGCTACAACGGCCACCACCGTCACCTACGACGTGAACGGTGCCGCCATCGCCGTCTCGGAGACCTTCCGCACCCATATGTACAACAGAGCAAAAAAGGCCGCGTTCGAATTGAATTCCCGCTGCCCCCCGCCCCTCGATTCCACCCGGCGCAAAAGTCAGTCCCCGCAGCACGGCGGGGTGTCGGCCCGGCGTCTATCCGGCGATCGACTGCACGGCCTCGGTCGGCGTGACGATGCGGATGCCCCGATAGTTGCCGCCAAGATTGAGCAGATGCTTGTCGCCGGAGACGATCAGGTCGGCCTGGGCGGCCAGGGCGCAGGCCAGTACATGATCGTCGTCTGTGTCGTCGGGCACCACGCGCGGCACGGCGTCCGGCCGTACGACGATGGCCACGTTCAGATAGCGTCCGAGCAGATCGTCCAGCGTCAAGCCGCTGCGCAGAACGGGGCGCGCGAGCTTCGGTGTGTTGAAAGTTCTGGCCAACTCGGCCAGCAGCACCGGACTGGTATAGAGCGTTACCCGGCCGTTCGCGGCGGCCTCGAGCAAGCGACCGGGATTGCCCAACCACAACAGCCCCGACACCACCACATTGGTGTCAGCGACCAGCCGCACCCTCGGCCCTTCGCGCCGCGCGGACGGCGGCCACTTCCTCGGCGATTTCTTCTTCGGTGAGCGGCGGTACGTTGGCTTCGCGCAGCCGCGCCATCGCTTCGAGCAGCCGCTTGCCGGCTTCGCGCCGCACCGCCTCTTCGATCAGGCGGCCTATCGCCAGGTCGGAGAGCAATCCTGCGCGTTGCGCTTCAAGCGCAACCTGGTCGGGCAGATTCAGTTTGATTTCCACGGTCGTCATGGCTGTTCCTCTCGAGCGGCTCGCTTAGGCGAGGACTGCGCCTAGTATGACCGAGCGGCGCGTGCCCGGTCAAACGCCAGGCGCAACCTGACGATTCAAACAGGGGGCCGCGTTCGAATTGAATTCCCGCTGACTCCCGCCCCTCGATTTCGCTCGGCGCAAAAGTCTGTCCCCGCAGCACGCCGGGCGGGGGTGTGAGAGCAAGCCGGCGGCTGCGGGTAGCGTCAGCGCACCGCTTCGATCGGTTCGATATCCTTCTTCAGCATGTCGTTCACCAGCTCGGCGAGCTCGATGCCCTTGGCTGCTGGCGCCGATGAGCCGAACGGCTACGGCCGGGGTGACGATGCGAATCCCATGGCACTGACCGAGGACGAGCAGGTCCGTATCGCCGGAGACGATCAGATGGGCGCGCGCCGCCAGGGCGCAGGCGATGACCTGATCGTCGTCTGGATCGCGGGGCACGGCGCGGGCGATGGCGGCGATCGTTCCGGCGAGCTTGCGGCGCAAGAGCGCTTCCGTCAGCTCGCCAAGGAGCGCCCGACTGGTGTAGAACTCGATTGCCGTTGTTTCCAGCAGCGCGAAGACGGACTTGGGTGTGCCGCCCCAGAGCAGCGCCGAAATCACTACATTCGTGTCAACGACCAGCCGCACGCCGTGCCTTGCGCACCGCGTTCACCTCTTCCTGGATCTCGTCGAGCGACATGGGCGCGATACCCGCTGCGGCGACCTTGTCGGATACCGAGAGGAACTGTCGCAGCGCTCAGCTTCGTCATTCCGGGCAAGCGAAGCGCGACCCGGAATCCAGAGCTGCTATTGAAAAAGTCCCTGGATTCCGGGTTCCACCCTTCGGGCGGCCCCGGAATGACGGCTTCGATGGGACACTTGGCCATGTGCTGAGGTTGTCGCTAATCGGGTTTTCGCTTGAGCCGTGAGGCCGGGCTCCCCCTTTGGAAAAGGGGGATTTTCGACGGTGACCGGTGCGCGAGCGGCCGACAAATCCCCCCTCGCCCCCCTTTTTCAAAGGGGGGAACACGCTCTATTGTGATTTCGGTAGTCGTAGGCTCGAGTCCCATCGTCCGCCCTTATAATGCGAAGATTCCAGACGGGCTCATTCCCTGAGCCACGCCTGCCGGCAAGATGCCGTGCCTCGAATAACAGAACCGCTGAGATGAGCAAAAAGAACGCCGCCTACGACGAATCCTCCTTCCGCGTGCTGAAAGGCCTCGAGCCGGTGCGCGAGCGGCCGGGGATGTACACCCGCACCGACTCGCCGATGCACATCGTCCAGGAAGTCATCGACAACGCCGCCGACGAGGCGCTTGCAGGCTTCGCCAGGAACATCCGCGTCGCGCTGCATGCCGACGGCTCGGTCACGGTGGCCGACGACGGTCGCGGCATCCCGGTCGGCCCGCACCCCGAGGAGCAGGTGCCGGTGGTGGTGCTGGCCTTCACGCGCCTGCACGCCGGCGGCAAGTTCGACAAGAAATCGGGCCAGTCGGCCTACGCCTTTTCCGGCGGCCTGCACGGCGTCGGCGTCGCCGTCACCAACGCGCTGTCGACGCGCGTCGAGGTGGAGGTGCGCCGCGACGGCAGGGCGCACCAGGTCGTCTTCTCCGGGAACGGCGAGCAGGTTTCCGAACTGGAAATCGGCGAGCCCTGCGGCCGCCAGACCGGCACGCGCGTGCGCGCCTGGCCCGACCCGAAATATTTCGAATCGGCGAAACTGCCGGTGGCGGAACTGGAGCGCCTGCTGCGCTCCAAGGCGGTGTTGCTGCCCGGCTTGACCGTCACGCTGGAGAACGAGCAGGGCGGCGCGGCGAAGACCTGGCGCTACCCGCTCGGCCTGCAGGGCTACCTCGAGGAGGCCGGCGCCGGCGTCGAGGCTGTGTCGCCTGTCTACACCGGCGAGAAATTCGCCTCAGCCGACGACGAGTCCTTCGCCGAGGGCGAGGGCGCGGCCTGGGCGGTGGGCTGGTTCACCGAGCCGGTTTGCGCCGAGTCCTACGTGAACTTGATCCCCACTGCGCTTGGCGGCACCCACGAGTCGGGGTTGCGCGCCGGCGTCTTCGAGGCGGTGAAGTCCTTCATCGAGCACCATGCTCTGCTGCCGCGCGGCATCAAGCTGCAGCAGGAGGATGTCTGCGGCCGCATGAGCTTCATCCTCTCGGCGCGCATCCTCGATCCGCAGTTCCAGGGGCAGGTCAAGGAAAAGCTCAATTCGCGCGAGGCGGTGAAGCTGGTGTCGGCGATGATGCGCGACCCGATCGAGATCTGGCTCAATAACCATGTCGATGCCGGCAAGGCCATCGCCCAGTTGGCGATCAGACAGGCCGAGGCGCGCCTGCGCACGGCGCAGAAGGTGGAGAAGAAGAAATCCTCCGGCGTCGCCGTCCTGCCCGGCAAGCTTTCCGACTGCGAGAGCGAGACCATCGGCGAGAACGAGCTGTTCCTCGTCGAAGGCGATTCCGCCGGCGGCTCGGCGAAAATGGCGCGCAACAAGGAGACGCAGGCCATCCTGCCGCTGCGCGGCAAGGTGCTCAACGCCTTCGAGGTCGACGCCGACCGCCTCTTCGCCAACGCCGAGATCCACGACATCGCCGTGGCGCTCGGCGTCGATCCGCACCCGGCCGATGCGCCCGACGGCGTGCTCGACCGCCTGCGCTACGGCAAGGCCATCATCATGTCCGACGCCGACGTCGACGGCGCCCACATCCAGACGCTGCTGCTGACGCTGTTCTACCGGCATTTTCCCAGGCTGATCGCCCGCGGCCATGTCTACATCGCCATGCCGCCGCTCTACCGCGTCGACGTGCCGGCGTCGGGCAAGAAGCGCCCGGCGAAGCGCCTCTACGCGCTGGACGAGGGCGAGCTGGAGGCGATCCGCGACCGATTGAAGAAGGAGGGCGTCAATCCCGACGCCGTCGAGATCGGCCGCTTCAAGGGTCTCGGCGAGATGAACCCCGAGCAACTGCGCGAGACCACCATGGACCCGGCGACGCGGCGCGTGCTGCCGGTGGTGCTGCGCGAGGGCGCAGAAGAAGAGACGAAGAAGATGTTCACCCTGCTGATGGCCAAGGGCGAGTCCGCCGGCCGCCGCGGCTGGATGGAAGAGAAGGGCAACGAAGTGGAGGCGGACGTCTGATGGGCGACGAAACTTTGGATCTGTTCCAGGACGGAAAAGTCAGTCCCGGCAGCACGGCGAATCTGCCGCCTGCTGCGCCGCCGGCGGGACCGGCCCTGCCCGACGACGCCCTGCCGCTCGACCTCTACGCCGAGCGCGCCTACCTGACCTACGCCATGAGCGTCGTCACCGGCCGCGCCCTGCCGCACGTCGAGGACGGCCAGAAGCCGGTGCAGCGGCGCATTCTCTACGCCATGCACGAGATGGGCCTCAAATCCGGCGCCAAGCCGGTGAAGAGCGCGCGCGTCGTCGGCGACGTCATCGGCAAGTTCCATCCCCACGGCGACCAGAGCGTGTACGACGCCATGGTGCGCGTGGCGCAGGACTTCTCGCTGCGCTACCCGCTCATCGACGGCCAGGGCAACTTCGGCTCGCGCGACGGCGACGCCGCGGCGGCGATGCGCTACACCGAGGCGCGCCTGACGCCGATCGCCGAGCTGCTGCTGGCCGAGCTCGACCGCGGCACCGTCGACTTCGCGCCCAACTACGACGGCGCCTTCAAGGAACCGGTACTGCTGCCGGCGCGCCTGCCGATGGTGCTGCTGAACGGCGCCTCCGGCATCGCCGTCGGCATGGCCACCGAGATTCCGCCGCACAACCTGCGCGAGGTGGCGCAGGCGGCGGCGCATCTGGTGCGCAATCCGAAGGCCGCACTGGCCGACCTCCTGCAGCATGTGCAGGGGCCGGACTTCCCCGGCGGCGGGCAGATCATCTCCCAGCCGAAGGACATCGCCGACGCCTATGCCACGGGGCGCGGCAGCCTGCGCATGCGCGCGCGCTGGCGCATCGAGGATCTGGCGCGCGGCCAGTGGCGCATCGTCGTGCAGGAGTTGCCGCACGGCGTTTCCGCCGCCCAGATCGCCGCCGAGATCGAGTCCCTCACCAACCCGCAGCCGCGACAGGGACGCAAGGACGTCTCGCAGGAGCAGAAGAACCTCAAGCAGCTGCTGCTCTCGGTGCTCGACACGATGCGCGACGAGTCCACCGACAAGGAGCCGGTGCGGCTGATTCTCGAGCCGAAGTCGAAGAACCAGGACGTGCAGGAGATGATGAACATCCTGCTCGCCAACACCAGCCTGGAGTCGAACGTCCCGCTCAACTTCACCATGCTCGGCCGCGACGGCCGGCCGCAGCAGAAGAACCTGGTGCAGATCGTCTCGGAGTGGGTGGCCTTCCGCTACGACACCGTCGAACGGCGCACGCGCCACCGGCTGGGCGAGGTGGAGCGCCGCATCCACATCCTCGACGGCCGCATGATCGCCTTCCTCAGCATCGACAAGGTGATCAAGGTCATCCGCAACTCGGACGAGCCGAAGCAGGACCTGATGGCGAAGTTCAGCCTGTCTGAAATCCAGGCCGAGGACATCCTCGAGATCCGCCTGCGCCAGCTGGCGCGCCTCGAAGGCATCCGGATCGAGAAGGAGTTGGCCGAGCTGAAGGAGGAGGAAGGCAAGCTGAAGCTCTTGCTGGCCGAGCGCAAGGAAATGACCAGGCTCCTGCTCAAGGAGATCGAGCAGGACGCCAAGCAGTACGGCGATGCGCGCCGCACCCTCATCGAAGCGGTGGCGCCGGTGGCGCCGGCCGAGATCCAGGTGCCGGACGAGCCGGTGACGGTGATCCTCTCGAAGAACGGCTGGGTGCGCCGCCGCGACGGGCATGGACATGACCGTACCTCCATTGCCTATAAGGCCGGCGACTACCCGTTCTTCGTCGCCGAGACGCGCACCACCTGGCCGCTGGTCGTGGTCGACTCCAACGGCCGCGCCTATTCGCTGCGCGTCTCCGACCTTCCCGGCGGACGCGGCGACGGCGCGCCGATCGGCACCATGATCGACCTGCAGGCCGGCGCCCGTGTTGCGGCGGCGGTATCCGATGCGCCGGAGGCGCAATACCTGTTCGCCAATTCCGGCGGCTACGGCTTCATCGCGAAGGTCGGCGATCTTGTCTCGCGGCAGAAAGCCGGCAAGAGCTTCATGAGCCTGGAGCAGAACGAGCGCGTGCTGCATCCGGCCAGGGTGGCGGGCGATACCATCGCCGCCGTCTCCGAGAACGGCCGGCTGCTGCTCTTCGCCGTCTCGGAAATGAAAAGTCAGTCTGCCGGACGCGGCGTCATCGTCATGGATCTGGAAGACAAGGAAGCGCTGATCGGCGTGCTGGTGAACGACGGCCTGCGCGTCGTCGTCGAGGGCATCGGCCGCGGCGGCAGGACAGTGCCGTGCAAGGTGGAAGGCAAGGAGATCGGCAAGTACCGCCTGCACCGCGCCCGCAAGGGCTGCCTGCTGCCGGTCAAGATGAAGCCGGCGTTCATCCTCTGAGAAAATTCCCTCTCCCCGCTTGCGGGGAGAGGGTTGGGGTGAGGGGTCAGCCCCCCGCGATCATCGGGAACACTGTCACGCGGTCGCCGTTCTTCAGCGTCGCAGCGGCTTCGCCGGAGAGCACCATCTCGCCATTCACCGCCACGTTGAGGCTGCGGTCGCCGAGCTTGTCGGCGGCTTCCGGCAGGCGGTGCAGCAGCGTCTGGCGCAGCTCGATGACGTTCGACACGGGCTCATCGACGACGATGGCGTGCTCCGGCGCGCCGGGCACGTCGCTCGGCAGCTCGACGCGCACGGCGAAGCCGGTGATGACCTTGGCCAGCTTCTCGTGCCAGTCCACCTGCGGCGCGCCCTCGGCGTTGAGGCCGGTGACGTCGTAGAAGCGGTGCTTCAGCAGCTCGAACTGGGCGCGGTCGATCTTCTCGCCCTTGAACGGGCCGAAGGTGTTCTCCTCCTCGAACCAGCGCGGCGGCAGCGTGTCGTCCTTGGCGCGCAATCCCAGGCGGAAGTTGAGCATGTGCTCGATGCCGGTGACGTTGCGGCCGATCTCGTCCATCTCGTCCGCCGTGAGCTGCGTGCCGGTCAGCGCGTTGACCTGTTCGGCGAAATCGGCCGGATCGGGCAGGGTGGGCGAGTTGAACAGCTTGGTGTCGAAGCGGCACATGCCGACCGAGTCGCCGACGGCGAAGGTGTTCTCGCACTTCCTCACCGCGTATTCCTTGCCCTCGTAGCTGTTCGGCTTGGCCGAGACGACGCCGCCGTAGAGTGCGGTCTTGAAGGCCGGATCGTCGTTGACGCGGGCGTTGATTTCCAGCGTGGCGCGGTTGCGCAGGTGATCCATGCCGCGCGTGGCCACCGACAGGCCGAGCGCGAAGGCCTTGAGGATGCGCGCATCGTGCGGGTCGGACTGGAACAGGCCTTTCACCGTCATGCGGTAACGGGCGGCTTCCGCCGGGTAGTGGCCCTTCTCGATCGCCCGGGTGGAGTCGGCGATGACGTTGCCGAAGCCTTCGCGCAGGGCGGTCATGAAGCACAGCTTCTCGATGACCGGGTAGTTGCCCCAGCCGAGGTCCAGCCCGCCGGTCTCCTTCTGCGTGATGAGGCCGCGCTGGTAGAGCTCCATGGCCCACGCCATGGCGCCGCCGAAGCTGGCGCTGTCCATGCCGAGGTCGTTGAGGATGTTGTTCAGGCGCAGCACATGTTCCGGCTCGGTCAGGCCGAGCGTCGGCCCGAGGCGGCCCAGGGTCGTGTATTCGGGGCCGTCGCCCTTGTCGTAGCGGTCGAACTTGCCGTCGTTGTGGATGCCGTTGTAGGTCTTCTTGCGCTCGTGCTCGACCTCGGCCTGCGCCTTGTCGTAGCTGGCGTTGCCCTTGAGGCCCTTCAGCGCGTGCGCGCCCCAGCCGCCCTTGCCCTCGGGCGTCATGTCATTGAGGTTGCGGCAATGCACCGGACACTTGAAGCAGCCATCCATGCCGGGACGGTAGACGTCGAAGTTGTCCGCGTCCAAGGTGTCGACCCAGGTGGTTTCCTGGTTGTTCTTGGTGCCCATGGCGCCAAGCACCCGGCTCGGCTTGTAGAGAAAGGGCGTGCCGACCATCTTCAGAGCGTTCTTGATGACCGAGGTGCCGGTGATCTTCTTGCCGATGGCCTTGTTCTGCGTCTTGATCTGGGCCGGCAGGGCGACCTCGGGCGGCCTGCCGTGCACCATGATGGCCTTGAGGTTGAGCCCGCCCATCTTGGCGCCGCCGCCGCCGCGCGCCCAGATGGCCTTGATGCCGCCCATGATGCCGGCGCACAGCACGCCGTTCTCGCCGGCGCTGGAGATGCGGGCGAGCGCCATGTCCTTGCGTTCCTTGCACTCGAACTCCTTCTCGACGGCGGCGGCCGTGTCGAGGTTGTTGAGGCCGGCGAAGTGCGGCACGGCGTGGAAAGTGACTTCCTCGTGGGCGATGCGCAGCAGCGTGAGCTCGGCCGCCTTGCCATACATCACCAGGTGGTCGTAGCCGTGGCGCTTGAGGAAGGAGGGGAAGTAGTCGCCGCCGTTGGCGTCGAGGATGGCGTAGGACTCGGGCGACTTGCTGGTGAAGTTGCCGCGCGTGGCCGAGGGCATTACGCTGGTCAGCACGCCGGCGCCGAAGATCAGCGGAACTTCGGGATCGAGGGCGTCCTTTTCCTCCTGCAGCAGGTTGTAGAGCAGCCACATGTTGGCGCCGCGGCCGCCGAGGAAGTGCGTCAGCACCTCGCCCGGCAGGTACTTGCGGCGGCTCGTCCGCTGCTCCAGGTCGACGAACAGCGTGGTGCCCTGCGTCGGGTATTGGGGGGTGTCGTGCATCCGGCCGCAAAGCCGGTCAACCAGGGTGTGAATGCTCATGTCTGCCTCCTTGCCCATCAAGCTAGCACGGGTTTTTTGGCCCGCGTTTGATCCATGTCAAAAGAAGATGGATGACAAATTGTTTGTATCCAAATTATAATGCAGGCGCAAGCTAAGGTAAAGTTGCGCATTCGGTGGAACGGGGAATATGAAGGAGGAAGTCATGTCAGCAACGGCAGCAGTAGCAGGGTCCGAGTCCAGGCGTAGCGCCCCGCCGCGCCCGGTGGAGGAACTCGACAGTGTGGTGATCCGTTTCGTCGGCGATTCCGGCGACGGCATGCAATTGACGGGCAACGAGTTTTCCCGCGCCATCGCCAAGGCCGGGCACGACTTTGCCACCCACCCCGACTACCCCTCGGAAATCCGCGCCCCGACCGGCACCCTGTTCGGCGTCTCCGGCTACCAGATCCAGTTCGCCGCGCGCCAGGTATTCACCTCGGGCGACGCTCCCGACGTGCTGGTCGCCATGAACCCGGCCGCGCTCAAGACCAACCTCGCCGACGTCAAGCACGGCGGCACCATCATCGCCAACAGCGGCGCCTTCAGCGAGGCCAACCTGGCCAAGGCCGGCTACAAGACCAATCCGCTCGACGACGGCAGCCTGGGCGACTACCGGCTCTACAGGATCGACATCTCCGAGCTGACCGCCCACGCCCTGAAGGATTCCGGCCTGTCGAAGAAGGAGACCGGCCGCTGCAAGAACTACTACGCCCTGGGTCTCATGCTCGCCCTCTACAGCCGCCCGCTGGAGAAGGAAGAAGAGGACATCCGCAAGAAGTTCGCCAAGAAGCCGCAGATCGCCGAGGCCAACGTGCTGGCCCTGCGCGCCGGCTACGCCTACGCCGACGCCACCGAGATGTTCGTCACCAGCTACCGCGTGCGCACGGCCGACATCGCCCCCGGCACCTACCGCAGCCTGACCGGCAACCACGCCGCCGCGCTCGGCTTTGTCGCCGCCTCCGAGCTCTCCGGCGTGCCGCTCTTTCTCGGCAGCTACCCGATCACCCCGGCCACCGACATCCTGCACGAGCTCTCGGGCCTGAAGCACTTCAACGTCGCCACCTTCCAGGCCGAGGACGAGATCGCCGGCATCTGCTCGGCCATCGGCGCAGCCTACGGCGGGGCGCTCGGCATGACCACCACCTCCGGCCCCGGCATGGCGCTCAAGACCGAGGCGCTCGGCCTGGCCGTCATGCTCGAACTGCCGCTGGTGATCGTAAACGTCCAGCGCGGCGGCCCCTCGACCGGCCTGCCGACCAAGATCGAACAGTCGGATCTCCTGCAGGCCCTCTACGGGCGCAACGGCGAATGCCCGATCCCGGTGATCGCCGCCCACTCGCCGGCCGACTGCTTCGACTGCGCCATCGAAGCCTTCCGCATAGCCGTCAAGTACATGACCCCGGTGATCTTCCTGTCCGATGGCGGCATCGGCAACGCCGCCGAGCCCTGGCGCATCCCCGATCCGGCGCAGCTGCCGAAGCTGGAAGTGAAATTCCGCACCGATCCGGAAGGCTTCCAGGCCTACGCGCGCGATGCCAACCTCGCGCGCGCCTGGGTGCGCCCCGGCACGCCCGGCATGGAGCACCGCGTCGGCGGCCTGGAGAAGGACTTCCTCAGCGGCAACATCTCGCACGATCCGGTAAACCACCAGCGCATGGTGGAAGTGCGCGCCGCCAAGGTCGAGGGTATCGCCAGGGACATCCCGCCCTCGGCGGTCGAGGGCCCTGCCCAGGGCGACCTGCTCATCGTCGGCTGGGGCAGCACCTACGGCTCCATCGTGCAGGCGCGCGAGCAGGCTGCCGCCGAAGGCCGCTCGGTGGCCCATGTGCACCTGCGCCATCTCAACCCGCTGCCGCCGGATCTGGGCGCCATCCTCAAGCGCTACAAGCGCGTGCTGGTGCCGGAGATGAACCTCGGCCAGCTCTCGCGCCTGCTGCGCGAGCACTACCTGATCGACGCCGTCCAGCTCAACAAGGTGCAGGGCAAGCCGTTCAAGGTGTCCGAGATCTACGACCGCATCATCGAACTTTGCTGAGGAGCAGAGACATGTCCACCGTGACCGAAACCCCGGCGCTGACCAAGAAGGACTTCGAATCCAACCAGGACGTGCGCTGGTGCCCCGGCTGCGGCGACTACGTCGTGCTGGCGCAGATCCAGAAGCTGCTGCCCACGCTGGGCATCCCGCGCGAGAACTTCGCCTTCATCTCCGGCATCGGCTGCTCCAGCCGGTTTCCCTACTACATGGAAACCTACGGCATGCACAGCATCCACGGCCGCGCGCCGGCCATCGCCAGCGGGCTGAAGCTCTCGCGGCCCGAGCTCTCGGTGTGGGTGGTGACCGGCGACGGCGATGCGCTCGCCATCGGCGGCAACCATTTCATCCACGCCATGCGGCGCAACATCGGCCTGAAGATCATCCTGCTCAACAACCGCATCTACGGCCTCACCAAGGGCCAGTACTCGCCGACTTCCGAGCTGGGCAAGAAGACCAAGACCACGCCGCTGGGCAGCATCGACCGGCCCTTCAGCCCGGTCGCCCTGGCGCTGGGCGCCGGCGCCACCTTCGTCGCCCGCACGGTCGATGCCGACCAGGCGCACATGGGCGCGATGCTCAAGCGCGCCGCCGCGCACGAGGGCACGGCCTTCGTCGAGGTGTTCCAGAACTGCATCGTCTTCAACGACGGCGCCTACGACGCCATCACCGACAAGAGCGTGCGCGACGACGCGCGCCTCATGCTCGAGCACGGCAAGCCGCTCGTCTTCGGCAAGAACCGCGACAAGGGCATCCGCCTGCGCGGGCTGGAGCCGGAAGTCGTCACCATCGGCGAGGGCGGCGTTGCCGAGGCCGATCTCGTGCTGCACGACGAGCGCGCCGAGCACAGCGGACTGGCCTTCTTCCTCTCGCAGTTCGATGCGCCGGCCTTCCCCGTGCCCCTGGGCGTCTTCCGCGACAGCGCGGCGCCGGCCTACGAGGACATGAACCTGCAGCTGCATGCCGATGCGCAGGCGCGCCGCGGCCGCGGCGATCTTGCCAGCCTGTTCAAGGGCGGCGACACCTGGACCATCAAGTAAAGGAGAAACCGAAACATGGCTTTGATGATCACCGACGAATGCATCAACTGCGACGTGTGCGAGCCGGAGTGCCCGAACAACGCCATCTCGCAGGGCGATGACATCTACCTCATCGATGCGTCGAAATGCACCGAATGCGTCGGCCACTACGACGAATCGCAGTGCGTCGCCGTCTGCCCGGTCGATGCCATCGTCGCCGACCCCAGCCACAGCGAAAGCAAGGATCAGCTGCAGGAGAAGTTCCTCAGGCTGACGGCCGCGACGGCGTAGTGGGATAATCGCGCGGTCATTGCCGCGCGAGGTCTCCCATGCTGGTCCCTGCCTCCGTCTCCGATTACCGCCTGCTCGCCCGGCGCCGCCTGCCGAAGGCTTTTTTCGACTACATCGACGGCGGCGCCTACAACGAGCTGACGCTCACTGCCAACCGCAGCGATCTCGACGCGCTGAAACTCCACCAGCGCGTCCTGCGCGGCGCTGCGCGCATCGACACCGCCGTCACCGTGCTTGGCGAGAAGCTCGCCCAGCCGGTGATCCTCGGGCCGGTCGGCATCGCCGGGCTCTATGCCCGCCGCGGCGAAGTGCAGGCGGCGCGCGCCGCGGCAAACGCCGGCGTGCCGTTCTGCCTCAGCACCGTCTCCATCTGCTCCATCGAGGAAGTCAGCCCGGCCAGTACGGCGCCTTTCTGGTTCCAGCTCTACGTCATGCGCGACCGCGGCTATGCGCAGGAACTCCTGGCACGCGCCTGGACCGCCGGCTGCCGCACGCTGGTGTTTACCGTCGACCTGCCGGTCTTCGCCACGCGCTACCGTGACGTGAGGAACGGCATGACCGGCGGCGCCAATCTCTTCGGCCGCCTGGCGAAGACCTGGGAGATCGCGCGCCATGCCGGCTGGCTCATCGACGTGGCGCTCGGCGGCAGGCCGCTCACTTTCGGCAACCTTGCCCAGGCCTTGCCCTCGGCGCGGAGCCTCGAGGCGATGAAGGGCTGGGTCGACGCCCAGTTCGATCCCGGCGTTACCTGGCACGACCTCGGCTGGCTGCGCGAGCACTGGCCGGGCAAGGTCGTCATCAAGGGCGTGCTCGACGCCGACGACGCGCGCGCCGCCGCCGATGTCGGCGCCGACGGCGTGATCGTTTCCAACCACGGCGGGCGCCAGCTCGACGGCGCGCCCTCCACCATCTCGGTGCTGCCGCGCATTGCCGCCGCCGTCGGCGACCGCCTGGAAGTCCTCATGGACGGCGGCATCCGCAGCGGCCAGGACGTTGCCAAGGCGCTCGCCTGCGGTGCGAAAGCCGTCCTCCTCGGCCGCCCCTGGGCCTACGGCCTCGCCGCGCGCGGCGAGCAGGGCGTGGCGGAAGTGCTGGCCATCCTCAAGCGCGAACTGGAAGTCACCATGACCCTGCTGGGGGTGGAACGGATCGGCGAGATCGGGCCAGGGGCGCTGGACAGGTAGAGCACAAGAAAAAACCTGTTGGTGTGGAGCCGTGACCGGCGGGCGCCGCTGCACGCTGAGCCCGGAGAAGCAAGCGGCGCCGGATTGATGGAGATCTACCGATACAAATTAAAACATTTCTGCTATAAAACTGTATCTGATATAGTTGGGCTCCTGCCGGTACGGCCACCACGACAGCATGCTTCGCCGCAACATGCGACGTGATTCACTTTGGAGGACAGTAACGTGAGCAATTCATCAACGATGCGGGCCGCGGAGCTGTTCCGCCAAGCGGCGGGACAGGGGCGCGGCAGCTTGAACGACGCCGAGCTGCAGACGCTGCTAGGCAGCGTCGGCCTCGCCTTCGACGCTGCGGCCCCCGCTGCTGCGGTCGATGTGCGCATCAGCCTGAACAGCACGCGCGAGTTCGGCATGGTCATCAGCGCCGGGCTGGGCGGACTGGAAGCGGAGCTCGACGAGGGCAACTTCCGCCGCGACCGCGGCTCGGTCTATGCCGCCGCCGAGCTGACGGACGCGGCCGACTTTCTCGGCCTGTTCAAGCGCACGCTGGCCTACCAGAAGCTCGCCGCCGTGGCGCGGCGCGAGGGCGCCGCGCTGCCCGACGCGGCGCTGGAGGCCGGCTTCGCGCAGCTGCTGGCGCTGGCGAAGGCCTTCGCACCGGGCAATCCCGACGCGCCCTTCGTGCTGCAATCGCTCGAACTGAATCCGGCCCGGGTCGCCGCCGGCATCACCGTGCGCACCGCGGAATGCACCTTCGGCGCGCCGCAGGCCGGCCGCCTGCCGCGCCCGATTGGCAAGATCGACAAGCTGATCCATCCTCAGCGCATTGGCATCATCGGCGTCTCCGGCAACGGCATGAACTTCGGCCGCATCATCCTGCGCAATCTGATGGGCAGCGGTTATCCGAAGGAGCAACTGCTGATCCTCAAGCCGGGCGAGGCCGAGATCGACGGCGTGAAGTGCGTCGAGGGCCTCAAGGCGATCGACGGCAAGCTGGACCTCCTCATCGTCGCGGTGGCCGCGAGCGCGGTGTACGAGCTGGTCGACGAGATCATCGCCTCCGATGCGGTGGAAGCGGTAATGCTGATCCCCGGCAGCATGGGCGAGACGAAGAAGAGCCGCGAGCCGGCGGCTCGGCTTGCGGCGCGCATCAACGCCGCCCATGGCAAGCCCGGCGGCGGGCCGATCTTTCTCGGCGCCAACTGCCTCGGCGTGGTGTCGCACCCGGGTGCCTACGACTCCTGGTTCATTCCGCTCGAGCGCTTGCCCAAGCCGCAGAAGAAGCCGGTGAGGAACTCGGTGATGCTCTCGCAGAGCGGCGCCTTCATGATCACGCGCCTGTCGCAGAACCCCTGGCTGGACCCGGCCTACATGCTGGCCCTGGGCAACCAGACCGACCTCACGCACGGCGACATGCTGAGTTATTTCGCCGCGCTGCCGGGCATCGAGGCGCTCGGCATCTACATCGAGGGCTTCAAGGACCTCGACGGCCTGCACTTCGCCAGGGCGGTGAGGAAGGCCGTGCTGAACGGCAAGCAGATCGTCGTCTACAAGTCGGGCCGCACGCCGCCGGGGCAGGGCGGCGTGATGGGCCACACCGCCTCCATCGCCGGCGGCCTGACCCTGTTCGAGTCGGTGGTGCGCCATGCCGGCGCCATCGTCGCCGAGGACTTCAACACCTTCGACGACCTGTTCTACATCGCCGGCGCGCTGCACGGCAAGAAGATCGGCGGCGGGCGTCTGGGCGCCATCAGCGGCGCCGGCTTCGAGGCGGTCGGCATGGCCGACAACATCGAGTCCGACGGCTTCGCCATGGAGATGGGCGCGCTCGAGGACGCCACGGTGAAGAAGGTCGAGGCGATCCTCGCCGCCAAGAAGCTCGACCAGCTGGTCGAGGTGCGCAACCCCATCGACATCAACCCGGGCGCCGACGACGAGGCGCACCTGGAGATCACCGAAGCCTTCCTGCAGGACCCGAACATCGACGTCGTCGTCGTCGGCCTCGACCCGACCGCGCCCTCGGTGCGCGCCCTGGAATCGAGCAAGCTGCGCCCAGGCTACGACATCAGCGATCCGAAGAGCACGGTGCACCTGATGCCGCCGCTCGCCGAGCGCAACGAAAAGCCGGTGATCGGCATTCTCGACGGCGGCAAGCTCTACGATGCCATGACGGCCGCCCTGATGGACCGGGGCGTCTGCTGCTTCCGCAACTGCGCGCGCGGCACGCGGGCGCTGGTACGCTATATCGAGGCCAGGCTGCGCGCCGATTATCTGAAAGATCGCCGTTCCGGCGGGACTGACTTTTAGTTTTTCTCCCTCTCCCGCTGGCGGGAGAGGGTGGGGGGAGGGTGGATCGGCCGGTTGCCCCTCACCCCAGCCCTCTCCCCGCTTGCGGGGAGAGGGGGTAAATCTTGACTGCGAGGAAACTGAAATGAGCGAAACGCTGAAACCCGGACTCACCGCCACCTGCCGCATCGACGTCGATGCCCACCGCACCATCGGCTTCATGGGCGAGGAACTGCGCGTCTATTCCACGCCGAGCCTGCTCTACGACGTCGAGGTGGCCTGCCGTGAGCTGATCCTGCCGCACATCGGCGAAGGCAAGGATTCCGTCGGCACGCGCGTCGAGCTGGACCACGTCGGCGCCACGCTGCTCGGCATGTGGGTGGAGATCACCGTCACGCTGACGGAAGTGAACGGCCCGGCCGTCACCTTCGAGTTCTCCGCGCGCGACGCCGTCGAGGAAGTCGGTCGCGGCAAGCACAGCCGCTTCGTCGTCGGCCTGGAGAAGACGGCGCAGCGGCTGAAGGCGAAGTTGGCGAAGGCGACGGGGGGCTGATTTTGCCCCTCACCCCAGCCCTCTCCCCGCGAGCGGGGAGAGGGGGCGCATTCTTCCCCCTCTTCCGCCTGGGCGGGAGAGCCAGGGCGATGGTGGGCTACATTCCCCGCCGGTCCACCACCCGCCGCGCCTTGCCCACCGAGCGTTCGATGCTTGCCACGGGCACCACGCACACGCGGGCGGAAATGCCGATGTAGGACTTGATGTGGTGCTGCAGTTCGGCAGCGGCCTGGCTGCGCGCCGCTTCGCTGTCGGCACCCGGCTGCATCTCCACCTGCACCTCGATCTCGTCCAGATGCTGCGGCCGCGTCACCTCGATGACGTAGTGCGGGGCGAGGGCGGGGATTTTCAGAATCAGTTCCTCGATCTGGCTGGGAAAGACGTTCACGCCGCGGATGATCAGCATGTCGTCGGAGCGGCCGGCGAACTTGTCCAGGCGGCGCATGGTGCGCGCCGTGCCGGGCAGCAGGCGCGTGAGATCGCGCGTGCGGTAGCGGATCAGCGGCAGCGCCTCCTTGGTCAGCGTGGTGAGGACCAGCTCGCCGAATTCGCCCTCGGGCAGTACCTCGCCGGTGGAAGGATCGATGATCTCCGGGTAGAAGTGGTCTTCCCAGAGGGTGAGGCCGTCCTTGGTTTCGATGCACTCCATGGCCACGCCGGGGCCGATGATTTCCGACAGGCCGTAGCACTCGACGATGTCGAGGTTCATGCGCGCTTCGATCGCCGCGCGCATTTCGCGCGTGCACGGCTCGCCGCCTGCGAGGGCGAGCTTCAGGCTGGTCGAGGCAGGATCGAAGCCCTGTTCGGCGAAGCCGTCGGCCAGCGTCAGCAGATAGGAGGGCGTGCAGCAGATGATGCGCGGCCGGAAGTCGCCGATCAGCTGCACCTGCTTCTCGGTCTGGCCGCCCGACATCGGAATGACCGTGCAGCCGAGGCGTTCGGCGCCGTAATGAAAGCCCAGCCCGCCGGTGAACAGGCCGTAGCCGTAGGTGTTGTGCAGCAGGTCGCCCGGCCGGCCGCCGGCGGCGAAGATCGAACGCGCCATGATGCCCGCCCACAGATCCAGGTCGGCCTGGGTGTAGCCGACCACGGTGGGCTTGCCCGTGGTGCCGCTGGAAGCGTGCAGGCGGGCTAGGCGTTCGCGCGGCACGGCGAAGAGACCGAAGGGGTAGGCGTCGCGCAGGTCGGCCTTGGTGGTGAACGGGAAGCGGGCGAGGTCGGCCAGCGTCTGCAGGTCCTCCGGCCGCACGCCGGCGCGCTCGAATTTGCGCCGCAGCGGCGCGACATGGTTCCAGACATGCCCAAGGGTCAGCTTCAGGCGCTGCAGCTGGAGGACGGCGAGTTCTTCCCGGCTGGCCGTCTCGATGGCCTCGAAGACGTCCTTGCGTATTTCTTTGTTGCTCATATTCAGAAGTTTACCCCATAAGTCCGGTCTTCAATCCCGTTTGATGCATGTCAAAAGCGGGTGCGCCTGTACCCGAAAGAGGGATCGCCCGCCTGCGGAAAATGTTAGAAACAGACATTGCTTTGCGCCCAAAAATGATACAAAATGACCTAAATAAAATCGATAATATGAATCACCAAGCGCACCTCGACCGTATCGAGGAGGAGAGCATGAACGGCAATATTCAAGCAATGGCCGTGCAAAAACGTATCACGATGGCGCGCGCCGCCTGAGACCAGACCATGGCCAAGACCGTCAAGAAAGTTCCGCAGTATTGCTACCAGTGCGTGGCCGGCCCCGACCTGCTCACCGTCAAGGTGGAGGATGGCGTGGCTACCGAGGTCGAGCCGAACTTCGCCGCCGCCAGCATCCATCCGGGCGCCGGCAAGTGCTGCGTCAAGGCCTACGGCATCATCCAGAAGACCTACAACCCGCATCGGGTGTTGCAGCCGATGAAGCGCACCAACCCGAAGAAGGGCCGGCACGAGGAGCCCGGCTTTGTGCCGATCTCCTGGGACGAGGCCTTCGGGATCGTCGCCGACAAGCTGAACGAGGTGCGCGCCAAGGGCCTCGCCGACGAGGTCGGCTATCCGCGCGTGGCGGCCAGCTTCGGCGGCGGCGGCACGCCGACTTACTACATGGGCACCTTCCCGGCTTTCCTTTCGGCCTGGGGCCCGGTGGACTTCAGTTTCGGCAGCGGCCAGGGCGTCAAGTGCTACCACTCCGAGCATCTCTACGGCGAATTGTGGCACCGCGCCTTCACCGTCGCCGCCGACACGCCCAACTGCGAATACATGCTGTCCTTCGGCGCCAATCTGGAGGCTTCCGCCGGCGTTGCCGGCGCCTGGCGCCACGGCGAGGCGCGCGCGCGCGGCATGAAGCGCGTGCAGATCGAGCCGCACAACTCGGTGACCGGCGCCGCCTCGGCCGAGTGGGTGCCGATCAAGCCGAAGACGGATGCGGCCTTCCTCTTCGGCCTGATCCACGTCATGCTGCACGAGCAGCCGCGTGCGCGCCTGGACATCGACTTCCTCAAGCAGCACAGCGGCTCGCCGTATCTGATCGGGCCGAACGGCTTCTACCTGCGCGATGCGCAAACGCGCAAGCCGCTGCTGTGGGACTCGAAGCGCAATGCCGCCGTGCCCTTCGATACCCCCGATGCCGATCCGGCGCTGGAAGGCCGCTACACGCTGGATGCCATCGAGGTCGGCGCCGACGGCGAGGAATGGCGCCATCAGGGCGTCGCGGCCGAAACCGCTTTCTCGCGGCTGGTTGCCCACATGCAGCCCTACACGCCGGAATGGGCCGACAAGGTCTGCGACATCCGGCCCGGCACGGTGCGGCGCATCGCCAACGAATACCTCGATCATGTCCGCATCGGCGCGACGGTGGAGATCGAAGGCGTCACGCTGCCCTTCCGCCCGGTGGCGATTGCGCTGGGCAAGACCGTCACCAACGGCTGGGGCGGCTTCGAGTGCTGCTGGGCGCGCACGCTGATCGCCTGCCTCGTCGGCGGGCTGGAAGTGCCCGGCGGCACGCTCGGCACGACGGTGCGCCTGAACCGGCCCGCCACTTCGCGCCAGGCCAGCGTGAAGATGGGCGAGGACGGCTTCATGTACTACCCGATGAACCCGACCGGCAAGGACACCTGGCGCAAGAATCCGGCCGTGCGCAACGCGCACAGCACGCTGGTGCCGCTGTCGGCCAACTCGCCCTGGAGCACGGCGCTGGGGCCGACGCATCTGGCCTGGATGTTCCGCAACGGCTCGCCGCAGAACTGGCCCAAGGTGACGGCGCCCGACGTCTGGTTCTGCTACCGTACCAATCCGTCGATCTCCTTCTGGGATACCCAGGCCATCGTCGAACGCGTGGCGGAATTTCCCTTCATCGTCGCCTTCGCCTACACGCGCGACGAAACCAACCACATGGCGGACGTGCTGCTGCCCGAGTGCACCGATATCGAGAGCACCCAGCTGCTGCGCGTCGGCGGCACCAAGTTCATCGAGCAGTTCTGGGATCATGAGGGCTATGTGCTGCGCCAGCCGGCCGTGGCGCCGCAGGGCGAGACGAAGGACTTCACCGACATCGCCACCGAACTGGCCGCCCGCACCGGGCTGCTGCGCGAATACAACGAGGCGATCAACCGCGGCGCCGCCGGCGTGCCGCTGTCGAACCACAAATGGGATTTCCGCCTCGACCTGGAGCAGAAGTACGACGCGGCCACCATCTGGGACCGTTCCTGCCGCGCTGCCAGCGCCGAGCTGACCGACGGCCAGGCGAGCGACGGCCTCGACTGGTACAAGGAGAAGGGCCTGCGCACGCGGCCGATTTCGCGTCTGACCTGGTACCTCTTTCCCGAGCTGAAGCGCCAGGGCATCCGCTTCGAGCTGCCCTTCCAGGAGCGCCTCTACCGCATCGGCATCGAGCTGGGCCGGCGCCTGCACGAGAGCGGCATCGACTGGTGGGACACGCAGCTCACCGAATACCAGTCGCTGCCGCCGTGCAAGGACTTCGCCGGCGTGTGGGAGAAGGACACCCTCGCCCACGGCAGCCTGCAGGACTTCCCCTTCTGGCTGGTCACCTCGCGCAGCATGCAGTACGCCTGGGGCAGCAATGCCGGCATCCAGCTGATGGACGAGGTCGGCGGCAACCTGCGCGGCCATCGCGGCGTGGTCATCAACACCGGGCGGGCGCGCGAGCTGGGCATCGAGGAGGGCGACATGGTGGAAGTGCGCTCCTATCTCAAGTCGACCAAGGGCCCGGCCATCCTGCGCCAGGGCATCCGCCCCGACACGCTGCTGATGATCGGCCAGTTCGACCACTGGGTGACGCCCTATGCCAAGGATATGAAAGCGCCGTCGATGAACGGACTGGTGCCGATGAACCTCCCCCTCACCGATGCCACCGGCTCGGCCGCCGACCTGGTGCGGGTGGGCGTGAAGAAACTCGCGGAGGCAGCGTAAATGGCCCGCTACATCATGACCGTCGACCTGCGCCGCTGCATCGGCTGCCAGACCTGCACGGCCGCCTGCCGCCACGCCAACGCCACGCCGCCCGGCGTGCAGTGGCGCAAGGTGCTCGACATCGAGAGCGGCGAGTTCCCCGACGTGCGCAGAAGCTTCGTGCCGGTCGGCTGCATGCATTGCGGCGACCCGCCCTGCATGCACGTCTGCCCGTCGACCGCCACCTTTCAGCGCGAGGACGGCCTGGTCGGCATCGACTACGACATCTGCATCGGCTGCGGCTACTGTGCGGTGGCCTGCCCCTACCAGGCGCGCTACATCTCGCACAAGGCCGAGTTTGCCTACGGCGAGCGGCCGACGCAGCAGGAGGAGGCGCGCTTCGACGCGCGGCGCATGAACGTGGCGACCAAGTGCACCTTCTGCAGCGACCGCGTGGATATGGCGAAGGAGAAGGGCCTCACGCCGGGCGTCGACCCCGAGGTGACGCCGGCCTGCGTGAACTCCTGCATCGCCGGCGTGCTGGCCTTCGGCGACCGCGAAGACCCGAACAGCAACGTCTCGCAGCTGCTCGCCGAGAACCAGTTCTTCCGCATGCACGAAGAGCTGGGCACCGACCCGGGCATGTACTACATCTTCGACAGGAAGTGAGCGATCGATGAGCGACCAGAAGATCCCCCCCGGCCGCGTCACCCCCTGGCACCAGACCAGCTGGGACTGGCGCGCAGCCGGCAACTTCATCGGCGGCGGCAGCGGCACCGGGCTGCTCTTCTTCGCCACGCTGGCGGCGGGCAGCGTCGACAACTACCGCATCATGGTGCTGGTCGCCCTGGCCTTCATCGGCGGCGGGCTTTCCTGCGTCTGGGCCGAGATCGGCCGGCCTTTCCGCGCCATCAACGTTTACTTCCACCCGCAGACCTCCTGGATGACGCGCGAGGCCATCGTCGCCGCGCCGCTGTTCCTCTGCGCGCTGGCGGCGGTGTGGTTCGGCGGCGGCATTTTCGTCGGCATGGCGGCGCTGCTCGGCGTGCTCTTCCTCTACTGCCAGGGGCGCATCCTGTACGCGGCCAAGGGCATTCCCGCCTGGCGCGAGCCGAAGATCGTGCCGCTGATTCTTGCCACCGGCTTCGTCGAGGGGGCGGGGCTGGTTGCCGTGCTCGCCGCCCTGCTGCCGGGCGCCGGCCCGCGTTGGCTGGCCGGCGTGCTGCTGGCGGCGCTGATCCTGCGCCGCGTCGCCTGGACCTTCTACTTCAAGGCGCTGGAGAAAAGCGGCCTGCCGAAGAAGGCCATGGACGTGCTGCGTCCCTTCGGTGCCAGGTTCGAGATGCTCGGCCAGCTGGCGCCCGAAATCCTCATCGTTGCCGGCATCTTCTACGGCGCCGTATTGCCGGGACTGACTTTTGTTGCCGGTCTCGTCGCGGCGGTGGCGGGCTGGTGGCTGAAATACACCCTTGTCGCACGCGCGGCTTACAATCAGGGCTACGCGCTGCCGGTGCTGCCGGTGCGCGGGCAGGGCGAAGTGAAACCGGGCATCAAGCCCGGCTGGACGAAATAGAACCGGTTGCAGCCGGTCGGCAATCTCCCGGAGAGACGCTCCCAAAGGAGAACGGGATGTATGAAATCAGAATCCATGGCCGTGGCGGCCAGGGGGCGGTGCTGGCCGGCGGCATTCTCGCTGCGGCACTGGTGCAGGAAGGCAAGTATGTCGTCGCCGTGCCGTCCTTCGGCTTCGAGCGGCGCGGCGCGCCGGTGGCGAGCTTCCTGCGCATGGACACGCGCGAGATCCGCCAGATGACCAACATCTACCGGCCCGACTGCGTGCTGTGCATCGACCCGACCGTCGGCCGCGCGGTGAATATCTTCGACGGCATCCGCGACAACGGCACCTGGATCCAGACCACCGCCAGGCCGATCGATGAGCTCGCCGTGCCGGACAGGGTGGCCACCGTCGGTCTGTGCGACGCCGTGGCGATCGCGCTGGAGATTTTCAAGCGGCCGATCACCAACACCCTGATGCTCGGCGCCTTCGCCAGGACCACCGGACTCGTCTCGCTCGACGCCTTGCGCGCGGCGGTGGAGGATTCCGACTTCCGCGACGCCGGCCTCAAGCAGAACCTGCAGGCCCTGGAACGCGGCTACAACGAGACGACGGTGCACCACATCGACAAGAGGATCGCCGCATGAAACAACAGTCCTACCCGATGTTCGACTCCTCGCAGATCCCCGGCGACCTGTGCCCGATCGCGACGAAAATGAACCCCATGCTGCCGGGCGACTGGCGCAGCATGAAGCCGGTGGTCGACCGCGCCAAGTGCGTCAAATGCGCCGTCTGCTGGCTCTACTGCCCGGTGCAGTGCGTCGTCGAAAAGGCCGCCTGGTTCGACATCAACCTCGCCACCTGCAAGGGCTGCGGCATCTGCGCCAAGGAGTGCCCGCAGCGGGCGATCAGCATGGTCGGGGAGGCGGCATGAGTGATCGGCTGCAAAGAGTCGCATCCCCCCCTTTGGAAAAGGGGGGTGAGGGGGGATTTATAGGCGGTGGCGAGTTGATTGCGGCCGGGAGAAATCCCCCCCGGCCCCCCTTTTGCAAAGGGGGGAGACGGCCCCCCATCCCCCGGCCCCCCTTTTTCAAAGGGGGGAGTGTTGGTTCATTCGCGGAGGTCAAGCATGTCCGCCGTCCTTAAATCCAAACCCAAGGCCGTCGTCTGCGACGGCAACGAAGCCGCCGCCTGGGCGGTGTCGCTGGCGCGCGTGGACATGGTGGCGGTGTATCCGATCACGCCGCAGTCCTCGCTGGTCGAGTACCTCGCCAAGTTCGTCGCCGACGGCAAGCTGAACGCCGAGATCGTCGACGTCGAGGGCGAGCATTCGGTGCTCTCGGTGCTGCATGGCGGCTCGCTCGCAGGCGCGCGCGCCTACACCGCCACCTGCGGGCCGGGACTGGCCTTCATGTTCGAGCCCTACCTGCGCACGCCCGGCATGCGCATGCCGCTGGTGATGTCCATCGTCACGCGCGACACGCTGACGCCGCAAAGCGTCTGGGGCGGCCACCAGGACGCCATGAGCGTGCGCGAGGTGGGCTGGGTGCAGATGTATTGCGAGAACGTGCAGGAGGTGCTCGACACCACCATCATGGCCTACAAGGTGGCCGAGCACCGCGACGTCATGCTGCCGGTGAATGTCTGCCACGACGGCAACTATCTCTCCTACGGCGCCTCGCGCGTCGAGCTGCCGACGCAGGAGGAGGTCGACGCCTTCCTGCCGCCGCCGGCGACCAACTGGCACGCCGCCCTCGATCCCGACCGGCCGATGGCCATCGACCCGCTCACCGGCGGCGCCGGCGGTCCCGGCCCGGCCCTGTTCGTGCGCTACCGCAAGGGCCAGTGCGCCGGCATGCAGCGGGCGCTGACCGTCATCGAGCAGGTGCACGAGGACTGGGCGCGCATCGTCGGCCGCCGCCACGCGCCGCTGGTCGAGTCCTACCGCATGGACGACGCCGAAGTGGCGCTCGTCACCCTTGGCTCCATGAGCGGCGCCGGCAAGGACGCGGTCGACGAGGCGCGCAGCCGCGGCCAGCGCGTCGGTCTGGTCAAGGTGAAGACCTACCGCCCCTTCCCGGTGCAGGCCGTGGTGCAGGCCTTGTCGGGCGTCAAGGCGGTCGGCGTGGTCGACCGCTCGGTGAGCTTCGGCTGGAACTGCGGCCCGCTCTACCAGGACGTCATCGGCGCGCTGCAGTTCGCCGCGCAGCGCCCGGCCGCCATGAGCTTCATCGGCGGACTGGCCGGCGCCGACATCACCACCGACCACTTCGGCCGCGTCATCGAGCGCATCCAGGCGCTGGCGCAGGACGGCCGGACCGGCGAGACGGTCTGGCTGAACGAAAGGGATTGAAGATGGAAACTCAATATCTGATCGTCGGCGCCAGCCACGCCGCGCTCTCGGCGCTGCAGGCCATCCGCATGCACGACGCCGAGGGCAGCGTGACGCTGGTGACGCGCGACGACGCGCTGCCGTACTCGCCGACCGTGCTGCCCTACGTGGTGTCCGGCCGCTCGGCGCCCGACCGCGTGGCGCTGAAGGACGGCGCCTGGTTCGAGCAGAACAAGGTCGATTTCATCCGCGGTGCCGCCGTGACGGCCGTCGATGCCGCCGCCAGGCGCGCGAAACTCTCCAGCGGCAAAGAGCTCGCCTACCAGAAACTGCTGCTCGCCACCGGCGCCGCGCCGATCCTGCCGCCTATCCCCGGCCTGAAGGACGCGAAGTTCCACGTCCTGCGCACGCTCGACGACGCCATCGGCCTGCACCGGGCCCTGCCGCAAACCAGGCAGGCGGTGGTGCTCGGCGCCGGGCTGGTCGGCATGCACGCCGCAGAGAACCTGGCCAAGGCCGGCGCCCAGGTCACGGTCGTCGAGATGCAGCCGCGCGTGCTGGCCGGCTACTTCGATGCCGAGGCCGCCGCCATCATCGAGGCCGCCTTTGCCGCCAAGGGCGTGAAGCTCCTGCTCGGTGCAAAAGTCAGCCGCTGCGACACGGCGGGCGGCGCCACCCGCGTCACCACGGACAATGGCGCGACGCTGGAAGCCGACCTGCTGCTGGTCGCCGCCGGCGTGGCGCCGGTCACCGACTACCTTGCCGGCTCGGGCGTGGCGGTCGACCGCGGCATCCTGGTCGACGACAGCATGCGCGCCAGCGTCGAGGGCATCTGGGCCGCCGGCGACGTCGCCCAGGCCAAGGGCTTCTACGACGGCGTGAAGAGCCTGAACGGCATCCTGCCCGGCGCCATCGAGCAGGGCCGCATCGCAGGGCAGGCGATGGCCGGCGATCCGGCGCTCAAGCCCTGGCCCGGCAACGTGCCGCTCAACACCTACACCTTCTTCGGCCAGCAGGCGGTCTCCGTCGGCAGCCAGGATGCCGGCGAAGTCGTGAAGATGGAAGCCGACGCGAAGCATTACCTGAAGATCGTCATGAAGGACAACCGCCTCACGGGCATCTTCGGCATCAACGTGCCGTTCGACCCCGGCGTGATGTGGGAGCTGATCCTGCGCCGCATCGACCTCTCGTCCGTGCGCGAGGACTTCGTCCGCGAGCCGCAGAAGACGGCGCGAACGGTCATGTCCAAGACGTGGAGATAAGCATGGGCGCGTATAACACGATAGCCTTCAAGCCCGAGCATTGCGACGGCTGCAATGCCTGCATGACGGCCTGCGCCACGGCCAAGACCGGCAGCGCCGACATCGCCAACTCGCGCATCCAGATCGTCGCCGACGAGTCCAACCCTGGCTCCTTCGAGCTGGCGCTGTGCCGCCAGTGCGGCGACCCGAAGTGCGTCGCCAACTGCCCGGCGGCGGCCCTCTCGAAGGACGCCGCGGACGGCGTGATCGAATGGGACGGTTCGAAGTGCGTGAACTGCCTGCTGTGCACCGTCGGCTGCGCCTACGGCGGCATCGTCTACAACGCCGCGGCCGGCCATGTCGTCAAGTGCGACAGCTGCGGCGGCGATCCGGCCTGCGTGAAGGCCTGCCAGGAGGTACACAAGGGCGGCGGCGCGCTGAAGTACCTCACCACGGCCAACATCTACAACCAGGTGGGCGACCTGGAAGACCTCTTCGTGCCCGGCCTGGCCGGCTGCCAGGGCTGCAACACCGAGCTGATCATGCGCCACGCCATGCGCCGCATCGGCCCCGATACCGTGCTCGCCACGCCGCCGGGCTGCATTCCCGGCATGGGCTCGGTCGGCTACAACGGCATGACCGGCACCAAGGTGCCCGTCTTCCATCCCCTGCTCACCAACACCGCCTCCATGCTCACCGGCATCAAGCGCCACTACAAGCGCCAGGGCCGCGAGGTGAATGCCGTGGCGCTGGCCGGCGACGGCGGCACCGCCGACGTCGGCTTCCAGTCGCTCTCCGGCGCCGCCGAGCGCGGCGAGCAGATCCTCTTCATCTGCGTGGACAACGAGGGCTACATGAATACCGGCATGCAGCGCTCCGGCTGCACGCCCTTCGGCGCCTGGACCTCGACCACGCCGGTGGGCGAGCGCGGCCACGGCAAGACGCAGGACGCCAAGAACCTGCCGGTGATCATGATGATGCACAACTGCGAGTACGTCGCCACGGCCTCGACCGCCTTCATGGAGGACCTCTACGACAAGCTCGACCGCGCCATCGACGCCTCGAAGCGCGGCTTCGCCTACCTGCACATCTACTCGCCGTGCACCACCGGCTGGCGC
This sequence comes from uncultured Rhodocyclaceae bacterium, assembly GCA_964475635.1. Taxonomy (GTDB): domain Bacteria; phylum Pseudomonadota; class Gammaproteobacteria; order Burkholderiales; family Rhodocyclaceae; genus Desulfobacillus. The sequence continues at coordinate 29,297 of CAYYXS010000045.1, forward strand.
TTTCCCTCGCAGGAGAACATCGAGGTGGCGAGGAAGGCGGTCGAATCCAACTTCGTCCTGCTGTGGGAGTTCAACCCGCGAGACGGCCTGCAGCTCACGCGCGACATCGACCAGCCGGTCGCCCTCGAGGAATACCTCAAGGTGCTGGGCAAGTACCGCCACCTCTCCGCGGAGCAGGTGACGCACATCAGGGCGACGCTGGAGAAGAACGTCGGCTTCATCAGGGGGCTGGCCGAGGGCCGCCATCCAGGCATGGCGCAGGCCGTGGCAGGTCGGGCATAATGAAGCAGGTGTCGTCCCCGCGGAGGCGGGGACCCGGGTGCTCCCGGCGGTGCCTGGATTCCAGCTTGCGCGGGAATGGCGACAACGCAGTGCGTATAACCAGAGCGGTCCCGGTACGCCGGGCCGCCGACAGAGAGACGATATGGAACGATCCTTCACGGCGGAGGCTGCGAAACTGCGGCTGGGCGCCGGCAATACCTTCACGGGCGAGGGCATCCTCGCCGTCACCAAGGCGCTGCTGCAGAGCGGCGTCTCCTACGTCGGCGGCTATCAGGGCGCGCCGGTGTCTCACCTCATGGACGTGCTGCACGATGCGCGCGAGCTGCTCGACGAGCTGGGCGTGCATTTCGAGGCCTGTGCCAATGAGGCCGGCGCCGCCGCCATGCTCGGCGCATCGATCAACTACCCGCTGCGCGGCGCCGCCACCTGGAAGTCGGTGGTCGGCACCAACGTCGCCTCCGACGCGCTCTCCAACCTCTCCTCGGCCGGCGTCGTCGGCGGCGCGCTGATCGTCATCGGCGAGGACTACGGCGAGGGCTCCTCGATCATCCAGGAGCGCAGCCACTCCTTCGCGCAGAAGTCGCAGCTCTGGCTGCTCGACCCGCGGCCGAACCTGCCTTCCATCGTGCGCATGGTGGAGAAGGGCTTCGAGCTCTCCGAGGCGACCAACACGCCGGTGATGCTCGAGCTGCGCATCCGCGCCTGCCACGTCCATGGCAGCTTCGAGACGAAGGATAACGTCGCGCCGAAATACTCGCGCCGCAGCCCGTTGCAGAAGCCGGCCTTCAGCGTCGAGCGCATCCCGCTGCCGCCCAGCATCTATGCGCAGGAGAAGCACAAGATCGAGGTGCGCCTGCCCGAGGCGCTGAAGTTCATCCAGCGCGAGCAGTTGAACGAGTTCTTCGCCGGCGACCTGCGCCAGGTCGGCATCGTGCTCCAGGGCGGCCTGTACAACACCACGATCCGCGCGCTGCAGCAGCTCGGCCTGGCCGACGCCTGGGGCCAGTCGCGCATCCCGCTGTGCGTGCTCAACGTCACCTATCCGCTGGTGCCCGAGGAGATCACCCGCTTCTGCTCGGGCAAGCGCGCCGTGCTGGTGGTGGAGGAGGGCCAGCCCGCCCACATCGAAGACGCCATCAATTCCCTCCTGCGCCGCGCCGACATCAACGACCCGCACGTCATCGGCAAGGATCTGCTGCCGAAGGCCGGCGAATACACCGGCGAGGCGGTGCTCAAGGGCGTCGGCGAGTTCCTCAGGCTGACCATGCCCGACGGCGTCGACCTGAAGCACGTCGCGGCCGTGCTCGACGGCGTCGCCGAGGCGAAGCGCCGCGCCGCGGAACTGCTCGGCGCACCGGTGCCCACGCGCCCGCCCGGCTTCTGCGTCGGCTGCCCGGAGCGGCCGGTGTTCTCCGCGCTGAAACTCGTCGAGCGCGAGTTCGGCGGCATCCACATCAGTTCCGACATCGGCTGCCACACCTTCTCCACGCTGCCGCCGTTCAACCTCGGCAACACCGTGTTGGGTTACGGCCTGTCGCTGGCGGCGGCCTCGGCCGTCGGGCCGAACTTCGGCAAGCGCACCGTCACCGTGATGGGCGACGGCGGCTTCTGGCACCAGGGCCTCACCACGGGCGTGGCCAACGCCGTCTTCCGCAACGACGACGGCGTGCTGATCATCATGCAGAACGGCTACACCTCGGCCACCGGCACGCAGAACATCCCGTCCTCGCCCGATCTTGCGCCGAGGGAAGGCAGCCCGATCAGCATCGAGTCCACCCTGCGCGGCCTCGGCGTGAAGTGGCTGGAGCGCGTGCCCAACTACCAGGTGGCCGATGTCGCCGACGCCCTGCGCCGCGCCATGACGGCGGAGGAGCGCGGCCTCAAGGTCATCATCGCCGACGGCGAGTGCATGCTCGAGCGCTCGCGGCGCGAACGGCCGATCGCCGCGCAGAAACTCGCCGCGGGCGAGCGCGTCGTGCGCACGCGCTTCGGCATCGACGACGACGTGTGCACCGGCGACCGCGCCTGCATCCGCCTCTCCGGCTGCCCCTCGCTTACCCTCAAGGACAGCCCCGACCCGCTCAGGACCGAGCCGGTCACCACCATCAACAGCGGCTGCGTCGGCTGCGGCTTGTGCGGCGAGGCGGCCCACGCTGCGGCGCTGTGCCCGAGCTTCCACCGCATCGAGGTGATCCAGAACCCGAACGGCTGGGACCGCTTCATGCACGGGATCAGACAGGGCGTCATCGGCCTGTTCGGAGGCGCCAAATGAGCGGGCGTACCTTCACTATCCTCGTCGCCGCCCTCGGCGGCGAAGGCGGCGGCGTGCTCGCCGACTGGCTGATCGAGGCGGCCCTGCACGAGGGCTTCCCGGCGCAGAAGACCTCCATCCCCGGCGTCTCGCAGCGCACCGGCGCGACCACCTATTACGTCGAGATCTTCCCCGAGAAAGGCGCCCCCCCGCCGGTGATGGCCCTGGTGCCCAGTCCGGGCGGCATCGACCTGATGGCCGCCTCCGAGCTGGTCGAGGCCGGTCGCGCCATGCAGAACGCCTTCATCACGCCCGAGCGCACCACGCTGGTCGCCTCCACCCACCGCATCTACGCCACCTCGGAGAAGATGCTGCCGACCGACGGCCGCTACGATGCGCAGAAGATCCTCGAGGCCGCGCCGAAGGTCGCGAAAAAGGCCGTCCTCCTCGACCTGTCGCGCCTGGCGCAGGAGGCCGGCACGGTAATCAACGCCGTGCTCTTCGGTGCCATGGCCGGCAGCGGCGCATTGCCGCTGTCGCGCGAGGCCTGCGAGCACGCCATCCGTGGCGCCGGCAAGGGCGCAGAAGCCAGTCTGCGCGGCTTCGCGGCGGGTTTTGTGCAGGCTTCTTTCCCTCTCCCCGCCGGGGAGAGGGAAAGGGTGAGGGGCAACGGCGGCGACACCCTCGCCCCAACTTTCTCCCTGAGAGGGAGAGAGAGTGAATCCGACCGCGTCCGCCGCGAATTCCCCATCCCTCTGCACACGCTGCTCGACGAAGCCGTCGCCCGCCTGACGGATTACCAGGATCCGGCCTACGCTGCCTTCTACCTCGACCGCGTGCGCGGCGTGCTGGCCGTCGACCGCGAGGCGGGCGGCGAGCCGGGTGGTTGGCAGCTCACGCGGGAAGCGGCACGCCTGCTTGCCCTCTGGATGAGCTACGAAGACGTCGTCCGCGTCGCCGACCTGAAGAGCCGCGCCAGCCGCTACAAGCGGGTGCGCAAGGAGGCTACTGCTCTGGACGAACAGATCGTCGTCGTCACCGACTATCTCAAGCCCAGTGCCAACGAGATTGCCGATATCCTGCCGCCGACCTGGGCTGCGCGCCTGCGCCGGCGGGCCGGATCGGGGCGCGCCGTGAAGCTGCGTGCCAGCGACGTCTCGGGTTTCCTCGCGCTGCGTCTGATGGCAGCACTGAAGCCGCTGCGCAGAAGGAGTTCCAGATTCATGGAGGAGCAGGCGCTGATCGAACGCTGGCTTGGCGCGATCAAGCGCCTCGGCTTCGCCGTCCTCGACACCGACCTGGCAGGCGAGATCGTGCAGTGCGCCCGTCTCGTGCGCGGCTATGGCGAGACCTGGCGCAAGAGCCGTGCGGCCTTCGTCAACATTCTCGACACCCTGGTGGAGAACGAGCAGGCCGTGGCTAAGGGCGCTGAGGCTCTTACCCTGGCGATCCGCAACGCACGCAACGCTGCGCTGATCTACGAGGAAGCCAAGCCGGTCCCCGCCGTTAAGGGCAAGCCCGTGATCTGGATGAAGGCAGGATAGAGTCTTTATGGCGAAGCTGGATTTCCGTTTGGTTTGGAAAAATCCGTCATAAAACCCGGGAAAAGGCTTGACCCGAATTCGGTGGTCTGTATAATGCGCGGCTCGCTGCTCTGCAGCATCGTTCTTTAACAATCAAACAGCCGATAGGTGTGGGTGCTTGATGTGTTGGGCGCTT